>NZ_JAATON010000004.1:0-389743 GCF_011882165.1 Croceivirga sp. JEA036
CCCTTCCCATTCCGAACAGGGTAGTTAAGCCCGATAGCGCCGATGGTACTGCCACACCAGGTGGGAGAGTAGGTCGCCGCCTCCTTCAAACCCCTTTACAATTCGTAAAGGGGTTTTTTTATTCCATCGACTAATTGGAATGAATAAAAAAAGGCAGGTATTAAACCTGCCTTTTGCTAATCCAAATAGGTTAATATTACACCCTTGGAAGATCGCCTTGGCCTTTTAAAGGTAATTCTGATTTGCCCATTAGATATTTATCTACATGATGTGCTGCTTGTCTGCCTTCAGAGATTGCCCATACTATTAGGGATTGTCCACGTCTTTGGTCTCCTGCAGCAAAAACCCCAGGGACGTTTGTTTTATAATCGTTTTCTGAGGCTTCTATATTGGTACGTCCGTCAAATTTTAATCCAAATTGTTCTGCTAGGGTGGTTTCCGAACCGGTAAAGCCTAATGCTAATAAAGCCAAATCACATTTCCATTCTTTTTCAGTTCCTGGGACTTCTTTTAAATTAGGACGCTGGCCTGGCTTAAATTCCCATTCAACCTCTGTAGTTACTAAACCCGTAAGATTACCCTCAGCATCACCTTTAAATTCCTTAGTAGAGATGCTAAAGAAGCGTTCTGCTCCTTCCTTATGAGAGGTGCTAGTTCTTAAACGCATGGGCCAAAATGGCCAAGGTTGATTTTCTGGTCTTTCTGTTGTGGCCATAGGCATAATTTCAAAGTTGTTAACTGATTTGGCACCATGTCTTATAGATGTGCCTATACAATCCGAACCAGTATCACCACCCCCTATTACTATAACGTCTTTATCTGTTGCCAAAATTTCATCACCAGTAAAGGAAATGTTATCTACACGTCTGTTGTTTTGTGGCAAAAATTCCATGGCTTGGACTACGCCTTTTAAATCGGAGCCTGGAATGGGTAAATTTCTTCTAACGGTAGCCCCGCCACACAATACAACTGCATCAAACTCATTCTGTAGTTCGTTAGCTTTAATATCTATACCTACGTTAATCCCAGTTTTAAATGTAATACCTTCTTTTTCTAATACTTCTAATCGTCTATCTATAACGTGTTTTTCCATTTTAAAATCTGGAATTCCATAACGAAGTAAACCACCAGGTTTTTCGTCACGCTCAAAGACAGTAACCATGTGTCCTGCTCTATTTAGTTGTTGTGCAGCCGCTAGGCCTGCAGGTCCTGAGCCAATTATAGCTACTTTTTTGTTGGTACGAGTTAATGGTGGTTGGGGTTGAATCCAACCATTTTTGAATGCAGTTTCTACAATGTTCTTTTCTATATTTTCTATGGAAACAGGGTCTTCATTAATTCCTAATACACAAGCTTCTTCACATGGTGCTGGACATAATCTACCTGTAAATTCTGGAAAATTATTAGTAGAATGTAAAATTCTTGCTGCTTTCTCCCATTTTCCTCGGTATACTGCATCGTTGAAATCTGGAATTAAGTTGCCAAGTGGACAACCACTATGGCAAAATGGAATTCCACAATCCATACAACGTGCACCTTGGGTTTTAACCTCCTCTTCTTTTAAAGGTTGAGTAAATTCTTTATAGTTTTTTATTCGGTCTTCTACAGGCGCATAGCTTTCGTCCATACGCTTATACTCCATAAATCCTGTTGTCTTTCCCATGTTGGTTGTTATATGGTTTCCATTTTCTCCTGTTCTAATCTAATTAAGGCCTGTCTGTATTCTTCTGGGAATACTTTTATGAATTTGCCTAAACTTTCTTCCCATTTTTCTAATATTCTTTGTGCTAATGGGCTTAAGGTAGCATTGTAATGGTTTTCTATTAATTCTTTTAATTCTGCAATGTCTTTATCTTCTTCTACAGCCAATAGGTTTAATGCTTCGTTTTTACAACGTTTTCTAAAAGTTTCCTTAGCATCATAAACAAAGGCAATACCTCCACTCATACCTGCTCCAAAATTTCTTCCTACTTCACCTAAGATAACAGCTACACCACCTGTCATATACTCGCATCCGTGGTCTCCTATACCTTCTACAACGGCTTTTGCACCAGAATTACGAACACAGAAACGTTCTCCAGCTTTACCGTTTATATAAGCTTCCCCAGTGGTAGCGCCATAAAGGGTAACATTACCAGTGATAATGTTATCTTCGGGAACTATAGTTGCCGCATCTGGTACTTTCACGATTAATTTAGCGCCTGAAAGACCTTTACCCAAATAATCATTGGTGTTGCCATTTACTACCATGGTCAATCCCTTGGTTGCGAAGGCACCAAAACTTTGACCTGCAGAGCCTGTAAAATTTAGTTTTAACGTGTTCTCTGGTAACCCTTCTGCTCCATATATTTTGGAAATTTCATTACTTATTATGGCTCCAACTGCGCGGTCAGTATTACAAATTGGAAATTCTAAACTAGTTTTTTCTTTTCGGAAAAGAGCTGGGTGAGCTTTTGCAATAATATCAAACTCAATAGAACCATGGATATCATGTACTTGTTGTTCTGTGTTGAACAACGGAGTACCCTCTGGTACCTCTACTTGATAAAGAATTGGAGTTAAATCTATACCCGCAGCTTTGTAATGTGCCAAAGCTTTTTTTCTGTCTAATTTTTGAACTTGTCCAACCATTTCATTTATGGTTCTAAAGCCCAACTTTGCCATAATTTCTCTAAGTTCTTGAGCCACAAAATACATGTAGTTTACTACGTGTTCTGGTTTTCCTTTAAACTTTTTACGTAACTCAGGATTTTGTGTGGCTATACCCACAGGGCAAGTGTTTAAGTGGCACACTCGCATCATTACACAACCAGATGCCACAAGTGGAGCAGTAGCAAATCCAAATTCTTCAGCCCCTAATAAGCATGCTATGGCGACGTCTCTACCTGTTTTCAACTGTCCGTCGCACTCTAAAACAACTCTGTTTCTCAAATCATTTAAAACCAATGTTTGTTGCGCCTCTGCAATGCCAAGCTCCCAAGGCAATCCTGCGTGTTTTAAAGATGTTAATGGAGAAGCACCTGTTCCTCCATCAAATCCTGAAATTAAAATAACGTCTGCTTTTGCCTTGGCAACACCAGCCGCAACAGTGCCAACACCAACTTCGGAGACTAGTTTTACATTTATTCTAGCTTCTCTGTTGGCAGATTTTAAGTCGTATATTAATTGAGATAAATCTTCAATAGAGTAAATATCATGGTGTGGTGGTGGTGAAATTAACCCTACGTAAGGTGTAGAATTTCTGGTTTTGGCAATAGAAGGATTTACTTTTGGTCCGGGTAATTGCCCGCCTTCTCCAGGTTTAGCCCCCTGAGCCATTTTAATTTGTATTTCCCTGGCGTTTGTTAGGTAGTTTGATGTAACACCAAACCTACCAGAAGCAACTTGTTTAATGGCACTGTTACGCCAATCTCCTGTAGGACTCTTATAAAAGCGCTGTTCATCCTCTCCGCCTTCTCCAGAATTGCTTTTACCACCAATTCTATTCATTGCAATGGCAAGATTCTCGTGAGCTTCTTTACTAATACTACCGTAAGACATTGCACCTGTTTTAAAGCGCTTTACAATTTCTGTCCATGGTTCTACTTCTTCCAACGGAATTGGGTCATAGTTAGAGAACTCAAATAACCCTCTAATAGTCATCAGGTTTTTAGATTGCTCATTTATGAGTTCTGAATACTCTTTATAAGTAGAAGGTTCATTACTACGTACTGCTTTTTGTAGCTTGGCTATGGATTCTGGATTAAACATATGTTTAGCTCCATTTCTTCTCCATCGGTATTCACCGCCTATCTCTAAATCTAAATTTGCGTCTATTTTGTCATTATAAAACGCTTGTCTGTGACGTTTAGCAACTTCTTTTTCTATTTCGTACAGTCCTATACCCTCTATACGTGTGGGGGTATTTGGGAAATATTTATCTACGACCTTAGTGTTTATACCAATACATTCAAACAATTGTGAGCCGCGGTAAGAATTTAAAGTAGAGATTCCAATTTTATTCATCACCTTAAGAATACCCTTACCAACCGCTTTATTATAATTAATGATGGCATCTTCAAAAGAGTAATCAGTTATATTGTTTTCCTCTATCTGTTTGCCAATAATTTCATTCACTAAATAAGGGTTGATGGCACTTGCACCAAATCCAAATAATAGTGCAAAATGGTGTACTTCTCTAGGTTCCGCAGATTCTACTATGATACTTAACTTAGAGCGTTTACCTAATTTGCTTAGGCCACTATTAACAAAAGAACAGGAAAGTAGTGCTGGTATTGGAGCCATTTCTTTGCTTACCATTCTGTCTGATAAAATAATAATATTGGCTCCGTTATTTGCTGCCTCAGAGGCTTCATTTAAAATTCTTTGTAAAGCCTCTTCGAGTCCATTGTGTCCTTTTTCAATTTCATAAAGTATAGAAATTGAAACAACTTTATAATCTGGACTACGGTCGTGGTTTTTTATTTTGTCTAAATCCTCCTTGGAAATTACTGGATTCTGAATTTTCAATTTTCTACAATGTAATTCAGAAAACTCAAAAATATTATGGTCACTACCTAAGGTTAAGCTAATGTCCGTAATTAACTCCTCTCTAATCCCATCTAATGGGGGGTTAGTTACTTGTGCAAATAATTGTTTAAAGTAATTATAAATTAATTGTGGTCTTTCTGACAGTACGGCAATTGGCGTGTCTGAGCCCATAGAACCAATAGGTTCCTTACCATGTTCTGCCATTGGCATAATAATGGTGTTGATATCTTCTTGTGTGTAACCAAATGCAGCAGTTCTTGTGTCTAATGGAAATTCGCCTAAGAATATTGGACAGTCGTTATAGGGAATGTCTTTTAAGTGAACTAAATTTTTATTGAGCCATTCTTTATATGGGTGTTTATTGGCTATAGCTTCCTTAATTTCTTCATCATTAACAATACGGCCTTCTTCCATGTTTACCAAAAACATTTTACCAGGCTCCAACCTACCGTGATACTCAATGTTTTCTGGTTCTAAATCTACCACACCTGTTTCTGACGACATGATAACGTATCCGTTTTTGGTAACGGAATAACGAGAAGGTCTTAACCCATTACGGTCTAATACAGCGCCAATATAGTTGCCGTCTGTAAATGGAATAGAGGCAGGACCGTCCCATGGTTCCATTAAACAGCTGTTATATTCGTAGAATGCCTTTTTGCTTTCAGACATTTCATCATTCTTTTCCCAGGCCTCTGGGACTAACATCATCATTACCTCTGGTAAAGAACGACCCGTCATTAAAAGTAATTCTACCACCATATCCATACTAGCAGAATCGGATTTACCTGGTAATATTACAGGTATTACCTTTTTAATGTCTTCTCCAAACCAATCACTTGCCATTAATTCTTCTCTAGATCGCATTCTAGCTACATTACCTCTTAAGGTGTTAATCTCTCCATTATGGCACATATAGCGGAAAGGCTGTGCTAAATCCCAAGTTGGGAAAGTGTTAGTAGAAAAACGTTGGTGTACTAAAGCCAAACGAGTAACCACTCTAGGATCCATTAAATCTTCATAATATTTACTAATGTCTTGCGGCATTAATAAACCCTTGAAGATGATTATTTTTTGAGACAAGCTAGGAAGATAGAAAAACTGACTTTGGCTTAATTTGGAAGCCTCAATCTCATGTTCTGTCTTTTTTCTAGCTACAAATAGTTTTTGATTGAATTTAAAATCATCTTCAATGTTGCCCTTGCCAATAAAGATTTGCTTAACTGCAGGTTCAGTTTCTTTGGCAATACTACCTGGGACAGATTTATTAACCGGTACATCTCGCCACCCCAATAGTTCTAAACCTTGTTCTTCTATATTGCTTTTAAAGGTATCTATGCAAAACTGACGTTGGTTGTCTTTTTGAGGTAAGAACACATTACCAGTTGCATATTCACCTGCTTCTGGCAAGTCAAAATTACAGACATTTTTAAAGAATTCGTGCGGTATATCTATAAGGATACCCGCTCCGTCTCCTGTTCTACCGTCTGCACTAACGGCACCACGGTGCTCAAGTTTAACTAATATCTCTAGGGCCTTGTGAATGATGTCGTTAGACTTCTTTCCTTGCAGGCTACATATAAACCCCGCGCCACAGTTATCGTGTTCAAATTCGGGTAAGTACAATCCTTGTCTCTCTGGCTTCATTGAATATGGTATTTACTCAAATTTATCATAAACAATGAATTATGTACAATAAAGCATGTTAAACACAACAAAAATTTTAGCGTCTGTAATTTTTTGATAACAAAAACATAATATGAAAATTAGATGGGTTTATTATATGGAAATGATAATTGATGGGGGTGGTAATTTCAATAACCTAAAAAAGAAAAGGGTAAAATCACATTAAATACATATTTAATTGTGAGTTTACCCTTAAAAATTTAGGGGGCTGGTCTAGATATTTATTGTTATTTGATATTAACCCCTTAGGCTTTGTGTGTTAAATATTAGTCGCGTAAGATGCTTCTAGAAATAACTATCTTCTGAATTTCTGAAGTGCCTTCATAAATCTGCGTGATTTTAGCGTCTCTCATTAAACGTTCTACATGGTATTCTTTAACAAAACCATTACCTCCATGTATTTGTACAGCTTCTGTTGCAACTTCCATGGCAGTTTCTGCGGCATATAATTTAGCCATGGCTCCAGATAAATCGTAATTTTCCCCTGCATCTTTATCACAAGCTGCTTGGTAAACTAAATGTCTGGCAGCCTGTATTTTGGTGTGCATGTCTGCTAACTTAAAGGCAATTGCTTGGTGGTTACAGATTTCTGTGCCAAACGCTTTGCGTACTTTAGAATACTGTAATGCAAGCTCATATGCACCAGCGGCAATACCGAGCGCTTGGGCTGCAATACCAATTCTACCTCCTGCTAACGTTTTCATGGCAAATTTAAATCCAAAACCATCTTCACCTATTCGATTTTCTTTAGGAACCTTTACGTCAGTAAACATTAAAGAATGGGTGTCGCTCCCACGGATTCCTAATTTATTTTCTTTAGGGCCAATTTCAAAACCTGGTGTGCCTTTTTCTACAATTAGTGCATTAATTCCTTTATGGCCTTTTTCTTTATCCGTTTGGGCAATTACTAAATACACCTCTGCAGTGCCACCATTTGTAATCCAGTTTTTAGTACCGTTTAATACATAATGGTCACCTTTATCTATTGCGGTCGTTTTTTGGGATGTTGCATCGCTACCAGCTTCTGGCTCAGATAAACAGAAAGCACCAATAATTTGTCCTGTAGCTAATCTGTGTAAGTATTTTTCCTTTTGCTCTTCTGTACCATACGTTTCTAAACCCCAGCATACTAAGGAGTTATTTACAGAAACGATTACGGAAGAAGAAGCATCTACTTTGGAAAGTTCCTCCATCACCAATACATAAGATAGGGTATCTAATCCACTACCACTATATTTCTCGTTCACCATCATTCCAAGAAAACCCAATTCGCCCATTTGTTTAACTTGTTCTTTGGGGAATTTTTGGGCCTCATCTCTATCAATAACGCCCGGTAAAAGTTCGTTTTGGGCAAAATCTCTTGCAGCCTGTTGAATCATCAACTGTTCTTCAGTAAGGGAAAAATTCATCTTAATTATGGAATTATTAATTTTTTCACACAAATATAAGATTTGAATGTCATATTTCTAATTAAATCTTTGTTTAATCATCAATGTTTCAATTTAAAAAATAACCTTGCCTTTTGGGAGATTCTTTGGGCAATCCTTATATTTAGCCCGTTTTATCGATCAGAGAAAGTGAGATTTGGTCGGCAACAGTCACAATAAATATAACAGCTTTTAAACCAACAGATTAATGGAGACGATAGTAATAATTGTTTTTTTGGCGGGTTATTTGGCAATTACCCTTGAGCACAATCTTAAAATAGATAAACTTATCCCAGCTTTGGCCATGATGGCCTTGCTTTGGGCCATAATTGCCTTAACCCATATGGATGTATTTGAGGTAAATGCCCAACTAAAAGAGTTGGAACCTACCCATATAGAGGAGATTTTATTGCATCATTTAGGAAAAACGGCAGAAATTCTGGTATTCTTACTGGGAGCTATGACCATTGTAGAAATTATAGATTATTTTGATGGTTTTGCGACAATAAAAGGATATATAAAAACCAGAAGTAAACGCAAATTATTGTGGATATTCTCCATTTTAGCATTTATCCTTTCTGCTATTATTGATAACCTAACTGCAACCATTGTTTTAATAACCATTCTACAGAAGGTTATTAAAGACAGAGAAACGCGTTTGTGGTTTGCTGGTTTAATTATTATTAATGCAAATGCTGGTGGAGCTTGGTCTCCTATTGGAGACGTAACTACAACTATGCTTTGGATTGCAGACAAAGTGCATGCAGGTTCTTTAGTAACTCACGTTCTATTGCCTTCCATTGTGTGTATGGTTATACCAACTTTTATAGCTAGCAGATTTAAAGCTTTTAGTGGTGAAGTTGATGCGGAGGAAACTATAGAAGGCCCAAGTTCTAAATATGGATCAATTATGCTTTATTTAGGTTTGGGGGCAATTGTATTTGTACCTTTCTTTAAAACGATTACACACTTACCGCCTTATGTAGGTATGATGTTATCTCTCGCAATTGTGGCAACTTTCGCAGAAATTTATAGTAATGCTAAGTTTAGTATAACTTCTGCTACAGACGAGCATCACCATGAAGGTGCACATCATAGTCCTGTACATGCGGCACTCACAAAAATAGAATTGCCAAGTATTCTGTTCTTTCTAGGTATTTTATTAGCAGTTGCGGCATTAGAATCTTTGGGTATCTTATTTAGATATGCTGAAAGTATGAATGAAGCAATACCACAGACAGATATTGTGGTAATGTTATTAGGTATTGGTTCTGCCGTTATAGATAATGTTCCTTTGGTTGCTGCTAGTATGGGCATGTTCTCAGAAGGACCGGATCATCCATTATGGCACTTTATCGCATACTCTGCGGGTACAGGTGGTAGTATGTTAATAATTGGTTCTGCAGCAGGTGTGGTAGCAATGGGTATGGAAAAGATAGATTTCTTCTGGTACTTAAAGAAGATTTCTTGGTTAGCTTTCATTGGATTTGTATCTGGAGGTCTGGTATTCATTGCATTGCGTGAATTTGTACTTTAATTATAATTTATTTGTGAAAAGCCCGTTATTATTGCAATAAAATTTGGGAATCACATTATGATTAATTTTCAAGATCAAGTAGCTGCGGATGGTGTTGCCGAAGCAGTATCAGAAGAAAAAACACTTTCTGTAATAGATTTAATAATAAATGGTGGGGCGGCCAGTACAATAATTGTTATTGTACTGTTCGTCCTTCTTTTTGTGGCCTTATACATCTATTTTGAACGCACATTTGCAATAAGTGCAGCTTCTAAAATAGATAAGAATTTCATGAACCAGATTCGGGATCATGTTATGAACGGAAAATTAGAGGCGGCAAAGCTACTTTGTGCGCAAACCGATTCTCCTGTGGCACGCTTAACAGAAAAAGGTGTTTCTAGAATAGGAAAACCTTTAGATGATATCAATACAGCCATTGAAAATGCAGGAACCTTAGAGGTGTATAAATTAGAAAAGAACGTAAACATTTTAGCTACTGTTGCAGGTGCTGCGCCAATGATTGGTTTTTTAGGAACGGTAATTGGTATGATTTTAGCTTTTCATGAAATGGCAAGCAGTGGCGGACAAGCAGAAATGGGTTCTTTGGCCTCGGGTATATATACTGCGATGACGACTACCGTAGCTGGTTTAGTAGTCGGTATTATAGCTTACATTGGTTACAACCATTTAGTAAACCGTACGGATAAAGTGGTACACCAGATGGAAGCCCATGCTGTGGAATTTTTAGACTTATTGAACGAACCTTTATAAAATTAGCTGTATGAAGCTTAAAGGAAGAAACAAAGTAAGTCCAGAGTTTAGCATGTCTTCCATGACAGATATAGTTTTTCTGTTATTGGTATTTTTTATGCTAACTTCCAATGCGCCCAATGCATTAGATTTACTTTTGCCAAAGGCGAAAGGGAAATCCACGAACACGCAAAATGTTTCGGTTACTATAGATAAGAACCTCAATTATTTTGTGAACAATCAGCAGATTAATGGAGAATACATTGAAATTGAATTAAAAAAAGCACTTGAAGGTCAAGAAAAACCTACCATTATTCTAAGGGCAGAGGAAAGCGTAGCTATCAAAGAAGCTGTAAGCGTAATGGATATTGCAAATAGAAATAGTTATAAGGTTATATTGGCAGTGCGGCCTAATTAATGACTTTTTTAAACACGAGACACAAGAAAAAATCTTTTACCCTTACCACGGTGCTACTAAGTATTCTGGTATTGGTTCTCTTTTATATTGGGTTAACTTATATGGACCCTCCAGAAGAACAGGGTATTGCGGTTAACTTTGGAACCATGGATTTTGGAGCAGGTAAACAACAGCCGCTGAAAAAGATAAAATCAGAACCATTAGACATTCCTAAGCCTACTAATCTACCAGAGCAAGTACAAGAAGAGCAACAAGAGGTAAAGGAAACTACACCGGCAGAAGAAGTTGTTAAAGAGGCGCCATCAGAAAAACTGATGACTGCAGATTCTGAAGAAAGCATCCGCATAAAACAACAAAACGAAGCTAAGAGAAAGGCTGAAGATGCTGCTCAAAAGGCAAAAGCAGAAGCAGAACGTAAAGCAAGAGCACAAGCTTTAGAAGAGGCTCGTAAAAAGGCAGAACAAGAAGCTAAAAAGAAAAAGTTAGATGCGCTAATGGGTGGTATTGGTAAATCTGACGGAACCGAAAGTGGTTCTGAAGGGGATGATGCTACACCTGGCGATAAGGGAAATCCGCAAGGTAATCCTTATGCTACTTCTTACTACGGGGCTCCAGGTAGTGGTTCTGGAGGATTTGGTCTCAATGGGCGATCATTAGTGAGCAAGGGTAAAGTTCAGCAAGAATGTAACGAAGAAGGAAGAGTAGTAGTGCGTATCGTTGTAGATAGGAATGGTAGAGTGGTCAAAGCTACACCAGGTGTAAAAGGAACAACAAATAATGCACAATGCTTGTTAGATCCCGCACAAAAAACAGCCATGCTGCACAAATGGAATTTAGATTCTAACGCTCCTTCTCAGCAGATAGGATTTGTTGTGGTCAATTTTAAACTTGGACAATAGGCGTGACATATAAGGAGACGATTGCATGGATGTTTCAGCAATTACCCATGTATCAACAAAAAGGGGCAACTGCCTTTAAAGGGAAGTTAGATAATATAAATGCCTTTGCATCACATTTAAATCACCCAGAAAAAAAATTTAAAAGTATACATGTAGCCGGCACCAATGGTAAAGGTTCTAGTTCTCATATGTTAGCTTCAATTTTACAGGAAGAAGGTTATAAAGTAGGCTTATATACTTCGCCACATTTAAAAGATTTTAGAGAGCGAATTAAGATTGACGGTAAAAAAGTAAGCAAACAATTTGTAAAAGACTTTATAAGTGCAAACAAACCTTTCTTAGAGTATCATCAACTTTCTTTTTTTGAAATGACCGTAGGTATGGCTTTTCAATTTTTTGCAGAAGAACAGGTAGATGTGGCTATTGTGGAAGTAGGTTTAGGCGGTAGATTGGATTCTACAAACATTATTAACCCAGAAATAGCATTAATTACCAATATAGGGCTAGACCATACAGCTATACTAGGAGATACCCTAGAAAAAATAGCTATGGAAAAAGCTGGAATCATAAAAAGGGGAGTTCCTGTCGTGGTAAGTGAGCGGCATCCTAAGACCGAAATGGTTTTTAAATTAATTGCAAGTCAATTAAAATCGTCCTTAACCTTTGCGGATGAAAAGGATTATCCAACGTATGAAATGGATTTAAAAGGGCGCTATCAAGAAAAAAACGTTAAAGGGGTGTTGGCTTGTTTAACAGAACAAAGCTCCTTTAGTGTAGCTGAAAAGAGCATAAAGAGGGGTTTAAAACAGGTAGTGAAAAATACCGGATTATTGGGCAGGTGGCAAATTCTACAGAAACAACCTTTAGTAGTTTGCGATACCGCTCACAACTTAGAAGGACTTTCTCTTGTTATGGCACAGGTGCAAAAGCAATCCTATAAAAAATTACATTTAGTTTTAGGTTTTGTTAATGATAAGGAAGTGGCTAAAATTTTACCACTTTTTCCAAAAGATGCTTCTTATTATTTTGTAAAACCCAATGTGCCTAGAGGTATGGATTTGGATGTGTTGAAAAATTATGCTGAGAATCAAGGTCTTAAGGGAGGCTATTTTGAAGACGTCTCTACTGGGTTAGCCGAAGCAAAACGTAATGCTAAAAAGAAAGATATGGTCTATGTGGGGGGGAGTACATTTGTAGTAGCAGAAATTTTATAAAAAAAATTAAATTTTTGTTTGGCTAATTGAAATTAGGTTCTATATTTGCACTCCGAAAATGACACGGGCGCGTAGCTCAGTTGGTTCAGAGCACCTGGTTTACACCCAGGGGGTCAGGGGTTCGAATCCCTTCGCGCCCACCAAGAAAAGCCTCCAATTAATTGGAGGCTTTTTTATTTTACATAGTTTTTTCAATAGGTGTATATTTAATTAAGAATTTTACCTTTAACTTCTTCTGCATAACTTCTGCCAATGGTATAACGTATCCCTTCTATTTCTACACTATTGCCTTCAATAGCGCTAATTTTATCAATAGCTACAGTATAGGAGCGGTGTATGCGAATAAAATTGTCTCTAGGTAATTCTTCGGTAAAGCCTGTTAGGGTTTTGTGTACAATGTGTTTGTCTGTTCTGGTAATTATACGGATGTAATCTTTGAGACTCTCCACAACCAAAATATCATTTAGATAAATTTTTTGTAGCTTTTTATTATCAACCTTAACAAAAATACTTTGGTTGTCTGTAGTGCTACTATTTTCAGATTCGTGAGTTCTTGTTACTCTATTTACCGCTTTAAGAAATCGTGGAAAAGAAATAGGTTTTACTAAATAATCCATTGCCTCATACTCAAAGCTTTTGACGGCATACGCTTCGTATGCGGTAGTGATGACCACCATAGGCTTTTTTTTGAGCGATTCTAGAAAATTAAATCCATTTAGCACAGGCATATTAATATCCAAAAAAATGAGGTCTACCTTGTTTTCTTGTAGGTATGCATTGGCATTTAAAGGATTGGTAAAGGTATCTAAGATTTTAATTTGGGGAACTTGTGCTGCGTATTCTTTTAAAATTTCTATCGCTAAAGGTTCATCGTCAATAAGGATTGTATTTATACACTTCATTGGTTATACTCGCAGTTTTAGTTTGATAATAAAGGTGTGTCCTTTATCTATAAGGTTTAGTTTATAGTCTTCCGGTTCATAACCTAGTTCTAGTCTTTTTTTAACATTAGAAAGGCCTATGCCACCAAAATTCTTGCTTGTTGTGTTTGGTTTTCTGTCTTGTGGACAGGAATTGGTAAGCTCAAAATAAAGAAAATCTTCCAGAACCGTAATATCAAGACTAATCTTGTTTTTGCCTAGATTTTTACTTACTCCGTGTTTTATGCTATTTTCTATCAAGGGCATCAAAAGCATTGGTGAAATTTCTTTGTTAGTCAAATCTCCAGAAATACTAATGTTTACCTCTAGGTTTTCATCAAAGCGAATACGCTCCAAATCAATATAATTTTGTAAGCACTCAATTTCATTAGTTAAAGATTGTCGTCTTTTATCTGTAGCGTATAGTAAATAGCGCATTAATTCAGATAGTTTTAATATAACAATGGGTGCTTTGTCAGATTTGGTTAAGGTTAGCGAGTATATGTTGTTTAGGGTATTAAAGAAAAAATGTGGTGAAACTTGTAAACGTAAAAACCGGAGTTCTGTAGATAATTGTCTTTTCTCCATTTCATACAACTTATTTCGTTCTCGCAACCAATCTATGGTAAGCTTTATAGCAGTTACAAAAGAAACTACATACAACTCGCCCAACATCATTTGTATGCCGTAATTAAAAGTTAAGTTTTGTATGGGTTCTGGTCCTTCTGGCCAAACATTAGTACTCACTAAGTAATACGTAAGATTGTATTTAGCTAGGAGCATTACAAAAAGGGCGCAGATAACTAAAATGGTATAGCTCAAATATTTTCTGGTATATACAAACTTGGGCATTAACACATAAATATTTAAATAGGTTAAGGCCATATGTATAGGAAAACCAATAATATTTGTTTTTACAGAGTATTCATAATCATCAAAATAACTTCCCCACCGTAAGGTGTTGAATGCAAAGTAAATAAGCCAGAAAATTAAATGATGCTTTACCGTAATTTCGTAAGGGTCAAAAGAACTATTACCCGGTTCTTGCTCGTTTTTAAGTTCCTCAGAGGCTTTAGCAAGTAAGTTTACTGTATTTTTCATTGTTGTTGGTGAGCTTGTGACTGTTGTTGGTCTAAATTTTAGGATGGAACACTATTAAATTTAAGAATATTAGTCTTATGATTATTAGCAAAGCTATGTGGAAGAAAATAAATATTTGGGGGTATAGGGTGTCTGCAAAATACAACTTTCTTCTTTGCTTTATAGTTTTATATGGTTTTTTAAGCGGAGTGAATGCTCAGCAATATCCAATGCCTAAAACTTATGTAGCACAAAAAATAGATAGCATTGTAGTAGATGGCAATATGGACGATGCTTGGCAAAATATTCCTTGGACAGAAGATTTTATTGATATAGAAGGAACTAAAAAGCCAGACTTTGAAACTAAAATAAAAATGGCATGGGACGATGCTTATTTTTATGTATTTGCAAAACTAGAAGAGCCTCATGTTTGGGGTCATTTACAACAAAGGGATACGGTTATTTTCTACAACAATGATTTTGAAATATTCATTGATCCAGATGGGGATACTCATAATTATTATGAATTGGAGATAAATGCGCTAAACACACAATGGGATTTATTCTTGACAAAACCCTATCGTAACCAAGGAAAAGTTCTAGATAGTTGGGATATTCAGGGATTGCAATCTGCCGTATCCATAGAAGGTACCTTAAATAGGGCTTCAGATATAGATAAAGGTTGGTCTCTGGAAATAGCTATTCCGTGGGGTGTTATATCTGAAGCAGCATTACATGGAGGTCCACCTAAAAACGAATTTTGGCGTATCAATTTCTCCCGTGTCAATTGGGATTTTCAACTGAAGAATGGAAAATACCAAAGAAAGCAAGGTGGTAATGAAGAATTTTTACCAGAATATAATTGGGTGTGGTCCCCACAGTGGGTTATTAATATGCATGAACCAGAGCACTGGGGGTATGTCTATTTTACAGATGCACCTATTACCAACTTTAGTGTAGACAAAGATGAGCAACTAAAGTATGCCTTATATGCAGTGTATAGAAATTGGTTGGCGCAACCTAAGGGTAGAAAGGCAATAACCGTTGATGTTCTTGGTAAAGCGATAAAAGTGGACTATGAGCCCCATGCAACGGGTTGGAATCTTACTGCTGTAAGTCCCTTTTCAAATAAAAAAATAGTAATTAAAGAAGATGGAAAATACATCTGGTAACAAGAAACAGAAATTTAAATTTTATCAGTTAGGATTGGTGGGCTTGTTGGCATTATTAGCTGTTGGTTTTTTTGATAATCCCATGAAAGCTAAAACCAAGTCAGAAGCTAAAAACGTGACTATTGCAGAAAATGAAGCAATTACGTTTAAATTTTGGACATGGTTTACGGCAGATGAAACTAAGGACGATGCCTATTACCGACAGGAATTTAAAAAATACAAGGAAAATGGTTTTCATGCTGTACTCATTAATACTGGTACAGATGCAGATTTGCTAAAGAAGGTGGCTCCTTTTGCAACAGAAGTAGGGTTAGAGGTGCATGCTTGGATGTTTACCGTAAATAGACCTGGAGATAAAATAGCAGAAAAGCATCCAGAATGGTATGCCGTTAGTAGAGATGGCAAATCTTGCTATGACCAACCACCTTATGTAGGTTATTACAAATGGTTATGCCCAACTAGAGAAGAATCACGAGACCATATTTTGAGTTTGGTTAGCGGTTTGGCGGCTGTAGATGGTGTAGCAAGTGTGCATTTGGATTACATAAGATATTCTGATATCTTTTTGCCTATTGGATTATTGCCAAAATATAATTTAGAGCAAAACACAGAATTACCAAGGTTTGATTTTTGCTATTGCGATGTTTGTTTAGCAGCTTTTGAAGAAGAGCATCATAAAAACCCAAAAGATTTTGAGCATCCAGAGATAGACATCGAATGGAAAAACTTTAGACTTAATAAAGTGAAATCCATAGTAGATGAAGCGTATGAAATTGCTCACGAAAATGGCAAGTTGCTTACTTCTGCAGTATTTCCCTATCCAGAAATGGCGGACCATATGGTACGTCAACGCTGGGATAAATGGAATGTTGATGTTGTATTACCAATGATTTATCATGGATTTTACAACGAGGAATTAGATTGGATTGGCTATGCTACAAAACAGGGTGTGGCAGACTTAAAAGGAAGGCAGACCGAATTGCATACCGGTTTGTATCTTCCAGATTTTGATGATAAAACCTTAGAAAAAGCTATTCTAATAGCGAAAAAAAACGGAGCTAAAGGGGTTTCTGTTTTTGATGGACCAGCATTAAAGGATAATCAGTTGCAGGTGATTAAGAAATTGAGCAAAAAATTTAATCCTTAAAAAAAACTTAAACTACCACAATTACAACCATACCAACCAATGTTTTAGTGATAGTGATGTGTATCCTCGGCAAGCAATTGTCGGGGATAATTTTTTGATTATCAAATTCTTATTCTAAATCCTTTTAGGTGGAAAAGATTCGTAAATAAGTCTTAAAATTTATGTGAATTTTTTACTGCTGTTCGGCTTTTGGCAATTGTTGTTGGTCGAAAAACTTTCACTATCCCTTATTATATATCCAATTTCCAAGAAACAAAACTCAATTAATTAACTAAATCAATTAAATCAAACTCTATGAATGTCATGTTTAAGGCTGTGTTTGCGTTACTCACCCTATTAGTGGTGCAAGTTGGCGTTGCACAGAATGTAACAGTATCAGGTGTTGTAACAGACAGTGATACTGGTATTCCAGTTCCAGGAGTTAATGTAGTGCAGCAAGGCACTCCCAACGGAACTTCGGCAGATTTTGATGGAAACTATTCCATTACTGTACCTAGCAATGCTGTCCTTGTTTTCTCTAGCTTAGGTTTTCAAGACCAAATGGTAAGTGTTAATGGTAGAACAACTATCAATGTATTGTTAGTCCCTTCTGCTGAAAATTTAGATGAGGTGGTAGTTACTGCATTAGGTATCAAGAAAGAAACTAAGGCACTCGGTTATTCCTTGACAGAGGTTAAAGGTGAAGAAGTGTCTAATATTAAGTTGCCCAATGCGATTAATGCCTTGCAAGGTAAGGTGGCCGGTGTAAACATATCTCAAAACGCAACTGGAGCAGCCGGTTCTAGTAGGGTTATCATCAGAGGTAACAGTACTATGACGGGTAACAACCAACCCCTGTATGTAGTAGATGGTATACCAATTTCAAATGAAAATAGTGGCTCCGCTAGTTTATGGGGAGGTAATGATGGTGGTGATGGTATTTCTAGTATAAATCCAGACGACATAGCGTCCGTAAGTGTGCTTAAAGGTGGTTCTGCAAGTGCTCTATATGGTTCTAGAGGTGGTAATGGTGTCATAATTATAACCACAAAGCAAGGAAAAAAGCAAGAGGGTATAGGTGTAGAATACAACGGTAGTGTGTTATTTAATACCTATGATAGTTCCATTCTAGATTTTCAAACAGAATATGGTCAAGGTATTTTGGGTAGAAAGCCAGTAACGCAAACAGAAGCGTTTGATAATGCCACAAGCTCATGGGGAGAGCGTTTAGATGGTTCTTCTGTGGTGCAATGGGATGGTGTAGAGCGCCCTTATTCTTATGTAGGTAATAATGCTGAAACATTTTATAGAACTGGTGCAACATTTACCAACACAGTTTCTTTAACCACAGGTGGTGAAAAAATGAACATGCGTTTTTCTGCTTCGGATTTAAGCAATGATGATATTGTGCCTAATGCAGGGCTTAATAGAAAAACATTTTCTTTAAACGCTAATGCAATGATGGCAGAAAAGCTATCCATGCAAACTAATGTAAAGTATATTGTTCAAGATGTAACTAATAGGCCTCGATTATCAGACGCGCCCGGTAATGCTAACTTTACGGTGGCATTATTGCCAGCAAATGTAGATGTCTCTTTTATGGAGCCAGGTGCTAATGAGGATGGAACAGAACGTCAATATTCTAGTAATGTTTTCTCTCAGAATCCCTACTGGGCCGCGTATAATTTTAGTAATCAAGATAAAACCAACAGAATTATAGCCTCCACTAATTTAAGGTATGATATTATAGATTGGCTGTATTTATCTGGTAGAGTAGGTGTGGACCATTGGACAAGAAAATCTACCTCCATTGAGCCTTGGGGTACTGCATATATTCCTGGAGGAGCTATGACAGAAGAAGAAAGACGATACACCCAAATTGATGCAGATTTAATTCTTGGGAGTCAAGTGAATATAACAGACAAGCTTGGATTTAATGGGTTTGTAGGGGCAAACAGTAATAAGATTGAGTTCGAATCGCTTTCTCTAGGGGGAAGAGATTTTATCGTGCCAGGGTTAGAAGATATATCTAATCTAGCTACCCAAACACGCTCAAGAGGTTTTAATGAAAGAGAAATAGGGTCTCTTTATGGTTCCTTAGAATTTAGCTATGATTCTTTTTTATATCTTACCTATACAGGACGTAACGATTGGTTTTCAACACTTTCTTTAGTCGGGAAAGATTCTCCAAATAATGATTTCTATTCCTCTATTAATGGTAGTTTAATTTTGTCAGATTTGTTTCAAATGCCAGCACCAATCTCTTTCCTTAAACTAAGAGGTGGATATTCAGAAACAGCTGGTGGTGCACAAGATGCGTATCAATTAGCATTAACGTATGAAATTTTTGGTCAAGGACATCAAGGGCAACCTTTGGGTAGAATTAACGGTAGTAGGGTTCCTAATATTGGTTTAGTACCGTGGAGTAAGCAAGAATATGAAATTGGTTTAGATGCAAGATTCTTTAATAATAGATTGTCTTTAGACTTAGCATACTACTCCAATAAAACTACAGATGATATTGTGAATGTTACGACTTCTGTTACCTCTGGTTTTTCTTCTGCAATAGCAAATATTGGTGAGTTAGAGAATAAAGGTTTTGAGTTTTTAATCAACGCAACACCATTTAGAACACAAGATTTTTCTTGGAATACAAGTATTAATGGAGCTTATAATAAAGGAACAATTGTAGCAACTAATCCAGAAGATGGAGAAATTGGCCTAGATGAACCAAGAACACAAAATGTAAGAATATCTCACATACCTGGTGAGCGTTATGGAGTAATTAAAGGTGTGTCTTATGTGCGTGATGAGCAAGGTAGAATTGTATACGATATTGACGAAGATGGTGTGCCTTTAGCTCTACTAGGAGAACGTAAAATTTTAGGAGAAGGCGTTCCGCCATGGTCTTTTGGTTTTAGTAATACTTTTAGATTTAAAGATTTTAGTTTGTATACCTTGATAGATGCTAAGTTTGGGGGTCAAATATTCTCAGGTACAAATACTTTTGCTTACGGTAGCGGCTTGCACAAGGCAACACTAGAAGGTAGAGAAAATGGACTAAGTGTATCTGGAGTAGATGGAGAGGGTAACGCCTTTACAACTACTGTAGCTCCAGAAAACTTACAAACCTACTATGGTCGGGTTAATGATATTGCAGAAGAATTTGTAGAAGATGCAGATTTTATAAAATTTAGACAATTAAGTCTTAATTACACTTTTCCTGACAAAATTTTGGAAAAGACATTTTTAAATACTGCCAATATCGGTATCATCATGCAAAACTTGTTTTATATAAAACGTTCTGTAGATAATATTGATCCAGAAGCAGCTTACAATGCTGGTAACTCACAAGGATTAGAATATTTTGGTGTGCCACCAACTAGAAGCTACGGTCTATCCTTAAACGTAAAATTCTAAACTGCTATGAAAAAAATACTTTATATACTTATAGTAATGTTCTCCATATCTTCTTGTGATGAAGGTTTTGAGGATGTCAATGTTGATCCTACCAAGGCAAGTCAGATAGCTATTTCTAATAAATTGACAACAGCACAGTTGCAGGTGTCTAGTGAACGTTATGATAATTGGCGTGCCAATTTAATTTATTGCTCTACTATAATGCAACACTTTGCTACAACAGCAGGGTATTGGAGTGGAGATAAATATACTTGGAACAGAGGTTATGCCTCTTCTTTAATGGATCGTTATTACGAGAATCCTGTTAAAACATTAGAAGATATGTTGGTGCAGGCAGAAGCAGAATCGCAACCAGAAGAAGTTGTAGCTATTATTAAGGTGCTAAGAGTTTTTACATTTCATAGATTAACAGATTTGTACGGTAACATACCTTATTTTGAGGCAGGGAAAGCGGTAATAGAGGGCAACCTAACCCCAGTATATGATTCGCAGAGCGAGATATATGCAGATATGTTAAGTGAATTAGAGAGTGCTGCGGCAGTATTAGGTTCAGGAACTTCTTCATTTGGAGATGCAGATATTATGTACCAAGGAGATTTGGCAAAATGGAAGCGTTTTGCAAATTCTATGATGCTTCGTTTAGGATTTAGATTGATAAAAGTAAATCCAACAGCGGCTCAAGAATGGGTGACCAAAGCCATAAACGGAGGAGTGATGGAGTCAAATGCAGACATTGCATATATTCAACACACAGCAGGGCCAGAAGGTATCAATAGAAATGGTAATGGAGAAGTTTTTACAGCCGACGGAAACCCAAGAATGAGTGAGACGTTTATCAACTTCTTAGAAGATGATCCAAGATTGCCCATTCTGGCCGCTAGAAGGTCTGATGGTAGTACAGAAATTTCCGATTTAAAAGGACTGCCCAATGGATTGGATTCTAGCTTGCTTTTAGATTTAACAGGCGAAGAGAATACAGATGCTTATGCAGAACCAAATAGGGCTATAATTACTGGAGAGGGAGCTCCAATGTTTTTTCAGACTTATGCAGAGGTGGCCTTTTTACTTGCAGAAGCTGCAGAGCGATGGGGTTTAGCAGGTGGTGATCCAGAACCACACTATAATGCAGGAGTAAGAGCAGCCATGAAAATGTTAGCAATTTATAGTGCAGATGCTCTAATAGAAGATGCGACTATTGATGAATATCTTTTGATAAAACCTTTTAATCCAGCAAACGCTTTAGAGCAAATTAATACACAGTATTGGGCAGCAACTTTTTTAAATGAATATGAGTCTTTTGCAAATTGGAGACGTACTGGTTTTCCGGTATTAACTCCAGTTAGTTATCCAGGTAATGTTACGGGTGGCACTATCCCAAGAAGGCTTACCTATTCAGAAAGTGAACAAGCAAATAATCCTACCAATTATCAGGCAGCTGTAGACGCGCAGGGGCCAGACCAATTGACTACGCGCGTTTGGTGGGATGTGCAATAGAAATAGTTGCTCATAATGCTTAATTCTAGTATGGGTTAGTTTAGTTTATTTTAAGAAGATAAAGGAGGGGAAACTCTCCTTTATCTAACTTAAGACTTTTATTCTTTTACAAATGTTTCGGTTTCATTCAATACTAATTGTTCTTATGGTGCTTTGTTTTTTTTCTTGTAAAGAGAATAAAACAGATGCGCCGCTTAAATTATTTACACTATTGCCGCCTGTAGATACAGGTATCAATTTTATGAATGAACTAAAAGAGACGAATAAACATAATATTCTTAAATATGCTAACTTTTATGGTGGTGCAGGCGTAGGCTTAGGAGATTTCAATAATGATGGTTTGTTAGATGTCTTTTTTGCAGGTAATATAGTGCCAGATAAATTGTATTTAAATCAAGGCAATTTAAAATTTACAGATGCATCTAAGGAAGCCAATATTTTACAAGACTTAGGATGGTCTACAGGCGTAACTGTAGCAGACGTAAATGCAGACGGATACCTAGATATATATGTAAGTAGGGAGTTGTATGATGATGATACAAAAGCAAGAACCAATTTGCTATATATAAATAATGGCGATGCAACATTTAAAGAACAAGCCAAGAAGTGGGGTGTTGCCAACAATCAAAGAACACGGCATGCCACCTTTCTAGATTATAACAAAGATGGTGCGTTAGATTTATTTTTGCTTACCCAGCCTCCCAATCCGGGGAGTCTATCTTCCTATTCGGGGAGTTCACTTTTAACAGAAGAACATCAACTTAAACTCTATAAAAATACCGGAGATGGTTTTGTAGATGTAACCCAAAAAACAGGTTTAGCCTTTACCGGTTTTCCTAATGCGGTATCTGCAAGTGATATTAATAATGATGGCTACACAGATATTTTTGTGGCCAATGATTTTGAAGCGCCGGACTTTGTATTTCTCAACAATCAAGACGGTACTTTTTCCAGTGTCGGCAATAAAGTGTTACCCCAGATGTCTTTTTATAGCATGGGAGTAGACGTGGCTGATATGGATAATGATAAAAATTTAGATGTTTTTGTGCTAGATATGGTAGCCGAAGACAATTTTAGACAAAAGTCTAATATGAGTGGTATGGATATCGCTAGCTTTTGGAATGTGGTGGATAATGGCGGTCATTACCAATATATGTATAACGCGCTTCATAAAAATAACGGTAATGGTACTTTTAGTAACGTGGCTAATTTTTCTGGCATGCAAGCTACGGATTGGAGCTGGAGCAATCTTATTGCGGATTTTGATAATGATGGCTTAAAAGATGTATACATCACCAATGGACTTTTGCGAGATATCCGTAACACAGACGCAGATAAAAAAGTGTCAGAATATATTAATCAACAGCGTTTTAAATGGCTGCAAAAACACCCAGAGGGTGGTAATCTGGAAGATATCTTTCAAATTATACATTTAGACACTATTCTAAACATGATTCCCTCTCAGCCTTTAAAGAATTATGCGTTTAAAAATAAGGGCGATTTTAGTTTTGACAAGGTTGCTGCGGATTGGGGTTTAGACCACAAGTCGTTCTCTAATGGTGCCGCTTACGGAGATTTAGATAATGATGGTGATTTAGACATGGTAGTAAATAATATAAATGCTACAGCATTTGTGTACCGTAACAATTCATCTGAACAAAATAAGGCAAATTATTTACGTGTTATAGTTCAGGATGATACGCACAAAACTACTTTGGGCAGCCGTGTGTATGCACATTATGGAGGAGCTACACAGTTAATAGAACTTACGAATGTAAGAGGCATTTATTCTACAAGTGAGCAAACCGCTCATTTTGGGATAGGAACAATGAGCAAAATAGATAGTGTAGAAGTGTTTTTTCCAGACGGTAAACGATTGGTTCAAAAAGAGGTTCCAGCCAATACGGTTTGGGTGGCTAATGCTAGTTTGGCCACCACATATCAGCCTAAAAAAAAGCACCCTAAACGTTTGTTTAAAGAGGAGATGCAGCACGTAATTAAGCATACAGAAAATACGTTTGATGATTTTCAAAAGCAGCTATTGCTGCCTCATAAAATGTCTCAATTTGGGCCGGCAATGGCGGTTGCAGATATAAATAATGATGGGTTAGACGATATTTTCTTAGGGGGTGCAAGCGGATTTAAACCACAATTGTTACTACAAGAAATAGATGGTAGTTTAAGACCTACTCAAATCTCATTTTGGAATAAAGAAGCTCCTTATGAAGATGTAGATGCAGTATTTATAGATGTGAACAACGATGGTTTTCTAGATTTATACGTGGCAAGTGGTGGTAATGCATATCCTGAAAACGATTTTCACTATACAGACCGCCTGTATATGAATATTGAAGGGAAGTTCAAAAAAGGGGCATTGCTAGGGGTTACCAGAGAGAGTGGCGGTAAAATTGCAGTCGCAGATTATGATAATGATGGGGATGTAGATGTTTTTGTAACAGGTAGGCATACGCCTTATGCATATCCAACGGCGGCAAGCAGTACCTTGTATGTAAATATAGAGGGGCAGCTACAGAACAAGACGCTAACTTTAGCTCCAGATTTAGAAAATTTAGGAATGGCTACAGCTGCTCAATGGGCAGATGTGGATGGTGATGAAGATTTAGATTTGATGGTGGTTGGGGAATGGATGCCAATAACCGTATTTGTGAATACAAAAGGTCAGTTAAAAAAGATTTCTCCACCAGGGCTTTCTGCAAGCAGAGGTTGGTGGTTTGGATTGACCTCTGGGGATTTTGATGGGGACGGAGACCCAGATTTTATTGCAGGAAATTTAGGACTTAATTATAAATACAAAACAAGTAAAGATGCCCCTTTTGATGTCTATTATGATGATTTTGATCGCAATGGCAAAAAGGATATTGTCTTAGGGTACCATAATGGCAATACACATTTTCCACTACGCGGATTTTCATGTTCTTCCCAACAAATACCTTCTCTTAAAAAGGAAATAAAAAAGTACGACATATTTGCGGCCATGGACATAGAACAAATATATGGAGCGGCTAATCTTAACAATGCCTTGCATTTACAGGCAGATACATTTGCATCAGTTTACATAGAAAATTTAGGGAATGGAGACTTTAAAATGCATCCCCTACCTAACAAGGCGCAACTAACCAATTGGAACAATTTTTTAGTGAGAGACTTTAATGCTGATGGAAATTTAGATGTTCTTGGTGTTGGGAATTTATGGGTTGCTGAAATCGAAACACCCAAAAACGACGCAGGAATTGGTATCTTGTTGCTTGGTGATGGCAAAGGAAATTTCACTGCTCAAGAATATCAAGAAAGTGGTTTTTATGCAGCCAAGGATGCCAAGCAAATCACATTAATGCAAAAAGGGTACAAGTCTACAATTGTAGTAGCTAATAATAATGATGCACTACAGTTTTTTACATGGATAAATACAAACTAACAACAGAAAATAAAATAGAATGCAAATAATTGAAAAATCAACCTTTTACGATGCTATTATTGTTGGCTCCGGTGCAGGTGGTGGTATGGCGACCAAAGTGTTGGCAGATGCCGGGCTCAAAGTGGCCGTAGTAGAAGCAGGACCATTTTTTGACCCAGCAGACCCAAAACAACAGACACAATTAAAATGGCCATATGAGAGTCCTCGTAGAGGTGCAGGCACTACAAGACCTTTTGGTGATTTTGATGCTGCTTACGGAGGTTGGGAAATTGAAGGTGAACCATACACTCGTGCAGAAGGTACTAAGTTCGATTGGTTTAGGAGTCATATGTTAGGAGGGAGAACTAATCACTGGGGTAGAATATCACTTAGGTTTGGACCAGACGATTTTAAACACAAAGATATAGATGGGTATGGAGATAATTGGCCTATAAGTTATGATGATGTTAAGCCTTACTATGACCGTGTAGATAAATTAATTGGAGTTTTTGGAACTAATGAAGGTTTAAGAAATGATCCAGACGGTTTCTTTCTTCCGCCACCTAAACCAAGATTACACGAGTTGTTTTATATAAACGGAGCAAAGAAAACTGGTATTCCGGTGTATCCTTCCAGAATGTCAATGCTTACAAAGCGAATTAACAATGAACGAGGCGTTTGCTTTTATTGTGGACAGTGTGGTAGAGCGTGCCAAGTATATGCGGATTTCTCTGCGGGTACTTGTTTAATTTTTCCAGCACAAAAGAGTAGAGGACAAGTAGACCTATTTGTAAATTCTGTGGTTAGAGAGGTGACCACAAATGAAGAAGGTAGGGCTACAGGCGTTTCTTACATAAGTAAAGATGATAGAAAAGAATACAAATTAAAAGGTAGAGTCGTTATTTTGGCAGCCTCAGCGTGTAGTTCTGCGCGTATATTATTAAACTCAAAAAGCAAACAACATCCCAATGGATTAGGGAACAGCAGTGACCATATTGGTAAGTATTTGCATGATTCTACAGGGGCAGATAGAGCAGCTTTTATTCCAGATTTAATGAACAGGAAAATATCTTATAATGAAGATGGTGTGGGCGGTATGCACGTATACTCACCTTGGTGGGGCGATAATTCTAAATTAGATTTCCCTAGAGGTTACCATATAGAAATATGGGGCGGTATGGGTATGCCCGGTTATGGCTTTGGATTTAATGTTAATGAGTTCAATAAGTTCTTTGGAACTAAGGTTGGTGGTTATGGCGATATTTTACGTAGTGATGCTAAAAAATATTATGGAGCAGTAGTCGGTTTAAGTGGTAGAGGTGAGTCTATTGCTAGAAAAGAAAATTATTGTGAAATAGACCCTAATGTAGTAGATGAATGGGGTATTCCAGTATTGCGTTTTAACTATAAATGGTCAGATTTAGAACGAAATCAGGCGAAACATATGCAAGATACTTTTGAAGAAATCTTGATAAATATGGGTGGAGAACCTCTAGGGGATAAACCGGGTAAAGATGTAGATTATGGTTTGCATGCTCCAGGTAGAATAATTCACGAGGTAGGTACTACAAGAATGGGAGATAACCCTAAAACATCGGTAACCAATAAATACCAACAATTGCACGATGTTGATAATGTATTTGTAGTAGATGCTGGCCCCTTTGTATCACAGGCAGATAAAAATTGTACATGGACAATTCTAGCGTTATCGTGGAGAGCATCAGATTATATAGTGGACCAACTTAAAAAACAGAATTTGTAGTCATGGATAGAAGAGATAGTTTACGGTCAATAGTTTTAGGCTCAGTAGCAACAGGTTTAGCTTTACATGGCTGCACGCCCACAGCAGAAGAGACAGCACAGGTAACCAAAAGCGCTGAGGTTTTTTATGGTAGAACGCCTAAAGAGAAGGAGCGTGATGAAGAAATCATGGCAGAAGAATTTTTTAATGCACATGAAATGGAAACCATAACAGTTTTATGCGATTTAATATTACCTTCTAGTGATACCTACAAGGGAGCTTCTGATGCTGCTGTTGCAGACTTTATAGAGTTTATCGCTAAGGATATGCCCAACATGCAGAGAGATTTACGCGGTGGTTTAATGTGGTTAGACCATACCAGTAATACGGCCTATGAAAATGAGTTTAAGAAATTGACAGAAGAGCAACAAAAATCAATTTTAGACGAAATTGCTTTCTACGACCCAGATACTCCATCTAGAGAACGCCCTTTTGGGGTTAATTTTTTCTCGTTGATCAGAAACCTAACTATGACAGGTTTTTATACCTCTAAAATTGGGATAGAAGAACTGGGTTATAAAGGCAATTCACCAAATGTATGGAACGGTGTGCCAGAAGATGTTTTAGCACAACATGGAGTTTCTTATGATCCGGAATGGATTGCTAAATGCGTAGACCAAAGTAAGCGTAATGACGTGGCAGAATGGGATGAAAACGGAAATTTAATCACTTAGTATAATTTGTTTAGTAAAAGAACCCTTTTGAAGGCAATAGCCAAAGAAAGGGTTTTTTATGTTTAAAAAGGTAATTGCTTGGCGATACAAGAAAGTGGATTATCTTTGCAACCTTAAATGAAGTACCATGATTGCTACCATATGTAGAAAAGCTCATTTTAATGCGGCACACCGTTTACATAATCCTAAATGGAGTGATGAAAAGAATATTGAGGTTTTTGGTAAATGCAATAGCCCACATTACCATGGTCATAATTTTGATTTAGAAGTTAGAATCCGTGGAGAAGTAAACCCAGATACTGGATTTGTTATGGATTTGGCTGTTTTGGGTAGCCTGATTAAAAACGAAATTGAAGAGCGATTTGACCATAAAAATCTAAATGAAGACTGTCCAGAATTTGCAGATATTTTACCTTCTACAGAATACTTTGTGAAAGTAATTTATGATATTCTAAAACCTAAGCTTACTACAGGGCAGCTATTACATATCACCTTACATGAAACTACTAAGAATTCTGCCGAGTATGGAGATTGGTAGTTTATTGTAATCTATAATTATTTTAGGAGTATTAGCTCAGTTGGTTTAGAGCGCTGCCTTGACAGGGCAGAGGTCACTGGTTCGAATCCAGTATACTCCACTTTTTAAGGTGTTTATTTCGTTTTTAAGTTATACTGTAAATTAATTCCTAAGTAATAGTTCTTTCTTCTTTTTTTTTGTTCAACGCGTTGTTTTATAAACTGTTAAATCTTCCTGAAAGTTTTTGAAATTAGGTTCCTAATTTCAATTTGTATCCAATTTTAGATTTCATTTGCCGCCAAATTATAAATATGGAAATAGGCATAATGCTTATTGGTTTTTTACTGGCAGGATATGCTGTTGTAGCAAATGATGTTATACAGACCTTAGGCACTTTTATCGTATCTAATAAAGCTTATCATTGGTCTTTGTTATGGGGTTTTGCTGGTGTTATCTTAACATTAACCTTAGTTTATAGCTGGTATTTTAATGGTGGAGATGTATCTTATCAAAGGTTAGACAAAATTCCATTGCCAGAACAATTGCATTGGTCATTTTTGTTGGCTCCTTTGGCGTTGCTTATTCTAACAAGGTTAGGTATGCCGGTGAGCACCACTTTTTTAATTTTAAGTGTTTTTTCATCTCAACATTTTGTTAGTCAAATAGTTATAAAATCGATATTGGGCTATGCTATAGCTTTTGTAACTGCTTTTATTTTATACCTCATAGTTTCAAAATTTTTAGAGAGCAAAACTTCGCTAGAAAAAGTAGAGAACCCAAATAAAAATCGTTTTTGGTTAATAGCGCAATGGTGTACTACTGGTTTTCTATGGTCGCAATGGTTAATTCAAGATTTTGCTAATATTTTTGTTTTTTTACCTAGAAAACTTTCGATACTAGAACTTTTTTTAGCATTGGTATTTATACTCTTTGTTATGGCGCTAATTTTTAAGCAACGAGGAGGAAAAATTCAAGAAATTGTCGCTAAAAAAACAAATACGCAGCATATACGTTCAGCTACAATAATAGATTTGTTGTATGCCTTGCTATTGTTTTTTTATGGTAATGTAAATTCGGTTCCCATGAGCACAACGTGGACGTTTATTGGCTTGTTAGCAGGTAGAGAACTAGCTATTGCTTTTGTAATGCAACGTATAAGTAATAAAGCGATATTAATAGTGGTAAGAAACGATTTATTTAAAGCTCTGGCTGGATTATTGGTAAGTATTGGTGTGGTTTTCTTTATCAAATATCTTGTTGGTATGTAATGTTAGATGGATAGATTGCAACTAGTGCTTTTACCAAACCAAGCAAGACGTTGGCTTGAAGCATAGTTGTACACATTATCTCTTACCCATAATGGCACCCATTGTAAGAGTTTGGCAATGGTATTAAATCTAGGTACTTGTTCTAAGATTTTAAGAAATCCGTCTGAATGGGTGTAAGCTGTACAATCTTTAATTAAAATAACGGTAGTAAGCCTAGCTGTAGGAAATTGATGGGTTGTTAGTAACGCTTGCCCTCTAGGCGATTGAAAAGGTACATATCTAAATTGCTGTATAGAATCGCGGTTAAGTAACCAACTTACAACACCATTGCACAGGTTACATTCACCATCAAAAATTATAATTTGTTCCTCCATAACGGTCTGGGTTTCTATTAATTTGTACGCAGGACCAAGGAAGTCATTTCAACCTAAAGTAATATTTGGCTAAAGTTTAAGATTTACAGCAAATCTAAGATACGCTCCATTGCCATTCCTCTAGACCCTTTTATTAATAGTGTGCTCTTGGGTATCACCTGAGCGTTAAGGTGCTTCTTTAAAGCTTCAAAATTTTTAAATTGAAGCGCCATGGTTTTAACTTTATTATAATTTTCACCTACTAAGTATGCATTGTTCAGCCCCAATTCTAGTAAATAATCTGCTATGGCTTGGTGTTCTTGGTGAGCAGTTGCTCCAACTTCAAACATATCTCCTAAAAAAACAATTTTAGACTGATTGGGTAAAGCTGCAAAACTTGTTAGCGCAGCTTTAGTGCTCGTAGGGTTGGCGTTGTAAGCATCTAATATTACATGGTGGCCATTTTTTTCTAGTAACTGAGAGCGATTGTTTTTTGGGTTATAATTTTCTAAAGCTTTTTTGATGGACTTTTTAGGTACATTAAAATATTTTCCAATGGTGATAGCGGCGCAGCAATTGGTAAAGTTATATGCTCCGATTAATTGGGTTTGTACTGTTATATCTTCAAATTGCAACCGTACTTTAGGGTTGGCACTTAACAATTGAATTTGGTAATAATCTTGCAGTTCTTGGCTAAAACCGATTTTCTTTATGTAGGGTGCCAATTTTTCTAATTGGATGGGGTCATCAGCATTTAAAAAGATAAGTTTGTCATGCTTTTTAAGGTAGCTATACAATTCGCTTTTACCCTTAATTACTCCTTCAATACCGCCAAAACCCTCTAAATGAGCTTTTCCAAAATTGGTAATATAGCCAAAATCTGGTTGTGCTAAGTTAGATAGAAAAGCTATTTCTCCTTGGTGATTGGCGCCCATTTCTACTATGCCTATTTCGGTGTCTGGAGTTAGTCTTAACAAGGTAAGGGGTACACCAATATGATTGTTGAGATTACCGATGGTTGCAATAGTTTTGTAGGTGGTGGAGAGTACAGCGTGTATCAACTCCTTTGTAGTAGTTTTTCCATTGCTACCTGTAAGGGATACAATTTTAGTTTTGCAATAGTTTCTATGATAGATGGATAGCTTTTGCAGAGTTTCTAATACATTATCTACTAAAATTGTTTTTTCAGAAATTTTATAGTTTTCTTCATCTATTAAAGCAAAACTGGCACCTTGTGCTAATGCTTGTTCTGCAAAAGCATTACCATTAAAATTAGGTCCTTTTAAAGCAAAGAACATACAGTTAGGCGTAATTTTTCTGGTGTCTGTAGAGACACTGTCGCAGCTTAAAAAATGCTGGTGAATAAGGGCTAAATCCATGGCCCGAATATATAAAAAAAGCCCTTGGTTAAGACCAAGGGCTTTTCTATTTTGAAACTAAATTGTCTTATTTTGCTTTTTTATGTCTTACCGTCTTGTTTTTAGACTTAGACTTGGAGCCTACTCTAGACATGGCACATCTAAAGCCAACATCATCAGTTGCCATGTATTGTGGTAAATACCTTCTTTGAGCAGGATCTAACCAGAACGCTCTATCTCTCCAAGAACCACCTTTATAGACTCTTACTTCGTCATTAATTAAAGATGTTCTGTAGTTAGAGGTATCGTACTGTCTAATTAAATTTCCAGAAGAATCTCTTTCTACTTTGTGTTTAGGAGCATCGTACATTTTACGTTGGTCCTCTTCCTCTTCACTAAATCTATTAAAGAATCTAGAAGAACCTGCGTCACCATCTCTGTATCCTCTGTTATCGCTAGAAGAGAAATTAGTTCTTAAGTAGGTTTCTTCTTCTCCTACAGGAACTTCTTTTATTTCTCCTGGTAAATTCATTGCTACAATTTTACCGTTAGGCAAAGTATCATATACAATGGAATCTCTTAAGATTTTTACTTTTCCGTCTTCTCCAATGGCTTTTTTCATGTAGATATTTCCACGGTAGTAGTTAAAATCACTTATTTCATCATCTACAATTGGTCGGTAAACATCAGCAACCCATTCACTTACATTACCAGCCATATCGTATAAACCAAAATCGTTAGGCTTATAAGATTTTACTTGAGCAGTGATATCAGCACCATCATCAGACCATCCGGCTATACCGCCATAATCTCCTTTACCTTGCTTAAAGTTAGCCAATTGGTCCCCACGTCCTAAACGTTGTCCGTTACGCGTATAATCACCTTCCCAAGGGTATTTTTTTCTACCTCTATAATTGTTGTACTCTCTAGAACCAATAAGCGCTTGCGCAGCATATTCCCATTCTGTTTCTGTTGGTAGGCGATATTCTGGAGTAATTACCCCGCTAGAACGCTTGGCGAATACATTAACAGAATCTTTTTGCTTTTTTCCTTGTAGGGAGTCTATTTGTCCACCGTAAACAGATTCAGGATTATTAAGATAAGCTTCAGTACTAAACGTACCATCAACATCTCCGTTAAGAACCCCATACATAGCGTCTTCTTCTATAAATCCGTCACGTACCAACATGATTTCGTTAACACGATCCGTACGCCATTCAGCATATTGGGTAGCTTGTACCCAGTTAACACCAACTACAGGATACTCCGCATAAGCAGGGTGTCTTAGGTAGTTATTGGTCATGGTTTCGTTAAATCCTAAACGGTTTCTCCATACTAAGGTATCTGGTAAAGCACCTTTGTAAATGTTCTCATACATTGGGTTTTCTGGTGGATACACCTTTTTAAGATAGTCCAAGTACTCCATGTACATCACATTGGTAACCTCAGTTTCGTCCATATAAAAAGACTGTACGTGCTGTTGCGTAGGAGAATTATTCCAATCATGCATTACATCGTCTTGTACTTGTCCTTTGGTAAACGTTCCTCCTTCTACAAATACAGTTCCTGGAGGTGTCTCTTGTTCTTTAAAATCGGAGTTATGTTCAAAACCTCCATCCTTTCCATTGATATTCCACCCTGTGGCCCTAGAAACGTCTCCGCCACCAGATGAGTTTTTACAACTGGCCAAACTTCCAATAACCAATGCAGAAGAAAGTGCTACTTTAAAGTATTTTTTCATAATAAAGACTTGAGTTCAAAAGTCGATGCAATTCACATTCGACACTTTAGTTTCATTTGATTTTATAAATCGCTTTCGGCAAATAGAACGCAAAGATCCTCACAATATTTTATTTATCTCAAATTTTATTGGAGAAACTTAGCAATCTGGACAAATTATAACGCATATCTTTGGTCCTAAGTATGATGTCATTTAAAAAAAGATAAATTTTATAGTACAAGTATAAGATTTGAACAAAAAAACCGTTTTAATGGTCATACGTCTAAGAAATTTGACCTTAGAGTCTATTTGTTTGACATTTCGAAACACTATATAATAGTCACAACCAAATGAGAAAACTTATTCTTATTGCCGTACTTGTTGGATTGGGTAAAGTACAGGCACAACAAGACAGAACAATTACTACTGCAGTTCCATTTTTAAATATTGCCGCTGACGCTAGAGCAGCAGGTATGGGAGATATGGGTGTAGCTACTTCGGTAGATGCTTTTTCCCAGCAATGGAACCCTTCTAAATATGCATTTGCAGAACGTAAATTTGGAATTGGGGTAAGTTATACTCCATATTTAGAAAGTATCGTAAATGATATTTCTTTATTAAGTGCCAATATGTACAACAAGATAAATGAAAATAGCGCTTTTGGGGTTGGCATCCGTTATTTTGGTTTAGGAGAGATTGAGTTGCGCCAAAATGCTAGTGATCAAGCCACCTTGGTAAAACCTAATGAGTTTGCTATTGATGGTTCTTACGCATTAAAACTAAGTGAAACCTTTTCCATGTCAGTAGGTGGGCGCTTTATAAGTTCTAACCTCAGATTTCAAGAAGGTACACAAGATTCTCAAGCGGCAAATAGTTTTGCTGTGGATGTATCTGGGTTTTATCGTTCAAGAGAAATAGCTTACAATAACTTTGACGGTCGTTGGAGAGCAGGATTTAATATTTCTAACTTAGGAGGAAAGATTCAGTATGATGAAGGTGGACAAGAAAACTTTTTACCAACCAATCTTAGATTAGGGGGTGGTTTCGATTTTATCCTGGATCAAGACAACGTTCTTGGTGTTTATACGGAGATTAACAAATTGTTAGTGCCAACTCCAAGGAACTTTGTAAATGAGGAAGGTGATCCACCAGGGGGAGATATTGATGCTGCGGACACAGACATTTACCAACAAATAGGTTTTTTTAGTGGGGTGTTTGAATCTTTTGGTGACGCACCAGATGGATTTAAAGAAGAATTACAAGAAACAACCCTTGCTTTTGGTGCAGAATACAAATACCAAGAAGCATTTATGCTAAGAGCAGGCTATTTTAATGAGAATGAAAACAAAGGAGCTAGAAGCTTCTTTACGTTAGGAGCAGGCTTTAAATTTAAAGCGGCTCAAGTAGATTTGTCTTATTTATTCTCTACTTCTCAGGTAAGAAGTCCTTTAGAAAATACGTTGCGTTTTTCTTTGACCTTTAATTTAGGTGAAGAATTCTATAACGATTAACAAAAAAGATGTTACATTGAAACCCCGACTTTATGTCGGGGTTTTTTATTTTTAGCACATAATTATACCTGATGATTAAGAAAACTATTAGCTGCGAAATAGAGGTTTATGAAAGTGAAAAGGCGCTACAGCCAAATGATAAAAGTTTAATGCAAGCCGCCGTTGATGCACGTGATGGTTCTTATGCCCCGTACTCTAAATTTAATGTGGGTGCAGCCTTACTTTTAGAAGATGGAATTGTAGTTAAGGGGAGTAATCAAGAAAATGCCAGTTACCCGTCTGGCCTATGCGCAGAGCGGGTTGCCATCTTTGCAGCAGGAGCTAATTATCCAAATAAAAAAATCATGGGTATAGCTATAAGCGTGGCCTCACAATTACATATGGTAGACCGCCCGGCGGCACCATGTGGTAACTGTAGACAGGCAATTTTGGAATATGAGGTAAAACAACAAACCCCTATTAGTATCCTAATGCAAGGGGCTGAAGGTGCAGTATATAAAAGCGAATCATTGGGTAATTTGTTACCATTATCATTCGATGGTTCTTTTTTGGGTGATTCTTAAATCAAATTTTTTCCAAAAACATATATATACGTATTTTTGTTCCTTGCTCACGGAGGGCGTAGTATCTAACAATACATACTCATGAAAAAAATCACAAAAGAGGTATACCTTAAGTGGTATGAAGACATGCTTTTTTGGCGCAAGTTCGAGGACAAGCTTGCCGCAGTTTATATTCAACAAAAGGTAAGAGGGTTCTTGCACCTGTACAACGGTCAAGAAGCGGTATTAGCAGGTTCTTTACATGCAATGGACCTATCTAAAGATAAAATGATTACTGCTTACCGTAACCACGTACAGCCCATAGGTATGGGAGTAGACCCTAAAAAAGTAATGGCAGAATTGTATGGTAAGGTAACAGGTACCTCTAAAGGTATGGGTGGCTCTATGCATATTTTTTCTAAGGAACATGGGTTTTATGGAGGGCACGGTATTGTTGGTGGTCAAATTCCACTAGGTGCTGGTTTGGCATTTGCAGATAAATATTTTAAACGAGACGCTGTAACATTATGTTATATGGGTGACGGCGCGGTAAGACAGGGGTCATTGCACGAGACCTTTAACCTTGCAATGCTATGGCAATTGCCAGTAGTTTTTATTTGTGAAAACAACGGGTACGCCATGGGTACTTCTGTAGCTAGAACATCTTACTCCACAGATATTTACAAGCTAGGTTTGGGTTACGAGATGCCATGCGCGCCTGTAGATGGTATGGATCCAGCAGTTGTAGCTAAAGAAGTTTCTAAGGCAATTGAACGCGCTAGAAGTGGTGGCGGGCCAACATTCTTAGAAATGAAAACGTACCGTTACAGAGGTCACTCCATGTCTGATGCTCAGCATTACAGAACTAAAGAAGAAGTTGAAGAATACAAAAAAATAGACCCAATTACGCAGGTAAAAGATGTGTTGTTGGAGAAAAAATACGCTACCGAAGAAGAGATTAAGGAAATGGATAAGCGTGTGAAAAAGCTTGTTACTGAGTGTGAGAAGTTCGCAGAAGAATCAGACTTTCCTCCAGTTGAGCAATTGTACGATGTGGTTTACGCCCAAGAAGATTACCCATTCTTAAAACATAAATTATAGACTCATGGCAGTAGTAGTAAATATGCCAAGATTGAGCGATACCATGGAAGAAGGTACCGTTGCTAAATGGCTAAAAAATGTTGGGGACCACGTAGAAGAAGGAGATATCTTAGCAGAGATAGAAACTGATAAAGCCACTATGGAGTTTGAATCCTTCAATGAAGGTACCTTGCTTCATATTGGTATACAAGAAGGAGAAGGGGCTCCAGTAGACTCTCTTCTAGCCATTATAGGCGAAGAAGGAGAAGACATTTCTGGATTGCTAAATGGTGAAGGAGCATCAACTTCAGAAAAGGAGAAAGAAAAAGAAGAAACAACATCCCAAGAGAAAGAAGAAGTAGCATCTACAGGTGAAGCTGCTGATATTCCAGAAGGTGTTGAAATTATTACCATGCCAAGACTGAGTGATACCATGGAGGAAGGTACGGTTGCTTCTTGGTTAAAAAAGGTTGGTGATGAAGTTGAGGAGGGAGATATCCTAGCTGAAATTGAAACAGATAAAGCTACAATGGAGTTTGAGTCCTTTTATTCAGGTACCTTATTACACATAGGTATTCAAGAAGGGGAAGGAGCTCCTGTAGATTCTTTATTGGCTATAATTGGTCCAGAAGGGACTAATGTGGATGCTATTTTAAATGCAAAACCTTCTGAAAGAACATCAGAAGCTAAAAGTGAAGCGCCTAAAAAAGATGAAACTCCTAAAGAAGAAAGGAAAGCCGAAACAGCAAGCTCAAGCTCAGCATCTGGTGGTCGTATTTTTGCATCACCTTTGGCTAAGAAAATTGCTGCAGATAAAGGTATAGATTTAGCAACCGTGAAGGGAACTGGAGATAATGGGCGCATTGTACGTAAAGATGTAGAAAACTTTACGCCAAGCGCACAAGCTGCTGCCCCAGCTACTGCTACTTCTAGCACAAGTGCTGCGCCTGCTTCGGTTGCGCCAATAAACTTACCCGTAGGAGAAGAACGTTCAGAAGAGGTTAAAAACTCTACCATGCGTAAGGTAATTGCTAAACGTCTGGGAGAATCTAAGTTTACAGCGCCACATTACTACCTAACCATAGAGGTAGATATGGACAACGCTAAGGCTTCTAGAGCACAAATTAACGGATTGCCAGATATTAAAGTATCTTTTAATGATATGGTGCTAAAAGCATGTGCTATGGCACTTAAAAAGCACCCGCAAGTAAATACCTCTTGGAACGGTGATACTACTGTTTACAATCATCATGTACATATGGGTGTAGCAGTAGCGGTAGACGAAGGTTTGGTTGTACCTGTTTTAAAATTTGCAGACCAAATGAGCTTAACTCAGATTGGTGCTTCTGTTCGCGATTTAGCTGGTAAAGCTAGAAACAAGAAGATTAAGCCTGATGAAATGGAAGGTAGCACATTTACGGTTTCTAACTTAGGTATGTTTGGCATACAAGAGTTTACTTCTATTATCAATCAGCCAAACTCTGCTATACTGAGTGTTGGTGCAATAATAGAAAAACCAGTGGTTAAAAATGGTGCAGTTGTACCTGGTAGTACTATGAAAGTTACTTTGGCTTGTGACCATAGAACGGTAGATGGTGCAACGGGAGCTCAGTTTTTACAAACGTTAAGAGCTTACTTGGAGAACCCAGTAACTATGTTGGCATAACCATTTAAGACTTATAAATTTTTAAAAGCATCCTTTACAGGGTGCTTTTTTTATCTTTATAATTTAATACAATAGAGATGAAAAGAGTATCAATATATATATTAGGGTTAAGTTTTTTGGCCTGCGGAACTCCAAAATTAGTGGTAACAAACCCAGAAGATGTGCAGCCTGCAAGGGAAGAAACTACTTTGCAATCTGGACCAGATGGCTTAAAAGCGGATACAGAAAAATTTAATACTGCGATAGCTAAATCTTACCCTGTAACTACTTCCGAAGAGGTGGGTAGAATTATGGGTTTCTTGGCTTCTGACGAGCTACAAGGAAGAGATACAGGTTCTGAAGGAATTGAAAAGGCTGCCGTTTTTATCGAAAATCATTTTAAAGCGAATGATGTTGCTCCGTATTATGAGACGTATAGAGACGAGCTGAGCAATTATAACAAGCCAGCTTTCAATGTTTTGGGAATAGTGCCTGGTAATGATGAACTTCTTAAAGATGAAGTAATCATAGTCGGAGCACACTATGACCACATAGGTACTATGAGTCCTGTGGCTGGGGATAAAGTAGCAAATGGGGCCAATGATAATGCCTCTGGAACTACAAGTGTTTTGGAAATGGCAAAGTATTTTGGACAGCATAAGACCAATAAACGAACTATAATTTTTGCTTTATTTAGTGCAGAAGAAAAAGGGTTATTAGGCTCGGCCCATCTAGCAAAACGGATGAAAAAGGAAGGCGTTAATCTCTATGCAGTCCTAAATTTTGAAATGATTGGAGTGCCCCTGCAAAACAAAAATTATGAAGTATATATAACAGGTTACGAAAAGAGTAATCTAGCAGAAATAAGTAATGCATATTCTGGTGCTAATTTGGTGGGTTATTTGCCAACGGCAAAAAAAAATGGATTGTTTGCTAGGTCTGATAATTATCCATTTTACAACGAATTTAAAATTCCAAGCCATACGTATTGCACCTTTGACTTTACCAATTTTAACTTTTACCATAAACCAGATGATGAAGTAGAGCAAATGGATATGTCGCACATGGCTAACACTATAAATAAATTTACACCAATGGTAGAAGGTATTGCTAATGGACCTAAGGGCGAATTAAAAATGAACTAAATACAGATGGCAAAAAATATTATTATCACTGGAACCAGCAGAGGAATTGGTTTAGAAATGGCAAAACTTTTTGCTGATGAAGGGCACAAAGTGTTAGCATTATCTAGAAATCCTAGACCAGTTTTGGACTTGAATCACGCTAATATTGCCACATTTCAGTTTGATTTAAGCAAGGTAGAAGAATACCAAAAAGTAACTGAATTTATTAGCGATTGGGATTCTGTAGACGTGGTCATTAACAATGCCGGTAGTTTAGTGAACAAACCTTTTGAAAAGTTGTCTTTTGAAGATTTTGAAGCCGTGTATCGGGTTAATGTTTTTGGCGTAGCCGAATTAATTAAAACAGTACTTCCCAAAATGAATGCTGATGGCCATGTAGTCACCGTTAGTTCCATGGGAGGCATCCAAGGAAGTATGAAGTTTCCTGGACTAGCTGCATACAGCAGCAGTAAGGGAGCTGTAATTACATTGATAGAATTATTAGCAGAAGAATACAAAGAAAACGGTCCTTCTTTTAATGTTTTAGCATTAGGAGCGGTACAAACAGAGATGCTAGAAGAGGCTTTTCCGGGTTATAAAGCTCCAATTACTGCTTTAGAAATGGCAAATTATATTAAAGACTTCGCTTTGACTGGCAATAGATTTTACAATGGAAAAGTGTTACAAGTAAGTAGCTCTACACCATAGAAAACTAGAAAAACTTATTTAGATATTGTAAGACTGATTTCTTTAGCATTAGAAGTCAGTCTTTTTTCTGAGTTATTTGCTTTTGCTTCATTAGAATTGGCAGTTATTTTTTTAAATCCTCTGGGAGCATCTATTAAAAGTGTCCAATCTGTGTTGATTTGTGTTACCTTTAATTTTATTGTATCGCCTTTTCTTTCAAAATAAACGGATACGCTATTTTCACCATCACCCACCTGTACATTTTCTAGACTAGCCTTATTCCATTTTGACGGCATATTGGGTTTTATATGTACGGTTTTATTTTGTGCTTCTGGTTGAATACCAAAAAATTGATGAACCATTGGATAGGCGTAGCTATAAATGTTCCATGCCTGTGTCATCATACCATAATCTGGAGAAACCTCATACATGCTTCCAGGTAATGCATAACTAAAGCTTCTGGTCATCCGTTCTAGATATTCCAAAGCTTTATCTGGCCTGTTGTAATTGTTCTCAGCAATGGCTTGTACACCTGTCGGTAAAGTCATTACAGCACCTGTATAGGAAAAGACTTTAGGCGCTACAAAGGTGTTTTCGTCTGCACCTGCAGAAGCATCCCTGTCAATACCTGTTACAAATACGCCAAACGGATTCACAAATTGTTCTGCGGTTTGTAGCGCTTTCAATGCTTTGGCTGTATCTGCAATGCCGACTTCCATTGGTGTATTTACAACCCAATTGTGGTGCAATACAAAAGGTCTTGGAGTATCCGAAGGATTTTTTTTAATGAAATCAGCTGTATTTTTCAACTCCTTAATAGCCCATGGTTTGTTTAAAGTATCCGCTCGGATAATGGCATCATCTATCAAATGCAACGCCTGTTCATCTGTGCCTATAAAATCAGCATAACTATTAAAATCATCTGACCAAAATTCCTGATTTATTTTAGTTGTAAGTTCGGTTGCTTTTTTGTGGTAGTCTTTGGCTAAATCAATTTGATTTAATTCCATTGCCATTTGCGCAGCAGCGGCAAATGCTTGCTGGGTATAGGCTGCTACATCTATCATTTCACTATCCAATCCATGAATTTCCATCATACCAAATCCTTCAGGGAAACCATTCTTATCCAAATCATTGTGGGCTAATAACCAAGCTAATCCTTTTTTAACGGTAGGAAAGTAGCGTTTTAAAAAAGCCTTGTCACCGTTCCATTGATAAACGCGCCAAAGTAAGGTGGCAAATTGTGGGGTTTCGTTGATATTTCCAGGATTAAAAACAGCACCATTGGTAGACATTTCATGAATAATCTTGCCATTGCCATTTACTTTTTCAGAAACACTATCTAAAAGTCTTATGGTATTGTAAACCGCATCGGTTTGACCAACCGCCATGTAGCCTTGTAAAGCATATTCACTATCTACACCAAACCACCAAGGATAATCTGGTAAGCCTGCTGTAATTCCACTACCTACTTCTGGTACATTACGTATTAACCAATTACAATTATATTTTAACCATCTAAAAGCCTGTTCCATATCTTTATCTGGTATAGTAAGTTTGGTTTTTTGTGCCAAAGCTTGGTATCTACTTTTCTTAGCTACAAAAGCCTGGTGCCAATGTTGTTGAATATTTTTAAGAGTTTTAAGAGTAGCTTCTTTAGAAGTATAAGAACCTGCAATCGCAAAATTAATAAGCTTGTCTTTTTGCGCGCCTATGGTGAATTCATATTGCAGAGAATTTAAAGAGGTGTTGTCTATCGTTACTTCGGTAGTATTTCCTGTTGATTTTTCTGAACTATTAAACGCGGTAAACCATGAATTTGCTTCGTCCTTAATTAAAAAACCGTCAATGGTACTATCAAACTCAGCACGGTCTTTACCATCAATCATATCAGTACGCTCTCCAAGCCATGTCGGTCTTAGGTCAGAGGTTGTCTTAAAATTTAAGTCTATAGCTGTAGGAGTTTTGCTTTTGTTTTTTATCAGTACTTGTACTAAAACTCCTTCTGTATCATCGGGAACAAATTGCCAACGTTCTATTTGGAGCTGTGGTTCTTCTAAATTGTAGGTGTGCTGATTGTAAAAAGGATAATTGGTAAAAATATCTGCTTGAGTTAAAGCATACTCTTTGTTATCCAAAATAATAGAAAGCTCAAAACCATCCATTAGTTTTATTGGGTGGTTCCATATGCCGCCCATTTCTCCTTTAATGTGCCATCCTAAATCAGGAAAACTCCCATTTTGATGCCCTACCATGTATACTCGATTGCCAGCAGTTACAAAAGGGGAATCTAAATACGCAGACTTTCCTTGGATATGTTCTATCTCGGTACTTAATGCAGCTATGTTACTAGAAATGTCGTTTTTCTTGCAAGCAAAGCATAGTAGCGATAAAAAAACTAATACGTGGAGCTTCATACATTCAGTTTTACTAAATGTACTTAGAGTTGTTTTAAAATTCAGATTTTTTTAACCAAAAGAATTTAGTTCTTCCAAGGTAAAGACCGTTATTTCTGGCCTAACATTAAATCGTAATTGATGCAAATGTCCTAAGGCTCTGTTGATATATAGCGTACGGCCATCAAACAGGTCAATTTCACCAGCACTGTACCTAGGATTTTGTACGGGAAGTATTGGGGGTTCTAAAAGAGGTAATTTGCATTGCCCACCATGGGTATGTCCGGATAAAATCCAGCCTTGATAACCATTCCATACATCTAAATCGCACACATCTGGGTTGTGGCATAGGGCAATATTAGCTTGGGAAGCATCATACTGTTTCAATACATTTTTAGGGAAAAAGTTAGTGCCCCAGTAATCGTCTATGCCTATAATATTTAGCCCGTGAATATTTTGCTGTTCGTTACGTAAAACGGTAATACCCTCTTGCGTTAATAAGTCTGTGATAGTATCCGCAATTTCTGCATCTAACCACTGTTCTCCATAATCATGGTTTCCAAGGATAGCATAGGTGCCCAAGGCTCCTTTTGGTGCTTTTTGTAAAACTTTTTTTAAATCTAAAAAGGTGTCGTTGTTTTCAAAATGGATAAAATCTCCTGTGTAAACTACAAAGTCTGGGTTTAAGCTTGTGCCTTTTGCAACTGCATCTAATAGGTATTTTTGATTTACTTTAGGTCCAACATGGATGTCACTAAGTTGTAATAAAGTTTTGCCAACGAGCGGTTTAGGTAAATTGGCAACAGGCATACGTTTGTGTACAAATTCTAACCAATGTGGTTCTACTTGCCAGGAATACAAGCCCATTATTGCTCCTGTGCCGGCAAGTGCTGCTGCTCCCTTCAAAAATCTCCTTCTGCTTACCATAATGTTGGTTGTATTTACACGAATAAAATTAAAATACACCCTCTTAACGTTTGTAAAGTTCTCATTATTTTATCGCTACGTCTTAAAATAGTAGCTTTCTAATCTCTATTTTTGTTGCATGAGCCAAGTGTTGGAAAAGTATTTGCCAGAAATGGCTGTGACACCTTGTTTGGAATTAATTAAGCAGTTTGGAGTTCATTTAAAGATTGTGAACAAACGCGTAACTAGGCATGGGGATTATAGACGGCTGCCTAACGGACAACATCTAATTACTATGAATGCCACAAGTAATAAGTACCAGTTTTTAATTACGCTAATCCATGAGATTGCGCATTTGGTGGCTTTTGAAAAATATGGTAGGCGAATAAAACCGCATGGGGTGGAGTGGAAACAAACCTTTATAAATTTAATGGTGCCATTTATAAGACCAGAAGTTTTCCCTTCTAAATTGCTGCCGGTAATTGCAAATCATTTTAGAAATCCAAAGGCAAGTAGCAGTACAGATACTAATTTGGCCGTTGCATTGAAACAGTATGATGCAGTGCAACATAAAGAAAATTCTTACGTTTTTGAATTACCTATGGGAAGTGTTTTTCGCATTTATAATGGAAAAATCTTTAAAAAGGGTAAAAAAAGAACCAAACGCTATGAGTGTTTGGAGGTGGCAACGGGACGGATGTATTTGTTTCAGCCCAATGCTGAAGTAGAAGTATTAAAAGACTAAATATAGACCATGAATAAAAATTATTATGCCGTTTTAATGGCTGGTGGCGTAGGATCACGCTTTTGGCCGGTAAGTACAACCAATAATCCAAAGCAGTTCCATGACATGTTAGGAACTGGAAAGTCCTTAATACAAAAAACATTTGACCGTTTAAATAAATTTATACCCACAGAAAATATTTTAATTCTCACCAATGAACGTTATAATGATTTGGTGTTAGAACAACTCCCAGCAGTAAAGCAAGAACAGGTGGTGCTAGAACCTGCAATGCGTAATACCGCACCATGTATTTTATATGCATCGTTAAAGATTCAGAAAATGAATCCGAATGCGGTGATGATTGTAGCACCGAGTGACCACTGGATAGAAGACGAAGCTGCTTTTGAGGCAGACGTAAAAGCTTGTTTTGCTAAGTGTGAAGAACAAGATGCATTATGTACGCTGGGGATACAGCCTACTTTTCCTAATACCGGATTTGGGTATATTGAATTTGAAAAATCGGCCACAGAAGATTTAAAGCCAGTAGCACAGTTTAGAGAAAAGCCCGATTTAGAAACGGCAAAGTCATTTATAGAACAAGGTAACTTTTTATGGAATGCCGGTATTTTTATGTGGAGCGTAGAAACTATTGTAAATGCCTTTAAAGCATACCAGCCATCGCAATATAACTTGTTTGAGAAAGGTTTGTCTTGCTATAATAATAGCGAGGAAAAAGATTTTATAGCCGAACATTATCCACAGGCAGAAAACATATCTATTGATTATGCTATTTTAGAACAGGCCAAAAAGATTTATACCTTACCTGCTACTTTTGATTGGAATGATTTAGGTACTTGGGGCGCTTTATACGATAAGTTAGAAAAAGACCCACAAGATAACGCAACAGTAAATGCCAATACCGTACTAAACGATGCTAAAGGAAATATGATTAGTACTAAAGCAGGTAAAATAGTAGTGATTGATGGTTTGGATGATTATATTGTTGTAGATAAAGATGATGTGTTGTTAATTTACCCAAAATCCAAACAGCAAGATATAAAGCAAGTAAGAGGGCAGGTTAGTGATGCGTTTGGAGACGAATTCGCATAATATATGAGTCAAAATTTATTTAAAGAAGACGACCACAAAACCGAATCTAATTCGGAAGACGTTAAAAAGGATTTTCAAGGTTTACTAGGTAGTGTAAAAAAGTTCTTGTCAGAGCTTTTAGAGATTAGAAGTAATACAGATGCTGTAGCCACAAAGGAATCTATTATACAAGATATACCTTTTAAAGGCCATACATCTTGGATTCTTATCTGTTCTATATTTATTGCGTCTATTGGGTTAAACGCCAATTCTACAGCAGTGGTTATTGGAGCAATGCTAATTTCTCCGCTTATGGGCCCTATATTGGGTATGGGGTTATCCTTAGCCATTAATGATGTGGAGACCTTACGCAAATCTTTAAAAAACTTTGTGGTCATGGTGGTACTTAGTGTAATTACCGCCTTTCTTTTCTTTTATGTTTTTCCTATACAAGATGAAAGTTCTGAGCTCTTAGCTAGAACAAAACCAGATATTAGAGATGTATTAATTGCATTCTTTGGTGGTTTGGCATTGGTTATTGCACGTGCTAAAAGAGGTACCATTGCAAGTGTAATTTTTGGAGTAGCCATAGCCACAGCATTAATGCCGCCACTATGTACTGTTGGTTTTGGTTTGGCTATTGGTAAATATTGGTATGCGTTAGGGGCTATGTACCTGTTTATAATTAATACAATTTTTATAGGCTTAGCAACCTTCTTGGTAGTAAAATACCTTCGTTTTCCTATGGTTAAGTATGCCAATAGCCAAAGAAGACGTTTTATTGCACGTATTGCATCCACCGTAGGTTTTTTAGTAATGCTCCCAGCGGGTTATACTTTTTATATGGCTTTTAATGAGAGTATGTTTAAAAAGCAAGCGCAGGAATTTTTAGGAGATACTATTGAGTCTTATGAGTTTTCTAATAATGGTAGGTATGTAGATAACCTTACTAAATTAGAGTATGAGAAAGATGGTGGTGTTATAGAGATTGTTTGTATGGGTACTGAGGAAATCCCAGAAAACATCATCAATTCTTGGCGTACTAAAAAGAACAATTTTAGTAAGCTTAAAGATGCGGAATTACACGTAATACAGGGTGGTAAGGATGATTCTGAAGAAAAATTTAACTACGTAACCGAGTTATACGAAGCTAAAAAGGCAGAATTGCTAACCAGAGAAGAGCGAATACATTTTTTAGAGGCAGAAGTGGCCCGTTTGAGTAGAAATGTAGGAAAGCAAATTCCTTTTAGCGAAATTACGGCTGAAGCTAAAATTAATTATGAGGATTTAACTGAAATCAATTTTGCATATCAAATCAAATCTAACTTTAAGAAGCTAGATACCGTGCCTGTATTTGAAGTTAAGTGGGATGAAAAATTAAAAAATTCCCATATAGACAAAGAACAGCAAAAACTGTCTAAATGGTTAAAACAGCGTTTGCAAGATAGTACTTTGCAGATAAGACGTTTATAAATCTATAGTAAAAGGAGCTGGTTTTTTAAATCAGTTCCTTTCTTCAATATACATTTGGCGTACCTTTTTAAACAGTTCAGAAGAATATACAAAGTCTGTAACCGCTTCATTTTCTGTTTTAAAAATTTCTTTATTGGTGCCTTCCCATTCTAGATGACCATTCTTTAGAAAAATAATTTTTTCTCCAATTTCCATTACAGAATTCATGTCGTGCGTATTAATTACTGTGGTAATATTGTACTCATCCGTAATTTCATGAATTAGATTATCTATAATGATAGCTGTTTTGGGGTCTAAACCAGAATTAGGTTCATCGCAAAATAGATAGCTAGGCTTCATTACAATAGCTCTAGCAATGGCAACCCTTTTTTGCATACCTCCAGAAATTTCTGAGGGATATTTTTTATGCGCGTCTTTCAAACGAACCCTTTCCAAAACAAAATCTACACGGTCTTGCATTTCAGACTTACCCTGTTTGGTAAACATATCTAAAGGAAAGCGTACATTTTCTTCAACCGTCATAGAATCAAATAGAGCGCTGCCTTGGAAAACCATCCCCATATCTTGTCGTAAATCTCGTTGCTCATCATTTGTCAACTGGGAATAATCTTGGCCACTATAGCGTATAGCGCCTTGTTCAGGAAAAAATAATCCTAACAAGCATTTTAAAAAAACAGTTTTACCAGAACCACTTTGGCCAATGATTAAATTGGTTTTTCCTTGCTCAAAAGTGGTGCTAATCCCTTTTAATACATGGTTCTCACCAAACGTTTTATGGATGTTGTCTACTTCTATCATTAGCCAAGCATTAATTGGGTTAAAACATAATTTAAAATAATTAGTACCACAGAGGTCCAGACAAATGCTGTGGTACTTGCTTTACCAACTTCTAGCGCTCCCCCTTGCATATAATACCCAAAATAAGAGGGCATTGTTGCTATGACAAAAGAGAATAGTAATGTTTTTATAAAGGCATAATACACATGGAAAGGAATAAAATCTAACTGTAAGCCCATAATGTAATCTCCACTAGGGGCATAATCTCCAAATACAGCTGCTACCCAACCTCCTAATACTCCGGTGTACATGGCAATAGCTACTGCAAATGGATAAAAAAGCATGGCAATAATTTTTGGGAAAACCAAGTAGTTTAAAGAGTTTACACCCATAACTTCTAGGGCATCTATCTGCTCTGTAACCCGCATGGTACCAATACTAGAGGTAATGTAAGAACCCACCTTTCCTACCATGATAATAGAGGTAAATGTTGGTGCAAACTCCAAAATAACAGATTGCCGTGTGGCAAAACCAATAAGACTTTTTGGGATTAATGGGTTAGTAAGGTTTAAAGCGGTTTGTATGGTTACCACCCCGCCAATAAAGAAGGCTATAAATATTATAATCCCCAGAGAACCATATATAAGTTCATCTATTTCTTTGAGTATCAAAGTCTTCATGATGGACCACTTAGTAGGTTTTTTAAAAACCTCCCAAACCATAATAAAGTATTTTCCAATAGAAGCAAGGTAATTCATGCAGCGAATGTCTATATCCTTTGGTAAAAATAAGAATAATGCTGCGCTTTTAACCTTGTTTTAATCCATTAACACGGTTTATTGAATAGTTTTGCATGGGATAATTTATAATTATGAATAAACACAGATTGTGTATTGTACTACTATTACTGTGTGCAATAACTTGGACCACATCAGCACAAAGGAGGAAGAAGAATGCTAAGGAGACACCAGAAATTCACCAAACTCAAAAACCAAAACTTGTAGTTGGTATTATTGTAGACCAAATGCGTTACGATTATCTTACTCGTTTTTGGAGCCACTATGGAGAAGGCGGTTTTAAAAGATTAGTAAATAATGGTTTTAATTGTAAAAACCATCACTTTAATTACGCTCCCACAAGTACTGGGCCTGGACATACATCGGTCTACACTGGTACAACACCGGCTGTACATGGTGTAATTGGCAATAATTGGTACGATAAAGAAACAGATAAATCTGTTTACTGCGCTGCTGATGACAGTTATACCTCTATAGGTACAACATCTGCTAAAGGACAAATGTCTCCACACAGAATGTTGACAACCACCATTACAGATGAGTTAAGGTTGTTTACGCAAATGAGAGGTAAGACCATTGCAGTAGCTATTAAGGACAGAGGAGCTGTCTTGCCTGGTGGCCACACGGCAAATGCAGCCTATTGGTTTGAAGGTGGTACTACGGGTAACTTTATTACCAGTTCTTATTATATGAATCAATTGCCCAAATGGGTACAAGATTTTAATGCATCTTCTATTGTTGAGGGCTATAAAAAACCATGGGAAACTCTTAAGCCAATCGCAACTTATAAAGAAAGTGTTGTAGATGCCAATAATTACGAGGGTAAGTTTAGAGGTAAAGATACTACAACCTTCCCATATGATTTGCCAGCACTTTGGGAAGAAAATGGGCAATTTAGTATTTTGAGTAGTACGCCATACGGCAATAGTATTACTACAGATTTTGCCTTAGCAGCTTTAGAAGGCGAAGCTTTAGGTGCGGATAGCGATACCGATTTTTTAGCGGTGAGCTTTTCTAGCACAGATTATGTAGGTCATAAATTTGGGGTAGATTCCAAAGAGATACAGGATACATATCTAAGATTAGATAAGGATTTAGAACGATTGTTAAATGGTTTGGATGCTAAAGTTGGTGCAGGTAATTATACTTTGTTCCTAACTGCAGACCATGCGGCAATACCTGTGCCAGCCTATTTAAAAGACCAAAAAGTGCCAGCCGGGTACCTTGAAATGGATGCGATTAAAACTCAATTTCAGGAGTTTTTAAAATACCGTTACGGAACTACAGACATTGTAAAGAATATAAGTAATGAGCAAATATTCTTAGACCATAAAGTGGTTAATAATTTAGATATAGCATTGGCAGACGTTCAAGAAGAAATTGCCTATGAGATTTTGAGTTACAGTGATATAGATAAAGTATACACAGGCAGCCAAATGTGGCAACAAAATTATACCAAAGGCATACCTTACATTTTGCAAAATGGATGGCACCAAAAACGTTCTGGGGATGTAATTTATGTGCCTAAACCTGCGCACATTAGTTATTCTAAGACAGGGTCCACGCATGGTTCTCCTTTTATTTATGATACTCATGCACCGCTTTTATTTTATGGTGTAGGATTTAAAAAAGGGGAAACGGCTAACCGTACAGAGATACCAGATATAGCCCCTACCTTATCGGTTTTATTAGGCATTTCTTTTCCTAATGGAGCTACTGGAACGCCGATAGAAGAAGTGTTAGAATAAGGTGTATTGATAGAATAAGAAGAAAGTCGCTTTAGAGCGACTTTTTTTATATCCTTAATTTAGAAAGAACACCTTTCCAGCGGTGCTTTCTAATGTATTTGCCTTCGGCTTTGGTAACAAAAGGTTTTGTGCTCGTAAAAAATGCTTTTAAGTAGCCTACAATTCCTTGTAAATAGAGTAGGGGAGATTTTGCTTGTAGCGCCATTTTTAACAACGCGATTTTTGCTAGCACGACGTCATAACGCATTTGGTAAAGTGCTTTTCCCTTTTGTTGATAGCTTTTAACAGAGTACCCATGTCCAGTAGGTCTTAAATGTTTTACGATGAGGTTTTCATCTGTTTCTATTTGAAAATCGTGAAACGTACATAACAGCGTATCTACGGTATCCCAGCCAACACCAGGTTTTAGCCCTCCCATGAGTTCAAAAAGCTGGCGGTAATACAATTTAATAGGACCACGTACATGGTTTTTATTAGCGATACCCTCAAACCGCCAAACGCCATTTTTTTCTAAATGCAAAACTCCCGAGCACATGCCCAATAGCCAGTTGGCTTTAAATCGGTTGCGCATTACTTCAAAGTAATTGGGAGGCAGAATTATATCAGCATCAAACTTACCAATTAAGTCGTACGCAATTTTGGTTTTTTGCAAGCCAAAGTTAAAAGTGTCTACCACTTTTTTCCCGGGAATGTGTACATCTTCACTCTTACGTTGCACTATGGTAATCCAAGGGTGTCTGGTAGCAAAAGAAGCTGCAATTTGGTACGTCTCGTCGGTGGAATTATCGTCCACTACAATGAGCTCGTCTGGAGGCTGTGTTTGTGCTACAAAGGATGCTAAACAAGCGTTTAAATATTTAGCTTCATTATGAGCAGGGATGATGATGCTTATTTGCATGTCTATTTTTTTCGCTCTGCGTAGACAATATAATAGCGGTTGGTAAAATACCTAAGTAAAGGGCGTACACCAATCTTTTTGGTTGGGTTAGTCCACTTGGCACTATCTTTAATCTCCCATCCTGCTTTTTCTAACAACCAATTAAACTGCCAATCTTCAAACTCGTGATAGTGTCTGTCCCAAGGGTCAGTTTTACTACGGTATGCGGGGGCAAACCATAAGCGCATGGGTATGCTCGCTACCAACTTATCGGCTTTAATGTTTTTTAAAACGTTGTAGGGGGCAATTAAATGTTCAAAAATTTCAAAAGCTGTAACTACTGGAGCATCACTATTTTCAACACTAGAAAAATCTTCGTCTAGGTCTTCTCCTTTGGTGTTTTCTACTGTGTAACCTGCCTTGATCATTATTTTGGTAAACGGATTTTCTACACCAAGGTCTAGCAGGCTTTGGTCTTTTGTAATGTGTTTTTGCAAGAATGCTAAAGTATGTTTATAGCGTTTATGCGGAAATTTGCCTTCGTACATAAGGTAAAGATTCAAATTTCCGTAAACATATTCCAAATTTGTGCGCTAAAAAACGCTAAACTTTGTAAAGCATTGCATTTATATTCATACCTGCCCCAACACTTGCAAACAGAATAACATCTCCTTCTTGCAAAGCATGGTTTTCTAATTGCCCTTTACGTACCATATCTAACAGCGTAGGTATAGTAGCAACAGAGCTATTCCCTAGTTGCTGAATATTCATGGGCATAATGCCATCTGGTACCGGCATGTTGTATTGCTTGTAAAAGCGCTTAATGATGGCCTCATCCATCTTTTCATTTGCCTGATGTATAAAAATTTTTTTGACCTCATCTATGGCTACATCACTTTTGTCTAAACAGGCTTTCATGGCTTTGGGTACTTTAATACAAGCAAATTCATATACTTTTCTGCCATGCATTTTTATATACTGCTGTTCGTTTTTTGCAGAACTCTCATAACTAGAATCAAAGTATAAAAAGTACGCTTCATCATTAGCGTAGGTCTGTGTTGCATGAGCTAGAATACTGCCATTGCCACCATCTTTTTGTAGAATTGTAGCTCCTGCACCGTCAGCAAAAATCATACTATCTCTGTCATAGGTGTCTACTACTCGTGATAGGGTCTCACCGCCAATTAGTAGGCATGTGTTTGCCATTCCGCTTGCTATCAAAGCTTTGGCTTGTATCATAGCTTCTAACCATCCTGGGCAGCCAAATATTAAATCGAATGCTACGCAGTTAGGATTTTGGATTTGCAATAGATGCTTTACTCTACTGGCTAAACTCGGTAGTACATCTCCTTGAGGTTTGCCCGGAGCAAGGTCGCCAAAGTTGTGTGCATAAATAATATAATCAATGGACTCCTTGTTTATATTGGCATCTGCTATGGCGTTCTCTGCTGCTAAATATCCCAAGTCCGAAGCCTTTTGTTCTACGTTGGCGTACCTACGTTCTTTAATGCCCGTGATGGCTTCAAATTTTGAAATAATCTCAGTATTTGGAGCAGCAATCGCCATTCCATTAGCATCTACAAATGCATGAGATAAAAAATCTGAGTTTGGTACGGCAGTTTCGGGAATGTAACTACCCGTTCCGGTAATAGTAATATTCATTCAGTTTAGTCTTACAGGGAAAGATACCGAAAACTACCATTAAATACTATGCATGCATAATAAAATGTATTATGCCCAAAAAATAAAAACACCACTATTCATTAAAAAAGAAAGTGGTGTTTTATAAACTATAGTTTTAGGTAACTCCCAGTTTTATAAGGGCTTATTGAGCTTCTGCATACGCTTCTATGGGCGCACAAGTACAAATTAAATTACGATCTCCAAAAGCTTCATCCGTTCTTCTAACCGATGGCCAAAATTTATTATCAGCCACAAATTCTAAAGGATATGCGGCTTGTTGCCTGCTATAAGGAAACTCCCAAACATCTGCCGTAACCATAGCCATTGTATGTGGCGAATTTTTCAGGACATTATTAGGTTCATCTACATCTGCAGCTTCAATCTCTGCTCTTATAGAAAGCATAGCCTCGCAAAAACGGTCTAGTTCTGCTATACCTTCGCTTTCAGTAGGTTCTATCATCATGGTGCCTGCTACAGGAAAAGAAACCGTTGGAGCATGAAAACCGTAATCCATCAATCGCTTTGCGATATCTGTAACTTCAATACCATTCGCTTTAAAAGGTCTACAATCAATAATCATTTCATGAGCAGCTCTTCCTCTTTCTCCTGTGTACAATACCTCATAACTACCCGTTAGTTTTTCTTTAATATAATTGGCGTTTAAGATAGCGTACTTGGTAGCATTAGTTACACCTTTAGTTCCTAACATACGTATGTAGCCGTAAGAAATTAAACATACCAGTGCGCTACCCCAGGGAGCTGCAGAAATAGCAGTTATGGCATTTTCACCGCCAGTAGCTATCACAGGATTTGTGGGTAAAAATGGTTTTAATTGTTCTGCTACACAAATAGGACCTACACCAGGACCACCGCCTCCGTGTGGAATGGCAAAGGTTTTATGTAAGTTTAAATGGCAAACATCTGCCCCAATTGTTGCTGGATTGGTTAAGCCTACTTGCGCATTCATATTTGCACCATCCATATAAACCTGACCGCCATGTTCATGTATTAGGTTGGTTATGTATTTAATAGACGACTCAAAAACACCGTGGGTAGATGGATAGGTTACCATTAAAGAAGACAGGTTTTCTGAGTGCAATTTTACTTTTTCTTCTAAATCTGCCACATCTATATTACCGCGTTCGTCTGTTTTGGTAACCACTACCTTCATTCCAGCCATTACTGCAGAGGCAGGATTAGTACCGTGCGCAGATGCTGGTATTATACAAATATTTCTATGTCCTTGCCCATTGGCTTCATGGTATGCACGTATGGTCATTAAACCGGCAAATTCTCCTTGAGCTCCTGAGTTTGGTTGTAGCGAGGTTGCCGCGAAACCAGTAATTTCTGTAAGATAGTCCTCTAAGTTCTTCAGCATTTCTTGGTAGCCAGCAGCTTGGTCTAATGGTACAAAAGGGTGTATATTACCCCAATTAGCCCAACTTAACGGCAACATTTCAGAAGCGGCGTTTAATTTCATGGTACAACTACCCAAAGAAATCATGGAATGGTTTAGCGCCAAATCTTTACGTTCCAATTTTTTAATGTAACGCATTAAATCGGTTTCTGAATGGTAGCTGTTAAAAACTTCGTTTTCTAAATAGGGGGTATCTCTTTCTAGATTTTCTGGAATACCGATTACAGCGGACTTTTGCGTATTTGCTAAATTGTCATTAAACAGTGCAATAAGCTCTTCAATATCCGTTTCAGAAGTTGCTTCATTTAAGGCAATACTTACTGCAGTAGCATCCCAATAATTTAGGTTAATTCCCTGTTCTAAAGCTTTATTTTTTAATGCCTCAGTATCTTTAACAGTAACGGTTATGGTATCAAAGAAATTTGCGTTAGCTAAACCAAATCCTTTTTCTGTTAGAGCTGTTGCTAATTTTTTAGTTTTTCTATGTACACCTTCTGCAATATATTTTAACCCTTCCGGGCCATGATATACCGCATACATGCCTGCCATTACAGCTAAAAGAACCTGAGCCGTACAGATGTTAGAAGTTGCTTTATCTCTTTTTATATGTTGTTCTCTGGTTTGTAATGCCATACGCAGAGCGGGGTTGCCATCTGTATCTTTGGTTTTACCAATAATACGCCCAGGAATATTTCTTTTGTAGGCATCTTTGGTAGCAAAAAATGCAGCGTGCGGACCTCCATAACCTAAAGGAATACCAAAACGTTGGGTGGTACCTACTACTACATCTACACCCCATTCGCCAGGAGCTTTAAGTAATACTAGGCTTAAAATATCTGCAGCAATAGCTATTTTAATACCTTGTTCTTTAGCTTTATTGGCAAAATCTGTATAGTCATAAATCATTCCGTTTTTACCCGGATATTGTAGTAAGGCGCCAAAGAATTCTGTGCTAAAATCGAACGTTTGGTGGTTGCCAACTACAAGTTCTATTTCTAGAGGAATGGCACGGGTTTGCAGTAAACTTAGGGTTTGTGGTAGTATTTCTTCTGACACAAAAAATTTGAGTATGCCTTCTTTCTTTTGTTGTCTGCTTCTTAAATCGAAAAGCATAGTCATTGCTTCTGCCGCGGCCGTACTTTCGTCTAAGAGAGAAGCATTGGCAATTTCCATTCCGGTTAAATCGCACACCATAGTCTGGAAATTAAGAAGAGCCTCTAATCTACCTTGAGCAATTTCTGCCTGATACGGTGTGTAGGCGGTATACCATCCTGGATTCTCTAAAATATTTCTTTTAATTACGGAAGGCGTTAGGGTATTGTGGTAACCAAGCCCAATATAAGTCTTTAATACTTTGTTTTTTTCTGATAGTTTTTGAATGTGTTCCAAAAACTGATGCTCGCTAAGGGCAGTAGGTAAATCCAATTCCTTTTTAAGGCGGATATCATCTGGAATGGTTTGGTACATTAATTCTTCTAAATCTTGTACCCCAATTACTTGAAGCATTTTCTTCAAGTCTTGTTCCCTAACCCCAATGTGGCGGGCTGCAAATAGTTCTGTATTCATAGTACCCAAAAAATAAAGTGATCAAAATTACTGATTAATTCACTTATAATTGGCAAATTGGCGACAGGGCAAATCTAAAGTTGTTAACCAAGAATTAACCTTCTAAAAGCTTTGGCTACTTTTGTTTAATGAAAACGTTTAGGCGCTTACTACAATTTTATTTGGATGCTAGTATCCATGTAGGTTTGGCGGTTTCTTCCTTGTACTATGTAACACTAGAAAAGCTAAACATTTCTTTTGATTTTTGGTATGCAATCTTTTTATGGAGTGCTACGATTGTTGGTTATAATTTTATAAAATACGGGGTAGAAGCTAGAAAGTATATTCTAGTGTCTACTCCACACCACAGAACTATACAGTTATTTAGTTTTATAGTTGGTTTTTTAGCGTTTTACGTTCTGTTTGTTTATGTGGATACGCAGTTGTACCTGCCGCTTTGTATCTTGGCGGTCATCTCTGCCCTATATGCCATTCCTTTTTTGCCGAGGGCAAAAAATTTACGAAGCTTAGGGGGGTTAAAAATTTTTCTGGTGGCTTTGGTTTGGGCAGGCTTTACGCTTTGGATTCCTATATTGGCAGATTGTAAAGTATTTGATTTAACCATTTTGTGGTTGTTTTTACAACAACTCGTATTAGTATTGGTGTTATTGATACCTTTTGAAATTAGAGACTTAAAATACGATGCTTTAGAGCTAAGGACCTTACCACAACGGTTTGGGATTGCTAAAACAAAGCAAATAGGTTACGGTTTGCTGTTGTTCTACGTACTTTTAGCGCTAATAGAACGGCGAATATCAACTATAGGGTACTGGCAAGATGTACTTTGGATTTTTCTTTTATTCCTTGCACTTTTTTTTACACGTATACAGCAGAAAAATAACTATGCAGCATTATGGGTAGAGGCAATACCGATAGTAATGGCCTTATTTACGATGTTGTACAAAAGTGCGTTATAATTCTTTTTCTAAGGTCTTTTTAAGTGCTTCTTTATCACTTACACTCATTGTGTGCAAATTAGCCTTATTACAAAGCGCTGTAAGTTGGGTGTTCTTTTTAGAATGTGTTTTGCAGTGTTTGCAATAGAACACATGTATTTTTAATTTTAAAATTTCCCAAAAGCCAGCTTCATCATACTGACTTTTATTACAAATTTCGGCAGCTTTATCGCAAGAAATCATAAGTACTAAAACCAATTTTGATTTAAACAACCCATTAGGGATGTTCGGGCTCTGTGTATCATAACCCAAAGATTAGACGGGTTAATTCCTAATTCATTACAAATATCTTCTGTAGCCATTCCTTGAATGGTTTTCATCCTAAAAACATCGCTTTGCTTTTTAGGTAATTTAGATAAGCAATTATAAATAGCTACACCCAATTCTTCATTTTCCATAGCATCATCACCGCTTAAAGAAAATGGATCTGCCACTTTTTCTTCTAACCAATCGCCTTCTTGCTCATCGTTAGCAACAAAGTTAACTTTTACCTCTGCTTTACCTTTTTTAGAGTTGATTTTGCGGTAGTGGTCTATCACCTTTCGCTTTAATATAGCAATTAACCAAGTCCGTTCGGCAGCATCACCTTTATAGTTTTTGGCAGAATTTAAGCCGGCCATAAAGGTTTCTTGTACCAAATCTTTGGCTATTTCGGTGTCATTAACACGACTAACTGCGTAATTAAAAAGATAGTCCGCGTAATTATCCACCCACATATTTGGGTTTAAATGGTTAACTGGCATGTGTTTTTTTCGTAATTCCAAATGTAGTGAATTTAAGGAATGTGGTACATTCTTTAGTTAGACTACAAATTTGCACCCCAAGGTTCACAAAACTCTCACAGCATTACCCTAAAACATTGTTCATCTATTTTATTGATTTTCCTAGGATTAAACAATTTTCTTAGCGTGTTTTTTGAGCAGCTACAAAAAATAGAATTGAAATAAAGGTTATTATTTTTTCTTTAATCTCTTAAATATTTCACAAATTGTGATAAATTGAAAGCAAAACCTTGGCTATGGTATTTAAATACAGAAAAGGAATTGTTGCGTTGGTAGCGGTATTAGTCGTTTTATGGGTAGCTTTTAGAATGGTATCTATAGGAGTTGAAACTTTGCCCTAGCAATTACAGTTTACCAGTGGAGCGTAATTCTTCTACAATAGCTTTTAATTTAACCGGTCTAATAGGTTTTATAATGTAGTCCGATATTTCGCTAATAGAATTGGCTTTATCAATGTCTCTTTGGTCTACTGAAGATGAGACCATGTAAATGGTTATTTTTTTACCCACTCGTGGCTTAATATTTATGTATTCTTCCATAAACTGAAAACCATCCATTATAGGCATGTCTAGGTCTAAGAAAATAACATCTGGTAATTGTTTATTATTGTCTAGGTTAGAAATTAAATATTCTATAGCCTCTTCTCCGTCAGAAAAAACCAAAATTTTATCAAAAGACTTTAGTTTTTCTAAAATTGAAGTCATTGTAAACTGGTACACTGCATCATCATCTACTATACAAACATTAAGATTATTTGTCATCAAGGGTGTAATTTAAATCTATGGTAAATGTGGTTCCTACATCTACTTTACTATCTACTCTAATGGAACCGCCCATGGCTTCTACCTGGGCTTTGGTCATAAACAAACCTACGCCGCGTGCTTCTGGATTTCTATGGAATACCTTATTTAGGCCAAATATTTTGTGGCCGTAACGCTGTAAATCTATCCCAAGACCATTATCGGCGAATTCTAGAAACGCTTTACTACCTTCTAATATTGTACGTATTTTAATATGAGCAGCTCTATTGGGTGAACGGTACTTGATTCCGTTGCTCATTAAATTTAGGAATATGCTTTCTAAGTAAATGGGGTTATATCTTAAAGTATCTAATTGTGAAAAATCTACAGTTATAGAGGTGCCCGTTTTCTGTAAATTTGGACCAAGCATCTCTTTGGTTTTTTTAAAGGTTTGGCTCATAGAGGTTTCTAATACTTCACCTCTGTTATTTTTTACAGTTAAGGAGTCAATTAAAGTGTTTAATGTGCTTGTTAAATGGTCTACAACGGTTTCAAACTTTTCAAAGATAAGAGCACGTTCCTCATCGTCTTCAGCTTCTTTGTAAAAACCTAAAAGCGTATTTAAATTGCTTACAGGTGAACGTAAATTATGAGAGGTGATATGTGTAAAATCTTCTAATTGTTTATTCTGAGTTTTTAATTTTGTAGTGGTATGTCTTAAATTTTGGTTGGTTTCAAGAATTTTATATTCAGCCCGTTTTTGTTCGGTAATATCTCTGATGGCTATAGAAATTAAAGTGCCTTCTGCAGTGGCTACAGGGTTAACACTAATCTGTGCAGGGATGTATTTGCCTTCTTTGTTAGTAATGAATAAATCATGACTAGATTTAAATAGAATATTCTTAGGATTTTTATAAAAATCTTTACCGTAAAATACTTCTAAATCTCTTAAACTGGTGGGAGTTAGTAGTGTCACCGGTTTTTTAAAAAGCTCTCGTAAAGAATAACCAAAAAGTAATTCTGCTTGATTGTTTATAAGTTGTATACGCCCCCGCTCATCTGTAATGACCATAGCATCCGGAGCGGATTCCATTAATCCCCGGAATTTAATTTCTGCCATACGTTGCTCCGTGATATCTTGGCAAGAACCAAAAAGTTCAATTACTTTGCCATTCTCATCCGTAACGGTCTTACCAATAAGCTCTAAATATCTTATAGTACCATCCTGTTTAACTACTCTATGAATGTATTTTTCAAACTTTTTGGTTCTAAGAACTTTAGTCAAGTGCTTGTTTACCCCATTTAAATCCTCTTTGTGTACCCTAGAGTAAGCATCTGCAACACTTAAGGGTTTACCTAATGGCAAATCGTACATGAGATAAAGGTTGTCAGACATGGTCAAATTGTCATTCACTAAATCCCAATTCCAATAACCAATCATGCTCAGTTCTTCTGCAAAAGTGAGCTGCTTGTTCTTTTTATCTAAAAGAATCTTATTCTTTGTCCTTTCTGTAATGTCTTGGAAAATACCATATACTTTAACACAACGACCGTTAATATGTTCTGCTTGTCCAATGGAGCGTACAAAACGTTGATTCCCTTTAGCCGTTTCTATTTCTAAATCAACATCAAAGGGTTCACCTGTTTTAATGGTATGGATAAAAGAAGCATAGATAGTATCTCTGTTAATTCCTTCTTTATAAAAACCAAAAGCGGTTTGTAAGGTAGGTTCAAAGTCGTGCGGTATTTCCGCAATGTCTTTTATAATATTATTCCAATGCAGTTTTTCCTCAACCAAATCGTAATACCAAATCCCTATTCTCGCAATATGATTTGTTTCTTCAATAATGTTTCCGGTGAATTCGGAATAGCTGTCCATTACCATTGTTCTTTATTTAAGGTCAAGGTGTTTATTAGCGTATGACTAGTCTTTTTGGGTGTTTATGTTTTGATACTCAGCTTGTAAAGCGGAGATGCCTTGCAAATTAAATAAATTAATCTCCTCTTTAATAAAATTTAACAATAAATTTCCTACTCACGTTTTATGAAGTCTCTTATGCTAACGTCGTTTATGTAGGGTTTAGTATGGTTTTGCTAGAGAAACCCTGAAAACGGGGAGGTAATCGATTTCACGGTTTTTTATCTTTGGCTTGAATCAAAATTTGAGAACAAAAATGAAGTTTAACCAGTTGTCCGTCTTTTTTATTTTCTGTATGGTAAGTTTTGCAAACAGCCAATCTAATAATCAGAAAGATACTGTTTATTTTGATGCAAAATGGAAACCAGTTGCCAGTAAAAGTATAGCAAGTTATTACCGATTGCCAGTAATTAAAGAAGGAGATTTATACCGCTACAGAGACTTTTATATGAGCGGACAAAAACAGATGGAAGCAACTTCCACATCGCCTACCAAAGAAATATGGCAAGGTACAGTAACATGGTATAAAGAAAATGGTGCAGTGTTGCAACAAGCGGCGTATGTAAATGGAAGATTAGAAGGACCATACATTAGTTATTTAGGTGGAGAAAAGCTGATAGCTACATATAAAAATAACAAACAGATTGCAGGTAAAAGAAATACCATTACAGTAGGCTTTGGAGGCAACTACATAGAAGTTAAAGGTGATACCATTAAGGAAATAGAGTATGAAGATGATATTAAAGGTATACGTAGGGTACGTATTGGTACTCAAAAGGAATATGAAATAGCTGCAGTTTACTATGGTAAAGACGGAAAATATTTAGGTAAAAAAGTAAAGCTAGACAACTTTGGAATAGATGGTATAGAAGTTTTTTATAATTATAACCCCATGCGTGTACATGCTATCAATTACTATAAAAAAGGAATCTATTTAGGGCAAACCTTGTATTACGACAACGGAAATGTAAAGATAGCACTGACTCAAGAACCACAACTTAAAGAAACATTTTATACTAAGGATGGAAAAGAACTAGGGGCTGTCGTTTACACCTTTGACCAATATGGTAGAAAAGTAGATAGTGGTACGCTATTTAAGTATGGGAATAATTATAGTAAAGACGGGTTTACAGAAGAAGATGTAAAAACAGCAATTACATATAACAAGGGTAAACAAGTGGTCCACAAAGAATATTATGCTAACGGGCAATTAAAGGTTGTTAACATTTTTGATAATGGTATTAAAAAATCACAAACCAGTTATCTAGAAGATGGTACGGAAGATGCATCTATTACGTATGAAAATTATGCGCCTGTAACTGGCACAGAAATTAGCGGAAATTTTAGGACTATTTATAAAGAAGGTAAACTAATAGAAAGAAAAGAATATTTTCTCGGAACAAATAAGATAAAGGTGAAAACTATACCTGGGAAAGAAATGTATTTTGATTATCAAGGGGAGCAACTAGGTATTTTAGAATTAGAAGGGGAAGGTACATATGGCAAACCTTTAAACGGTCAACGCTATAGATTGGATTACCAAGACCATTCCGTACAAGAAATAGCAAACTACAAAAATGGCGTTTTACAACAACGGATTACATGGGTAAAACGCCAAATAGGAGAGAAGGAAACCAAGAGGTTTAAAAAGATTACGGATTTTGATAAAACTGGCGGGAGTAAGGTTAGAGAGCAGTTTTTTTATAGCAACGGTAATAAACAAAGTGATATCTACTTCAAAAATTATAAGGAAGAATCTGGGACTTTCTACGCTTTAGATGCTACAGTTTTGGGTGCATACGATTATGTAAAAAAGGATGGAACGCTATATAAATTTTTTAGTGAATCAGATAAGGTAAAGGAAATAGCCAAATACAAAAATGGCAAAGAAGTGTACCTAGAAAAGTACGATTACGGCAGTGCTAGCAGTTATGGAGAAATAAACCCTGTGCTAATTCAAAAAGTAGATATTGAATGCTGTGCTGTATTTTATACCAAAGAGGGCGAATTAATAGCAGAAGCTACGTTTAAGAACGGGAAGGTTTGGAACGGCACAGCTTATTTGCCAAGTACAAAAGAAAAATGGGAGTTAAAAGATGGTCAACGCCACGGTGTCTATCAAAAATTGAGTTACAATTTAAATGTTTTGACAGCGGGTACATACGTTAACGACAAACGAGAGGGTGTGTTTAAAACCTATTCTAATTATGGTCAGTTGCAAAGTGAATTGCATTATAAAGACGATGAGTTAGATGGTTTATCTATTTATTATGATGATAAGGGCGCCGTAATTGGTAAGATGGAGTATAAAATGGGTAAGCCATACCATGGTGTTAGAGAAAAACCATTGTCTTATGGTCGTTCTTTGGTTATACAAACGTTTAAAGACGGTATGTTAACCAAAGAAGATTCTACGGATAAAGAAGGGAGATTGGTAAAGGACTATGCTGTAGGGGGAACGGCTCATTGTACCCGGTTTTACCCAAATTCTATGGCGAAAAAACTTGATTATACTTTAAAAGACGGAGTGTTGACAGGAGTTGTTACTCGGTATGCCAAAGAAGGTAATCCGTTGGTTAAAGCAACCATTAAAGACAATAAGTTGGTGCAAGGTAGCTTGTACCTAAATAATACATATAGTGGTCAAAAAAGCTTTAGCTATTACATTTTGGCAATAGAAGACGACTTTCTAACGATAGAAATTTATGATGCAGACCATGCGTTACAGTTCCAATCTAAAGAAAAAATGCTGTTCGGAGCTGTAGGTACATTTTCTAACAGCTTAAATTTAGGAGTAGACTATATCAATGAATCTAGTTTATACTAAACGTTATGCAATTTTTCTATTATTTGTGTAAGCTTACTGTCTTCTATTGGTTTTACAATGTATTCTACTATGTCTTGTAATTTAGTAGCTTTTTCATAGTCTTTAGGGTCTAAAGAAGAAGAAGTCATATAAATAATGATGTCTTTTTTTACTCTTGGTTTTAACAGATTATATTGTTCCATAAATTGAAAACCATCTAACACAGGCATGTCAATATCTAAGAAGATTACATCTGGTAATTTATCTGTTGCGTCACAATGGTCCAAAAAATAGCTCATAGCCTCATCACCGTTGTCAAAAATATAGATATGTTCAAAAGCGTTTCTTTTTTTAAGAATAGCTTTCATGGTAAATTGATAGATGTCGTCGTCATCTATAATGCAAGCACTTGGTTTTTTAGACATCAAGAGATAGATTTAAATCGATTTTAAATGTGGTTCCTTGGTTCACTTCACTTTTAATTGCAATAGAGCCACCCATGGCTTCTATTTGAGCTTTTGTCATATACAGGCCAATGCCTCTAGCTTCTGGATTTTTATGAAAAACCTTGTGTAAGCCAAAAACTTTATGACCATGTTTTTGCAAATCTATACCTAGTCCATTGTCATTAAAATATAGAAATGCGCTGTTTTGCTCCCATTTGGTACTTACATTAATTATAGGACTACGCTCAGGAGAACGGTATTTTATAGCGTTGCCAATAAGATTTAAAAAGATACTTTCTAAGTAAATATCGTTGTAAACTACAGTAGATATGGCTTTAAAATCTGCCTGTATCACTGCTCCAGTTTTCTTTATTTCTGCTGCGAGTAGTTCCTTGGTTTTTTGTAAAACAGCATTTAAATCTAATTGCTGCCTTTCAATATTGGTGTCACTTTTAATCATTAGACACTCAATTAAGGTGTTTAAGGTGTCGTTTAGGTGATTGGCAACAATGGTAACTTTATCAAACAAAACGTCTTTTTCTTCTTGCTCATCCGTTTCATTATAGAATTTAATTAAGGTATTAAGATTGTTTACAGGAGAGCGTAAGTTATGAGAGGTAATATGTGTAAAATCCTCTAGCTGTCTGTTTTGTTCTTTTAATTTTTCTGAACTTGCTTTTAATTCCGTATTCGCGGTAAGTAGTTCGGCTTCTTGTTGCTTTTGCAAGGTGATATCTTTTAAGGTGATAATAGCTAAAACCTCATTGTTTGTTTTAAACGGACCTAAGGTTACAGTGGCAGGAATACGGTCACCTCTACGATTTATAAGATGTAAGTCGTCAAAATCAGTTAGGGTTATGTTTTGCGGATTTCTAAAAAACTCTTCGTAATAGGCTACACTTTTGCGCTTGTATCCTTTAGCCACAAGGTCTACAACAATAATTTCTTTTAGTTCCTTTTCTGAGTAGCCAAAAAATAATTCTGCCTGTTTATTTACCAATTGTATTTCTCCCGCCTCATTAGCAATGAGCAAAGCGTCAGGGGTAGAAGCTAGTAAATCTTTAAATTTTAGTTCGGCTTCTAATTCTAAAGTAACGTCTTTTATGGTTCCAATAATATCGTCAATGCGCCCTTCCTCATTCAAAATTAAGGAGCCTTCACTTTCAATAGTTTTAATTATGCCATCTGGAGTTTTTATACGATAAACATGTTTGGGAAAGAGCTTGTCCTTAAAAATGGCTCTTTTAGCCTCTATTAAAATATGTCGGTCCTCTGGCAATACAACTGTTAATAGAGTATCGAACTCCATAGGAGTGCCTAACTCAAAACCAAGAATTCGGTAATAGTTGTCAGATAAGTCAACAGCACCACCTTTTTCTGCCTGCATACGCCAATAGCCTACACTGCTGGCTTGTTCTGCTCTGTTTAGTAATTCGTTTTTTAAGATTAGTTCTTGTTCTCTTTGTACTTGCTCAGTAACATCTTGTAAGGTGCCATTCACTTCTACCAACTCATTGTTACTGTTATAAGTGCCAACCGCTATTAAACGGATATTTTTTACAGCTCCATTTTGTAATTGTATTCTGTGTAATACGTCATGGTGTTTTTTGCCTCCATAACCTAGCTCTACCTGTTTTTGTACATAATCTCGGTCGTCCTCGTGAATGTAATTATAATATGTTTCAAACGTAATGGGAGCGCCTTTTTCGTGCTCAAATATAGTATAAAGATTATCTGACCATAAAATATCATGCGTTACTGTATCCCATTGATAGTAACCAATTTTAGTGAGGCGTTCCGCAAAGGTTAGATAGTTGTTTTTTCTTACTAATTCTTGTTCTTGCACTACTTGTTCTGATATATCTTGGCAAGTGCCTAACATCTCTGTAACGTTACCATCTTCATCAAAAATTACTTTTCCGACGGATCTGATTGTCTTAATAGTGCCACTTTTAAGCTGTATACGATAGACCTGCTTTTCAAAAATTCCAGTGTCAAAAGCTTTTCTTATTTTATCAGATACGGCCTTTTTATCTTGAGGGTGAACGTAGCCAATATAGGTGTCATAACTGATGGGAGTGCCAAGTTCGTGCTCGTAAATTTTATACAAATTGTTAGACCATGTGACCCTATTGATAGATGGAAACCATGACCAATGCCCCACAATGGCCATCTCTTCTGCTAGATTAAGCTGATGGTTTTTTTGTATGAGTAATTTTTCCTTACTAACCTGCTCCGTAATGTCTTGGCATGTGCCAATCATTTCTACTACACGGTTATTAGCAATAACTTTTACTTCACCTACTGTTTTTATGATTTTGGTTTCGCCACTCTCAAGGTTTATAGTATAAACAATATCTTTAAAAACTTTGGTTTTAATAGCGGTCTCTATAACCTGATTAACTCTTGCTTTATCTTCTTCTGCTATAAAACTTGTAAATTTATCTAAGCTGATAGTGGTGTCCCTCTCTACACCATATATGTCGTACAGATTGTCTGACCATAGGGCAATGTCTTCATCTAAATTCCAAGTCCAATGCCCAATACGGGCCATTTTTTCTGCTTTATTCAGCTGATAGTTTTTTTGGAATAATTCGGTTTCTTTGGCTATTTGTGAGGAAATGTCTTGAGCCGTGCCTACTAGTTGGGTTATCTTGTTATTTTTATCTACTGTAGTATGGCCCTGCAATTCTATATGTTTTACCGTGCCATCATCTAGTACGATACGATAGTTAAACTTATTAAATTGCCCTGTTGTTACAATTTGATGTGTACATTGTTCTACATGGGTTACATCATCGGGATGCACTTTTGCAACGGCATCATTGAACTTAAGTGGAGTACCAGGGGCTACGTCAAAAATAGTGTATAAATTCTTAGACCAAATAACTTCATCGGTCTCCAAAGTCCATTTCCAATACCCAATTGCAACCGTTTTTTCGGCAAATTGTAATTGTTGGTTTTGGGTTTTTAAGTCTTTTTCAAGGAGTTTACGCGTGGTAATATCTTGAGCTATACCATATATTTTGGTGGGGACTCCATTTTTTAATTCTACTTCACCTATACACCATACAAATTTTTGATTGCCTTTCGGCGTGCGTATCTCTAAATCTACGTTCATCATTATACCTTTACTGATGGCCTTAGTAAAAGCATTACGTAGTAAATACTTATTACGGGTACCTTGTAATAAAGAGAATACCTGTGGTAGGTTAGGGGTAACATTCATTTCTGTCTCCGTCATCACCCGGATTCCATCACTCCAGAATAGCTCCTGTGTGGCAATTTCATATTCAAATATTCCAACCTTGGCAATTTTACCTGCTTGCTTAAATTTATCCGTATGTATTTTAGGAAGACTAAACATGTAGTTAGTAACGACAACTTAACGTATTAATTATCTTATTGTTTATGATATACATCTACTATAAATGTAAGTTAATATTTATAGATTAATAAGAAAATTACTACTAGATGTAAAAAACCTATGGTATATTGACAGGAAATATTCCGTGAAAAGTGGCAATACAAACTCCGCAAGAATTAAAGTAAGGGAGTTTGCGTTATCCTTAAGCCGATTTGTTTAGTAATCCTGCTCGTTCTAAAAGTGCTTCAATTTTAGGTTCGGCACCTCTAAATTTCTTATACAAATCCAAAGGGTTTGCTGTCCCTCCTTTAGAAAGTACGTAATCTTTAAATTTTGTGGCTATCTCCTTATTGAATATCCCGTTTTGTTTAAAATATGCAAAAGCATCCGCATCTAAAACTTCTGCCCATTTGTAGCTGTAATACCCAGAAGCATACCCCCCTTGAAATATATGGGAGAAAGAAGTACTCATACAGGTTTCTGCCGTTTCAGGATATAACTGAGTGCCTGCAAAAGCTTTGCTTTCAAAACTTTTAACATTGGTAATCTGGGTTGGGTCTTGACCGTGCCAAGCCATGTCCAATAAACCAAAGCTTAATTGGCGTACGGTTTGCATCCCCTCTTGAAAGGTGGCAGATTCTTTTATTTTTTGCACCAGTTCCATAGGAATCAATTCCCCTGTTTCATAATGATGGGCAAACAATTCTAGCGCTTCCTTCTCATAACACCAATTTTCAAAAACCTGACTTGGCAACTCCACAAAATCCCAATATACAGATGTTCCAGAAAGGCTAGGGTAGGTGGTGTCTGCCAGCATACCGTGTAAACCATGGCCAAATTCATGGAATAAGGTAGTAACCTCATTAAACGTTAATAAGGACGGTTTGCTAGCTGTAGAGGGAGTAAAATTACAAACATTACTTACATGTGGTCGCACATTTTTGTCGTCCTTTCTAAATTGGGATTTAAAAGAGGTCATCCAAGCGCCACCACGTTTGCCTGGTCTAGGATGAAAATCGGCATAAAAAAGTGATAAGAAATCATCATTAGCATCGTAAACTTCAAAGGTTTTTACATCTTCATGGTACTTATCTATGTTGGTTACTTCCTTAAACGTAAGTCCAAATAGTTTTTCGGCAACCTTAAAGACACCATCAATAACATTTTCTAACTTAAAATAAGGTTTAAGCGTTTCATCATCCAAATCAAAAAGCTTCTGCTTAAGCTTTTCACTATAAAAAGCACTGTCCCACTTTTGTAGCAGGTCTATACCATCTACTTCTTTGGCAAAATCTTGTAATTGCTTAAACTCAGCTTCGGCAGCAGGTTTAGCTTTGCTCAATAGTTCTTGTAGAAAATTATTTACTTTTTTTGGGGTTTCCGCCATACGCTCTTCCAGCACATAGTGTGCGTGGGTAGCATAGCCTAACAATTGGGCACGCTCAAAACGTAGTTTGGCTATCTTTAAAACATTATCCTGGTTGTCTAGTTCATCCCCATGAAACCCTTTGCTGCCAAAGGCCAAAGAAAGTTTTTTGCGCAATTCCCTGTTTTCTGCATATTTCATAAAAGGAATGTAACTTGGGTAATCTAGGGTAATTAACCAACCATCTAATTCTTTTGTTTTTGCCAATTGCGCGGCTGCCTCTTTGGCGCCTTCTGGCAAGCCAGCTATATCAGACTCATCCGTTAGATGCATTTTAAATTTGTTGGTTTCTGCCAACACATTTTCACCAAAGGTGAGTTTTAATTTTGCCAGTTCCGCATCTATTTCTCGCAACCGCTCTTTTTTGTCTTCTGGTAAGTTGGCGCCGTTTCTGCTAAAAGCTTTGTAGCGCTTGTCTAGTAATTGTTGTTGCTCGCCATTAAGGTCTAAACTGTCTTTTTGTTCATAAACCGTTTTAACCCTTTTAAATAAGCCTTCGTTTAAGGTAATATCGTTCTGAAAAGCAGATAATAACGGAGAAACTTCTTGAGCTATTTTTTGAATGTGCTCATTGGTTTCTGCTGAGTTTAAGTTGAAGAAAACACTGGTAACCCGATCTAATTGATAGCCCGCATAGTCCAACGCCGCAATGGTATTCTCAAAGGTTGGGGCTTCTTTATTGTTGGCAATTGCCTCAATTTCTGCTTTTGCCAAAGAGATACTTTCTTCTATTGCAGGTTTAAAATGCTCGTTTTTTATCTGGGAAAACGGAGCCATATCAAACGGTTCTAACAAAGGATTTTTCATAGTTTTCTTTTTCAAATTTTAATTTCTTCAGTTTCTTACCATCAACCATCAACCATCAACCATCAACCATCAACCAATAACTAATACTTATTTCTAACCTCTTCTGCGCCTTTGATTACCTTTTCCTTTAGTCCTTCTTTATACACTAAAATTTTATCAAGCACACACTGGTCACTTGCGCCAATTATCTGTGCCGCCAAAATACCGGCATTTTTTGCACCGTTTAGGGCAACCGTAGCTACAGGTACACCCCCAGGCATTTGTAAAATAGATAAAACACTGTCCCAACCGTCTATGGAGTTAGAACTTTTTACTGGTACGCCAATAACGGGTAGGGGAGACATGGAGGCAACCATACCCGGGAGGTGTGCCGCACCGCCTGCGCCAGCAATGATTACCGCATATCCGTTTTTGTGTGCATTGGTACTAAAATCAAATAGTTTTTCTGGGGTTCTGTGGGCAGACACAATATCTACATCTACCTCGATATCAAAACCTTTTAAAATATCTATAGCATCTTGCATAACGGGTAGGTCGCTAGTGCTACCCATAACTATGGCTACTTTGCTCATTTGCTTATTACTTTTATTTTTTCTTTTACTTCTTGTGCTACCTGCCTGGCCTTTGCCATATCGGCATCTACTATGGTTACATGTCCCATTTTCCTAAAAGGGCGCGTCATTTTTTTACCGTAAATATGGGGGGTAACCCCGTCCATGGCCAAAACCTCTTCTATGTTTTCGTAAACTACTTCTCCTGTATGGCCTTCCGCCCCCACAAGGTTTACCATAACACCCGCTACTTTACTTTCGGTTTTTCCTAAAGGCAAACCAAGAATGCAGCGTATGTGTTGCTCAAACTGATTGGTAAAGCTGCCCTCTATGCTATAATGCCCACTATTATGGGGTCTTGGAGCTACTTCATTCACTAAAATATCATCGTCTTGTGTCTGAAAAAGTTCAACGGCCAACAAACCTACCTGTCCAAAACCTTCGCTCACTTTTTTTGCAACGGCCTGCGCTTTTTGGGCTATTTCTTCTGGAATACGTGCTGGACAAATTACATATTCTACTTGGTTGGCCTCTGGATGAAACTCCATTTCTACCACAGGGTAAGTCTTGGTTTCGCCCTTACTATTGCGAGCCACAATTACAGCCAATTCATTTTTGAAGTTTACCATCTCTTCTGCAATGCACTCCACGTTTGGTAAACCTTCTAAATCAGCTAATTCACGAACAATTTTAACCCCTTGTCCGTCATAACCAAATTGCGCACTTTTCCAAACAAAAGGCAACTCCAAACCGCCATTTTGCACACTTTCTTTAATTTCAGAAGTATAGGCATATCTAGTAAAATCAGATGTGGGTATGTCGCTATCCCTATAAAATAACTTTTGGGTAGCCTTGTTCTGTATGGCGCGCAAAACTTTAGGTTGTGGATAAATAGTTTTACCCTGTTCTTCTAGCGTCTCTAAGGCATCAACATTAACATTTTCTATTTCTATGGTGAGCACGTCTACATCCTTTCCAAATTCCATCACGGCATCATAATCTAAAAGGTCGCCAAGTACAAATTCATTACTGGCTATAGCGCACGGTGCTTCCTTAGAATCGTCCATAACTTTAGTTGTTATGTCCCATTTACGTGTCTCATAAAGCATCATTTTACCCAATTGGCCACCGCCTAAAATACCCAGTTTAAAATCCGAAGAAAAGAAGTGCATGGTTATATCTAATTTTAATGCTGGCAAAAATACGGGTATTCCTTTAAAGCAAGAAGTTTTAGGCGTTAAGGGCCATTAAAAAATAGTATATTTGCCCACTGCAAAAACAGGGGACACAGGTGATACAATTGCACGATAAATTTTTTAAGCCGTATTTGAGCGAGGCTCAGATACTCAATGCCGTAGAAAAAATGGCACTTGCCATTGCGGAAGATTATAAAGATGAAGTGCCTTTGTTCGTTGGTGTGCTCAACGGTTCTTTTATGTTTGTGTCAGATTTTCTTAAAGCCTATCCCCATCCATGTGAGGTTTCTTTTGTAAAGCTAAGTTCTTACCAAGGCCTTACCTCTACAGGGATAGTAGAAACCCTTTTGGATGTTTCTGAAGATATAGCGGGTAAGAGCGTAATTATTTTGGAAGATATTATAGATACGGGCCGTACATTGCAGCAGTTGGTGCATTTGTTTTCTGATACCAATGTAAAGGAGTTTAAGATTGCTTCCTTATTTTACAAATCCGAAATTTATAATGGGGAGTATGCCATAGATTATTTTGGCATGGACATACCCAACAATTTTATAGTTGGCTACGGACTAGATTACAATGAACTTGGCCGTAACCTAAGAGAAGTGTATACACTAAACCAAACAAATATGATAAACCTAGTGCTTTTTGGTAAGCCAGGGGCAGGTAAAGGCACCCAAGCAGGATTTTTAAAAGAAAAATACAATTTAAAACACATTTCTACTGGAGATGTTTTTAGATACAATATTAAAAACCAGACGGAGCTAGGAACACTGGCTAAGTCTTTTATTGATAAGGGCGAATTAGTGCCAGATGAGGTTACCATTAATATGCTCAAGGATGAGGTAGAAAAAAATCCGGATGCAGCAGGATTTATCTTTGATGGTTTTCCTAGAACCACAGCGCAAGCAGAAGCTTTGGATAACTTCTTGGAGTCTAAAGACATGAAGGTAGATGCTACCATAGCCTTAGAAGCAGAAGACGATATTTTGGTGCAACGTTTATTGGAGCGCGGTAAAGTTAGCGGCAGAACGGATGATCAAGATGAGTCCAAAATCCGTAACCGATTTGATGAGTACAATGAAAAAACAGCGCCATTAAAGGCTTACTATGAGGCGCAAGGTAAATTACATTCCGTGAACGGAATTGGAGAAATAGAAGCTATTACAGAGCGTATAAGAACGGTAATAGAGTCGCTTTAAAAATAGGGCAGTAGTTAGTTAAGTTATGACCGAAGGGAATTTTGTTGATTACGTAAAAGTACATGTTAACTCTGGCAAAGGTGGCCAGGGGTCTACGCATTTACGTAGAGAAAAGTTCGTGGCCAAGGGTGGCCCGGATGGCGGTGATGGTGGTCGTGGAGGTCATGTTATAATCAAGGGGAACAAAAACCTTTGGACACTGGTACACTACAAATTTAAAAAACACTTTAAAGCAGGGCACGGAGAACACGGTAGTAGACAACGTAGTACCGGTGCAGACGGTGCAGATGTCTATCTAGAAGTGCCTTTGGGTACCGTGGTAAGAGATACGGAGTCTAACGCCATTCTTTTTGAGATTGCGGAAGATGGAGAAGAAAAAATCCTTGCAAAAGGGGGGTTAGGCGGGCGCGGTAACTGGCATTTTAAAAGTGCAACCAACCAAACCCCGCGTTACGCGCAGCCAGGTTTGCCGGGAGAAGAAAAGCACTTAACCTTAGAGCTAAAAGTGTTAGCAGATGTTGGCTTGGTAGGGTTTCCTAATGCGGGGAAATCTACCTTACTTTCCGTAATAACATCGGCGAAACCAAAAATAGCTGACTATGAATTTACTACGCTAAAACCTAATTTGGGTATTGTAGAGTATCGTGATTTTCAAAGTTTTGTTATGGCAGATATCCCAGGAATTATTGAGGGAGCTGCAGAAGGTAAAGGTTTAGGTCATTACTTTTTAAGACACATAGAACGTAACGCAACCTTGTTGTTTTTAATCCCTGCGGATAGTAAGGACATATCAAAAGAATATCAAATACTTTTGGACGAGTTAAGAAGATACAATCCAGAGCTATTGGATAAACAACGTTTAGTGGCTATTTCTAAAGCAGACATGTTAGATGATGAGCTAATTAGTGAAATGGATGGCTTATTGAAAGAAGATTTTAAAGATGTGGAATACATTTTTATTTCTTCCGTTGCTCAAAAAGGAATTCAAGAGCTAAAAGATAAGCTGTGGGCTATGCTTAACAATTAATAACATAAACAGTATCCCAAGAACTCATCATTATTTGTACTTTGTCTAAAAGTAAGTTATGAAAAGAGTACTTCTACTTTTAATTGTAATTGTTTTTGCCTCTTGTGCAGGAACACGAGTGGTATACGATTATGATGAAACCACAAATTTTACAAATTATGCAAGGTATACTTATTATCCAGAAATGGAATCTGGCCTTAGTCAGTTAGATGAAAAAAGATTACTTCGTGTTTTAGATTCTACCCTTTTAGCTAAAGGTTTTATAATGGCAGAGGAACCAGATTTTTATGTTAATGTATCGAGTTCTTCATATCGCACTCCACCGCAGAATAATGTAGGTGTAGGTGTTGGGGGTACGGGCAGAAACGTTGGTGGGGGCATATCCATCGGTTTGCCTATTGGTAATTCCGGTATGCAACGGAGCATACAATTTGATTTTGTAGACGTAGCCAAAGACCAGCTGTTTTGGCAGGCTATCGCAGAGCAATCTTTTAGAGATAATGCTTCACCTTCGGTAAGGGAACAACAACTAAAAGCGGTGGTAGACAAGGTCTTTAAAAAGTTTCCGCCTTATACCAAATAACTTTCCGTTCACTAGTTTAAAATTACCGCTGCTCATAAATCCATGTTATAGCCAATAACTTTCTAGTACTTTTAATTTTAGATAGTGGGTAACAAATCAATCATTTTACCTACTCATATTCACAATCAATTAAAAGTAACACTATGAACACAATCAAAAAGCAAGCAGTAATAGTATTGTTTTGTATGCTTAGCGCGTTTAGCCTAGCCGCACAAGACATTGCAGGTAGCTGGAAGGGAAATTTAGAGGTACAGGGTACGGAATTACCTTTAATTTTTAACATCACAAATGCCTCTGGTGAACTATCCAGTACCATGGATAGTCCTACACAGGGCGCAACGGGCATCCCCATGGATGTTACCACTTTAAGCGATAAAGAATTAACAATAGAATTTAAACAAGGGGGAATTAAGTACGTTGGTGTATGGGATAATGCCAATATTAATGGTACTTTTTACCAAGGCGGAATGGAGTTCCCTTTAATGCTTATGAAGACAGAAAAAACAATTCCTGGTAATCCGGCTTTAGTAAGTTCGGAGGCCGATTTACAACAATTGCAAGCCTTAGATAAAGGAGATTACAAATACAGTGTAGAAGATTATTTTGCAAGACCCAAAGCTTCTTCTTTCCGCTTTTCGCCAGACGGTAAATATATGTCTTACATGGAAAAAGACGCTAAAGGTAAACGCCATGTAATGGTTAAAAATGTAGCCACCGGTGATGTTAAGATGGCCGTGGAGGAAAAGGAAGAGCTCATTAGAGGTTATGCGTGGTTAAACAACAATCGTTTAGCCTATTTAATGGATAAAGGTGGGGATGAAAATTACCATGTATATGCCGCCAATCTGGATGGCAGTAATACTATGGATTTAACTCCTTTTGAAGGGGTTAAGGCAGAGTTTTCTAATTTATTGAAAGAAGACAAAAACCACATTATTGTTTCTATGAACAAAAACAACCCACAAGTTTTTGAACCGTTTAAGGTGAATATAGAAACCGGAGCTTTGGAGCAATTGTTTAAGAACGAAGACCCACAAAACCCAATTATGGGGTACGACTTTGATAAAGATGGAAACCTTAAGGGCTATGCTAAAATGGTAAATGGGGTAGATATGCAGTATTATTATGCAGATGGTAACGGCGGGTATACCCTATTTAAAGAGTTAAATTGGAAAGATACTTTTTCTGTTTTGGCATTTGACTATGCTACGGACAATCCAGATGATGCTTATGTACTTACCAACTTGGAGAGCGATAAGACCAAAATTATAAAGTTCGATTTTAAGACGGGTAAAACCTTGGAAGAGGTATACCAACATCCAGATTATGATGTTTCCAATTTGTCTATTTCTAAAAAGCGTGGGTACGAGTTAGACTATGTAGCCTACGAGGGAGATAAGTACCAGCTAGTACCTATTAGTACGTCTTTTAAAAAACTACACAAACGCATTGCTCAAAAATTTCCGAATCAACAATTTTATCTTACAGATGCTACGGAAGATGAAAACCAAGTGTTGTTATACATTACAAGTGATAAGTTGTATGGCGAATACTATTCTTATGATGTAGCTAAAGACGAATTTACCTTTCTGTTTGATTTAATGCCGCAGCTTAAGGAAGAAGACATGGCAGAAATGCGGCCAATAACGTTCAAAAGTAGGGACGGTAAAACCATACACGGTTATATTACCTTGCCCAAAGCAGCTTTAGAAGGCCAGAAAGTACCGGTAATAGTAAACCCACATGGTGGCCCACAAGGTATTAGAGATAGTTGGGGCTTTAATCCAGAAGCTCAGTTATTTGCTAGTAGAGGTTACGCTACTTTACAGGTTAATTTTAGAATTTCTGGAGGTTACGGTAGAGAATTTTTAGAGTCTGGCTTTAAGCAAATTGGTAGAAAAGCTATGGACGACGTAGAAGATGGCTTACAGTATGTGGTAGACCAAGGCTGGGTAGATAAGGATAAGGCAGCCATTTATGGAGGTAGCCATGGTGGTTATGCGGTACTACGTGGGCTAACCAAAACACCAGACTTGTATGCCTGCGGTGTAGATTATGTGGGAGTGTCTAATCTGTTTACGTTTATGGATTCTTTTCCAGAGTATTGGAAGCCTTATTTAGAGATTGTACAAGAGATTTGGTACGACCCTAATGTTCCAGAGGAAAAGAAAATTATGGAAGAGGTTTCTCCCGTTAATCACATAGATAAAATTAAAAAGCCCTTGTTTGTAGTGCAGGGTGCCAATGACCCAAGAGTTAATATTAACGAATCTGACCAAATAGTAGAGGGCTTAAGAGCTAAAGGCCAAGCGGTACCTTATATGGTAAAGTATGATGAAGGCCATGGGTTCGGCAAAGAAGAAAACCGTATTGAATTGTACAAGGCTATGATGGGCTTTTTTGCAGAACATTTAAATACCCAACAACCCATTAAAAAAGCGGTAAAAGGCTAGTAAATACAGGGTTTTTAAAATATTTAAGGGAGCTACGGCTCCCTTTTTTTGTTTTGTAAAATGGCTGATTTTCAACTGGGTATAATTAGCTTACCGTTCGGGCAAGGGAACTTACCATTCGTCATAATTTAGTTTCAAAAACAGCATCGTGGTAGTAGTTTAGCTGTATAATTAAAAACGGACAGCATGGTAACAATTGTAAAAATAATAGTAAGCTTAGTACTAAGCATTTTTATGTAATTCATCAATCATCAATCAACAATCAACAATCATCAATCATTAATCATCAAAAAACAAGTCATCATGAAAACAATGGACATCACAAAGAGAACAGTATTAGGTATAGGTAGTTTAGCTATCCTTTCAGGAACTTTCGGAATTTTTGCCGGTGCGGCAACAATGACAGTAGCGTTTGCTATCTACACCGGTTGTATACTTATTGGCAGCGTACTATTGCACAAAGACGGTATAACTAATTATACAAAAGCATAGTTTATGAAATTAACCATCAACCAATCCTTACTACTGGCAGCTGCCATTTTGTTGGCAGCTGTTTTACTTTCTAATGTAGCTAATAATGAGCTTATTATTAGTTCTGTGATGCTTTCGGGTGGTATAGGTACACTGGTGTATACTTTTTTTAAAGACAAAAGGGCTTTGCATTGTTTAATAACAAAGGGGAATATCTATCGTAAGATTTTAGTGATAATCGCTTTGGCGGCCTTGTGCTTTGGCGTTGGTACGGCAGTAGGTAAAGTTGCCTATCTTTGGATAGGATAATTAGAAAACGGTAACTCATATACATGGCAAAAAGCGTTTGGGATAGGTATAGAAACCTTTTGTTTTGGAGCATTCAAGTAATTTCTTGGGGTGCTATTTTAGGTTTTGCCTATGTGTTTACACCAGATGTAGACGGGTTTAAATCTTCTGGCTTTTTAAAATTTTCTTTAGCAACCAGCTTTGTAATTGGACTGTTTTGTACTGGATTGCTTAGAGCTTATTTAAAGCGAAAAATTGAACTCAACGATTTTAAAAAGCGCTACTGGCTCTGGATATTTATAAGCGTTATAGTTTGTGCTGCCGCTTATGCGTTACTTTCTTACGCTGCGGGCTATTTATCGCATCGATTTTTTGAATCTGACGTTACTAAAGTTCCGGATATCTACAAAAACGCCGGTTGGGGCGTGCTTATTGCCAATTCTTTCATTACTATTTTTGGTTGGACCATGCTCTATTTTGCCATAAAGTTGATGTTAAAATCTAACCAAGACCATTTAGAGCGTACAGAACTCAACAGCAATTTAAAACAAGCGCAGTTGAATACCCTTAAAGGACAGATTAATCCACATTTTATGTTCAATAGTTTAAATAACATAAGGGGGTTGATGTTAGAAGATGTAGAACGTTCTAGGGAAATGATTACCAAACTGTCCGAGATGCTTCGGTATTCTTTAACACAGAATGCTAAAAACTCCATAGCGTTAGAAGAAGAACTAGAAATGGTGGCTAATTACATCGATTTGTCTAAAATTCAGTTTGAAGAACGGTTGCAATTTGTGACTAACATAGCGCCAGAAACCAAGAGTTTGCAAATACCTCCAATGATTATTCAATTGCTGGTAGAGAATGCCGCAAAACACGGTATTTCTAATTTAAAAAACGGCGGTACCATCGCCCTAATCACGAAAAAAGAAGCTACTGATTTGCTTATAGAGGTACGTAATTCTGGAAAGTTACAACTGGCAAAAGGGGGAACTCATTTAGGACTAAAAAATATTAGGCAACGCTTGCAATTGCTGTATGGCGCCAAAGCCAGTTTTTCGCTTACGGAAGATGGAGATGAGGTTGTGGCTTTAATAAAAATTCCTTTGATATGATGATAAAAGCAGTCATTGTAGAAGACTCCCGTTTGGCACGTAATGAGCTTAAAGAGCTATTGAAAAAACACAAGGATATAGAGCTTTTAGGAGAAGCAGAAAATGTAGACGAAGGGTTTAAATTGATAAATGAAACCAACCCAGATTTACTGTTTTTAGATATTAACATGCCAGAAAAAGATGGGTTTGAGTTGTTAGAAATGTTGGATGAGGTGCCCATCACCATTTTTACGACCGCTTTTGATGAGTACGCTATTAAATCTTTTGAATACAACGCTCTTGATTATCTTTTAAAACCCATAAACCAAAAGCGGTTTGATAAGAGTATAGAAAAAGTACAGGGAATCTTGCAAGAAGAACAGGCGACGGAACCCACCAATGCGCAAGAGGCGCGGTTAAACCTACAAAGTCAGATTTTTATTAAAGATGGCGAAAAATGCTGGTTGTTAAAGATTGGAGAAATATCGCATTTTGAAATAGTGGGCAATTATACCCGTGTCTTTTTCCAGGACCAAAAACCGATGTTGTATAAATCTTTGCAACAAGTGGAAGATAAGCTGCCACAAGAACAATTTTTTAGGGTAAGCAGGCAGCAAATTGTAAATATTGGTTTTATAAAGGAGGTAATTCCGTGGTTTAATGGCAAGCTAAAGCTAAGCATGCAAAATGGAGACGAGATAGAAGTATCTCGCCGCCAATCGTATTTGTTTAAAGACAAGTTGAGCTTGTAACTACATACTTTTTAAGAGCCCACCGTCTAACGGAATGTTGGTGCCCGTTAAAAAAGCGGCCTTATCTGATGCTAAAAAAGTAACCAAGTAACCATATTCTTCTGGCTTGCCAATACGCTTTACAGGAACCATATCCTCCATAGTACGGCGTACTTCTTCTTGAGAAACATTCATCTTTTCTGCTTTTTTTGCATTTAATTGGGCTATACGGTCCGTATCAAAATACCCCGTAAGGATGTTGTTTACAGTTATACCAAACTGGCCAACATCTAAAGATAAACCTTTGGCCCATGTGGTCACGGCCGCCCGTACCGTATTGCTTAACGCCAAATAGTTTAAAGGCTCTTTTACAGAAATAGAGGCCACATTAATAATACGACCCCAACCATTTTCTTGCATTTTGGGTAAGGCTTTTTCTGTTGTATAGACCACCGTTTTAAATAACAAATCAAATGCCTGTTGGTAATCGGCTACCGTTTTTTCTAACGCACCGCCAGCAGCGGGTCCTTGCGTATTATTTACCAGAATGTCTACGGTGTTTTGTTCAAAATAGGTGTTTATGATTCGTTGGTAATTCTCAAAATCGGTAAAATCTACTAAAAGATATTGATGTTGTTGCCCTTGGTCCGTAGGCAGTTCTTTTAAAATTGCTAGGAGTTTCTCTACACGATGCGACATTAAAGTCACACTAGCTCCACTTGCGGCTAACTCTTTAGCAATAGCCAAACCAATACCGTTAGAGCTACCACCCACCAATGCCTTTTTTCCTTTAACTGATACTTCCATATGCTTACTTATAATCTTCCCTTGCTGGGGTAAATACGTCCATGAGTTTGCAAGGAGTTATGGCTTTTCCCCCGTGTGGTACGTTAGAAGGAATTACCACTACATCTCCCGCAACATAGGTTTTGCTTTCACCGTTAAGGCTAAAATCAAACTGGCCTGCTACCACATGCATAATTTGTTCGTGAATATGGTGATGTTCTGGTACTATGGCGCCAGCTTCAACCTCCCAGAAGGCCCAGCTCAACGCATCGCCATGGATTAATTTACCATGTAGACCTGGTATAATTTCTTTAGCAGTTATGTCTTTTAAGTTCATTTTGGTGTTATTTAGCCATCAAGATAAAAATAATCCTAAGACGCATTGGTTATCTTTGGGTTATAATTAGAATTCAATGAAAATACATTTTATCGCTATTGGGGGCAGTGCTATGCATAATCTAGCTTTAGCCTTACAGCATAAAGGATACCAGATAACAGGCAGTGACGACATCATCTACGAACCCTCTAAAAGTCGGTTAGAAAACAAGGGTTTGCTACCCTTAGAATTTGGATGGTACCCAGAAAAAATAACCGAATCTTTAGACGCTGTCATCTTAGGGATGCATGCCAAACCAGATAATCCAGAGTTACTGCGAGCTAAGGAATTGGGTGTGACTATTTATTCTTATCCCGAATTTTTATACGAACAGTCTAAAGACAAAACTCGAGTAGTTATAGGCGGTAGTCATGGTAAGACCACTATCACTTCTATGATTTTACACGTATTGGCGTATAATAACATAGCGGTAGATTACATGGTAGGGGCACAATTAGACGGTTTTGATAGAATGGTGCACCTTACCACGGAAAACGATTTTATAGTTATAGAGGGCGATGAGTATTTATCTTCACCCATAGATAGGCGCCCTAAATTTCATTTATACCAACCTAACATTGCCCTACTGTCTGGCATTGCTTGGGACCACATTAATGTTTTTCCTACTTACGAAAACTATGTGGAGCAATTCAAAATTTTTGTAGATGGCATTGTGCGTGGTGGTAGTATTACCTATAATACGGAAGATGTAGCGGTAAAAGATGTTGTAAAAGCTTCTGAGAATACCATTCGTAAATTTCCTTATGAAACACCAGCATACACGGTAGCGGATGGCACAACGTATTTAGAGACAGAAGATGGCCCCATGCCGTTAGAAATATTTGGACAACATAACTTAAACAATCTTGCCGGTGCCAAATGGATTTGCCAACAAATGGGGGTAGATGAAGTGGATTTCTACGAGGCTATCTCAACTTTTAAAGGGGCGAGTAAGCGTTTAGAAAAAATAGGAGCGAATAAAAATGCAGTAGCTTTTAAGGATTTTGCACATTCGCCCAGTAAAGTAAAAGCGACAACCAACGCCGTTAAAGAGCAATACCCCAATAAAAAGGTGTTGGCTTGCCTAGAATTGCATACCTATAGTAGTTTAAATGCCGAATTTTTAAAGGAATACAAAGGGGCTTTACAAGCAGCAGATGAAGCTGTGGTTTTTTATTCGCCAGAAGCTGTAAAAATAAAACAGTTAGAAGAAGTTTCTGAACAAGATATTGCAGCGGCATTTGCAAGAGAAGATTTGAACATTTATACAGATCCAGCAGACTTTAAAGAGTTTCTTTTTTCGCAACCGATGGAAAATATGGTCTTGCTTTTAATGAGCTCTGGTAATTACGGCGGTTTGGACTTTAAAGAAGTTTCTAAGTTATTTTAAAACATAAAACCCGTTCAGACTCAATTGAACGGGTTTTTTAGAGTTTAATGAACTGCTTTTTAAACTCTATGCCAAACAAGCGATTTTTTTTCTTCTACATCTTCCTCTGTCTGCTCCACACGCTTGTAAAGTATGTAAGTGACCAATAGCGGTATTAAGCAGAGTACTGCGGAGGCACCATTGCCAAAATCAGACACTAGGTGTGCAATAAAGCCTAACACTAGATTTAAGAAAAACCCAGCGTACGCCCATTCTATAAACCATTGTCCTTTATTAAAAACCAACAACACTACTCCTAAAACTTGTGCTGCACCTAAAATCTCTATAAGGTAGGTAGGGTATCCAAGTTTTACAAAAGTTTCTGCCACTACATCGTAATTAACAATAGAATTGGCAACTGCTCCTAACATGGCCAGACAAAAAAGGCCTAAGCTTAACCGATAGATTAGTTTATTATTCATAACTGTAAGGTTTGGGATTACCAATTTACACAGTAAAAGCTCCCTAGTAAGTATGGTGTAGTTGTAATTTACATTACTGAAGGTCAATGGCGTAAAAGGATAGATGAATGGTTTTACGCTATTCTACAGAGGCCTTTAAAAGCTGTAAACCTCTTGCATTTAATTGTTGCATTTGCTTTTTTGTTCCAAACAGCCACATGAAGATGGCATTCATAGTTCCTGATTTTAGCTCAAATTTTTGAATAACCTTGGTGGCGTTACCGACAGGTACAAATAGGTAGGTAAATTGGGGTGCTGCCGTATAGGGCTTTTCTATAGTACATTTAAACACCAGCTTGGCTTGTTCTTCCATAGCTGTTAATTCTTGGTAGCCTATATCTTTACCTTGGTTGCCAACCCAATGGTATTGTGCCCCTATAGTACCATCTGTACCGGTTACGGTTATCTTTTGGTTAGGGTCTACCTCTAAAAACGGGCTCCACTCTGGGAATTTTTCTAAATACCGTACCTGATTAAATACACGTTCTAAAGGAGCCTGTATGGTAATGCTGTTTTCTAAGTAAATATGTTTGGTAGCGTTAGCAGCTATTAATACAAAAACAATACCTGTCAGCAATATGGCGATTAGGATATACATCATCTTTTTCATTTTTAATCTTGCATTGGAATTATAGTTCTTACTTCTACATAACCACCCAGTTGTAGTATGGGCGAGTTTTGGGCTAAAGCACAAGCTTCTTCCATAGAATTGGCTTTAATTACCATGTTGCCGCCAATTATTTCCTTGGATGTTATACCGCTATTTGGGGTATGGCCCACATATTGCAAGGGTTGCCCTAATTGATGGGTGCTCACTAATTTTTCTTTTAGGGCGATGGTACCTATAAATTGCCCCCAAGCATTAGCTACTGTTTCTTCTTCTTCCGAAGATAGTTTTACTGCGTCTGGTTGATACTTAAAAAGCATCATAAATAAAGTCTCGTTGTTCATTTGATTGTTTTTAAATGATTACGAGCCAAAACTAGAAGAGCGTAAACAGAAAAAACTTGTCATAAGACAAGAAAGTAGTATAGTTTATTGTTAGCTACCGGATTTAGTCTATTTTTAGTTTCATCATAATGTCAGTTTGTTCATCATTTCCGAGCCTGAAAATATGTTTGTCAAACGCTTTAAATCCATTTTTTTCATAAAATCTGATAGCTCTTGGATTTTGTTCCCAAACTCCCAACCAAACATATTCCACATTATTTTCTTTCGCCAACTCAATTGCTTTGCCATAGAGAATCTGTCCAACTTTTTTTCCGTGAAATTCTTTTAGTACATAAATTCGTTCTATTTCGAGTGCGTTTTTATCTTTAATTTCGGTTTGAGAATCTCCAACATTTATTTTTAAATATCCGATTATTTTTTTGTCAAGTTCCGCAAAGTAAAATTCAGCGTTTTGGTCCGTTAGTTCTGCAGCCAGTTTTTCTGTTGAAAATGCGTTTTCCAAATATTCTTTCATATTCTCTTCGCTATTTTCTGAAGAAAAAGTTTGGGCAAAAGTTAATTTTCCTATTTCTTTTAGTTTTTCAATATCCTGAATATTTACTTTTCTGATTTTCATTTACTGTCGCACGGTTTTTTTTTAGCATACAGCCAACTGTTAGCACTATGAGTAGTTGCGTGGGCTGGCACTAAACTTTACAAGTACACACCAAGTTGGAAATTCCGTAGGAATTTCCAAAGTAGACGATAACAAGCAATTACTTTTATCCAATGTTGTAACCAGTTTTTACAATTCACTTAATTCGTTAATTTCATATAACTTAAATTCAACATCCATTTCTTTTAAATATTCTTCAACAGTTTGCACAAATCCAGCTTGTTTTCTCCAGACATTTATTGAATCCACATTTTTAATAGGCCAAAGAAAATATATCCATTCACCTTTCCTATTGGCTTGTCCTTTTATCTGAGTTCCGTAAATCTGTTCAAGCCCTTGTTCCATTAAATTTCTATCTTCCATCATTGCTAAAGAAGTTTGAGAGATGTCTCCATTTTTTGTGGCTTCTCTAATCAGTGGAAGATATTTGTTTATTTTATTCGAGTGTTGAATTACATAAAATATAGCTTTATTAGCAGGTTCTCCAACAAGTGATTTACTTGGATATCCGAATTTGTCTATAATGTTTTCAACTTCAACTATATTGATACTGTCAATTTTACGCATTAAGTTGAACTTTCTATTTCCGTCTATATCATTTTCAGATAAGTTCATTTGAGTGAGTAGTTCAGTTTTTCTTTTATCAGATAAGTTTCCGTTTACAATTTCTCTTATTCCTTGGTCTTTTAATAAAATGGATTCAAGTGTGCTTTTTAATTCAAGGTTAATGTTTTCCTTTTCAGAATTGTCTTTTTTGTCATTTCTGTTACAAGAAATTAATGTTAAAAGGGTTAAGAAAATAATTTTAAAGGATTTCATTTTTCTCCAATTATGCATAACGGTGAGTATAAGCGTAGTAGCGGGTTTAGTAAACAGAACCTTCCATTTGTGCAGATATTGGCTTAAAAACAAAGCGGTCAGGGTATGTGCCTCAACCGCTATTGCCTTTATACCATGTTATGCCACTTTGATAAAATATATTGATATCAGAATAGTGCTCAACACCCCTAATAACAAGTACCAAATGTTTTTTTTGGGGATACTATTTTCTCTTGTCTTAAAGAGAGTAATGAGACTTATAACAATCATTCCTATTAGAATCGTTAATCTTAAATTCCATTCAATATCTAACCTCCTTATGAATATAAGGTATAGTGTTAATAATATAAACGGAATAAATTTAGCAGCCTTAGTCATTACAATCATTATTTGGTTTTCTATTTCTTATATGAACTTATAAACCCAACAGCTAAAATTACTAAAAGCCATCTTTGAACACAAATATTAATATTATTGAATAGCGGACTTTGACCTCCGAAAAAAGTTCCAATTAAATACCCAACATTAATTATTCCAGCTATTAAGAATAGATACTTTGTGATTTTTTCCATTATATTTTTTATTTATTTCTGTTTGTTTGTTAATGAAAGGCAACGGTTTGGCTACGAAAAGTTCGGGGTTGAAAAGCGCTAGTCTTCAATTTGGCAAGAACCCAAACGAACCATTTTTGAATTGGTTTATTGTTGGAAATCAATTTACAAAATTGTGAGCGTTGTTGTTAGAAAATCACTTTCGTCTAAAACATTAGCCCGCATTACTTATAGGCGTTGTTGTACGTCGTATTTATCTCGTTTCGAACTTGAAAGAAACTGTTTTCCATCTATTTCCGAAGATTTTGTCTTTTTCCATTGTCCAATCCGCACCCATTGCTGCTACTAGATAAATATCTTTAATATTAAGTCCAAAATCTTCATTGAATTTTCCTTCTTTTAATTCGATAATTCTGCCTAATTTTTGTCCAGTTAATTCAGAAAACTTTTTCGCTTTTAGCTTAGCTTTTTTTACTAATTTTTCGAAAAGTCTTTCTTCCCACGAATCGTTTTCATTGAATGTTATTTGTCCAACATTACCTGTTATGAAATCAAATTTTTTCAAATCGGCGGTAAGATTATCTATTTCGCTAGATTTTAATAGACTAATGGAAAAGCCTAAGTTCCAAATTCCAGAATAACCATTTATTTGGTATTTCTCTTCGTTCAATGGTCGAAAGTCATAGTTCTTAGATTTAAGGAAACTTTCTAATTCCTCAAGTTTTGACCTAATTTCTTTTTTTTTTGATTCTGTTATTCCAGTTGAACTTTCCCTATAATCGGCGAAACTGTCATAGTTTATTTTTACTTGATATTCAAATTGGATTGGCTTCAAATGAATAGAATCTTTCACTTCTATTTCAATGAATCCAGTTTGTGCAAACCCTAAACGACTAAGAAGGATAATGAAATAAAATAGTTTTCTCATAATTTTAACGATATGGCGTATAACAACCAAGTATCCGTTATTTTACGAATACCTCTTTTGTATAAAACTACTAAATTTTAAAGCGGTAAAAAATACATTTTTAAACTTTAGGTTTTGGTAAACAATTGTTACTGTCTAGCCTCAATTTGTAATTGTTTTCTAACATAGTCGTTTAATTGAAACCTAGGTATTCCTAGGTGCTTTTCAATAGCTTTATAGTAGTCCTCATCAGTTTTACCGCTAGACATAAATTTTGTGAGTAAACCCCAACCTCCCTTATCTACTATTTTTTTTGCTATCAACCCCCCTATTACATAATGATAAGCGGTTTCGTTATCCAAGTTTTTTAGTAAAAGCATTTGGTTTAGGTCTATCTCTGTATGTTGCTGTAAATAGCGGTTTGTTTTTTTTATATGCCAATCCAAGCTTTTTCCACGACTTCCACCCAATAGTGTGGCTATGCCTTCGGAAGCCCAAAAATGCATATTTGGAAAGTGCTCGTCTATTTGAACATGAAAAGCTTCGTGCGGATAGTATTCTCCTAAACCTCCGCAATACACTTTATCGTCAGTAGCTTTACCACTTGGTTTTGAGGGGCCACCCATTCCTAGATAATAATCTAAGCCTTTTAGTTTTTGGATTTCATCGTATTCATGAGCAAGGTAGTATTCAAATGGTTTTGGTTGTATACCAAAGTGCGTACAAGTTATATTTACAAAATCGTTGAGTTCTTCAGCCTTATCGTAATTAAATTGATGAGATATTGGGTAGTAAAAGTCCACAATGCCAACGGTTGTACATTGCCAAGTCTCTTTATTAATGGTCAAGGCATTAAATAGTTTAAACGTTCCATTTTCTTTTTTCGCAAAATAGTTGGCTATTGCTAAAACATAAGGGCTGCCATCTTCTTTGCAATACGAAAACTGTGCTTTAATTTGATAGGTGCCGTTTATGGATGTTAAGCTTAAAATATGAACGGGAAACCCCATGTAAAGTGATGGTTGAAATTCACCCTCCAAGAAGTCAAAATTTGTATGTTTCTCTTGTTCTTCAAAATTCCAATATGGGTTTGTTTCTTTGTTCTGGGGATTAGAAGCTAAGTAGTTTTCAAAGAGCTTAAGAACCTCATTAGCTTCTGCATCTGTTGCATCTACCACGTAGTTGTAAGTCACTTTTTGTCCTAAAGCGTAGGCACTTAAAAAAAGGAGAAGTATAATTTTAAGTTGTTTCATGCTGCAGTTTTTAATGTGGCAAATGTTGTGGAATTTTACGTAGTGAAAATTACGTCTTAAAACTAAAGGTTACTTAAAAAATAGGATTTGCATTGGAGCAAATTTAACCCTAGTGAATTAGGGTATATGTGTGTAGCACTAGCTTTTATTTTAGTAATTCGGCCTGTTGCCTCACAAATTCTATATAAATCTTATTCTTATAATCAAACCATTGGTTTCTAAAGTCAGACGCATCGATTAAATTTCTATAATTCCTAAAGGGTTTAGGCTTGGTCAATGCCAATAGCAACTTGCTTTTAAAAAGGGAATCTTCCAAGGATTTGGCAAAGTCTTCCATTACCTTGAAACTTTGGTTTGTATCCATTTTTTCAAATCGAATATAATTTTCCTTTTCACTATCAATTCTTTGGATGACATCGGTCCAATGTTCGGGCTCAAAATAAGGATGGTTCACATCTGGATGGTATTCAATTTGTCCGGTTTGTGGATGATAAAAACAATCCATACCGGTATCTAGAAGTTCACTAATTTTTTTTAAATTTTCTTCGCTCAATTTCATTTTTTGATATGTTGGCGGTCTCGTATAGCTGTCAGTTAAGGATTAAATTAGCGATTATTTTTGGTTTAGTAATTGCGGTTATATATTGTTGGCAAATGGGTTTTTTTCAGATGGTAAATTCAATTCCGTTAGTATTTTATTCAGTTCAGTTAGCGAGTCTTTGTCAATTAATTCTGTATTGATTTTCAATTCCCTTTGCTCTGTTTTCAGTGTGTAATCTCCAGCAAATTTTTTAATCCAATTTATATCATTCAAGTTTATCCGTTTTCCAAATCCATAAAGTCCATTTTTTCGAATAGTTCCGTTTTCAATAGTCAGATATTGATTTGTCAAATCGTATAAAAAATGTCCTATATATAAAATTCCAGCTAATAAATATCCATAATCTGTCCACCTTATTTTATCATCTTCTGTCAGATTTAAAATTCCTAATGCAAACCATACTAATCCGAGAATTAGATTTAAGTACAATCTTTTCTTTTTAAATTTTATTTTCATTTCTGCGTTTCGGTTTATCGCTTTTTGCTAACGTTTTAGTATAACCGTCAGTTACGGGCTTAAATGTACTACATTTTGTTTAAGCACTGACCGTAGCAATTTCGGATGGATTTGGACGCGAGTCAAATCCGCCGTAATTGCGGTTATACATTGTTGTGCGCTGGCTTTTCATTTTTTATTTGTTATTCAAGTTAGATAAGAGTAGGCAACACACAGCAAAATTATCAGTCCAATTATAATTCTAAAATATTTCTGTTGCCTTGCCTTTCGGTCAAATCCATCCTTCTTTAATTCCCACGAAAAAATAATCTCAAATAGTGTCGGAAATGGACTTAAAATAAAATCACAGATATGATAACTTTCATTTGCCATTTTTTTCTTTTCAATTCGGTCTCTCTTTTTTGAGAGATATTTTGCTGTTTCGATTTTTTTCGACTCAACATTCCGATTAATTAACTCATTATTTGCAAGGTGAACAGCTTTCGGATTCCACTTATCGGGAGCTCCAACAATTTGTAACAACTCATCCGTTGCTCTTGATTTAATTGGTGGTGTAAAATCGTCTGTCATTTTTAAAATTCCGAATTGTTTTGTCGGCTTGCGCACAACAACAAAATATCCGTCGTTTAACGAATACCTCTTTCGTATAAAACTACTAAAATTTAAGTTGGCAAACGCTCCTTTTTTTAGTTACGGTTTTGATACATCCATAGTAGTTTCCCATTTCAATAGCTTTTTGTAAATAGTAACATGCAGAAAAATAATGGTGGCTGGGGCAAAGGCGGGGATAAAACAGTAGGGGAAGGTGGTAAGAATATCCACTCCCATGGTACCCGTTTTTATATTCCATTTGGTCAATAACACCGCCGTAAAAGAGGTAGCAAGTATATCTAATAGGCCAAAGGTGTTCCAAATCCAAGTTAAGCGCTTGGCATACCTTTTCTGTTGTTTTATGGCTTTAACTACATAAAGGGAACTCAATGCGGTTATAATATCTCCCGTGCCAGCAATAAGCGCAAACGTTTTGGGTAGCGTGTCCAAGGCCCAAAGCACAAGAAAAAAACCTCCAATTAATCTAAAAATGTGCAATTGTACCCAAGCAGCTAATGGCGTGTTTTGTACTAGTTTTTTATAAAATGTGGTTTGATGGATTACTACAAGGTGAAAAGCTAAAAGTGGTAGCGTGGTTAATACAATGATTCTGGGAGGTAAGCTTACCACACTAAAATACCCGTTGTATTGTAGTAGGAGCACGCCCAATAGAAAAAAGAGATAAAACAACAGTACCAATACGCTATTGATGTTACTGCTATACTGGCGTACCAGCTGCACAATTAAGATTAGCGGAGCTAAAAAGGCAATTAAAAATAAAATGCTTAGCTCAAACGGAACTTGGTCTGTAATCATGGTTAAGGTGATTTTGCTATTTCTTTTCTAATTCTACTTAAAGACGTATCCGTAATACCTAGATAGGTTGCCAAATGTTTTAAGGGGGCATGTTGCAGCAACGCTGGTTGCTGCTGCATTAAACGCAAATACCTATCCTTTGCGGGTTCTGCAATTACTGCTAGGGAATGACTTTTTAGCTCAAAATAGCTGTTGACTAATCGGGTGCGGCCCACTTCTCTAAAGGCTTCAATATGAAATAATTTCATAAAATTGTTGAAGGTGATGCGCCACGCTTTGCCTTCTGTAAGCGCTACTATGCGCTCTTTACAGGGCTGTTTTAAAAAGTAGGAATTCCAATCAATTACAATATCCAGTGGGCAGAAAAATTTGGTGGTAATATCATTACCGTGGGTATCGTAAATAGAAGACCGTAAATAACCGCTTTCCAAGAAATAATAGTAATTGGCGGGTTTACCACTCTCAATCAAGGTGTCATTTTTAGCAAAGTCAACTTCCGTAAATTGTTCGGTGATTAGTTGTAAATCTGCTACTGAAAAATTCTCAGGCTTAAAAATTTGATGCAAGAAACAGTGAGTATCCATTTACACACCAAATTGTTTAAAATGATGGTCTAAATGTTTATACTCCAATTGTCCCCATTGGTCTTTGGTAAAAGCGCCAAAAAGTGGGTGCGGATTCCATGTTTCTCTTGTTTTTACTTCGTGGCAATCGGTTATTAGCGCTTTTAGCTTTTCAATTTCCGTAGTAAAATCTTTCTCTTCTTTAGCTTTAAGTTCTGGCGCCGTTGGTAGATTTTTACGCCAGGGTTTATCATTATATAATGATTTTTTAAAAAACCATCGAACTAAAAAATTACCGTTCACCTTAGTCTTTTTATTCGTTACCGCTAGTTGTAGCGGGTATTGGCAATGCCAAGCCATTTGTGCGGCACTCATTTTACCCCAACCACGAGGGGAATCTGGGGTTAGTTTATCGGCTCTAGCCATTAGTTCTTCGTAAGCTTCGGTATCAAAAATAGATTTCATAAGGTGTTGGTATTTAGAGCTTCAAATTACAAAATAGCGATAAATTATCTGGGCAAAAATTAAATTTCGGTTATATTTAGCCCATGCAAGAAAAAGCACAATCGTTTTCCATAAAACACTGGTCAGACGATGATAAGCCTAGAGAAAAATTAGTAGCTAAAGGAAGAACAGCACTCTCAGACGCAGAACTCATAGCCATACTTATTGGTTCTGGGAGTAGGGAAGAGTCTGCCGTAGAATTGTCTAAACGTATTTTAGCGGTTGCGGATAACAATTTAAACGAATTGGGAAAACTTAGCATAAAACAACTGATGCAATTTAAAGGGATTGGCGAAGCTAAGGCTGTTAGTATTGCTGCAGCTTTGGAAATAGGGCGTAGACGTAGGGGAGAAGCAGCAGCAAAAATTACAAAAATTACCTGTAGTAAAGATGTGTTTGAATTGTTGCAACCATTGCTGGGCGATTTACCTCATGAAGAGTTTTGGATTGTTTACCTAAACAACAGTAATAAAGTGTTGTTTAAAGAGCAGTTAAGTAAAGGCGGCATTACTGGAACCTTGGTAGATGTACGGTTGGTCATGAAAAATGCCTTGGAGCAAGGTGCAGTGGGTCTTATTCTAGCGCACAATCATCCCTCGGGCACATTAAAAGCCAGCACTGCAGATAAGCAAATTACCCAAAAATTAAAATCGGCTGCGGAAGTGCTAGATATAAAAGTATTGGATCATTTAATCATAACACAAACCGCTTATTTTAGTTTTGCAGATGAGGGGGTGTTGTAATACCTACCATGACTTTGCTACCTTTGTAATTAATCTAGAAATAACTGACCAATGCCTAAAAAAGCACTTTTAGTGATAGACATGCAAAAGGCATCTTTTACGGTAGAAACACCCCGTTTAGATGAAGCTGGCGTGGTAAAAAGAATAAACACCTTAGCTGCTAAGTTTAGAGAAGAAGAAAATCTAGTTATCATAATTCAGCATGATGGTGGGTTAGGTGGTGCTTATGAAAAAAATTCTAATACATGGGAGAATTTAGATGCCTTACAAACCAAACCAACCGATATTTTTTTAGACAAAACAGCTAACGATGCATTTTACAATACCGCTTTAGAATCTCTTCTTAAAGAAAATGGCGTAAAAGAAGTGTGTATAACCGGCTGTGCAACAGATTTTTGTGTAGCTTCTACGTTACAATCTGCTTTAATTAAAGATTTTAACGTAGTGGCCGTGGCAGATGGGCACACTACGGGCAATAGGCCAAACCTTACTGCGGAGCAAGTAGTAGCACATTATAATTGGGTGTGGCAAGACATGATAGCTACCAAGGGTAGCGTAGTGGTAAAAACGGTAGCGGAACTAACAGCCGAGTAGGCGTGTATTATTTTCTAGAAAGGCTAATCTTCTTTCTCAATAATCTTTAATGTACCTTAGCACTCTATGCTATTAATTTATACCCATAAAATAACCAAACGGTTTACCTATACCATGAATCAGGTTTTGGGTAGAATCTTGGGTTTGGAAGTTGGTTTTACCACTAAGGTAGAAGACTTTATAAAGCATAAAGGGCCTAAGATTACTTACACTAAGCAGCCCTTACAGAATGAACTTTTTATACGCAGCAATGACTTATTGTTTGAGCAAGGGATTAACGATATTGAAATAAAGGTACAGGATTGGGAGGGTGTTCCCTGTTTTTTTGAATCAGGAGAAAAGAGCGGTATACCTTTTGATATTTTCTCTGCTAGTTTTTATTTGTTGAGTAGATATGAAGAGTATTTACCGCATGTAAAGGATTCGTTGGGGCGTTTTCCACCAGAAACCAGTATCGCATTTCAACATCAATTTTTAGATAAACCAGTTGTAGATATTTGGGCATTTCGGTTTTTAGCTGTTCTCAAAGAAAAGTTTCCAGAACTAGAAAATAAACAAAGAATCTACGCTTTTACGAGTATTATTAATGTAACCACTTCTCATATTTATGCTATGCGTGGATTGGGAAGAAGCATTGGAGGTATGGTCAAAGATTTATCTAAATTTCAATTGCGTAGATTAGGAAAACGTATGGCGGTTTGGATTAACCCTAAAAAAGACCCCTATGATAATTTTGACCGTCTTATGGAGATTCATAAAGAGGTCAAGGGCATAAAAACCATGTTCTTTTTTCAGTTTGCGGAATATTCTGAGCACGATAAGAATATTTCCATTCATCGTAGTAAGTTTAGATACTTAATTAAATCGGTTGCGGATTACAGTGTGGTTTCTTTAAGTGCTTCTATGGCAGCTGGCGCAGATTTGAAGGTGTTAAAAGAAGAGAAAGCAAGATTAAGTCAACTTATACATCGGCCTATAAAATATGCCAGAATGCGCTATAATAGGGTGCTGGTGCCACATACCTACAGAGAATTAATAGAAGCAGAGTTTACAGATGATTTCTCTATGGGGTATACCCATCACCTTGGTTTTAGAGCCGGAACATGCACACCATTCCATTTTTATGATATTAATTTAGAAGTACAACAACCCATTAAAGTGCATCCTTTTGCGGTATCGGACTATGCTTTACGTAAATACAAAAAACAAGATGAAGTAATACAACGCTTAGACCAAATGTACCAACAAGTAAAACAAGTAAGGGGTAATTTTACTGTGGTATTTTCTAATGAATTGTTTGGAGAAAGACAACGTGTACCTTGGTTGCGCTTGTATCAGAATATATTAAAACGCTATTATGTTTAAAGGCATTGTTACCGATGTTTTTTTTGATTTAGACCATACCCTGTGGGATTTTGAAAAGAACTCCGAACTTACATTTCAACATATATTTAAGGAGCATAATATACCAGTAGACTTAACCGTATTTCTACAGGCCTATGTGCCTATAAATTTTGAAATGTGGAAGCTATTTAGAGAAGAAAAAGTAGCTAAAGAAGAACTACGTTACCAACGCTTAAAGAAAACTTTTGATGCTGTAGGATATAATGCTACAGACAAAGAAATAGATTTACTTTCCGAAGGCTATATAGAACATTTATCCTCTTTTAACCACACCTTTCCAGGAGTGCAAGAAGTTTTAGACTATTTAAAACCTAATTACAAGTTGCATATTATCACTAACGGGTTTGGACAGGTCCAAGCTAAGAAATTACGAAATGCTAATATTCAAGATTTTTTTGATGTGGTAGTTAATTCAGAAATGGCAGGTGTTAAAAAGCCTAATCCAAAAATTTTTAAAATGGCTTTAGATATGGCTAAGGTTGCTCCAGCAAACGCTTTAATGATTGGGGATAATCTAGAGGCAGACATTCTGGGCGCCAAAGATTTAGGATTCCATACCCTACATTTTAACAGCAATGGCGAAGAGGAGCATCAGATTTGTGATATCATTTACAAACTAGAAGAAATAAAAACTTATTTGTAGAGTTATAGTAGGGTAAGTAGGCACGATAATTGTTGCTTAAAAAACTATAGTTGTACACATGAAAAGGATATTTGCTTCACTTTTAGTTTTATTCTTGCTATGCTCTTGTTCAGAGGAGCAAGATTTTGACCAAATAGATGATTTGGTTTTAGAACCCACCATAGCTTCCAGTATTTTTTATTTTGAGTCTAATGAAGATACCATTGATTTAGCGGGTGTAGGACCATTTTATTCTCAAGAATTTACTTTTGAAGCTTTTAATGAGTCTTTTATACAAGACAATGTGGTAGAAGCAGAACTTACCTATCAACTAGAAAATACTACAAATAAAGCATTACGTATAATAGTGGAGTTTTTAGACGAAGCTGGTAACCCTTTAGATAGTCAACCATTTTCTTTAGAACCGCACCCAACAACAACTTTAGAGACTATTGTTAATTATGGTCCTAGTGGCAAAAGCTTAGATATTTTAAGAAACACAAAAAGCATACGGATTAATGGGGAAAACCAAGGAGATTCTACTACGGGGGTCTCTGGAACAGACCCTAAGGTAATTTTTAAATCTAGTGCAGCTCTTAGCCTTAGTGTGGAATGAGAAAGTTACTAGTATTACTTTTTGTAGCATTTGGACTTATATCCATAAGCGCTCAGAACAAGCAGTTGCTTTATGATTTTAACGAGATTCCGCAGTCTTTACTGTTGAATCCAGGAACTAAGACCTCCTTTAAATGGCATGTGGGCGTGCCTGTTTTATCGGCATTTAATTTACAAGCCGGTTCTAGTGGGGTTACCGTGAACGATTTGTTTGCTAATGATGGGATAGATTTTACAGCCAAAGTTAGAGAACGCGTTATAAACTCTATGACAGAAAGAGATGAGTTTAGTTTAAGCGGCCAGTTAGAACTATTTAATGCAGGTTTTCGCAGTAGAAATAATCCGGATATTTATTATTCCTTCGGAATGTATGGCGAAGGCTATTTATCGCAATTTTGGCCTAAAGATTTAGCCATTTTGGCTTTTGAGGGTAATGCGAATAACCTCAATAGACAGTTCAATTTTAGCGATTTAACTACCCAAGGTGAAGTAGTTAATGTATTACATTTTGGCGTTAATAAGCAATTAGACCAAGATTGGACCGTTGGTGCAAGAGCAAAATTATACTCAAGTGTATTAGAGTTTAAATCTAAAGGGAATACAGGTTATTTTGAAACAACCCAAGGACAAGACAATATTCTAAGAAATTCTGTGGTTGCCAATGTAGAGCTAAAAACCTCTGGATTGCAAGAGTTTTTAGATATCATTGATGAAGATACAGGTACTACCCAAGTAGATTTAATGAATAGGTTTGTTTCTAGGTCCCTTTTTGGCGGTAATCTAGGGGTAGGAGTAGATTTAGGTTTTACCAAGAGCCTAGGAGCTAACAGTTATTTTACAGCTAGCTTATTAGACTTAGGTTTTGTGTATCATAGCAATGCCGTTAAAAATTATCAGGTGGTAGGTAGTGCGTCTAACGAAGGTTTAGAGATACGCTTACCAGATGACTTGGCTAATTTTAATGACCAACTTTGGCAAGAATTAATAGACGATTTAGAAGAACAGGTAGATTACAGTACCAATCAAGCTAGCTGGTTATCTTTAAGACCAATTAAATTATATTCTTCTTTTAGATATAATTTTGGTGAGCAAAGTACCGGAGGCGGGCGTACCAGAAGAGATAATTGTGGTTGTGCATACAACGTGGGAGGAGGTTCCGCTAACGACCAACAAGTTGGTGATTATAAAAATGCCGTAGGAGGGCAATTATTTGTAATTAACAGACCTAAAGGTCCACAAGCAGCATTAACAGCTTTTTATCAACGTAGACTAGGGAACTTCTTAGCCCTAAAAACTACCTACACGGTAGATAAATATTCTTTGTCTAATATAGGTCTAGGGTTAAACTTCCAAGCAGGTCCTGTTAATTTCTATATATTAGGGGATAACCTTTTAGCGTATAGTAATATCGCAGATAGTCATTATGCTTCTTTTCAATTTGGATTTAATATTTTATCTTGGAACAGTAATTGATTCTATGTAGTATGAAAAAATCTATCTTAATGCTTGTGGCAATGTTAACAAGCAGCATGTTTTACGCACAATTCAATGATTATAAATATATTATCGTACCTAAAAAGTTCGAAGCTTTTAAACAAGAAAATCAGTATTTAACCAGTACACTTATAAAACATAATCTTACGGAATTTGGGTATACGGTTGTGTATGATGATGCATTGCCTCCAGAATTAAAAATGAATCGATGCCTTGGGGTAACCACAGATATTGATGACAGCTCATCTATGTTCACTACAAAATTAAATCTGGTTTTTAAAGATTGTAATGGAGTAGAAGTATATACTAGTCTAGAAGGAAAAAGCAAGATAAAAGAATTTAAAGAAGCTTATAAAGAAGCAATTTCTAGAGCTTTAGAGGGGCTAAGAGGCATACCTTACAATTATAATGGTGATAAGGGAACAATTGCTTCTACACCTAGTGTAAGTGCAACAACGACTACCACGCAAGTGCAAGAAGAACCTGTTATTACCCTAGCTGATAATTCTGCTAAAACTATTAAAACTCCCGTTGCGACAGAATCAGCGATAGAAAGAATTGAGCAAACTGCAACTACTGCGGTAGGTTCAACTTCTACGCCCATTTTAAAAGAGGTTGGAGATATTTTATATGCACAACCCAAGCAAGGCGGCTATCAATTGGTAGATAGTACACCACAGGTAATTTACTTTTTAAAGTCGACCGCAGCTCCAGATGTTTTTATTGTTGAAAAAGAAGGTAAAAATGGGGTGGTTTACAAAAAAGATAATACATGGTTTATAGAGTTTGATGGTGGCCAAGCAGGGCCTCAACCATTGAATATTAAATTCTAAAAATCGTACTTATCTTTCCAGCGTTTTTTTAAAAAATCACGGAAAGCATTCTCTCTGGCATTATTGCCAGGCTTGTAAAAAGTAGTTCCAGATAATTCGTCTGGTAAAAATTCTTGATTCACAAAATTGTCTTGATAATCATGGCTATAGGCATAATCTTTACCATAGCTTAAATCTTTCATTAATTTTGTTGGCGCATTTCTTAGGTGTAAGGGTATGGATAAATCTCCAGTTTGCTTTACCGTTTGTTGTGCTTTGCCAATGGCCATATAACTTGCATTGCTTTTAGGAGAGCTGGCTAAATAGGTTGCGCATTGTCCTAACACTATACGAGCTTCAGGATAACCTATGGCAGTCACAGCTTGGAAAGTAGCGTTGGCAAGTACCAATGCTGTAGGGTTTGCATTGCCAATATCCTCAGAGGCAAGAATAAGCATACGTCTTGCAATAAATTTTACGTCTTCGCCACCTTCTATCATTCGCGCCAACCAATATACAGCGGCATTTGGGTCGCTACCCCTTACAGATTTGATAAAGGCAGAAATTATATCATAATGTTGTTCTCCTGTTTTGTCATAGAGGACCGTGTTTTTTTGCACCTTACTTAATACCAGTTCATTGGTGATAGTAAGTTTGTTGCTTGCCTCCGAATTGATGATAAGTTCAAAAATATTCAACAATTTTCTTCCATCACCTCCAGATAATTTTAATAACGCTTCTGTTTCTTTGAGTTCTATTTCCTTATTATTTAAAACGGTATCTTCTTTAAGTGCTCTGTGGAGTAATGCCTCTAAATCCTCCTTATCAAAAGGATTTAAAATATAAACCTGACATCTAGACAGCAAGGCAGGAATAACTTCAAAGCTTGGGTTTTCTGTCGTAGCGCCAACCAAAGTAACCCATCCTTTTTCTACAGCTCCAAGTAAAGAATCTTGTTGCGATTTACTAAATCTATGAATTTCATCTATAAATAGAATAGGATTTTTTGTTGTGAACAGTCCACCACTTTGTTTTGCCTTTTCAATAACTTCTCTAACCTCTTTTACCCCACTACTAATGGCGCTAAGGGTGTAAAAAGGGCGTTTGCTTTCTGTAGCAATTATATTGGCCAAAGTTGTTTTACCTGTACCAGGAGGTCCCCAAAGGATTAAAGAGGGGATATTACCACTTTTAATTTGCTGATAAAGAGAGCCTGTTTTTTCTCCTACTAAATGCTTTTGGCTAATATAAGCCTCAAGCGTTTTTGGTCTAATTCGTTCTGCTAAAGGTTCACTCATTGTACAAAATTAGAACTTTTAAAAGGATGACAATTTATCTTAATTACAGATTTTGGTATACTTTTAAGGGTTGAAGTGTATGCAGGAAGAAAACTATTTTAAATTTTCCATAGAACAATTGTTGCCACCGTTTTTAATGGTGTTTTCTGCTTGGGTTGTATTCTGGGTAGAAATCAAATGGGGAGTTAATTTAAATTTTCTAGGCGTATACCCAAGAACGCTAGAAGGCTTAGGGGGTATTTTTTGTAGTCCATTTATTCATGGTTCTGTGGAGCATTTGTTTAACAATAGCTTACCTTTGTTTATTCTTTCTTTAGCTTTATTCTACTTCTACAAAGAAAAAGCGTGGCATGTTTTATTCATTGGATGGCTTGTTACGGGTATTTTGACATGGCTTTTGGGTAGACCTAGTTATCATATTGGGGCAAGTGGACTTATTTATATGTTGGCAAGTTTTATCTTTTTTAAAGGTGTATTTCAAAAGTATTATCGTCTAGTTGCACTTTCTTTAACGGTTGTCTTTATTTATGGTAGTATGCTGTGGTATATATTTCCTGTAGAAGAGGGGATATCTTGGGAAGGCCACCTCTCTGGTTTTCTTTCTGGTTTGGTCTTGGCAAAATTGGTTACGATGCGTTTACCTGAAAAAAAGAAGTACGACTGGGAAAAAGAAGACTACAATGAAGAAGAGGATGAGTTTCTACAACATTTTGATGCTGATGGTAATTTTATAGAAAAATTAGCAGAGGAACCACTTAGTGAAATATCCATAAATTACGAATACAAACCCAATAAAGAAGAAGCGGACTAAGCTAAACGTTGTCTAAGAGCTTCATATAAGAATACCCCGCAAGCAACAGAAACGTTCAACGATTCTATTTGCCCCATCAAAGGAAGCTTTGCCTTTTGGTCAGCAAGTTTTAAGATAGAATCAGATATCCCCTTGTCTTCTGCACCCATAATTATAGCGGTAGCCTCTTTAAAATCTACATCATAAATTGAATCCTCTGTTTTTTCTGTAGCAGCTACTAGTTTAAATCCAGAACCTTGTAAGTAGTATATAGCATCTTTTAGATGGTCAACTTTACTAATAGGGACATTAAAAGCAGCGCCGGCACTTGTTTTAATGGTGTCACTAGTTATAGGAGCAGAGCCACTTTTAGGAACGATGATCGCATCTACACCAACACATTCTGCAGTACGTATGATAGCACCAAAGTTTCGAACATCAGTAAGTTGGTCTAAAAGCAGTAATAGGGGCTTTTCTTTCTTTTCTAAAATAGCTTCAATAAGCGTATTAAAGTCTTGAAAATCTACAGGAGAAATCTGCGCAATGGCGCCTTGGTGATTGTTTTGGGTAATTCTATTTAGTTTTTCCCAAGGTACATAAGAAGCGCTTACACCCTTTTTACGTATTAAAGACTCTAACTCAGAAAACAACTCACCTTTTAATCCTTTCTGGAGGAAAACTTTATTGATGCTTTGTTCTGCTTCTATAGCTTCTATAACAGCTCTAATTCCGTAGATGATGTGGTCTTTGCTCATGGGGCAAAGATAGTAGAAGATTGTTTGTAATGAGAAATAAAAAAACCGCCTTGTTAAAGGCGGTTTTATATAATAATAAGGTCCGACTAGTTGTTAACGGCCGTAGGAACGTATAAACCTATTACTTCAGGTGCATTGGCATTTGAAGAAGATTCCGTTAATGGATATAAAAATCGCTGTGGAATTGTAGTTTGAGTACTGTTCTTAATGGTTGTACCTATCAGGTTTTGCGTTCTATTTGTGTCATGGAAAGTTGGAACTCCAATTACAGAACAAAATTTTTCTTTTAAAATTTCAATGTGCAAATCTTCTGTATCTGTAAAGTCACTTTCAACGTAAGGATCATATTGACTTCCTGGGTATTTTGTTACGTTGTTTGCACGTACAAGGTTCAAGGCATCGATAGCAGCCCCATTATCAGAATTGGCCAATATCTCAGTTTCCGCTATTATCAATTGCATTTCTTCGAAAGAAACAACGGGAAAGGATGCAGTTTGTGCCGCAAATCCATCAGTAGTATTAATACTTTCACCATCTGCGTAATAGCTATATCTAGCAGCTTCAGTTGTTTTCGAATTTCCTTTGTAATTTGGATGGTTAACATCTAATAATTCAAGCATATAAGAAAAATTTGGTGGATTATCATCTTCACCAGGGGCAGCTACTTTTAAATAGTCACCTCGTTGTTCAACTTCAAATTGCCAAAATAGATTTTCTCCAAAATTTGCTGGAGAATGATTGATGGACCAATCATCGCTGTTGGAAGAAAAGTTTGCATCTTTAGCGGCTTGATTTGCAAGACCGTACTCTTTTTGTGCAAGATAATATCTCGCTAATAACGCATTTCCAATTTGACCCCAAGATGAATTTGTTGAGAATACATTATTAGCAGCAGATATACTACTGGCTTTTGATATTCCTTCTTGGATTAGGTTAATAGCACCGTTTAAAACTGTTGTCTGACTTTCATAAACCGGGTCAGCAATTTCAGGGTTGTTAACCTCAGAAAATGGTACGTCACCAAATAGAAGTGCAGCTTCTGCAAAATAATAACCTTCAAGAATTAAAGCCTGTCCTTCGGCAGCAGTATTGTTTGCCTCTATTGCTTTTTGTTTAGCTATTTGCGCTTGGGTAATACCACGTTGGTATAAATCCTCCCAATGCTCATCAAAATTGGACTGTGTTACACTGTATCCATTCAAAGTTCCATATTGACGGTCTACCCCCATAAACTGATCGGTAAAAATGGTTGCATATCTGGCCATGTCAGATTCAGCAACGCTTACAACATTTAAAATTGCATGGTTTAAAATTAGGGACAAACTAGTGTCATTGAAGTTATTAGGATCTTCATTCAAATCTTCTACTACGCTTTCACATGATGAAAGCATTAGAAATACCGTAATGATGTATAAAAATTTCGTTTTCATCTTAAAGTCCAAGTTTTACATTTAAAATAATACTTCTTGTTGCGGGGTTTGTAAAGTAATCCAAACCTCTACCCTTTGAGGCACCTGTTAGATTAACCTCAGGATCTACACCTTCAAAATCAGTAATTAACAATAAATTTCTTCCGGCAATTCCTACCTCCAAATTTTTTAAGAAAGTCTTGTCAAGCATTTTTTCCGGGAAAGAATAGGATAGACTTACCTCTCTCAATTTTGTCCATGAAGCGTCTTGAACAAATTGTTCATCGAGGTCTCCAAATCCACCTCCATTGGTTCTATACCATCCTTCTTCTAATGCCACAGGTCCGCCTCCAAAGTCAGCAACCGATCCTCTAAAAGTTGTTCCAGCTGGAATTACTCCTCCAAATCCACCTGAATATCTTGGTAAATCTACTTCAGCAACAGATTCAACTGCTGTATTTGGGTGTATTCCAAAATAATGTAATACTCCATTGGTTCCTCCCCACATATCGTTACCCTGACTTGTTTCAAATAAGAATGAGAACTTAAATCCTTTATGGTCTAAAGACATTCCCAAACCACCTCTCCAGTCGGGATTAGGATCTCCAATGACACCTTGCTCGGCATCAATCAAAGGAAATCCGTCCGCATCTAACTGGATTGTGCCATTGTCGTCTCTTAAATAACGTCCACCGTAGATAGCTCCAAAAGGTTCCCCTTCTACAACCGCTGAAGATGTAGATGTAAATCCATTTAGAATATATCTAGATACATTTGGTAGTTTTTCCACTATATTCTTATAAGTAGTCCAGTTACCAAATAAGTCCAGTTTCCAATTTTCATTTCTTAAAATAGAGTAACTAAAATCTACTTCAACTCCTTTGTTAGAAATTTCAGCTGCATTTTCATACGTAGAAGAATAACCGGTAGATGCAGGTAATTCTAATTCTAATATTGCATCAGTTGTTAATCTATCATAATAGGTTAGTCCTAGACTAAGTCTGTCTTCAAGAAATCTAAAGTCAGCTCCTACCTCAAATTCTTTGATTTTTTCGATTGTTAGGTCTGGATTACCTCTTACAGCACCTCTTCTAACAGTTCCTCCGTAATTTGCTCCGTCTAAGTAATCTCCCCAGCCCTCTGCTCCTGCTGTGGAAGAGAAGAATACGTCTCTTGCAAGATATAACTGTGGTTCGATTCCAATTTGACCGTAAGAGGCTCTAACTTTTGCAAATGATAAAAAATCAGAATCTATTAAATTTTCCGTCAGGTCGTAACCTAAAGATACAGAGGGGAAGAAGTTCAAATCTTCCACTGTTGTGGCTCTTTCCATCCTACCTGTTGTTTCAAATAATAGACCTCCATACCCAAGGTTAAAAGAATAATAAGCACCATTTTTTCTGTTCAAACTATTGAATTCTGAAGCTAATATGTTTTCGTTGGTAGCATTGCTCATTAGCTGTCTAACCGGATCAGGGTTAAGGAAAATGTTCGTTGATGAACTAAATCTACTATAACGTGTAGATTCTAACATGTAACCAAGAATCCAATTAATATTGGACGTTTCGCTTAGTTCAAAATTCCCGTTAAAGAAAATATTTAAATTTTCGATTTTTTCGGAATAGTCATCTCTAAAGTAAGCACCTTGAGAAAAATCCCCAGCAGAATTAACAGGGAAATATGTGTTTCTCTTATCTAAATAGAAATCTAATCCATATCTAACGGTAAGTCCTAAGCTTTCATTAAAATTATAATTCAATTCAGGCGCTAAGGTAAAACGATTTACAGTATTTGGATTGGATATATTATTAATAGTCCATCCTGGATTATTATATATGGCGGAAGCCTCTCCTAGATGTCTTGCTCTATAAGATCTATGACTATTGGATGCGCCAACAGGATCGTTAGCTGATGCAAAATAAGTGCCCTCGTAATCGGTGTTGTCAAAATCCGGAGATGTTCTTAAATATCCTAAGTATAAACCATTTAAATTTGAACCTGTTTGTATTCTGTTAGAATTTGAGTGGGCATAAGAAGTATTGAATCTAATCGAAAATTTATCGCTCATCATTCTAAAATGGTTAAGACGAACAGTATTTCTCTCATAATCAGACTGACCATTAATAATACCTTTTTGGTCAACTCTTGCTAAACCTAAATAGGTGTTGGAATTAGATTCAGCAAAGCTAATACCTGCCGAATAATTTTGGGTTACACCAGTTCTAAATATTTGGTCTCTGTTGACAGCGTTGAAAACTTCTTGGCTATTTTTCGTAGTAACTGGATAATAAGTATTTCCTGTTTGGTTTCCAACAAAGTAAGCTCCAGATGTATCAAAGACATCACTTCCACCAGTTCTATCAGCTATTTTATCACCCCAAGATAGACCATTGGCATTTGAGCTCCATGAGCCGCCTGCTCCCTGTCCATAGATGCCTTGCTTTTCGTGTTCTCTATTAACTTCATCAACACTTAAGCTACTAGTAACATCTATAGACATTTTGCCAATTCCGCTGCCTTTTTTTGTTTTAATGACTACCACACCATTTGCTGCACCTGTACCCCAAACTGCTGCAGCTGCAGCACCCTTTAAGACCGTAACACTTTCAATATCGCTAGCTGGTATGTCGTTAAGTCTTGATTGTTGTACAACACCAGCGGTGCCAGCTCCGAAAGCACTATTGGAGACTGGTACTCCATCTACAATAATCAATGGGGAGCTATTTCCTAAAATTGTGTTTTGCCCCCTAATTTGAATGTATGCCCCTGCACCAGGGTCTCCAGAGTTCTGTGTTATGTTAACACCTGAAGTTTTTCCTGCAAGACCTTGTACTAAGTTTGGTTCACCAGATCTAGAAATTTTGTCAGTTTTGATAATAGTAGATGAAGATATGTCGTCATCCTTCTTTTTTTCAAAACCCAAGGCAGTAACAACTACTTCTTCTAAAGCCTGAGCATCTTCTACCATCTGGACATCAATGGTATTTCCTGCTCCAACAGCTTTTCGTACATTTTTCTGTCCAATGTAAGTAAACAATAATGTTTGGCCAGTACTGGCATTGATGGTGTATTTTCCATCAAAGTCAGACTGGGTTCCATTAGAAGTACCCTCTACTAGGACATTAACTCCAGGTAATGGAAGACCATCGGCATCAGTAACCGTACCTGAAATCGTCTTTTCTTGTGCAAACGAAATGTGCACAATTAACGCCATGAGTAGCGTTAAAATTCCACTTAATTTTGTTTTCATTTTAAAATTATTTGAATTAGCTGGGGACTAAAGTCCTAAATTCATGTTAATAATCCAAGCTATATTCATTAAATTTTAGGAATATTTAGAAATATTAAATTTTTAAAATTTGGGACTGGAGTAATTGGTAAATAATTAATATTTAGCAATTAAAATAGGGATTTCATAAAAGAGGCTATCTTTTATGATGTATTGTGTGGTGTTAATGAAAACTAAATAGTTGAATTCTTCTTGAATTGAAATTATTGAAAACTATCGTTAATCAATATGGGAAGGGTAAGGATTGGTGTTTTTGTGTTTTGCTTGCCTATTTTAAAATTTGGGTAAAAATAAAATATTGACTACTGTATTTGAATAGTTTAGAAATATTACTACATTTGCAGCCCTCAAAAAGAGGGTTATAAGTATTTAAATATAGTAATTTAATGCCAACAATTTCACAATTAGTAAGAAAAGGAAGGAGCACAATTGCCAAGAAGAGCAAATCGGCTGCTTTGGATTCTTGCCCACAAAGAAGGGGTGTTTGTACGCGTGTATATACTACTACGCCTAAAAAACCAAACTCTGCAATGCGTAAAGTTGCAAGGGTTAGGTTGACTAACGGTAAAGAGGTGAACGCATACATCCCGGGAGAAGGGCATAACCTCCAAGAGCACTCGATAGTATTGGTAAGAGGTGGAAGGGTAAAAGATTTACCTGGAGTAAGGTATCACATTGTACGTGGTGCTTTGGATACTGCTGGTGTAGCTGGTAGAACACAAAGAAGGTCTAAGTACGGTGCTAAACGCCCTAAGAAGTAATCAACTTTATTAAGAAGCGATGAGAAAAAGACAGGCAAAAAAGAGACCGTTGTTACCAGATCCTAGATTTAATGATCAATTGGTGACACGTTTTGTTAATATGATGATGTGGGACGGAAAGAAATCCGTTGCATTCAAGGTTTTTTACGATGCTATTGATATAGTTGATCAAAAGAAAACTGATGAGGAAAAAACAGCCTTAGAGTTGTGGAAAGATGCATTATCTAATGTGATGCCGCACGTTGAGGTTAGAAGTAGGCGTGTTGGTGGTGCAACTTTTCAAATTCCAATGCAAATTAGGCCAGACCGTAAAATTTCTACGGCTATGAAGTGGTTGATAAGTTATGCAAGAAAGCGTAATGAAAAGTCAATGGCTTTGAAATTGGCTTCTGAAATTCTAGCGGCTGCAAAGGAAGAAGGTGCTGCGGTGAAGAAAAGAGTTGATACACATAAAATGGCAGAAGCCAATAAAGCATTTTCACACTTCAGATTTTAATTTGACCAATGGCTAGAGATTTAAAACTTACAAGAAATATTGGAATTGCAGCGCATATTGATGCGGGTAAGACCACAACTACTGAGCGTATCTTATTTTATACAGGTGTGAGCCATAAAATTGGGGAAGTTCATGATGGTGCTGCAACAATGGACTGGATGGAGCAAGAGCAAGAGCGTGGTATCACGATTACTTCTGCAGCTACCACTTGTACATGGCAATTTCCTACAGAGCAAGGTAAGCCTACGGCTGATGCTAAAGGTTATCACTTTAATATAATTGATACTCCTGGACACGTTGATTTTACGGTAGAGGTAAATCGTTCATTACGTGTTTTAGATGGATTGGTTTTCCTTTTTAGTGCTGTTGATGGTGTTGAGCCGCAATCAGAGACCAACTGGAGATTGGCGGATAATTACAAAGTTCCGCGTATGGGCTTTGTAAATAAGATGGATAGACAGGGTTCTAATTTCCTAAACGTGTGTAAGCAGGTTAAGGAAATGTTGAAGTCTAATGCTGTTCCTATTGTATTGCCAATTGGTGAAGAAGCTGATTTTAGGGGGATTGTAGATTTAGTTAAGAATCGTGCTATTGTGTGGCATGATGATAACTTTGGGTCTACTTTTGATGTAATCGATATTCCTGAAGATATGAAAGCTGAAGTTAGTGAGTATAGAGCTATGCTAATTGAGGCTGTTGCGGAATATGATGAGAACTTAATGGAGAAGTTCTTTGAAGATGAAAATTCAATAACTGAAGATGAGATTCATGCTGCGTTACGTGCTGCGGTAATGGATATGAGTATCATACCAATGATATGTGGTTCTGCATTTAAGAATAAAGGTGTTCAGTTCTTATTGGATGCTGTTTGTAGATATCTTCCTTCTCCATTAGATAAGGAAGCTATTGTTGGTGAGAATCCAGATACAGGTGCAGAGGTTGCAAGAAAGCCGGATCCGAAAGAGCCATTTGCTGCTCTTGCCTTTAAAATTGCTACGGATCCATTCGTGGGGCGTTTAGCATTCTTTAGAGCTTATTCTGGTACTCTTGAAGCTGGTTCTTATGTATTAAATAACCGTTCTGGTAATAAGGAGCGTATATCTAGGATTTATCAGATGCACTCTAATAAGCAAAATGCTATAGAGCGTATTTCAGCTGGGGATATTGGTGCCGCTGTAGGGTTTAAAGATATCAAGACTGGGGATACTTTATCTGATGAAAAACATCCTATTGTATTGGAAAGCATGGAGTTTCCTGATCCGGTAATTGGTATCGCTGTAGAGCCTAAAACTAAGGCTGATGTAGATAAATTGGGTATGGCTTTAGCTAAATTGGCTGAAGAGGACCCTACTTTTCAGGTGAAAACAGATGAAGCATCTGGGCAGACAATTATTTCCGGTATGGGTGAGCTTCACTTGGATATTATTGTGGATCGTTTAAGAAGAGAGTTTAAGGTAGAGGTGAATCAGGGTCAACCTCAGGTTGAGTATAAAGAAGCGCTTACGGCTGTTGCTGATCACAGAGAGACTTATAAGAAGCAAACTGGTGGTCGTGGTAAATTTGCGGATATCGTATTCGTTATGGAGCCTTCTGAAGACGGTAAAGCTGGTCTTGAGTTTGTAAACGAAATTAAGGGTGGTAATATACCAAGAGAATATATTCCGTCTGTTGAGAAAGGTTTTAAAGAGGCTATGAAAAATGGTCCTTTAGCTGGATTTGAGATGGATAGTATGAAGGTTACTCTTAAGGATGGTTCTTTTCACCCTGTGGATTCTGACTCTTTATCTTTCGAATTGGCGGCTAAGTTAGGTTACAAAGTTGCTGCTAAGAAAGCGAAGGCGGTATTAATGGAGCCAATTATGAAGCTGGAAGTTTTAACTCCAGAAGAAAACATGGGTGATATTGTTGGGGATTTGAACAGAAGAAGGGGGCAGGTGAACAACATGTCTGATCGTTCAGGCTCCAAGGTAATTAAGGCAGATGTTCCATTATCAGAAATGTTTGGATATGTAACTTCCTTAAGAACGTTGTCCTCAGGTCGTGCAACTTCGACAATGGAATTCTCTCACTACGCAGAAACTCCATCTAATATTGCAGAAGAGGTAATTAAAGCCGCTAAAGGTGTAACTGCTTAATTTTTCAGAAGATGAGTCAAAAGATTAGAATTAAATTAAAGTCTTACGATCACAATTTGGTGGACAAGTCTGCTGAAAAGATTGTGAAAACTGTAAAGACAACAGGTGCGGTAGTTACTGGTCCAATACCGTTGCCAACAAATAAAAAGATTTTTACGGTGCTTCGTTCGCCTCACGTTAATAAGAAGTCTAGAGAGCAATTTGAGCTTAGTTCTTACAAGAGATTGCTTGATATTTATAGTTCTTCTTCAAAAACAATTGATGCTTTAATGAAATTAGAGCTTCCAAGTGGTGTAGAAGTCGAAATAAAAGTGTAACTTTGCACGCCTTTTAAGATAAAGGTGTTACATGTCCTGAGCTTTGTGCGAAGGAAAAACGGGTAAAAAGAAATAAACTGGGTCACAGGATACTTTCTTTTGACCCAATTTTTTTGCCGATAAATATCGGTGTGAATTTAAAAGTGAATTATTAATAAATTATAAATATGTCTGGGTTAATAGGAAAGAAAATCGGCATGACCAGCATTTTTGACGAGAATGGGAAGAACATTCCATGTACCGTTATTCAAGCTGGACCTTGTGTCGTTACCCAAGTCAGAACCGAAGAGGTTGATGGGTATAGTGCTCTTCAATTAGGTTTCGATGACAAGGCAGAAAAGCGTACCAGCAAAGCTGAACAAGGTCATTTTAAAAAGGCCGGCGCATCGCCTAAGAGAAAAGTTGTCGAGTTCCGTGATTTTGAAGGGGAATTTAAATTAGGTGATACTGTAGGTGTAGACTTGTTCGCGGAGGGAGAATTCGTGGATGTTGTTGGTACATCTAAAGGTAAAGGATTTCAGGGTGTTGTTAAAAGGCATGGTTTCGGTGGTGTAGGTCAAGCTACTCATGGTCAGCATAACCGTTTAAGAGCTCCAGGTTCTATTGGTGCTGCGTCTACTCCTTCTAAGGTTGTGAAAGGTCTTAGGATGGCAGGTCGTATGGGTGGTGACAGGGTTACTGTTCAAAACCTTAGAGTGTTAAAAGTTGTGCCAGAAAAAAACTTAATTGTTATTAAAGGTGCAATTCCTGGTCATAAAAATGCTTACGTAACCATTGAAAAATAAGGGGATGAAGGTAGCTGTATTAGATAGTAAAGGTAAAGACACAGGTAGGAAGGTTGAACTTTCCGATGATGTTTTTGGAATAGAGCCTAACGAACATGCCATTTATTTGGATGTTAAACAGTATTTGGCGCATCAACGTCAAGGTACGCATAAGGCGAAAGAGAGAGCAGAAATTGCTGGAAGTACTAGGAAGCTTAAAAAGCAAAAAGGTACTGGTACTGCTCGTGCGGGTAGTATAAAATCTCCCGTTTTTAGAGGTGGTGGTAGAATTTTTGGTCCTAGGCCAAGATTGTATGGTCAAAAGCTTAATAAGTCTCTAAAGCGTTTAGCTAGAAAGTCGGCTTTAAGTATTAAATCTAAAGAAAGTGCTTTGGTTGTTGTGGAGGATTTCAATTTTGAAACCCCAAAAACTAAAGACTTTAAAGCTTTTCTTTCTTCTTTAGGTATTCAGGATAAAAAGTCTTTGGTTGTGTTAGGTGATGCTAATAGTAATTTGTATCTATCCTCTCGTAATTTAAAGCGTTCTGATGTAGTTACAACATCAGAATTAAATACCTATAAAATTTTAAATGCAAATAGCATTGTGGTTTTAGAAGGTGCGTTAGAAGGAATTCAAGAGAATTTAAGTAAATAGGAACAAGATGAGTGTGTTGATAAAGCCAATCATAACAGAAAAGATGACTGCGGAGAGCGAGTTGTTTAATCGCTATGGTTTTTACGTGAATCCAACTGCAAATAAGTTGCAGATTAAGGAAGCTGTAGAAGCAACTTATGGTGTTTCTGTTGAAAAAGTAAGGACAATGAATTATGGTCCTAACCGCAAGACTAGGTATACAAAAACTGGAATTCAACATGGTAAGACCAACTTGAGAAAGAAGGCGGTTGTTGATGTTGCGGAAGGAGATATTATTGATTTCTATAGTAATCTATAAAACAGGGTAATGTCAGTTAGAAAATTAAAACCCATCACTCCTGGACAGCGTTTTAGAGTAGTTAACGGATTTGACGCGATAACTACTGATAAGCCGGAGAAAAGTTTACTTGCTCCGTTAAAAAAGTCTGGAGGTAGAAACAGTCAAGGAAAAATGACCATGCGTCACAGAGGTGGTGGTCATAAAAGAAGATATCGTGTAATCGATTTCAAAAGAGAGAGACATGGTGTAGAAGCGGAAATTGTTTCTATACAGTATGATCCAAATAGAACAGCTTTTATTGCATTAGTGCAGTATGCTGATGGTGAAAAAAGGTATGTTATTGCTCAAAATGGTATGCAGGTAGGTCAGAAGATAGTTTCTGGTGATGCTGCTGCTCCAGAGATAGGTAATGCTTTATTTCTGTCGCAAATCCCTTTAGGGACAATTATTTCTTGTATTGAGTTGCGTCCTGGTCAAGGTGCGGTGATGGCAAGAAGTGCTGGTACTTTTGCACAATTAATGGCGAAAGACGGTAAGTTTGTGACAATCAAGTTGCCTTCTGGTGAGACCCGTTTAATTTTAGCGACTTGCATGGCTACTATTGGTGCAGTATCTAATTCTGACCATCAATTGCTAGTGTCTGGTAAGGCAGGTAGAAGTAGATGGTTAGGTAGAAGACCAAGAACAAGACCGGTTGCTATGAACCCTGTAGATCACCCAATGGGTGGTGGTGAAGGTAGAGCTTCTGGTGGTCACCCAAGATCTAAGAATGGTATCCCAGCTAAAGGTTATAGAACTCGTTCTTTAACTAAGGATAGCAACAGGTATATTGTAGAACGTAGAAAGAAATAAAAGATAACAAATGGCACGTTCATTAAAAAAAGGACCATACGTTCATTTTAGTTTAGAAAAGAAGGTTCAGGCAAATGTTGAGTCTGGTAAGAAGACTGTAATTAAAACTTGGTCTAGAGCTTCAATGATAACTCCTGATTTTGTTGGTCAGACTATAGCAGTACATAACGGAAAACAATTCGTTCCTGTTTATGTTACGGAAAATATGGTGGGTCACAAGTTAGGCGAATTTTCACCAACGCGTTCATTCCGTGGACACGCTGGAGCTAAAAATAAAGGAAAAAAGTAATAAGCTATGGGAGTTCGTAAGAGACAAATGGCGGAAAGAATTAAGGAAGAGAAAAAAAGCATGGCGTTTGCTAAGCTTAATAACTGTCCTACTTCGCCTAGAAAAATGAGATTAGTAGCTGATTTAGTTCGTGGTAAGAAAGTAGAAATGGCTTTAGCTATTTTGAGATTCAACCAAAAAGAAGCTTCTAGAAGATTAGAGAAACTTTTGCTTTCTGCTATTGCTAACTGGGAGGCTAAAAATGAAGATGCTAGTATTGAAGATGCGGATTTAATTGTTAAGGAAATTCGTGTGGATGGCGGTACTATGTTGAAGCGTTTGCGTCCAGCTCCGCAAGGTAGAGCTCATAGGATTAGAAAGCGTTCTAACCACGTAACTTTGGTTTTGGGTGCTAAGAATACAATAACTTCAGAAACAACGGCATAAGAATATGGGACAAAAGACTAATCCGATAGGAAATCGTTTAGGAATCATCAGAGGATGGGAGTCCAATTGGTATGGAGGAAATGATTATGGAGATAAGTTGGCGGAAGATGATAAAATCAGACGTTATATCAATGCTCGTTTAGCTAAGGCTAGTGTTTCTAGAGTAATTATAGAGCGTACGCTAAAATTAATTACAGTTACAATTACAACAGCAAGACCTGGTATCATTATTGGTAAAGGTGGGCAAGAGGTTGATAGATTGAAGGAAGAGTTGAAAAAAATTACTGGTAAAGAGGTTCAAATCAACATTCACGAAATTAAAAGACCTGAGTTGGATGCTAACCTTGTTGCTGCTAGTATTGCAAGGCAAATAGAAAATAGAATTTCTTACCGTAGAGCTATTAAAATGGCTATAGCGGCTGCTATTAGAATGAATGCGGAAGGAATTAAAGTTCAGATTTCTGGTAGGTTAAATGGGGCAGAAATGGCGCGTTCAGAAACTTACAAGGATGGAAGAATTCCGTTGTCTACCTTTAGAGCAGATGTAGACTATGCTTTAGAAGAGGCTCACACTACTTATGGTAGATTGGGTATTAAGGTATGGATTATGAAGGGAGAGGTATATGGTAAGAGAGAATTATCGCCACTTGTAGGTCTTTCTAAAGGAAATTCCAAAGGAGGAGGAAAACAAGACGGTGGTAAAAGACAACGTCGTAGAAAATAACAGAGTAAAGAGCAGGTAAGATGTTACAGCCTAAAAGAACAAAATTTCGTAAAGCCCAGAAGGGAAGAATGAAAGGGAACTCCCAAAGAGGGCATCAGTTGTCTAATGGTATGTTTGGTATCAAATCTTTGGATTCTCATTTTATTACTTCTCGCCAAATAGAAGCTGCGCGTATCGCCGCTACTAGATATATGAAAAGGCAAGGGCAGTTGTGGATTAAAATATTCCCGGACAAACCTATTACCAAAAAGCCTTTAGAGGTGCGTATGGGTAAGGGTAAGGGTGCACCCGAATATTGGGTGGCAGTTGTAAAACCAGGTAGAATCATGTTTGAGGTTGCTGGTGTGCCACACGATATTGCAAAGGAAGCTTTGCGTTTAGCTGCACAAAAGTTGCCGGTAAAAACAAAATTCGTAGTAGCCAGAGATTACGCTGGATAAACTGATCTGAGATGAAACAAACAGAGATTAAAGAATTATCGGTAGAGGAGATTCAGCAGAAGTTGGCTGAATTGAAGAAAGAATATGCGGATTTAAAAATGGCGCACTCGGTTACTCCATTAGAAAATCCAATGCAGATTAGAAAAGCAAGAAGAATTGTCGCAAGGTTGGCAACTGAGTTAACTAAAAGGGAACTACAATAACGGATTCGGCCTTATGGAAGAAAATACAAGAAATTTAAGAAAAGAAAGAATCGGGGTTGTTACCAGTAACAAAATGGAGAAGTCCATTGTTGTTTCTGAAGTAAAACGAGTGAAGCATCCTATGTATGGTAAGTTCGTTTTGAAGACCAAGAAATATGTTGCCCATGATGAGAAGAATGACTGTAATGAAGGCGACACGGTAAGAATTATGGAAACAAGGCCTCTAAGTAAAACAAAATGCTGGAGGTTAGTAGAAATCCTAGAAAGAGCTAAGTAATCATGGTACAACAAGAATCAAGATTAAAAGTTGCGGACAACACTGGTGCTAAAGAAGTGCTTACCATCCGTGTACTTGGAGGAACAAAAAGAAGATATGCATCTTTAGGAGATAAGATCGTTGTTACAGTAAAAGAGGCTACGCCTAATGGTACGGTAAAAAAAGGTTCTGTGTCTACTGCTGTTGTAGTACGATCTAAAAAAGAGGTTAGAAGACCGGATGGTTCTTACATTAGGTTTGATGACAATGCTTGCGTTTTATTGAACCCTGCAGGGGAGATGAGAGGTACTAGGGTTTTTGGTCCTGTGGCTAGAGAACTTAGAGATAAGCAGTATATGAAGATTGTTTCATTGGCCCCTGAGGTACTTTAAAAGTTAAGACGATGAAATTAAAGATAAAAACAGGAGATACGGTAACAGTTGTCGCTGGTGACCACAAGGGTTCTGAAGGAAAAGTTTTGCGCGTAGACCTTGAGAAAAACAAGGCAATCGTTGAAGGTGTAAATGTGGTCAAAAAGCATGAAAAGCCTAGTGCGCAAAACCCACAGGGTGGTATCGTAGAAAAAGAAGCGCCTATCCATATTTCTAATTTAGCACTAATTGAAAACGGTAAATCCGTTAGAGTTGGTTTTGAGGTTAGAGATGGCAAAAAGGTAAGGGTGTCCAAAAAAACAGGAGAAATTATCTAGTCATGAGTTATATTCCAAGACTAAAACAAGAATACAAGGAGCGTGTAATTAAGGCGCTTACTGAAGAATTCGGTTACAAGAATGTAATGCAAGTTCCTAAGCTAAACAAAATTGTGGTTAGTAGAGGGGTTGGTGCTGCTGTAGCTGACAAGAAATTGATAGATCACGCTGTAGAAGAATTGAGTAATATCACTGGGCAGAAAGCTGTTGCTACAATGTCAAAGAAAGATGTTGCTACTTTTAAATTGCGAAAGGGAATGCCAATTGGTGCTAAGGTAACCTTAAGAGGAGAACGTATGTACGAATTTTTGGACAGGTTGATTACTTCGGCATTACCTAGGGTTAGGGATTTTCAAGGTGTTAAGGCTACTGGTTTTGATGGACGTGGAAATTATAACTTGGGAGTTACTGAGCAAATCATCTTTCCAGAGATCAATATAGACAGGATCAATAGAATTAATGGTATGGATATTACCTTTGTTACTTCTGCTGAAACTGATAAAGAAGCAAAATCATTGTTGACCCAACTAGGATTACCTTTTAAAAAGAATTAAGATGGCCAAAGAATCAATGAAAGCCCGTGAAAGAAAAAGGGCAAAAACTGTAGCTAAATACGCAGAAAAGAGAAAGGCGCTTAAGGAGGCTGGTGACTATGAGGCGTTGCAGAAACTTCCTAAAAATGCATCTCCAGTAAGAATGCGCAATAGATGTAAGTTAACTGGTAGGCCAAGAGGGTATATGCGTACTTTTGGAATTTCTAGGGTTATGTTTAGGGAAATGGCAAACAAAGGTTTGATTCCTGGAGTTAAGAAAGCAAGTTGGTAATTTAGATAAATAGACAGAAAAATGTTAACAGATCCAATTTCAGATTATTTAACAAGAATAAGAAACGCTAGTAGAGCGGGTCATAGGGTTGTGAACATTCCTGCTTCCAACTTGAAAAAGGAGATGACCAAAATTCTTTTTGATCAAGGCTATATTTTAAGCTATAAATTTGAAGATGATTCCGTACAGGGAAACATTAAAATAGCTTTAAAGTATAATAAATTGAGCAAAGAGCCAATAATTAAGAAATTACAGAGAGTAAGTAAGCCTGGTCTTAGAAAATATGCTAATGCAGATGAGCTGCCTAGGGTATTAAATGGGTTAGGTATTGCAATTGTATCTACTTCTCATGGGGTGATGACTAGCAAGCAAGCTAAGCAAGAGAATGTTGGAGGAGAGGTATTGTGTTACGTATACTAAAAAGTAAAAAAGAACTAGAGAGATGTCAAGAATAGGTAATAGTCCAGTAGCGATTCCAGAAGGTGTTACCGTTGAAATTAAGGACAACGTAGTTACTGTAAAAGGTAAGCTTGGAGAATTAAGCCAAGACTTTGCTGGTGTAGAAGTAAAAGTAGAGGAAGGTAATGTGGTTTTAGAGAGGCCATCTGATTCTAAAGACTTAAAAGCTAAGCATGGTTTGTATAGAGCATTAATCAATAATATGGTGGAAGGTGTTTCTAAAGGATGGACCAAAGAACTAGAGTTGGTAGGTGTAGGTTATAGAGCAAGTAATCAAGGTCAAAAACTAGATTTGGCTTTAGGATTTTCTCACAACATCGTAATGGATATAGCTCCAGAGGTAAAGATAGAAACCGTTTCTGAAAAGGGTAAAAACCCAATCGTGAAGTTGACATCTCATGACAAACAACTGGTTGGAGCGGTTGCGGCTAAGATTAGATCTTTTAGAAAACCTGAGCCTTACAAAGGAAAAGGTATCAAGTTTGTTGGAGAGATTATTAGAAGAAAAGCAGGTAAATCAGCTTAATAACAAGGTATAATGGGATTATCAAAGACTGATAGAAAATTAAGGATAAGAAGAAGGATAAGAAAAGTGTCTTTTGGTACGGAAGCTCGTCCACGTTTATCCGTGTTTCGTAGTAATAAAGAAATTTATGCTCAGGTAATAGATGACAATGCAGGTAAAACATTGGCTTCTGTTTCTTCTAGAGATAAAGGTTTGGAGCTTAGCGGAACTAAGACAGAAATTGCTGCTGCTGTTGGTAAAGCCATAGCAGAAAAAGCATTGAAAGCTGGTATAGAAACTGTTGCCTTTGATCGTGGAGGTAACTTATACCACGGTAGAGTTAAAGCATTGGCAGAAGGTGCCAGAGAAGGTGGATTAAAATTCTAAATCATATGTACCAGAAGTATAAAAACGTAGAACTAGTTAAACCAGGTGGTTTAGAATTAAAAGATCGCCTTGTTGGTGTACAAAGGGTAACTAAAGTAACTAAGGGTGGTCGTGCCTTCGGTTTCTCTGCAATCGTTGTTGTAGGAGACGAGAACGGTGTAGTTGGCCACGGTCTTGGAAAATCTAAAGAAGTTGCTACTGCAATCGCCAAGGCTGTAGAAGATGCAAAAAAGAATTTGGTAAGGATTCCTTTGAATAAGGCTACATTGCCACATGAGCAAAAAGGTAAGTATGGAGGTGCAAAAGTGTTTATCAAACCTGCATCTCAGGGTACTGGAGTTATTGCTGGAGGTGCTGTAAGAGCTGTATTGGAGGCTGTAGGTATTCATGATGTACTTTCTAAGTCTCAAGGTTCATCTAATCCTCACAACGTTGTAAAGGCGACTTTTGATGCATTATTACAACTAAGAGATGCGGGTACTATTGCTGAGCAGAGAGGTGTAAGTCTGGATAAAGTTTTTAAAGGATAATACGATGGCTAAGATTAGAGTTAAGCAATTAAAAAGTGCAATCAAGAGACCTCAGAACCAAAAGAGAACTCTAGAGGCATTGGGATTAAGGAAATTAGGCCAAGTAGTAGAACATGAGGCTACTCCAAATATCCTTGGAATGATAAAGAAAGTAGAACATTTGGTTTCCACAGAGGAAGCCTAAATAACCAAGACTAATGGATTTAAGTAATTTAAAACCAGCAGAAGGAGCAAAGAACCGAGATGGTAAACGTCTTGGTAGAGGACAAGCATCTGGTAAAGGTGGTACTGCTGCACGTGGTCACAAAGGGGCCAAATCTAGATCAGGTTACTCTAAGAAAATTGGTTTCGAGGGTGGTCAGATGCCATTACAAAGACGAGTTCCTAAGTTCGGTTTCAAAAATATTAACCGTAAAGAGTATCAAGGAATCAATCTTGATAAATTACAAGCTTTAGTAGACGAGAAAGGTGTAAAAGATGAAGTATCTTTGGACACTCTTGTAGAAAATGGCTTAGCAGGTAAAAACGATTTGGTAAAGATTTTAGGTGGTGGTGAATTAAAAACCAAACTTAAAGTTTCTGCCCATAAATTTAGTGCTTCTGCAAAGGCTGCTATAGAAGCTGCAGGAGGAGAAGCAATAAGTTTATAATTTTAAGATATGAAGAAGTTTATTGAGACTATATCAAATATTTGGAAGATTGAGGAACTTAGGAACCGTATCCTAATAACCCTTGGTTTACTATTGGTGTATCGTTTTGGTGCGCAAGTGGTGCTTCCAGGTATAGATACTACTCAATTGGCACAACTAACCTCCCAAACAGAGAACGGTATCTTAGGTATTTTAAATGCATTCACAGGGGGAGCTTTTGCTAATGCCTCTGTTTTTGCGTTAGGTATCATGCCATATATTTCTGCCTCTATTGTGGTGCAACTTATGAGTATTGCAATTCCTTATCTGCAGAAATTGGATAAAGAAGGCGAGAGCGGAAGAAAAACTAAAAACCAAATTACACGTTGGCTAACCATTGCTATTTGTATTGTTCAAGCACCAACCTATTTATATGGGTTAAGTGCATTGGGTGTTCCAGATAGTGCTTTTGTTTTGGGTAAAGGTCTTAACTTTATTGTTCCTTCTGTAATTATTTTAGTTACAGGATGTGTCTTTGCCATGTGGTTAGGAGAGCGAATTACTGATAAAGGTATTGGTAATGGTATCTCTTTGTTGATTATGATAGGTATCATAGCAACTATGCCGCAATCCTTTTTACAGGAATTTATTTCTAGAACCACTAATACTCCTGGGGGAATAATGTTTATTCTAGTAGAAGTTATTGTTTGGTTCTTGGTTATTCTTGCTAGTGTATTGTTGGTAATGGCTGTAAGGCAAATACCGGTACAATATGCTAGAAGAAGTGCTACGGGTGGTTATGAGAAAAACGTGATGGGTTCTCGCCAGTACATTCCTTTAAAATTGAATGCCTCTGGAGTTATGCCTATCATTTTTGCACAAGCAATTATGTTTGCTCCAGCGCTTATTGGTAAAACATTTAACAATACTACTGCTGGGCAATGGATGGAAGTTCAGTTTGCTGATATTTTTGGTTGGGCATATAATATATTATTTGCTGCTTTGATAATCATTTTTACTTATTTCTATACGGCTATAACAGTTCCAACGAACAAAATGGCAGATGATTTAAAAAGAAGTGGTGGATTTGTACCTGGTATACGTCCCGGAAAGGAGACTGCAGATTATTTAGATAAAATAATGTCTTTAATTACTTTTCCAGGTTCAATATTTTTAGCACTTTTGGCGGTTTTACCGGCAATTGTAGTGAAATTGATGGATGTTCAGGCTGGATGGGCGCTGTTTTATGGTGGTACTTCACTGTTAATTATGGTCGGTGTGGCTATAGATACAGTACAACAAGTAAATTCTTATTTGTTGAATAGACACTATGACGGATTGATGAAAACCGGAAAAAATAGAAAAGTAGCTTAACATGGCAAAACAGGCAGCTATAGAGCAAGACGGAAGTATCATTGAGGCATTGTCCAATGCAATGTTCCGTGTGGAATTAGAAAATGGTCATATTGTAACGGCACATATATCTGGTAAGATGCGTATGCACTACATTAAGTTGTTACCAGGAGATAAGGTAAAATTAGAAATGAGTCCTTACGATTTGACTAAAGCAAGAATTACATATAGATATTAAGAAAATTGATATGAAGGTAAGGGCATCAATAAAGAAAAGAAGTGCAGACTGCAAGATAGTACGCAGAAAGGGTAGACTGTACGTAATTAACAAAAAGAATCCTAGATTTAAACAAAGACAAGGGTAATTATGGCTAGAATTGCAGGTGTAGATATACCAAAACAAAAGAGAGGTGTTATAGCAATGACCTACATCTTCGGTATTGGAAAAAGCCGTGCCAAAGAAATTTTGGCAAAAGCTAATGTAAGCGAAGATGCAAAAGTTTCTGATTGGAACGATGACGAAATCGGTAGAATCAGAGAAGCTGTTTCTGAATATACCATTGAAGGTGAATTGCGTTCAGAAACACAAATGAACATCAAACGTTTAATGGATATCGGTTGTTACCGTGGTATACGTCATAGAGCTGGTCTACCATTACGTGGTCAGAGAACAAAGAATAATTCTAGGACAAGAAAAGGAAAACGTAAAACAGTTGCTAACAAGAAAAAGGCAACTAAATAATAGCTAGGGCATTATGGCAAAGTCAAATACCAAAACAGCAAAAAAACGTAAAGTTGTTGTTGAATCAACAGGAGAGGCTCACATTGTAGCTTCTTTTAACAACATTATTATTTCTTTGACCAATAAGAAGGGAGATGTTATTTCTTGGTCTTCTGCTGGTAAGATGGGCTTTAGAGGGTCTAAAAAGAATACGCCTTATGCAGCCCAAGTTGCTGCTGAAGATTGCTCTAAAGTAGCGCACGAAGCTGGTTTAAGAAAAGTAAAGGTTTACGTTAAAGGACCTGGTAATGGTAGAGAATCCGCAATCCGTTCAATACACAACGCTGGTATAGAAGTTACAGAAATTGTAGATGTTACTCCACTACCACATAACGGTTGTAGACCTCCAAAAAGAAGAAGAGTTTAATTATAATGGAGTCTGTCTCACAAGGACAGACTTTTATTCATCGAGTGTGCAATAATGATTATCGAAGGATAAGCCTTAATTCATAATCGTACATTCAAATTTATTAGAAAATGGCAAGATATACAGGACCAAAAACTAAGATAGCCCGTAAGTTCGGTGAAGCTATCTTTGGCGACGACAAGTCGTTTGAGAAAAAGAATTATCCTCCAGGACAACACGGTAACAACCGCAGAAGAGGTAAAAAGTCAGAATATGCTATCCAGTTGATGGAAAAGCAAAAGGCGAAGTATACCTACGGTATCTTGGAGCGTCAATTTAGAAATTTGTTCGCAGCTGCAAAGCGTAAAGATGGTGTAACTGGTGAGGTTTTACTACAGCTTTGTGAGTCTAGATTGGATAATGTGGTATACCGAATGGGTATTGCACCATCTAGAAGAGCCGCAAGACAGTTAGTGTCTCACAGACATATAACGGTAAATGGTGATTTAGTGAACATTCCATCATATTCCCTAAAACCTGGTGATGTTGTTGGTGTAAGGGAAAAATCTAAATCTGTACAAGCAATCACAGACTCATTAACAAATAGCAATAGTTCAGTTTATGAGTGGTTAACTTGGAATGGAGAAAAGAAAGAAGGTACTTTTGTAACAGTACCAGAAAGGCTTCAAATCCCTGAAAATATCAAGGAGCAGCTAATCGTCGAGTTATACTCTAAATAATAACAACATTAATCCAATTATGGCATTACTTAATTTTCAGAAGCCCGATAAAGTTATAATGATAGACTCAACAGATTTCGAGGGGAAATTTGAATTTCGCCCTTTGGAACCTGGTTATGGCTTAACTGTTGGGAACGCATTAAGAAGGGTACTACTTTCCTCTTTGGAAGGTTTTGCCATCACATCTGTTAGAATTGACGGCGTTGAGCATGAATTCTCTGTAATTCCTGGTGTTGTTGAGGATGTTACTGAAATGATTTTGAATTTAAAGCAAGTTCGTTTCAAAAGACAAATTGATGATGTTGAGAGTGAGACGGTATCTATCTCTGTAAGTGGTAAAGAACAACTTACTGCTGGTGATTTCCAAAAATTTATTTCTGGTTACCAAGTTTTGAACCCAGATTTAGTGATTTGTAACATGGATGCTAAGGTGTCTGTGAACATGGAAATCATTATAGAGAAAGGTCGTGGGTACGTACCTGCAGAAGAGAATAAGAAGTCTAATGCTCCTATTGGTACAATAGCAGTAGACTCTGTTTTCACTCCTATCAAAAATGTAAAATACAGCATTGAGAACTATAGGGTAGAACAAAAGACAGATTACGAAAAGTTAGTTTTTGAAATTAGTTCTGATGGTTCTATTCATCCTAAAGATGCCTTGACAGAAGCTGCAAAAGTTTTGATACACCACTTTATGTTATTCTCTGATGAGCGTATAACTCTAGAGGCGGATGAAATTGCGCAGACAGAGACTTATGATGAGGAGTCATTGCATATGCGTCAGTTGCTTAAGACTAAGTTGGTAGATATGGACTTGTCTGTGCGTGCCTTGAACTGTCTTAAAGCAGCAGAAGTAGATACTTTAGGAGACTTGGTATCTTTTAACAAAAATGATTTGATGAAGTTCAGAAACTTCGGTAAAAAATCATTAACAGAATTAGAAGAGTTGGTTATTAACAAAGGCCTTCAGTTTGGCATGGACTTAACCAAATATAAATTAGATAAGGATTAAATAATCATATTTTGCTCTCCTTAGGATGTAAGGATGTGGTAGCAAGATGATAAAGGAAAACCATGAGACACGGTAAAAAATTCAATCATTTAGGTAGAAAGTCTGCCCACAGAAAGGCAATGTTAGCTAACATGGCTTGTTCTTTAATTGAACATAAAAGAATCAATACAACTGTTGCTAAGGCAAAAGCGCTTAAGCAGTTTGTAGAGCCCTTAATTACGAAGGCTAAAACTGAAAACAATCAGACTACTGAAAAAGGTACGCACAACAGAAGAATTGTTTTTAGTAACCTTAGAAGCAAGGAAGCTATTACAGAGTTGTTTGGTACAGTAGCAGAAAAAGTTGGTGATAGACCAGGAGGTTACACAAGAATTATTAAGCTTGGTAATCGTCTAGGAGATAATGCTGACATGGCTATGATAGAGTTAGTGGACTTTAATGAAGTTTATAACACAGATACTAGTAAAAAGAAAACTACTAGAAGAAGTAGAAGAGGCAAAAAAGCTACAGAGGTAGCGCCGGTTCAAGAAACTCAACCAGCAACTGATGATTCTGAAGAATAAAATGTTTATTATTCATTCATAACTTAAAAGGATACGTTTTTAACGTATCCTTTTTTTTATGTTTTTTTGTAAAATTTTTGCACCCACTATGAAATATCAAAAAAGAAAAAAGGCACTATTACTTTTAGAGGACGGTACAATATTCTACGGTAAAGCAGTAGGAGAAAAGGAGGGCACCTCCTTTGGCGAGGTATGTTTTAATACTGGGATGACCGGCTATCAAGAAATTTTTACAGACCCGTCTTATTTTGGTCAATTAATGGTAACTACTAATGCCCATATTGGTAATTATGGTACCAATAAAGATGAAATTGAGTCAGACTCTATTAAAATTGCAGGTCTCATTTGTAAGAACTTTAGTTATGAATATTCAAGACCAAGTGCCGATAAAAGCTTATTAGAATTTTTAAATGATAATAATTTATTGGCCATCTCTGATGTTGATACTAGGGCTTTGGTTAGTTACATTAGAGATAATGGAGCTATGAATGCGGTGATATCTACACGTGTCAATGAAGTAGAGCAACTAAAAGAAGAGCTTAAACAAGTTCCTAGTATGGAAGGCTTAGAATTAGCTTCTAAAGTATCTACAAAAGAACCTTATATATATGGGGAAGATTCCGCGCAATACAGAATAGCGGCTTTAGATATCGGTATCAAAAAAAATATCCTTAGAAATTTAGAAAAGAGAGGTGCGCAAATAAAGGTTTTCCCATATAATACTTCGCAAGAGGAATTGGCAAAGTGGAATCCAGATGGTTACTTTATCTCTAATGGTCCTGGTGATCCAGAACCTTTAAAAGATGCCATTCAAACAACAAAAGATATACTAAAAACAAACAAACCGTTATTTGGAATTTGTTTAGGGCACCAAGTATTGGCTTTAGCAAACGGGGTGTCTACCTATAAAATGCATCATGGGCATAGAGGAATTAATCACCCAATTTTGAATTTAATGACGGGGAAAGGAGAAATTACAAGTCAAAATCATGGTTTCGCAGTCAACAGAGAAGAGACAGAAGCGCATCCAGACTTAGAGATAACTCATACCCATTTAAATGACGGAACTGTGGCCGGTATTAAAATGAAATATAAAAATGTATTCTCTGTACAATACCATCCAGAAGCAAGCCCTGGCCCACATGATGCGGATTATTTATTCGACCAATTTTTCGAAGCTATAAAGGCTAGTGCCAACTAAATCGTTTGAGTTTATTTTTAAGTTATTAACGGTGTTTTTACACTGTAAATGTTCCGCTTAAAGATGTGCCTTTCGTATCTTCGTTTAGTTAAATGCAACCTTAAAAAATAGATTATGAGTATTATCGTCAACATTCATGCAAGACAAATATTAGATTCTCGTGGTAACCCTACGGTAGAAGTAGATGTTATCACGGAAACCGGTGTTTTAGGTAGAGCAGCTGTGCCTTCAGGAGCTTCTACAGGAGAGCATGAAGCCGTTGAACTTAGAGACGGTGGAGATTCCTTCATGGGTAAAGGAGTAGGCCAAGCCGTAAACAATGTAAACACAATCATTGCAGAAGAGTTAGTAGGTACTTCTGTTTTTGAGCAAAACTATATAGATGCTACCATGATAGCATTGGATGGTACCCCAAACAAATCTAAATTGGGTGCAAATGCAATTCTAGGGGTTTCTTTAGCCGTGGCAAAAGCAGCCGCGGAAGAATTAGGTATGCCCTTATATAGATATGTAGGTGGAGTTTCTGCGAATACCTTACCAGTACCGATGATGAACATAATCAATGGTGGTTCTCATTCAGATGCTCCTATCGCATTTCAAGAATTTATGGTAATGCCAGTTAAGGCGAAAGATTTTAGTCATGCCATGCAAATGGGAACAGAAATCTTCCACAACCTTAAAAAAGTATTGCACGATAGAAACCTAAGTACTGCAGTTGGTGACGAAGGTGGTTTTGCACCAAACTTGGCTGGTGGTACAGAAGACGCATTAGATACTATTGCTAAGGCGGTAGATAAAGCAGGATATAAATTAGGAGACGATGTAATGATTGCTCTTGATTGTGCTTCTGCTGAGTTTTACGTAGATGGTAAGTATGATTATACCAAGTTTGAAGGTGATAAGGGAGTAGTAAGAACTTCTGAAGAGCAAGCCACATACTTGGCAGAATTGTGTGAGAAGTACCCTATCATCTCCATTGAAGATGGTATGGATGAAAACGACTGGGATGGATGGAAGTTACTTACTGAAAAAGTGGGTGATAAAGTACAATTAGTTGGTGATGATTTATTTGTTACTAATGTAGAGCGTTTATCCAAAGGTATAGCGAATGGTATTGCTAATTCTATACTTATCAAAGTAAACCAGATTGGTACACTAACAGAAACTATTGCAGCCGTAAACATGGCTAAAAATGCGGGGTATACTTCTGTTATGTCTCACCGTTCAGGAGAAACTGAAGACAACACAATTGCAGATTTGGCCGTAGCACTAAATACAGGGCAAATTAAAACAGGTTCAGCATCCAGAAGTGATAGGATGGCTAAGTATAACCAATTGCTTAGAATAGAAGAAGAATTAGGAGATGTTGCTTATTATCCACAGCAAAAAGCTTTCAAAATCAAATAATAACAATTATTTAGCTATAAAAAAGCCTTTCTTAAACTAGAAAGGCTTTTTTTTATATTGTATATTAATGTTTTAAACAATCGCCAAGTTCTACATGAAAAACTTTTTATTCGCAGCTGCAGAAAACGATGCTATTCCTAAATGCAAAGCTGGTGGTATGGGCGATGTAGTAAGAGATGTTCCCAGGCAAATATCAGAAAGGGGAGACCGTACCCATGTGGTTGTGCCTTCTTATGGTAGACTGCATCAAAACGGTACATTTAGGACCAACCTCAAATTTAGTTTAAGAGGTATTACTTATACTGCAGAAATATACGAAGTGCCGCCAAAGAAAATTTATGAGAATATACATCATTATGTAATTCATCATCCAGAAATACAAGCTGGTGGCATTGCTCATATTTACCATGATGATCCAGAGGAGCCTTTTTATACCGATGCAATAAAATATTTTATATTTTGTACAGCCGTGGCAGAAGCTATTAAACAAGGTGTTTTTGGCGATTTAGATGTAGTTCATTTACATGACTGGCATTCTAGTCTATTGCTTTTTCTAAGAGAATATGTGGCAGAATATGAAGCGCTAAAACCTATTCGTTTTGTTTATAGCATTCACAATTTAGCCATACAAGGTATACGTCCGTTTAAGGATAATTATGCTTCTTTGTTAAATTGGTTTCCTACAGCACCGTTAGATTATAATAAATTAATGGACTACCGTTACCAAGATTGTGTTAATCTTATGGCTGTTGGTATACGTTTAGCAGATGCGGTACATACGGTTTCTCCTAGTTATAAAGCGGATGTGATGAAACCAAGCACGCCTCCAGAGTTTATTGGAGGAGAAGGATTAGAGATAGACTTGCAGCAAGCCGACGAAGAAGGGCGGTTATTTGGAATATTAAACGGCTGTAATTATAGTAACATTAATGTAGAGGCCTCTGGCAATATTTATAGAAATACCATAAAATCACTTTTTCAATGGTTGCAAGAGGAATCTAAAAAATATAAGGCAGATTTTCTTGCGCATACTGGTGAAAAAATTATGGAATACGTCTCTAACGGTAAACCAAAATTTATTGCTTGTAGCGTTGCCCGACTTACAGAACAGAAATTTTATTTTTTTAAACGTTCTCCTGAAGCTTTTGAGGCAATTTTAGAAAAACTTAAAACGCATGATGGAATCTTTATGCTTTTAGGTACAGGGGCGCCAGAATACGAAGAACTTTTTAGAAAAATAAGTTACAAGTATGATAACTTTATATTCACTAATGGGCAATCAGAGTGTTTAATTGACAGTATGTATCAGGAATGCGATTTATATTTTATGCCTAGTTTGTTTGAGCCTTGCGGTATAAGTCAGATGTTAGCTATGCGTAATGGAAACCCATGTTTGGTGCATCATACAGGTGGTTTAAGAGATACAGTAGACCATTTACAGACAGGTTTTGCTTTTGATGGTGGCTCCTATGAAGAAAAAATACAGAGCATGCTCGCTAGCTTTGATTTGGCATTAGATATTTTTAATAATGATAAACCAAGGTGGAAAAAAATGCAAACAGCTGCTAAACGCAAACGTTTCACTTGGAAAAAATCTGTGGATCAATACTACGAAGCGTTATATCGGTTATAAGTTGTTCACTTATAAAGATATTCGTTAATAATAGTTCAAAATGGCCTGTTTAAATTGTTAAAGCTTTGGCTTTTTCGTAAATTTAGCCGCAAAGATTTTACTAATAAAAATTATAGATGTCGAAAACTGCTACAATAGAATTTGAGGGGAAAAAATATGAGTTTCCTGTAGTAAAGGGAACCGAGGACGAATTAGCAATTGATATAAAAACGCTACGCTCCACAACGGGTATGGTAACTATAGATCCAGGGTTTAAAAACACAGGTTCTTGTGAAAGTTCAATTACCTTTTTGGATGGAGAAAAGGGTATTTTAAGATACAGAGGGTATTCCATTGAAGACCTAGCAGAAAAGGCGGACTTTTTAGAAGTGGCATATTTGCTAATTTTTGGTGAACTTCCTAACAAAGAGCAGCTTGCTAAATTCGATGCAGATATAAAGGCAGAGTCTCACGTGGATGAAGAAATGAAAAAGATTTTGGATGGTTTTCCTAAATCTGCGCACCCAATGGGCGTGTTATCTTCTTTAACGAGTGCTTTAATTGCTTTTAATCCTTCTTCTGTAGATGTAGATTCAGAAGAAGCCATGTACAGTGCAATTGTAAGAATCATGGCAAAATTCCCAGTACTTGTAGCATGGACAATGCGCAAAAAAATGGGACTACCTTTAGATTATGGGGATGATAATTTAGGGTATGTAGAGAACATTCATAAAATGATGTTCAAAAGACCAAACAAGGATTATAAGAAGGATAGTACTGTAATTGATGCTTTAGATAAGTTATTAATTCTTCACGCTGACCATGAGCAGAATTGTTCTACCTCTACTGTACGTATTGTAGGTTCTTCTCATGCGGGTTTATTTGCTTCTTTATCTGCAGGTATATCTGCACTTTGGGGACCATTACATGGTGGAGCAAACCAAGCCGTTTTAGAAATGCTAGAAGCCATCCAAGAAGACGGTGGTGATACTAAAAAATACATGGGTAAAGCCAAGGACAAAGAAGACCCATTTAGATTAATGGGCTTTGGGCACCGTGTATACAAGAATTTTGATCCAAGAGCAAGAATCATTAAGAAGGCAGCAGATGAAGTTTTGGGTAGCCTTGGTATTGACGACCCTATTCTAGATGTTGCTAAAGGTTTAGAAAAAGAGGCTTTGGAAGATGACTACTTTGTAAAAAGAAAGTTGTATCCTAATGTAGATTTTTATTCTGGGATAATTTATAGAGCCCTAGGGATACCTGTAGATATGTTTACCGTAATGTTTGCTTTAGGTCGTTTGCCTGGTTGGATTGCACAATGGAGAGAAATGCGTTTGCGTAAAGAACCAATAGGTAGGCCAAGACAGGTTTATATTGGAGCAAACCATAGGGAATTTAAAAAGATAGCCGACCGCTAGAACTTTCGAGTTTTTTCAGCAAATCTTTAGAAAATTCCGCACAATATTTTTCAAAATAATAATGGTAAGGATATTGCACGGAATCTTTACTGTTCATTGCCTTAGAACTGGTTCTGAAGATATAATTTAAAAGAGCTAATCGCTCATCTTTATCTAATTGATAGAGTTGGGCGATTACTTTTTGTTTATAATTGTAACAAATTTCTTGAGTTTTCTTATAATTCTCAGCATTTCTATCAGAACCAAGGTTGCTAAGTGCATTAGAATTTACTGTAGGATTAGGGACGACAAGGGTGTTAAATCGTTTATCTGAGTATGGTTTATTATCACCGTCTGGTGACTGCGCATAACTTGCTGGCGACAGTACTGAAATGAGTAGACCACCAAAAAGAATGATTGAAACCATAGACTCAGCGTAAACTTTTTTCATAGAAAGAAATTTCTTACAAATTAATAAAATGTAGTCAAATTTTACACAATTTTTCAACAGAAATTATGGATTAAATTTTTGTTAAATAAAAGGAGGCTGCAACAAATCTTAAACAAGTACTGTGAATCTAAATGTAGTTGATGAAATTGGCCAGTTAAAGGCAGTTGTTTTGGGAACGGCAATAAGTAATGGACCAATCCCTACTCTAGAAGAAGCTTATGACCCAAAGTCTATGGAGCATATAAAAGCGGGCACCTATCCTATAGAGGAGGATATGGTTAAAGAAATGACAGCTTTTGAAACAGTTTTGAAAAAATATGGTGTAACAGTCTATAGACCAACAATTATAAAGGACTGTAATCAGATTTTTTCTAGAGATATTGCTTTTGTGATAGAAGATAAAATATATCATGCCAATATATTACCAGACAGAGAGAATGAATTTGAGGCCATACAGCATGTGCTAGATGTAATTGATCCAAATAAATTAATAAGGCCTCCAGAAAATGTGCACGTAGAAGGAGGTGATGTTATGCCTTGGAATAATTATATTTTTGTGGGCACGTATACAGCGCCAGATTATTCTTCTTTTATTACTGCCAGAACTAATAAAGCTGCTGTAGAATTTTTACAAAAGGAATTTCCTAATAAAATAGTAAAGTCTTTTGAACTTAGAAAGTCTAACACTAACGCTAAAGAAAATGCATTGCATTTAGATTGTTGTTTTCAGCCATTAGGAAAAGGAAAAGCAATAGTGCATAAGAATGGATTTCTAGTAGAAGAAGAATACCAGTGGCTACTAAACTTTTTTGGTAAGGAAAATGTTTTTGAAATTACAGCAGAAGAAATGTACCGCATGTTTAGCAATGTATTTTCCATTTCACCAGAAGTTGTTGTGTCAGAAAAAAACTTCACAAGACTTAATAATTGGTTGCGAGAGCAAGGGTTTACGGTAGAAGAAATACCCTATGGAGAAATTGCAAAACAAGAAGGATTGTTACGTTGCAGCACCTTACCTTTGATTCGTGAATAATTCAACAACAATGCAGATTACAAACACAATATTAATGGTACGCCCGGTAGCGTTTAGGATGAACGAGGAGACGGCGGTTAACAATTATTTTCAAGAAGATTTATCACTTAAAAATCAAGAAATTAATCTCAAGGCGCAGGAGGAGTTCGATGCATTTGTAACTAAATTACAAGCGCATGGGGTGCAAGTTGTTGTCATAGAAGATAGAATAGAAGAAGATACACCAGATTCTATTTTTCCTAATAATTGGATTAGTTTTCACGAAGATGGTACCATCGGTGTTTATCCTATGTTTGCAGAAAACCGAAGAAGAGAACGTAGAGAAGATGTTTTTGATGTATTAGAAGATAAAGGGTTTGCTATTGATAAGATTGTAGACTATACTAGTGCAGAAGAGGAAGAACTTTATTTAGAAGGTACAGGGAGTATAATTTTGGACCGTGTACATAAAAAGGCCTATTGTGCTTTGTCTGATAGGGCGGATGAGGAATTGTTTATAGAATTCTGCGAGGATTTTGATATGTTTCCAGTAATTTTTACGGCTAACCAAACCGTAGATGGTAAGCGATTACCTATTTATCATACCAATGTTATGATGGCACTTGCAGAGACATTTGCAGTGATTTGTTTAGAAGCAATAGATGACAAAAAAGAGCGTAAAAATGTAATAGACCATCTTAAAAAAGATGGTAAAGAAATTATTGCAATCACGGAAAAACAGATGCACAGTTTTGCGGGGAACATGCTGCAGGTTTTAGGAGCAGATGACAACCGCTATTTAGTGATGAGTTCTACAGCCTATAACAGTTTAACTAGTAATCAATTAAAAACTATTGAGCAACATTGCGCCATACTACATAGCCCACTGTCTACTATAGAAACCTGTGGGGGAGGTTCTGCAAGATGCATGATGGCTGAGGTATTTTTACCCAAAAAATAGCTTAATGTTAATTTTTTGCTAAAAGTGCTTATTGAATAGTGATAGGAGGTTGTTGTTTGTGGAATAAATTCGTAATTTTTTGTAAGAATTTACGTTAAATGATTAACCTTTATTTTTATTCACTATGGCTTTATGGGAAATAGATGAGATAATCATTAGTGGAATTGAGCTCATCAAACAATCAGAATTAGAACCAACATTTAAAAAGCATGTATTGTGGAATTTGGAAAATATTCCAGAGTTGTATGGTTTTGATGCAGGCATGTTCAATAGAACGGAACTGGATATAGATTTTTCTTATGAGAGAATGAATATCTACAACGTAGGTTATTACGTAATAGCAGAAGCAAAAAAACGTGGTTATAAAGATTTAGTGTACGATTGGTCTGCCTTTTTACTCAATTTTAGAGAAGGTTATTTTGCTGAAATAGCAGCTACTCAAGAGCTTAAAGAAGGAGTGCTTAAGCAGGTAAAACTAATTTTTGAAAGCTTAGATTTTAGTGATTACGAGCCAATACATCGTAGCTTAACCATATACCAAAACGGAATGGATTGGTATAGTGAGGATCAAAAAGCATTGGTAAAATGGTTTTGTACTAATAATGCAGCAATCAACAACCAAAATTTAGAACCAAGCCTGTAATTTTAATCACTAACAGTTGTTTTGAAACTCTTTATGGCGTCATTGGGTTCCATAATGTTGTAACCTGCCCAAAAATCGGCATTGTATGCCGGCATATAAGTTGGCTTTAAAGCTTTATCTTCTTTAAAGTTATCAATAGCAGTGTTATCTATTAGCTCGTTTTGAAAAATGACCAACTCGTATTTATCAATATTAGAAATTTGAAAATCCAGATTCATACGCAGCTCATTTTGCTTGCGTCTCCCTTTTACGTGTTTGTTTTTCTCTATAACGTCTAAAGGTCTATCTATTCTAAACCATTTGCCAAAAGTTATATCTGCAAATTTTAATGCGTAACGACCATTGGCTATTTTGCCAAAACGCATGGTGCCCTTATAGGTTACATCTCTATAGTAAATACCAAGAAGTCTAAAATTTCTTAGGTTTTTTACGTTCTCAAAATCAATTCGCATTACGGCAAAATCATCGATGTTAATATAGATTTTTCCCTTAAAATCTGCCTTTCCTTTGGGTACAAAATCCACAACATAAACACCATTATCGTCTATTTCTGAGTATCCGTTTAGACTAAAATTATAGCGCTTGTATTTATCAACAATATTTAGTTTACTATCTTCTTTGTAGTATAGTTCTTCATAAATATCTCGTAACATCCAACGTTGTCCGCGTACCGCCCCATTAGTAGTGTCCTTGGCTTTTTCTATTTCGCTGGCCAATTCTTTTGCCTCTTCTTCTTTTATATCGTTCAAAATTGAATCTACCTGTATTTTTTGACTAAACAAACCCGATTTTACTTTTAAATAGGAGCTAGGTTTTACGTGTTTTTTAAAGATGGTTTCCATGTAATCGCCAATGCCTTCAATAGAGTTTAATTGGTCTTTGTTGTACATTTCTGCAACTTTTATCAGACCAATTTTACTCTTTTCCTTAGAAGCATATAAATCGCCCAACGCTTCTGTATAATGATAGGTATTTCTTGGTACAGCTCTGCCAATACTATCTATTAATTCTTTGTCTAACTCTTCAATACTGGATTTTTCAAAACCAAAATCTAGTTTATGGATGTTCGCAAATTCTGAGTTTCTTAAAAAATAACGTTGTTTTATGGGAGACAAGTTTCGGTTGCTAGGAATATTTTCAATCATCTTTTCAATGATTTCATCAACCGTTAATTCCTTATCAAACAAGAACACACCATCTAGGTTTATGGCTTTAGGTGTTAGATAAAGTATAGAGTCTAATGGGGCAACAAAAGGGAAACCTGTTTTCTCGTACCCCATGCTAGAAATGTAAATACTGTCTAGTTTCTTTTCGTTTTCTTTTAATGTAAAAGAAAAAAGTCCCTCGTCATTGGTAATAACACCTGCATGTTCTCCATAGGCCACAGTAGCATACGGAATAGCTTTTTTTGTTTTACCATCTACTAATTTAGCAGCAAAGGTTTGTGCTTGTAGTTGATAAATACAGCAGAAAAATACAAGAGAGGTGGATAGGAAAAAGGCTTTATGGGGCATACTTAGCATTTGTTTGTATTAATAAGACAACTTATGTTCTTAAATGGTTGCCTCTTAACACGAATAAATTTCTAAGTTGTTACATTATTGCGCCTTAACCAAGTTATTTATCATTCCTTTAAAAATAAAAATGTGAAAAGGTAGTACACTATACCAGTATAGTCTACCTTTTAAACCCCTTGGTCTAAAGGTTGCTGTTTGGTGTAAGGTATTGTTGGCGTCTATTCTAAATTCTAGCCACGCTTCGCCAGGCAAGCGCATTTCTGCAAAAAGCAAAAGGCGTTTTTTATCTCGGTCTGCCAAAAGCACACGCCAAAAATCCAACGCATCTCCAGGAAATATTTTATCGGGATGCGTACGCCCACGACGCAAACCAGGGCCACCATTCATTTTGTCTAGATAACCTCTTATTTTCCAAAGCCAATTGCCATAATACCAACCCGTTTCTCCACCAATTTTCCAAATATTGTCAAGGGTACGTTCCACATCTGTTATGGCAAGCGTTTTTTTATCCGTTAGTACGCCATATTTTGGCACCTGAATGTATTTTTCTAAGTTTCTACGTATCTGCCCGCTTGCTAAACTATCCTTCCAACTACTAACTACTAAATTTTGTTCTATTTTTTTAAATGCAAAATCAATAGCTTGCTCATATGTTAACGGCTCTATACCTAATAATTGCTGTAATTTGTTGTCTCTTGCAACTACTTCCATCTTCATGCTATCTACCAAATTCACGGCAAGCTTGTAAGAAGTAGAGGTTACAAAATATAGCCAGTAAGAAGATAACTTTGGTGTCATTACTGGTACCGTGTAAATCCAATTTTTAAAGCCCCTTACCTTAGCGTATTTGTGTAGCATTTCTTTATAGGTCAACACATCTGGTCCGCCAATATCAAAAGATTGGTTGTACGTCTCTGCATGCCCCAAAACTTGGGTTAAAAAGGCTATTACGTCCCTAATGGCAATAGGTTGGGTTTTTGTTAGCACCCATTTGGGAGTTATCATTACGGGGAGTTTCTCACACAAATCCCTAATAATTTCAAAGGAGGAGCTTCCAGAGCCCACGATAATTCCAGCCCGTAGTACCGTTAGATTAAAAGGCCCTTTGTACAAGATTTCTTCTACATTTTTTCGAGAAGAAAGATGTTTGCTCAACTCCTGCTCATTAACAATGCCACTTAGGTAAATTACCTGTTTTACATTGGTGCCATGCATTAATTTATTAAAGTTCTCTGCCGCTAAAGCTTCTTTTTCATCAAAATCCGTGATAGAAGATGTCATGCTATGTATTAAATAATAAGCGGCATCTATATCTGTAGGTATAGGGTTGTTTTCTGGTAGTTTTAAAAAGTCTACCTCAATAACTTCTATCTGTTCTAGAATTTCTTCCTCTACAGACAGTCGGTTTTTATCGCGCACAGCGCACACCAATTGGTGCCCAGAATCCAGTAAGTTTGGTAAAAGGCGCATGCCAATGTAGCCATTTGCTCCTGTTAGTAGAATTTTCATAAATCTTCTATTGAGGTTGGTGCGGTATCTGCTTTATAATCCAATAACTTCTTAAAAAATTTCTGCACCGCCTTAGTGTCTGCCAAAACCTTTACAAAATAATGGTCACGGTAAACCGAATAAAAGGCCATATCGCCCTTATAGATGGTAAGTTTGTAAAAAGGAATTACTAGGGCATAAGATTCTAATAACGACCTAAAGCCAAGTATGATGCCTTTTGGGCGTATTTCTATGTTGCAAACATTGGCATTGTTATCTAGAATAAGCAAATTGCGTATTTCAACACTTGCTTCTTTGATTTCCAATTTTGGCGAGCCAATACCGCCCATTTTAATACGGTCTTTTAGTGGAAAAGGCTTACCCACTTCAGCATCTATTTTTCTGGTAATCTCTTTATTATTGTAAGATACGTTCAATAGCATAATCTAATAGTATTAGAGATTGCCCAAAACAAATTTAATAGCCCTCTTAGATAAAAGATGTGTTTGCTACAAGTATAAACGTTACGCTATTAAATTAAAAAAGCGAGATTCTTGCAAGCCATATGGTTAAATTTATTTTCTATCCTCAGAAGTATTACGTTCTAAAACCAATAAATGAATCTAAAACAAGCTTGGTAGCAAGCAAATGTTCCGTGCAATCTTTTCTTTTAAAGATACGGCGGAAATGGCACTATTGCATATAAAACAGGGAAAAAACGGTAAAATAATGTAGTTTTGCAGGCCACAAAAAGGCATGTTTATGAAGCTTACCACGGTATTAGAAGAAAAAGTAAAAGAAGCGGTACAATCTATTTTTGGTCAGGACTTGCCTGCTGTAGAATTTCAACCAACTCGTAAAGATTTTGAGGGAGACATCACCGTAGTGGTTTTTCCTATGTTACGTGTGGTTAAAGGTAATCCAGTAGCTATTGGTACGCAAATTGGGGAATACTTGGTAGAAAATGTAGAAGAAGTTGCCAAGTTTAACGTGGTAAAAGGTTTTTTGAACTTGGTGGTGAGTGATGCCTATTACATTAACTTTTTCAAATCTATATTGGCGGTAGAGCAGTTTGGCTATGCGCCGGCCAACTCTAAGGACGCTGTTATGGTGGAATATTCTAGTCCTAATACCAATAAGCCACTACACCTAGGGCATATTAGAAATAATTTATTGGGATATTCCGTTGCGGAAATTTTAAAAGCTGCCGGTCATAAGGTATATAAAACCCAAATTATTAATGATCGGGGTATACATATTTGCAAAAGTATGTTGGCTTGGCAAAAGTTTGGCGAGGGAGAAACACCAGATTCTTCAGGTTTAAAAGGAGACCATTTGGTTGGTAAGTATTATGTGGCTTTTGATAAGGTCTATAAAGCAGAAATTGCGGAATTGATAAGTGCCGGTAAAAGTAAAGACGAAGCGGAGAAGGAAGCGCCTATTTTATTAGAAGCCCAAGAAATGCTTCGTAAATGGGAGGCCGGAGATGCACAAGTGGTGGAGCTTTGGAAAATGATGAATGGTTGGGTATACAAAGGTTTTGATACTACGTATGAGAATCTTGGTGTGGATTTTAACCAGCTGTATTATGAGAGTGATACTTATTTGCTAGGTAGAGATGTGGTACAAGACGGACTGGAAAAAGGTGTTTTCTTTAAAAAAGAAGACGGTAGCGTTTGGATAGACCTAACCGAAGATGGCTTAGACGAGAAAATTGTACTTCGTTCTGATGGCACCGCGGTGTATATGACACAGGATATAGGTACGGCCATACAGCGTGTTACCGATTTTCCAGATATTAATGGCATGGTTTATACCGTAGGTAATGAGCAAGACTATCACTTTAAAGTACTTTTCCTAATACTAAAAAAACTAGGCTATAGCTGGGCAGATAAGTTGTATCATCTGAGCTACGGAATGGTAGATTTACCATCCGGTAAAATGAAGAGTAGGGAAGGAACCGTAGTAGATGCGGACGACCTTATCCAGAATATGGAAGATACAGCCGCAGAAATTTCTCAAGAACTAGGTAAGCTAGATGGTTATTCAGATACCGAAAAACAAGCACTTTACCGCACCATTGGTTTAGGAGCTCTAAAATATTACATCTTAAAGGTAGACCCTAAAAAGCGAATTCTATTTAACCCAGAGGAGTCTGTAGATTTTCAAGGTAATACGGGGCCATTTATACAGTACACCTACGCTAGAATACAAAGTATTCTTAGAAAAGCGAATGAGTTGAATTTAGACTTAACAGTGGCTGTAACTTCTGTGCATCCAAAGGAAAAAGAATTGTTGAAGCAATTAGAGTTATTCCCGGATAAAGTACAAGAAGCCGCAGAAAACCATAGTCCTGCATTGGTGGCAAATTATGTGTATGATTTGGTCAAGGAGTTCAATTCTTTTTATCAACAGGTATCTATTTTAGGTGAAGAGGATGCTCAAATAAAGGCTTTCCGTGTAAACCTTAGTAAAAAGGTAGCAGATGTTATTAAAGATGCATTTTTATTGCTAGGGATTCATGTGCCTGTGAGAATGTAATCTGGATGGTCCTTAATCCAACAGAAAAGTACATTGCGCTAATTTTTTTAACGTTCTCTATTCTAGTAGTGGTGCTAAAAGGCGTGAATCAAATACTGGCAAAAGAGCGTTTTGCTTGGCGAAAGCTTTTTAATAAGGTGCAACCCATTACCGAAAAGGAACGTCATTTTATTGCTGCGTTTTTATTGCCCTATCAACAATTTACCCATGTGGAACGAAAACAATTTTTAAAACGATTCGCTTGGTTTAGATCTAGAAAATCTTTTGTTTTTTACGGTGCTATTGAGGAGCCAGAACAGATAAAAGCCTACGTAACGGCATCTGCAATTTTATTGACTATGGGTTTGAGAAATTATAAGTATGAAAATTCTATACGAAGAATTATAATTTATCCATCTGCCTATTATTCCAAGATAGCGAAGCGGTATCATCTAGGGGAATACAATCCACGGTTTAAAACACTTGTGTTTGCCGCGGATGAATTAGCACATGGTTTTAGAATTCCTAACGATAACAAGAACCTAGGGTTGCATGAGGCCGCCCATGCATTAATGTTTGAATTTGATAGGATGCGCAGTTGGGAAGCGCGTAAGTTTAGATTGGGTATTCGGAAATTTAAAGAATTATTTGAGAATCCAAACTTTAAAAAAGTACTGGAAGGTTCTACTTATTTTAGACCCTATGGTAAAACAAGTTTTATAGAGTTTTTTGCGGTAGCAGTAGAAAATTTTGTGGAGAGCCCGTCAGAATTTAAAACCCATTATCCTGGGTTATTTTATTTGATGACCAGGATATTTAACTTGGGTACTTCTACTAAATAGCTAAAGTAAAGGGGCAAAGCGCTGGACAAGATTTACCCCTCTACATCAACCAACTAAATACTATTAAGCAGATTTTTCTTGGCTGGCCACTGCAGCACCGTATACAACCAAGCCAAATCCTATTTTATTGATGGCATCTCCAATATTATAAATTACGTCCATGGCAAGTCCACCAAAGATTCCTTCGTACCAGCCGGGTGTGCCCGCCATATAACCGATAGGGTATATAGCCCAACCCACTAATACAAACCAACATAGCATTTTATGAGCGTTAAGTACAGAGCCGCCTGCTTGTACCGCAAGCTTTTTAGCACTACCTAGCCAAATATCATAAACTATTATGAAGTAGGCAATACCTGAAATTAGCCCCCAAAACCATGCTTGGTCTATGTAAACGGCTTCTCCTAGATAGCCAGTAACCAACATAATTACGGAAAGGAAGATTAATCGCCACATTAAAGATTTTTTTGCTCCGGCTACTCTTAGAATTAAGTAAAATTCTACACACATTAAGGGAACCGTAAGAACCCAATCTACATATCTAAAGAAGGTTGGTGACTCCCCAATTGCACCCCAATAATCTCTCATGTACCAATAGTGAACCGCAGCAATGAAAGTAATAAGTCCAGAAACCAAAATTGAAGTTTTCCATTTTCTATCAAAATTGTTCATTGATAAAAAGAAAAATGCAGACGCGGCCATCATAGCCATACATCCAACAAAGAATGTAAAGCCTACGTAGTCGTCATTGGCAATTTTTGTAACCTCCGCAAACAGAGGTAAGTTTAGTAATAAAGTTTTCATAACATCTTTTTTAGCAATTTATTGTTGAACTAAAATTACAAAACAATAAACAAAACACAATCATAAATGTTTAATAAAAAATCAATATATTTAAACAAAACTAGAATATAGGTGAAGGAAACCGCTCTGATATTATCTTTTTTAAGTCTTTGGATTTCTACAAAAATGGACGGGAGTCAGGTGCAATTATTTGCTTTTTCACTAATTCTAACAATAGGCTTGCTGCATGGGGCTAATGATTTAAGTATCATTAGAAAAGTTTCTAATTCATCTGGTATTGTAGGCTATTTACTGTGGTATGTGTTTGTGATAATTGGAGTTTCTCTTCTTTTTATTCTTTTTCAACCACTTACCTTATTTTTATTTATTCTTGTGAGTGGCTTTCATTTTGGGGAGCAACATTTGGTTAAATATGTGCTTAAACCCTCAAGGCTATTGAGTGTGCTTTACCTTTTTTACGGTAATTTAATATTGTTTATTATATTTTCTATAAACCTAAACAAGGTTCAACAAATTGTTTTTGATTTTAGTGGTTATAGTTTACCGGTGCTATTGGTTTATGTGCCTACTATAGTATTGGGGATTTTGGTACTGTCGTTTTTTATATTAGGTTATAATAGAAACTTGCTTAAAAAGGAAGTAGCAATAGAATTGGCTTATTTTGTTATCATAACAGGTATACTATACTTGGTGTCTCTTCCTCTTGGTTTTGCCATATATTTTGTGTTTTGGCATAGCTTACCTTCTTTACGAGACCAGATAAAGCATTTGTATGGAAAAACGGATAAACAGGCCTATTTTGGATATATTAAATCTTCTTGGCCGTATTGGCTGATTTCGCTCCTAGGAATAATTGTATTGTACTGGTTCTTTAGCTTTGATCATTATGATTTTTTGAACGTAATTTTTTACATGCTTTTACTAATTACTTTTCCTCACGTAATTGTAATGCATCGGCTTTTTAATAGTATTAAAACCGAATCCTAAAACTGGCATTAGGGGTAATGCCCAAAGAAATACGTTCTATACTTTGAATTTCCTCATCTTCATTGATACGATAGTATTTGTTCAAGAGGTTTTTTCTATTGGTCATATTCAGCAAAGAAATACCGGTATCTGCCTTAATGCTATTAGAAATTTTAAAACTGTAGGTAGCAGAGCCATCTAAACGTAAATACTCTGGTAATCTACTGCTATTAGGTGCGGCATAGTTTATTTTACTGGGAAAAACGGTGTTGTCTATTGAGTTTTCAGCATCTGGTTCCGTATAAGGTTTACCCGTTCTATAGTTTAAGCCAAGCCCTAGTTTTAGATTGCCCAGCGTATAGGTACTGGCCAATGTAATGTTATGGCGCACATCTAAATTATTAGGGAAGCGGGCCGGCACAATACTGTCAAAAGTATAATCATTCTTATTATAGGTATAACTTAACCAGCTACTGTAATTTTCTCCTTTTTTATTCAACAAGAGTTCTATGCCTTTAATCTTATACAGACCAATTTCTCCATTAAACTGGTCTTGATTTTGAAAGCCTTGGGTTCGTGTACTTACGCCATCTACTTCTTTATAAAAAGCTTCTACCCCAGCGTGAAACCCATTTTTTTCATAAACTATACCAGCCGATGCTTGTTTACTCTGGGTAAGTGGTAAGTTTTCTTGATTAGACAATGTCCACCTGCGTTTTTCGATACCCAAGAAATTTTGTTCCAAGTCGATAACCTGATTGGTGGTTTGGCTTTTAAATTCGCCCATTACCTGTGCCCGCAAGAAATTGGCCAATTTAAAGTTAAGATTTAGGCGTGGTTCTAAAAGCCATGTCTTAAAATCGGCCCCAAAAGTATCTAGGTTTATAATGTAATTGGCACGTAAGCCGCCCGTGGCAATCAATTTGTTTTCAAAAGCGGTGTAGGTAAAGCTAGAATAGGGTGCAAATGTGCGTATTACTTCAATTATGTTACTTTGAAACGGTGGCTGGGTAACATCACTTAAATTGGTGATTCCCGTCTCTATGTACTGAAAGCCATTTTGCCATTGCCATGCATCGCTCAACGCATAATTAATATTAAATTTTGCGGCGCGTTCCTCTACCCGGTTTTTTTGAAATAGCTGTTGGTTGTTATTTAGTATGTTTTGCGCATCTAAGGTATATTGAGAAAAATAGGCATTAGCCGTTGTGGTAAGTTTATTGTTCCATTGTCCTTGGTATTGCAGGCCCGCGCTTACATTGGTTTGGTCTAGAAAGCTTTGGGAGCTGGTATTGTTATCGGTATTGGTTTCTATAAAGTCTAAATCGTTGTCAATACCTATTAGGCTTAATCTTAATTTATGGTCTGGGTTAATGTTGTACAATAACTTGGCAGAAACATCAAAAAAAGCAAAGTTTTCGGCTGTTTCTATAAAGTTGTCTACGGATTCGTTGTCTTCATTTTTAATTTCGGTATCCTGGAAAACCCTATCGGTAAAACTACCATAGATGGGGGTGTTCAAAAAGTCGGTGGTAGACCTTCTTGCGGAAAATTGAAGGGCAAAATTATCGCTTAGTGGAAGATGGGCATACACATCTCCACTAATTAGATTAAAGCCGGCCCCGCCTGTAGCCGTATACCCTATTTCGTCTTGGGTCTGCATGCTAATTACGCTACTAACCCCATCACCGTATTGGGCGGGCGTTCCGTTTTTATAAATCGTTACTTTATCTGTTAGGTAGGGGTTAAAGGCAGATATCAACCCAAAAAAATGCCCAGATTGGTACATTTTAATTCCGTTCCACAAGATAAGGTTTTGGTCGTTGGTGCCGCCCCGCACATTAATGTCAGATACGGTCTCATCCACACTTTCTATTCCTGGTAAGGCCTGTATAGACTGCAATACGTCTGGTTCTATTAAACCAGGTAAAATACCCAATTCTCCTGTGTTTAGGCTAAAACTCCCATCTGTTTCCTTAACCAATCCCGGTGTTAAAAATTGGTATACAATAACTTCTTCTAATTGCTCTCGTTGTTCTGACAATAACACCTTTGGGCATTCCTTGCCTATAAAATTGCTGACGGGTACCACTTTGGTTTGGAAACCTAAATAGCGTATTTGTAAAGATGCATCTCTAGGTGCGTTAGAAATATTGAAAACACCATTGGTATCTGTGACCAGTGCTATGTCCGTTCCCAGCACAGCTACGGTAGCCCCGGGAATGGTATTGGCGGCAAAATTATCCAACACTTTTCCGCAAATAGCAATGGTGTTGGGATAGTACAAGCTGTAATAGCGTTCGCTTATACTTTTTATGGTTAAACCGGTTTGTAGTTCAATGCTAGATAGGGCTGTCTTTAGGTCTTCTAAAGAAGAAAAAGAAATGGTTTTACCAGCTGCGTCTTCATCGGCATAGGAAATTTTTATTTCAAAAGCTTGCTCTATTTTAGCAATGTATTCTTTAAGACCTATGGTGGTACTATCTTGGGCAGATAGGTATATAGGTAAAAAGAAAACTAGAACCCCTAAAAGAAAGGGTAAACGCCTATGGAGTATCCTCCGCATAGAAAACAACATTTAGAGTGCCAACAGTGTATTTTAATTGCAATGGGGTGCTTATACTTTCCAAAGCTACATTAAAATCAGAATTGCTAAATGTTCCCGTAAAAAGTTGTTCGGTATCTACGTTTTTAGTTTCAACCTTAAAATCATATTGGCGCTCAAACTCTGCCAAAACATACTTTAAGGGTACGCTATTAAAGGTGCTTTCGTTTTGCATCCATGAGGGTTGGGTAGCGGTAGTGCTTTGTTTTGTGATACTACCATTAACTACAGCAAAAGAATGGCCCGCAGGTAATTTAAGTATTTGGTCTTTATAACTCACCTGTACCAAGCCCTCAAAACAGGTTACCTTAAAATAATCATCTCGCTGTTGTACATTAAATTGTGTGCCTAATACGGCAACGTCACCTAAATCTGTAGCTACGGTGAATTTTTTGCCCTTAGCTACTTTAAAAAAGGCTTCTCCTTCTAATTCAACATTACGCTCGTTGTCCCAATTCTTTTTGTTGTAGGTTACCTTGGAGTCCGCATTCAAAATAATTTCAGAGTTATCTGGTAAAGTAAGCTCCGTACGTTCTGCCATTTGTGTGGTAACTTGTGTGTTTAGCGTACCTAAATAAAAATAAGAACCTACAATAAGTACGGCAGCAACCGCAGCAACGCGTAGAAACTTTTTAAATGGGCTCAACGTAATCACCTTAGGTGCCTTCTCCGTTCGTTGACTATTTAGTTGCATCCATGCTTGGTCTATATCAAATTCTGGTGGGGAAAGTTTATCCGTGGTCTCTTTTATTTTTTGGTATTGTGCATACTCAGCCGTGGCCTTAAACGCCTCTAACTCCTCATCCGTCAACTCATTGTTGAGCCATTTTGCTAAGTAATTTTCTTGCATTTTCTTCACTTTATATTGATATAACAATCGGGTTTGCAAAAACCCTACTTATTTTAGATAATATTCTATAATAAACTTATTTATGGAACTCAGTATTAATTCTATAACCTTTTCCTAAATACCATCAATTTTATCTCTTAAGCTTTTTAGAGCCAGGTGCATACGTTTTTCAATTGCTTTTACGCTAACACCTTCTAGTTCTGCTATCTCTGCATATTTTTTACCATCAATTCTATTTAACAAAAAGGTGGTTCGTTGGTTTTCGGGTAGCGCATCCAAAGCGTTCTCCAACTTTTCTTTAAACTGTTGTTCTTCTAATAGAAATTCGGGCGACTCGTTAGTGCTTTCATTTCGGTGTTTGTCGGCATGTTTCAAACGCACTTTTTCTGCCTTGATTACATTTAAATATAAATTGTTGGCCACGGTAAACAAATAAGATTTTGCCTTGTCTGGGGCAACCTTGCTGCAATTTTCCCACAGTTTAACAAAGGCTTCTTGTACAGCGTCATTCGCCTTTTCTTCGTTCCCAAACTTATAATAGATATAGTTAAAGACCGTTTTACTAGTGGTCTTAAAAATAGTATTGTATTGTTGCTCCTCGCACACATTATCCATACCGGCATATTTAGTTGCAATCAAAGATATTTTAAAAAAAATAATTTTTTTGGTAGGGTAATTTTAATTGGGATTGTTTAGAAGATGAATAAACGTAAAAACCAAATCGGATTATGAAAAAAATATTAAAAAAACTAACCTACGCTAGCCTGTTTTTTATGGCGCTTGCGTTTACATCTTGCCAAGAAGAATTTGAAGAGATTGGGAATCAGGAAGAACAACAAGCTATAGAAGTGGGTAGCAATACAGCCCTTTTAATAGAAAATACAAGTGCTAATGATGGCTCTTTTGATAACATTGTGGACGGTAGTAGTTGTATTGCTGTACAGTTTCCTTACACCGTAGCAGTTGCAGGGGTAGAGATTACTATTGATTCTATTGCGGATCTAAAGGTGATAGAAGAGTTATTTGATGAGGTAGATACTGATGATGATTTATTGGAAATATTTTTCCCGGTTACGGTAACTCTTTCCGATTTTACAGAAGTAGTAATAGAAAATAAAGAAGCACTAAGAGAATTAGCAGCAGACTGCCTAGAGGGTGGGGACGATGATGATATTGAGTGTATAGATTTTGTATACCCTATTACGCTTTTCACTTTTGATGTGCAAAACCAACAATCCGGTTCGGTTACGGTAAACAGTGACAGGGAAATGCGTTTATTCTTTAAGGATAAAACGCTAGGGGAATTGGTGAGTATAGATTTTCCTATCACCCTTAAAAAAGCGGATGGTACTACATTAGAAGTAGTGAATAATGCCGGTTTAGCAGCGGCTTTATCTAATGCAAAAGATGAATGTGACGAGGATGATGATAATGACTATAATGATGATGATTTTGAAGATAATAGCTTTGTGGAATATTTAACGTCTTGTGAATGGGTGTTAAAAGAAATTGTTAGAAATGGTGGTGACCAAACAGGGCAATATCTTGAGTTTATATTTGAATTTGATGACGAGGGTGTTGTTGAGGTAGAAGGAATGTTAGGTAACAGTTTTGCTGGGGAATGGTCCTTAGCGTTTACAGAAGATGGGCCAAAAATTCTTATGGCTTTTGATACGAATACCGATTTTTCTTTAGAATGGCGGGTGTATGAGTTAGAAGAAGGAATTATTAAATTCTACTCGGACAATGACAATAAGATGGTGTTAAGAAGAGCATGCACAGATAACACTATTTGTGATATAACCAATGTGGCAGCTAATCTTTCTGGTTGTAAATGGAGAATTGCAGACGCTAGTTGGGACATAGATTTTGATGGTCTTATAGACTTTTCTAACTTCAATATACATGCATACCAGAATAGCGGTGCTTTTGTAGACGAAGGGAATTGGGAGTTAACCCAAGAAGGTAAATTTAAATTTAATGCCTTATTCTCTGCCAATTTAGAGGGCTTATTAGGAGAGTGGTCTGTTTTAGAATGCGAACCTGGTAGCATTAAATTAGGTAACGCGGATAACGCTTACGTAGTTTTAGAGAAAGATTGTGAGTTTGAGTTGCCTTCTGCAGACAGATTAGCAACTATCTTGCAAGAGTGTTCTTGGGTTATTCAAAGAATGAAACAAGAAGGAGCTAGATACAATCGTTATTTAGGTTATGAGTTTCTTTTTAATGCTAATGGGACGGTGACTTTAGAAGCTGAGGCAGAAGTGGTGTCAGAAGGCAATTGGGAATTAGGGTTTAATGCCAGCGGTCAATTAGCAATAGTAATTTCTATGATGGCAGAACAAGAATTAAATTTTGAGTGGCCACTTGTAGAAATGCTGGAGCAAAAACTAACTTTTAAAATTGAAGAAACAGGAAAAGAATTGACCATACAACGTGTGTGCGAGCAAGAAAATGATGAAGATGTACAATCCATAAGAACCATTTTAATGAGTGGCTTATGGAATATTACTGAGCTGACAGAAGGAGACATGGTTTTAACAGCCAATCATTCTGACTTCGATTTTGATTTTAAAACGATGCATCAAGTAGAATTGAGTATCAACCAAGACCCAATTACTGCAGGGCTTTGGAGAAATTACAGAGATTATCCAGGAGATTTAAGAATGGCATTGAATTTTGAAGCAGATGTTTATGATTTAGGAGTATTGTCAGAAGCTTGGTACATAACGGAAGTGTCAGAGAATAGAATTAAAATGGTATATGAAAATGAGGAAACCGTAAAAGTGGTAGTTTTTGAAAAGAAACCCTAATATCACATTAATTTACAGAACTCATTAACCCGAAAAGGACAGTTTGCCTCAAAGCTGTCCTTTTCTTTTTTGGTTTAACTTCTAGAAAATAAGCACGCTTACTTTCTGTGCAATCCATTGGTATTGCTTAAATTTGTCGCTCTTCAAAAATAAATTGTTGTAAGCAGATGTTCGATAATTTAAGTGATAAGCTAGACAAAGCCCTCCATAACCTTAAAGGTCATGGAAAGATAACGGAAATTAATGTTGCAGAAACCTTAAAAGAGGTAAGAAGGGCACTATTAGATGCAGATGTTAACTTTAAGATAGCCAAAGAGTTTACTAATAAGGTAAAGGATAAGGCGCTAGGGCAAAACGTACTTACTACTTTGCAACCTGGCCAGTTAATGGTTAAGATTGTAAAGGATGAACTAACCCAACTAATGGGGGGTGAGGCAGAAGATATTAATTTGTCTGGTGCACCATCCGTAATTTTAATGTCTGGTCTACAAGGTTCTGGTAAAACCACTTTTTCTGGTAAACTAGCCAACTTTTTAAAAAGCAAAAAAACTAAAAAGCCTTTATTAGTTGCTTGTGATGTATATCGTCCTGCGGCAATAGACCAATTGCATGTGGTTGGGGAGCAAATAGGGGTAGAAGTATATTCAGACAGGGGTAATACTAATCCAGTTGCAATTGCACAGGCAGGTATAGCCCATGCAAAAACAACAGGTTGTAACGTAGTTATAGTGGATACCGCTGGACGTTTAGCTGTGGATCAAGAAATGATGGATGAAATCTCTAACATCCATAAAGCTATACAACCGCAAGAAACTTTATTTGTAGTAGACTCCATGACGGGGCAAGATGCAGTAAATACTGCCAAAGCCTTTAATGATGTTTTAAATTTTGATGGGGTTATATTAACCAAGTTAGATGGTGATACGCGTGGTGGTGCTGCGATATCTATCAAGTCCGTTGTAGATAAGCCAATAAAGTTTATTGGTACAGGGGAAAAAATGGATGCCATAGATGTTTTCCATCCCTCTAGAATGGCAGACAGGATTTTAGGTATGGGAGACGTAGTGTCTCTTGTAGAACGTGCACAAGAACAGTTTGATGAAGAACAGGCACGTAAAATCCAAAAGAAGATTGCCAAAAACAAATTTGGTTTTGATGACTTTCTATCCCAGATTCAGCAGATTAAGAAAATGGGTAGCATGAAAGACCTGATGGGCATGATACCGGGGATGGGTAAAGCCTTGAAGGGAATAGATATTGATGATGATGCGTTTAAGCATATAGAAGCCATTATCCATTCTATGACGCCAGATGAGCGTGCTAATCCAAATAAATTAAACTCAAGTCGTAAAAAGCGTATTGCTGCAGGTAGTGGTCGTTCAGTACAAGATGTAAATCAGTTACTGAAACAATTTGACCAAATGAGCAAAATGATGAAAATGATGCAAGGCGGCGGCGGAAAGCGTATGATGCAGATGATGCAAAATATGCGTTAATAAAAATAATAAAACTAAGTATCTACCCACAACATACACCTATGGAAATCCTAGACGGAAAAAAAATATCTAACGATATTAAACAAGAAATTGCAGTAGAAGTAGCTAAAATGAAAGACCGTGGGGAGAAGGTACCTCATTTAGCAGCTGTTTTAGTTGGCAATGATGGGGCTAGTTTAACTTATGTGGGTAGTAAGGTGCGTTCTTGTAAAAAAATTGGATTTGAGTCAACCCTAATACAACTTCCAGAAGATACTTCTGAAGAAAAATTGTTAGCGCAAGTAGCTGAACTTAATAATAATCCAGAGATAGATGGTTATATTGTTCAGTTGCCACTTCCAAAACACATTAACGAGCAAAAGGTATTATTGGCGGTAGATCCTAGTAAAGATGTAGATGGTTTTCATCCAGAAAACTTCGGGCGCATGGCATTAGATATGGTTTCTTTTATTCCTGCAACACCTTTTGGTATTATGGAATTATTGCGCAGGTACAACGTGGATACCTCTGGTAAGCATACGGTAGTTATTGGTAGAAGCCATATTGTAGGTAGGCCTATCAGTATTTTAATGAGTCAAAAAGGGAAAGCAGCAGATGCCACTGTTACTTTAACTCACAGTAGAACCAAAAACTTAAAAGAGTTTACACAAAATGCAGATATCATTGTTTCTGCCCTTGGCGTACCAGATTTCTTAAAAGCAGATATGGTTAAAGAGGGTGTTGTGATTATAGACGTTGGGATTACACGTGTACCAGACAGCTCAGAAAAAGGATATTACATCACTGGAGATGTAGATTTTGATGAGGTAGCCCCTAAAGCATCTTATATTACTCCTGTTCCTGGAGGCGTTGGTCCAATGACCATTGCAATGCTATTGCAAAATACACTTTTGGCTAGAAAACGTCGCTCTTAAGGCTGTTTTCTTTACTCTCTAATTTTCTTTCTGGCGGAACATTTTCTTGTTGTTCGGTAAGGCAGCTGCGCACGGCCATGATAGTAAAACCTATGGTTAAAATAAGTAGGATGGTACTCATACGTTTGCATTTGGGTACTAACGACAACGTTTTTTCCTGCTTAATCTTATATTTTATCCGGTTTTTAGCTTAAATACAGTAATTTAAGGTGTGTTTTAACCCAAAAAGTTTAACATCATTTTTTAAGGTAAACGCAATTTTATGTGTTATTTTAAGTTATAAGAAAAAACCTACAATTAATAGAAATGGCAGAAGCTGAGGAAATATTACAAGATGAGGCCAGGTTAAAAAAATTGGACCATTATGAGATAATGGATTCCCAAGAAGAAGCCATGTTTGATGAGTTGACCTTATTAGCAGCCCAAATATTAGATGTACCCATAGCATACATTAGCTTAATAGATGGTGAGCGCCAGTGGTTTAAATCTAAGGTGGGTTTAGATATTAACGAGACTCCTGTCGATATTTCTTTTTGTAAGTACACCATTTTAGACGATAAGCCTCTGGTCATTAACAATACATTAGAAAGTGAACAGTTTAGGAATAACATATTTGTAACAGGTGACTACAAGGTTCGTTTTTACGCTGGTGTTCCTATTACGGACGGTGATAACCATACTATAGGTACCTTTTGTGCTATTGACCAAAAACCAAAAGAATTATCAGAGAAAGAAACTAAACTTATGCAAACCTTAGCAAAAACAGCTATGAGTTTAATTACTTTGCGTAAAAGCAGGTTAGACTCCATGAAGTTGGCTAAGGCTAAGGAAGAGTTTATGTCTAATATGAGCCACGAAATTAGAACACCTTTAAATGCCATTATTGGGTTTAATGACTTATTGAGAAAAACGGAATTAAATAATACGCAAAAAGAATATCTAGATACTATAAGAACATCTTCTTTAAACCTAAAAGTTATTATAGATGACATTTTAGACTACTCTAAACTAGAGAGTGAAAAAATAGATTTAGAAACAAGGCCTATTTCTTTAAATGCTTTATTGGACCATATCATGAAGCTGCAGTTGCCGTTAGCAAATGAGAAAGGTATTCGATTATTAAAAAGTTTTGATGCGGATTTGCCAGAATATATTAAAGGGGACCAGACCAGATTAGCACAAATTTTTAATAACCTGATTAGTAATGCAATTAAATTTACCCATGAAGGTCAAGTAGAGTTAAAAGCTTTTGTTTTAGAAGTAGGGGAGGAGCGCAGTAAAATTCGGTTTCAGGTAACGGATACCGGTATAGGTGTAGCTCAAGAAAATTTAGATAAAATATTTGAACGCTTTACCCAATCAGAATCTAGTACAACTCGCTTATATGGTGGTACTGGGTTGGGACTTAGTATCGTTAAGGGGCTAACAGGTCTTATGCAGGGAGAGATAAAAGTAGAAAGCACCTTGGGTAAGGGGACATGCTTTACGGTAGATTTATCTTTTGAGCATGCTGCGGAAGAGGATGTTAGAGTTGTAGAAAATCTAAATACCAGTCAGCTATCTCCCATTTTACAGGGGAAGAATGTATTGGTTTTAGAAGATAATCCGCACAACCAATTGCTAATTAAAAATTACTTAAAATTATGGGGTATTAATCCTGTAATGGCAGATAACGGTCAGGATGGTATTGATTTGGTTAAAGAACAAGCTTTTGATGCTATTTTTATGGACTTGCAAATGCCTGTGATGGATGGGTTCCAGGCTACTGAAGTAATTCGTACTGAGCTTAATGTAACAACTCCTATTATTGGTTGTAGCGCACATTCTATGGTAAATGAAAAAGAAAAATGCTTAGCTATCGGGATGAATGATTACGTAAGCAAGCCTTATACGGAACAAGAACTTTTAAATTCTTTATTGCAATTTTTTACAGACCAGGAAAAACAACAAGTTTTAATGACTCCTGAAAATGTGGAGGAAACAGAAAAAACGATAGCCACAGATGAGATGACAGCAATGCTACAATCGTTCAATGAAAATTTTATGGATGGTTTTGCGAATGAAGTGGTGGAGGTGTTTTTGCGTACTATACCAAAACCCTTAGAGGAATTTCGTTTAGCACTGGATGAGAAAGATTATGAAAATATTAAAAAGAAAGCGCATTACTTTACTGGTACGTTTGGCTCTTTAGGAGTAGAAGAAGGGTACGACTTATGTAAGCAAACAGAAAATGCGGTGTATGATGGACAATTAGACGCTGCGTTAGAAACTGGAGAAAAGTTACATGCTTACATTAGTAAATTGTTAGCTGCGTTTGAAATGGTTGAGCTAGAGTAGCTATTTGGCAAATAGCTGACTCCTATCTTTAAAAGCTTTGAATTCTAGAGCATTGCCAGCAGGGTCTAAAAAAAACATAGTTGCTTGCTCGCCTATTTCGCCCTGAAAGCGTATGTAAGGTTCAATTACAAAATTTATGTTTTTGTTTTGTAGATGACTAGAAAAGGTATGGAATGCCTCCCATTCTAATACCACCCCAAAATGAGGTACAGGTACGTTTTTGCCATCCACGGCATTGGTGTGTAAAACTTCTTCAGATTTTGGTTTGTAGTGGATAACCAGTTGGTGCCCAAAAAAATTAAAATCTACCCAGTGCTCACTACTTCTACCTTCTGTAAAACCCAAGGTATCTCTGTAAAAAATTCTACAGATATCTAAATTATGAACGGGAATTGCTAAATGAAAGGGATTAAGAATATCCATAAATACTATTTATGGTTAAAGATAGTACTTCTTAATTGTTACGTAGGGCGTTAATAAGCTCTTTCTTATCCATTTTAGAACGGCCTTCTATATCCAATTCTTTTGCTTGTTGGTATAATTCTTCTTTAGTACGTTCTTCGTAAGTGTTAGCACTACCACCTTTTTTACCTGCATTTTCTGTGTTGGCTATTCTAGCTGCTTTTTCTTTGCTATAGCCTTTGTCTCGCAAAGCTTCATATTGTTCATCATTTTTAATTTGAGGTCTATCTGTACTTGCCATAATTTTTTAGGTTGAAAGTACGATAGTGTGTTCTTTTAACTTTCCTCTAAAAAACTTACTATTTGCTCATTTACACCATCTTGATGCATACTGTGTCCTAAACCTTCTGTTAAGACCAATTTACTTCCTTGCCAGTGTTCGTGAACGCGTATTGACTCGGTGTGGGGTACTTGTAAATCTAACTTATCATGGAAGAGCAATCCTTTCTTAGTGTTATTAGAAACAAACTTAGCACTAGAAAACTCATGAATATGAAAACCAAATTCTTGCTTTAGTCGTTGGTCCATTGCAGCTTTCACTTTAGCGTTAAATTTGAGCAAAGCTTGGTAGTGATTTATAAATTGTTGAAACTCGCAAGGGGATCCTACGGTCACAATTTTTTTAACCTTAGATTCTGGATGTTGGTAATGATCAAATAAGATTGTCATACCGCCAATAGAATGTGCCACTACGTAATCTGGTTGGTATTTGGTAATAAAATGGCGAGTTGTCTCTGCATATAACGGAACATGTAGCATTTTGCCAGTAGAATATCCGTGTGCTGGAGCATCAAATGCAATGATATTAAAATCTTTTTCTTGTAAAAATTTAATAAGGTTACGCCATCTATAGGTGTTGCTCTCCCAACCATGCATCAATAGTACGGTTTCTTTTGTGCCGGGCCATCGGTAACTTTGTATGTGTTGTTCTCCTACTTTTTCAACGTTTAGTTTAGCACTATCTAAGTATTCCTTTTGCAGTTCGGTTACTCTACCTTTTCTAATGGTACAAAAAATATCAAATCCCACTTTAGCAGCCTTTCTAGGGTTAACTGTAGCAAGAACGTTTAAGTATTTGCCGTAAACTAAAGGCATCGCTTTTTGTATCACTTTTTTCATTTGGTTTCTTTTGGTAACTTAGGCTGTATAGGTAACTAAAATACGCATTGCATTTGGTTGTAACAAGCGGTATTCATTGTAAAACTAAGTTGATTTATGGAAACTAATATTGATAATCAGCAGCTTATCGTGTCAGAAAAAATGAAAAAAATGTTCGGGCATATAGACTACAAGCATCCTCCAGAGCTTTGTCCTGTGCGGGATGTCATGTCTGTCGCTTCTGACCAATGGAGCACCCTAATATTATTATGGCTGGCGTATTTTCCTGTGCTGCGCTTTAATAAATTAAAAAAGTACGTGTATGGTATCTCTAATAAAATTCTAAGCCAGCGGTTAAAAGCATTAGAGGCGGACGGTTACGTTGTACGTATGGCTTACGCAGAAGTGCCTGTACGAGTAGAGTATAACCTAACACAGTTTGGTAAAGACTATGTAGAAAAACTTTTAGAGTTAACTGAATGGATGCACGAGAATAGTCCTAAAGTTATGGCAAATAGGGCGCGTTATGGATTACGCTCCCCAAGCCAACATTAGGTACTTAATTTTAGCTTCATCCGGAATTTGTACTGCTTCTATGGAGCTTCTATTATACCGAAGACTTTCTGGTAATTCTTCTTTAGAAATGGTAAAATAGAGGTTAGATTCGTTAATGAAGATGATAATATTATTGGTAGCGTTTACAATCTTTTTTATGGTATACTTAGCTTGTATATCTTTAAAAGTACTGCTCAAACCAATACCTTCTTCCGTGGTGTAACGGGGGTCCATTATTTGTATGTTTTCAATCTTTGGAATACTATCATCCGTAGGTGTTAAAGTTAACAGATGTTTACCTCCTTTTTCAAAAACCTTAATCTTTTTATTACTCGCCTGTATTCTAGTGGCAAAAGTGTCTTTTACAATAGAGTCATCTGCGTAAATAAGTTCTAAATCTCGCACCAAACTAATTCGGTCTAATTTGCCAATACTGTCATTGGTAATTACAAAGGTGTTGTCTTTATCTCCGCAAGATATATTGGCTAATATGCCTAAGGTCAAAAGACCAAGTACTTTTTTCATTCTAATATTATCTAATTACTTTTTTTAAGACTCCAAGAACTCCTCTAATAAAAGTGGCGCTAGTGAGTACTTTTACCACCGGATTCATACGCGTAGAACTTCTTCTAGATGTGGTTCTTCTGCTTGTTGTTTTGCGCTCTTTTTCTTTTTCTGCCTCTTCTTCTGCTTTTGCAATCTTCTCGTTTAAAATTTCATAAGCACTTTCTCTATCAATGACCTCATTGTATTTTTTAGTCAATTTAGACGCGCTAATGGCTTCTTTTAATTCTTTGTTGGTTAAAACATCCATTCTACTCATAGGTGCACGTAATAAGGTAGCCGCCAACGGGGTAGGCCTTCCTTTTTCGTCTAGAGCAGAAATCAACGCCTCTCCAATACCTAAGGAGGTTAAAAGTTCTTCGGTATCGTAAAATTCTGATTCTGGATAATTCTGTGCGGCTAGTTTTATTGCTTTTCTGTCTTTAGCAGTAAAAGCTCTAAGCGCATGCTGTACTTTTAAACCAAGTTGGGCCAAAACATCATCTGGAATATCCGCAGGATTTTGCGTTACAAAGTAAAGCCCTATTCCTTTAGAACGGATAAGTTTAACAATACTTTCTATTTGATCTAATAGCGCTTTAGAGGCATTTTCAAATATCAGGTGTGCTTCATCAATAAAAAGAACTAATTCTGGACGGTCACTGTCTCCTTGTTCTGGAAAGGTAGCATATATTTCTGCTAGTAAGCTTAGCATAAATGTAGAAAACAGCTTTGGTTTGTCTTGTATATCTGTTAAACGGATTATATTAATATACCCTTTACCATTTTCATCAATTCGGGTTAAATCATCGACCTCAAAAGATTTTTCACCAAAGAATAAATCAGCTCCTTGTTGTTCTAGTTCAATTATCTTTCTTAAAATGGTTCCGGTAGAACTGGTAGAAATTCTCCCATACTCTTCTTGAAATTCTTTTTTACCAGCACCGGTAGCGTATTGCAATACCTTTTTTAGGTCTTCTAAATCTAACAAAGGCATTTTATTATCATCACAGTACTTAAAAACTACTGCAATAATACCCTCTTGGGTAGTTGTTAAATCTAATATTCTAGACAATAAAACGGGTCCAAACTCAGAAACTGTAGCACGTAAACGTACACCATCTTGCTCAGAAAGCGTGAGCATCTCTACAGGAAAGCCCTTGGCCTCAAAAGGGATGCCTATGGCAGCGTGGCGCTCATCTATTTTTGAATGTCCCGGACTTGGTTGTGCAATACCACTTAAATCCCCTTTTAAATCCATCAATAAAACTGGTACTCCTTTATCCGATAGGTTTTCTGCTAATACCTGCAGTGTTTTTGTTTTGCCAGTTCCTGTAGCGCCAGCAATAAGACCGTGCCTATTCATAGTCTTTAAAGGCACTTTAACTAAAGCGTTGGTTACGGCTTGCCCGTCTAACATACCAGCACCCATGATTAAAGCATCACCTTTAGTGGTGTATCCTTTTTCAATAGTATTAAAAAATACTTCTTTAGTATCCATAGGGGTTTAGTTTGCGATAAAAATAGGGTAATTTAGGAGAAGTTAAAAAACAGTAAATCGTTAATCGTATCGTTTTAAAAAGAACATTATGAAAATATCCTTACCACTAGTACTACTTTTTCTTTTTTGTGGAGTGACAAATGAAGTTTTTGCGCAAACAGAAATTGTTTTTCACCCTACTCACGAACCTAAAAAAGCAAACGCTCCCTATTCTGATGCCGTACAAGCAGGGAACTTATTCTTTTTATCAGGGCAAATAGGAATGGAACATAGTACCCGAACTATGGTGCAGCCTGGAATAACTACAGAAACAGAACAAGTAGTAAAAAATATAAAAGCAGTATTGGAACAGCACGGTATGACATTGGATAATGTTGTAAAGTGCACCGTGGTATTAAGTACTATGGAAGATTTTGCAGCCTTTAATGCGGTCTACAGTAAATATTTTACCAAAAAACCTGCACGTACCACATTTGCGGCTAAAAATTTAGCATTGAATGCCAAAGTAGAGATTGATGTGATTGCGGTAAAGTAATGTTATCTTTGTGGCATGGTTTTACAAGAAGCAATGGATTTGGTGGAGAAAGGGCAGATGTTGCCACTGATGGAAGAGTTCTATACCATTCAAGGAGAGGGCTATCATAAAGGTACAGCGGCTTATTTTATTAGGGTTGGTGGTTGTGATGTAGGGTGTCATTGGTGCGATGTAAAAGAAAGTTGGAATGCCGGTACCCACCCGCCAACGGCCATTGAACAAATTATTGCCAACGCTAAAAGTTATTCTGACACCATTGTGATTACTGGTGGGGAGCCATTGACTTGGGATATGGGTCCATTAACTGCAGGATTAAAAAATGAAGGATTAAAAACGCATGTAGAGACTTCTGGAGCCTACGCACTTACGGGTGACTGGGATTGGATTTGCCTATCTCCTAAAAAAATGAAGTTACCAGTGGACGAAATCTACCCTTTGGCACACGAACTAAAGGTGATTGTTTATAATAAGCACGATTTAATTTTTGCAGAAGAGCAAGCGGCCAAAGTAAGCGATACGTGTATTTTATACCTACAGCCAGAATGGAGCGTACGTGACAAGGTGGTGCCTATGATTGTAGATTATGTTATGGCTAATCCTAAATGGAAAGTGTCTTTACAAACACATAAATACCTAAATATCCCTTAAACTTAACGCCCTCCATTATTTTGTAGGTCTAGCATGCATTCCTGGTCTAGTCCTGGAACACGAGAATTTTGTGCTGCTTTTGCATTTAGTATTTTAAGAACACTAGCAGCAGAAATCTGGCAACCTACTTTAATGTCACCGGAGTGGTTTGTTGTGTTTTTACCTAAAATACCATTGTTAAACTGCAATTCTGCACGCATTAGGCAGCCTTCTACATTGCAATGATTTGGCGCCTCTTCATCTTCGTGCGGATTAACCATAGGTGTAAAAACTACCTGTTCGCCATTTACATTACCACCTAAATTTACCAAACCAAATAAATGGCCAAACTCATGGTTTAATGTAGCAGTCTCAATTTCTTCGGTAGAATTAGAACTTCGGTTGGCTATAGTGCGGATGGTATTTTCATAAATAACCATAGATGTGTTCCAGTAAACAGCACCTAGGGTTACTAAGTTTTCTTCCTCATTATCAGTGTCAGAGGCGGCATCCGTAAAATATATGTATATGGCTAGAGTATTCCCTTGGTTAAAAGCCGTACGATGCTCTTGTTCAATAGCATCTATTTCTTGCAAGGTTATCTTTTCTTGCCCTGTAGGTTCTAATTCCGTGTAAAAAACTTCAATATCCTCTTTAAATGTGTATTGTCTTAAGAACGCAGTAAAGTTAGTAATGGAGGCTTCTTGCGGTTTAAAACCTTGCGCATGTACTATTTGTATTTGTATTCTATCATAGGTATCGTTGGCTAAAATAGCATTAGCAGCACTACCAATTATTTGTCTGTTTAAGCTTCTGTCTACCGTAGCAACCCCATCATCATCAGTAGCGCTTGTATTGGTTTCCCCATCATCACTAGACTTAGAGCATGCTGATAAAAACAAAATAAAACAACAGATTAACCCAAGAAACACCTTCTTCATACCAATTCTTTTAGCTATTAAAACGTGGATTACGGCAATCTATTATTGTACTGCCGTAAGTTTAGCTAAATAGTCGTAATGCTCCCCTTCAACTATCAACTCCGCAGTCAAGCCACAGTAAAGAGCGGTTCGCTGTAAGGTGTTAAAATCTACATAGAGCCAAGGAAAAGGCTTGCTTTTTTTTCCTTTGTACTCCATTACAAACTCCATTTCGCCATAATAATCTCCATCCCCAGGAACCCAATAACCACCGTCTTCATCCGCATCAAACATGTAAATGATATCACTACTATCTAAAAGTAGCTGTCCGTTTGGTTTTAAAAGTGATTTTAAGTGAGATAGGTATTTTGGTAAATCAGTCAATGTGCCAGCAAGCCCAATACCATTCATCAATAGCATTATGGTGTCAAATTTATCATCGTTATAATTAAGAATGTCTGTGCAAAATGTGCTGTTTACCCCTCTTGCTTTGCTTGTTGCTATAGCGCCTTTAGATACGTCTAGAGCCACCACTTCTTTACCCTGTTCTTGTAGCCATAAGCTATGACTGCCAGCGCCACACCCTACGTCTAAAATTTTGCCTTCAGCAAGATGCAAAGCTTTCTGTTCAATGGTAGGCATTGCTTTAAAATCCCTGAAAATATAAGGTAAAGGCATACAGTCTGTATCGCCTAAAGAAGAGTGTGTGGTAATGTCTTCTGAGTAATTACCTTGCTGATAATCTAAAAGGGCGTTACCAAATACATCTGACATAATTTTATTTGTATTTTGCGTTCAAGAACCATTGACAATAGCTATGAAAAAGTTCAAAGTTACCGTAATCCTTTTTGTTATGGCGTGTATGCCAGCATTAATTAGGGCCCAAGAAAATAAAGTTGTAACGCAAGTTGGCACCTACCTAGAAGCCAATGGCACTATGCGGCAATATGCAGATGCGTACCAACAACTTTTGATTTTGATGGAAAAGCAATACCCTAAAACGGAAGCTAACAAAAATGGCTGGACTTTTTTAGAACGAAACGAACCAAAAGCGTTGATGGAAATTAAAGATTTGTTAGCGCCCATTTACATTCAGCATTTTACGGAAGAAGAGCTGAATCAGATGTTTAGTTTTTACACTTCTGATACAGGCAAACAGCTCGTAGCAAATAAAGAAGAATTGACAGAAGACCAACGCAACACGGTACAAGACTTCTTTTATTCACCTGTTGGTCAAAAACTAAACGAAAAAAAAGCAGCGCTAACTAAGGAAATTGCCGCGGTGTCTGAATATTGGAGTAAGGATTTGTACCAAACTGCGGTGCTGCTCTTGCAAGGAGAATAATGGAACATATTTTACAAGAATTACCACAGAAAGCACGCGAAAAACATAACGAGAATAAAAAATTCTTTGCCAAGCTTAAAAAAAAGCCGCCTAAGGATTTAGATTATGTTATGGCAGATTTACATCAAAAGGAGTTTGAACGTACAGATTGTTTAACGTGCGCTAATTGCTGTAAAACTACTGGTCCTTTATTTACAAATGCAGATGTAGAACGGATAGCCAAATCTTTTAGGCAAAAGCCTTCTGTGTTTATTGAAAATTATCTGCGTATAGATGAAGATGATGACTATGTATTACAACAGCTACCTTGCCCTTTTTTAGGGGCAGATAATTTTTGTTCTATCTATGATGTCCGTCCTAAAGCCTGTAGGGAGTTTCCGCATACGGACCGCAAAAAATTTCATCAAATTAGTAATCTTACCCTTAAAAACGTAGCTATTTGCCCAGCGGCTTATAACATTGTAGAAGCCATGAAGGCTAAATTGTAGCCATGTTAATTAAGAGTAATCTCTGTAAATTTATTTTTTTGGTATCTTGTTAAAGAACACCAATCTAAACTGCCATGGAAAGTGTTATTACCTATTTTGAAAACATACCCTCCTTACACCGTACCTTAATTTTGGTAGGTGGTATTACGTTTTTTTGGATTCTAGAAGGGATTTTGCCACTGTTTACCGTTGGTTACAAAAAATGGAGGCATGCATTGCCCAACTTATTTTTTACGTTAACTACTATAGTCGTCAATTTTCCCTTAGCTTTCTTGCTATTGAAAACCTCTAGATGGACCATTGAACACAAGTTTGGAATTATAAATTGGTTACCAGAAATGCCACTCTGGCTATATGTAGTTTTAGGGGTATTGCTGTTAGATTTAATAGGTGCGTATACGGCTCATCTAGTGGAACACAAGGTTAAACCCTTGTGGATGGTGCATTTAGTGCATCACTCAGACCATCATGTAGATACTACCACCGCCAATAGGCATCATCCGTTAGAGAGTTTTATACGTTATATTTTTACGCTAATAGGTGTGTTTCTTGTAGGTGCTCCTGTAGGCATTATAATGCTATATCAAAGTTTGTCTGTGGTGTCTTCTCAATTTAATCATGCTAATATCTCCTTACCCAAACGGGCGGATGAATTACTAAGTTATATTCTGGTATCCCCAGACATGCACAAGGTGCATCATCATTATGTGTTGCCTTACACCGATTCTAATTATGGTAATATATTTTCTATTTGGGACCGTATTTTTGGTACTTACATGGAACTAGACAGAGAAAAGATTGTATATGGTGTGGATACTTTTCCAAATGAAAAAGAGAATAGCAGCATTAAAGGGCTCTTAAAACAACCATTTCATAAATACCGCAAACCAACAACTGGTTAAACCCTATTCTTAACCCAAAGATTACATTGTTTTTTGTAGTTTCACTGGCTTAAATTAAGTTGGTAATGAAGTGGATTTTATTCGTTTATGGTGCACTAGCGATACATTTTTTAGGAATAGCACAAAACCAAACGTATGATGAGGTTTTGGCCAAAGAAATAATTGCCAATAGTATAGAAAATACCAGCAGCGCTCAAGAGAAACCTTACGTAATTATGGTTTCTTTAGATGGCTTTAGGTATGATTATGCAGAAAAGCACGGTGCCAGTAATATTCTAAAAATGGCACAGCAAGGATCAAGTGTACAGCGTTTATTGCCATCCTTTCCGTCCAAAACATTTCCAAACCATTATACGTTAGCCACAGGATTATATCCGCAGCATCATGGTATTGTAGCCAATTCTTTTATTGATACAAAAACCAAAAAAAGATATAGTATTGGTAATAGAAATGCTGTGGAAGATGGTAGTTGGTACGGTGGATTGCCGCTTTGGAATTTAGCACAGTTGCAAGGCATGGTTGCGGCTTCTTTCTTTTGGGTTGGTAGTGAGGCTAATGTAAATGGTTTGCATCCTAAATACTATTACCAGTACGATAAAAAATTACCTTACGATTTACGGGTAAAACGTGTGTTAGATTGGTTAAAATTACCAGAAAGTCAACGCCCGCATATGATAACACTCTATTTTTCTTTGGTAGATACCCAAGGGCATAGATTTGGTCCTAATGGTAAAGAAACAAAAGAGGCAGTACAATATGTAGATGAGCAAATAGGAGCTTTAAGAGAAGGGATAGCTGCATCTGGTTTGCCAGTATATTTAATTGTAACCTCTGACCACGGTATGGCGGAAATTAAGAATCTTATCAATGTAAAAGATTATATAGACGTGCCTAAAGACCAATTTTTTGGTGGTCCCGTGGGGATGATTTATACTAAATCAGAAGAAGAAAAACAGCGGTATCTAACTAAGTTAAATGCACAAAAAGGTTTTCTTACCTATACAAGAGAAGCGGTTCCAGATTACCTCAATTTTAATAAAAACAGTAGAATTGGGGATTTAGTCCTAATTGCGGAACCTCCTTATACGTTTACACATACAGAAAGTAATAAAAGAGAATTTGATAGGATTGAAGGTACGCACGGGTTCGACCCCTTCGTAATAAAAGAAATGGGTGGTATTTTGTATGTAGAAGGTCCACGAATCAAAAAGAATACAACTCTAGCTCCTGTAGAGAATATCCATATTTATCCCCTAGTCGCAGAATTATTAGGATTAAAGATGCTAATGCCTGTGGATGGTAAATTAGAAGTCTTAAAACCTATGTTGATAGACTAAGGATACAACAAATAATTCGCCCTTATTTTTTTAAAATCCGCTATTTGTGGTTGCCAACTTGCCTGTATTGCAGTAGCGGAAAGTCCATCCATTAATTGTTTTTGTAATTTTTTAGTGCCTGCATGCTTGGTAAATGAGTTGGTTAAAAAAAACTTTTCTTTAGCAAGGCAATGGTTGTAAGCTGCTACCAGATATTCCATACTAACCTTATTCAATCTTGGAGTATTAGATAAATCCATGCCATAACATTTTTTACCCTTTTCCTTAGGAAATTTTGACCCAAAATTGGGTTGTGGTGTATATGAAAAATGTAACTGCGTACTATCTAAAAAAGAGGCTCCAAACCGTTGAAACTGATGTTCCGTGCCTCTACCTGCGTTTATGTTTGTGCCCTCAAACAATCCTAAAGAAGGATATAACTGTATGGCTTGGTCGTTAGGTAAGTTTGGAGAAGGACGTATAGGTAAGGAATATGCTGTGGTATGTGTGTAGTTTTTTAAAGGGATAACGGTAAGTTTCGCCTTAATTCCTTTGGCTAACCATCCTTTCTCATTAATCATGTTGGCATATTCTCCAATAGTCATTCCATATACCAAGGGTATTTCTGTCATCCCTAAAAAGCTAGTGTGTTCTGCTTCCATGGTAGGGCCATCTATGTAATGGGCATTAGGGTTAGGTCTATCTAATACCACAACAGGAATATCAGCTTCTGCACAAGCTTCTAAAACTAATTGCAAAGTGGCAATGTAGGTGTAAAAGCGTACTCCAACATCTTGTATATCAAACAAAACAACATCTATATCTTGCAGTTGGGTTGGGCTAGGTTTTTTGTTTTTTCCGTATAATGATATTAAAGAGAGACCTGTTTTGGTATCCTTACCGTCCTTAACTACCTCGCCTGCATCTATATTTCCCCTAAAACCATGTTCAGGGGCAAATACTTTTTGTAGTTGAATTTTATGCGCTAAAAGAGAATCGACCAAATGGGTGTAGCTACCATCTTTCTTAAAAATTACAGAAGTTGGGTTTGCCACTAAGGCTACTTTTTTGTCTTTCAAAAGAGGTAAATAAGCTTCTGTTTGGTTGGCAGCTAAAACCAAACTGGTATCTTTTACTGTTTTTATAGGTGTTATTGTTATATCCTCCGTTTTTTTTGCTTGTCCGCATGCCATCAGCATACAACTAAACCATAAAACTGTACATTTGAATTGAAATAAAAATGGCATTCGTTGAATTTAGAGTTATTTATTGCCAAACGTCTAATTACAGGCAAGGGAGATAAAAGTAGTATTTCTGCTCCAATCATTAAAATTGCAATTGCGGCAATTGCAATTGGGGTGGTGATGATGTTGATTGCCCTTGCTAGTGGCGCGGGATTAAAAGAAAAGATTAGGGAAAAGATAGCGGCTTTTAATGGGCATATTCAGATTTATAACTATGATAACAATCGTTCTGATGTTTCTGTAGAAGCCCTATCCTTACAACAAGATTTTTATCCTGAATTTACCTCGGTAGAAGGTGTAAATCACGTACAAGCTGTTGCGGTTAAGGCAGGCATAATCCGTACAGAAAAAACCTTTGAAGGTATTTTAGCTAAAGGTGTTGGCGCAGATTTTAAATGGGATTCTTTTAATGAATTCTTAGTGGAAGGCAAATTACCAAATTTCTCTGGAGAACTAAACCAAGAAGCATTACTTTCTAAAGTACTTGCTCAAAAATTAGAATTAAAGGTAGGAGATACATTTCTTGCTATTTTTCTTAAAGAAGGAGACCCATCTAGACCACCAAATAACCGCAGATTTACCGTTAAAGGTATATATGAAAGTGGTTTTGAGGAATTAGACGCCTCTTACATTTTAGTTGATTTAAGGCATATACAACGTATGAATCGTTGGAATGAAAACCAGATTGGACATTTTGAAGTTTTTTTAGATGATTTTGATAAGCTGGAGCAAAAAACAGGAGAGATTTACGATAAAACCCTGTCCACTTTAGATACACAAAATATTAAAAACAAGTATTTCAAAATTTTTGAATGGTTACCACTGTTTGATTTTAATATTGCTCTTATTATAGGTATCATGATTATAGTGGGGGGCATTAATATGATAACGGCTTTGTTGGTCCTTATTTTGGAGCGCACGCCCATGATTGGGGTATTAAAGGCTTTGGGTTCTAGCAACTGGAGCATTCGTAAAATGTTTTTAATCAATGCAGCATACCTAATATTTTTAGGTTTATTCTGGGGAAATTTACTGGGCTTAGGTCTAATTTACCTTCAAAATAGATTTCAGTTTTTAAAATTCCCGAATCCAGAAGAATACTACGTTACATATATTCCAGTATCTATAGATGTGCCTACCATTATTATTTTAAATGTAGGAGTAATGGTACTTTGTTTACTTATGTTACTTATTCCGTCTTACGCTATCTCCAAAATAGCGCCTGTTAAAGCCATTAAGTTTGAGTAGGTTTGGAGTTGCACTAAACTTAGTATCTTGCTTTTTAAATGGGACACTACCTTTTAGAACAACATTTTAAAAATTCGGTTCAACTTACAGAAGAAGAATCAACAGCTATCTGCGATGCTTTTACACTAAAAAAATATCAGAAAAAAGAATTTGTTTTTACCCAGGGCAGTATTGTTAATCAGGAGTTCTTTGTAGTTTCTGGTTGTTTCAGAGTTTTTACCTTAGATAAAAAAGGGAATGAGAGTACACTCTATTTTGCTGTACAAAATTGGTGGTTAATGGATATTGATAGTTTTATGAACAATACACCATCTAATCTTAATGTGCAAGCGCTAGAAGTTAGTGAAGTCCTTTTCATTTCAAAAACGGATAAATTAGCGTTGTATGAGGCATACCCGGTAGTAGAGAAATTATTTAGGGTGATGTTTCAAAAAGCTATTGTAGCGTGGCAACGCAGGTTGATACGAAATCATTGTGAAACCGCACGGGAACGCTATGGATACTTTATAACTACGTATCCAGAAATAGCGGCTAAACTTACAGATAAGCAAATTGCTAGCTACCTTGGTATTACGCACGAATTTTTAAGTCGATTTAAAAAAGAGAATAGTTTAGAGTAGTAAAAGTAACTTTTATGTGCTAACAGGATATAGCTTAACTTTAAGGAACTAACACAATACAACATGAAAACCAATACACTTATAACCATGTTAGTACTTTTAGGGTGCTACATGCTAAAAGCGCAACAATTAACCAAAACAGAGAAAAAGCTAGTAAAGACGGTTGCAAAAAATAATTCAGAGGCATTACAATTTTTAGAAGAGGTAGTAAATATTAATAGCGGTACGTTAAACTTAAAAGGCGTGCAAAAGGTAGGTAAAATTTTTAAGGAAGCTTTTGATGCTATCAGTTTTAAAACGGAATGGATAGCTATGCCAGATGAAATGAATAGAGCAGGGCATTTGTTTGCAGAAACTAGCGGAAAAAAGGGCAAAAAAGTATTGCTTATAGGGCATTTAGATACGGTTTTTGAAGAAGACAGTCCTTTCCAAACTTTTACCATGGTAAATGATTCTATAGCCCATGCTCCAGGTGGTAACGATATGAAGGGTGGTAATGTTATCGTATTGTATGCCTTAAAAGCGTTACAAGAAAATGGCTTATTAGAAGATGCACAGGTAATTGTTGCTTTTACTGGGGACGAAGAAAGTACAGGTAGTCCTTTATCGGTTAGCCGCAAAGATTTAGTTGATGCAGCAAAGCGTAGCGATGTTGCTTTGGGGTTCGAAACTTCTACAGGGTTTAATTATGCTACTGTGGCAAGGAGAGGTTCATCTGGATGGGCAGTAGAAGTTACGGGTAAACGTGCCCATTCTTCGGGAATATTTAATGAAAGTGTTGGTGCTGGGGCCATTTTTGAAATGTCTAGAATATTGCATCAGTTTTATACAGAAGTAAAAGGAGAAGATTTATTAACCTTTAATCCTGGTGTGCTCTTAGGAGGTACTTTTTTAAATTATGACACAAAAACAGGGAAAGGAGATGCGTTTGGTAAAACAAATGTGGTTGCGCAATCTGCAGTAGTACGTGGTGGATTACGTTTTATTTCTGAAGAGCAGAAAGAAAGAGCAAGAGATAAAATGCGGGCCATTATCAAAGAAAATTTATCCCAAACCACGGCAGAGATTACGTTTAAAGACAGTTACCCAGCCATGCAGCACACAGCAGGTAATCAACAATTATTAGCAACTCTTAATCAAGTTAGTTTGGATTTAGGTCAAGGAGAAGTAGTTGCTTATGACCCAGGCAAGCGTGGAGCAGCAGATGTCTCTTTTGTGGCAAGTTATGTAGATTGTTTAGACGGTTTAGGAACTATGGGTACAGGGGCACACACCCCAGAAGAAACCGTAAATCTTAATACCTTTGAAGCATTGACTAAAAGAACGGCAGTTTTAATTTATAGACTCATCAATCAATACTAAAAATGACAACATTAACATTAGGAACACAGTCTGTACAGATAGATAAAGGAGAATTAGTAAGCTATAAAGTTTCTGAGCACGAATTTATGCATCAAAAAGGAAGTCCAGGTTGGGGCTCCACAGATACAGAAATGTTCCCCATTATAGGTCCTGTGAATGAAGCTAGATTTATGGTTCAGGTAAATAAAGGGCAAGCCATACAGGACCAACATGGTTTATTGCGTCAGTTTCCGTATCAGCTACAAGAGGCAAACGCTACAAAAGCTGTTTTTGTCAAAGAATATAAGGCAATGACGCCGATAGAAAATAGTAAATATCCAGAAAAAAGCAATCGCAAATTTTTGGTTTGGCCTTATGATTTTAAGTTTACAAAAACCATAGAACTTACAGAAGAAGGAGTCTTGATTAGCTTTTTAGTAGAAGGTGATAAAGATATGCCTTACATGCTAGGGTATCATCCTGCATTTAATATACATACTACAGACCCAAGAATAATAGCAGGGGATACCACAATTACTTTAGATGAGGTTTTAGCAGTAGGCAGTAGAGCTCTGGAAGTGCCAAACTGCAGTAGTATTACGCTCAAAGACGCTAAGGAGCTTACAATTACTACTACGGGTTTTGGAAATTTTATGTGTTGGACAGAGGTGCGTAACATGGTGTGTATAGAACCCATAAGTTTTTACCCATACGCTGTGCCACAATCACAATTGCATGAGGGGTTTGAGCACTTGCATGCTCCAGTGAATTTTTCGGTTAAATTAACACCTAGTAGTTAACTAAATTTTTGTTGCAATTGCCGCACTACCTGTGCAGTTTCTTGGTGTTTTGCACGGTTTTGTAAGTAAATAGGGGCCGCAGCTCGCTCAGCACAGTCAGCAATAGAACAGCGCTCGCAGGTGACCCCAACATTCATTTGTTTAATTGCAGGGTCTTTTAAAAATTTAGCTTTCTTGCTTAATGTATCGGTAATTTGCAATCCAATACTTACACTACGGTATTGACTTTCTTTAAAGGGGTCTTTGGTGGCAGAAGCCAAAATAAGATAGGACAATTGGTCATCTGGGTAATGAGACACTTGTAAATCCATAATATGTTCCTCGTTCTGGTTGGCAATGTCTTTTAAAACCCGTATAGAAGCCCATCTGCGGCAGTATTTTTCATTCGTCTGGTTACCGTGAGGAGAATGCTGATGGGTAAGATGCAATTCCTTAGTAATATCATAACGCGTGCTACCCTTGGTATGAGAAAATCGTAGAAAAAATAAGTTCTCTAATTGGTAATCGTGAGGCAGCAAATTGGTTAATCGTTGGTATAAAGATTCTGGAGACGCATTGTAATTACTACGTATTTCAGATAAAAAAGATTTGTCAAACGCTGTTTTAGCTAGCATTTGGTCAATCTGTTGCTTCAGTAAATTTCTAGGGATTAGTAATGCGCCCGCAAAATAAGAAGCGTAAAAGTTGTTCAGTACTTGATCAAAATGGTCAAAATTTATCCAACTAAAAGTATAGAGGCGTTCTGTTATTTTTAAGTAATTATAGCCAAGTTCTTTAGCATAGATAAATGTACGTTGTGGTTCATCTATATGGCTAGCGATTAAAAGAGTTTTGGTTTTTGGTACAAAGACGGAACGCAAAGAATCTAACTCTTTATGTTTATTTAAATCGTCATTATTTATAGTGTAGCCGTATTCCTCTACCAATATTTCTTCTAGTTCATTAGAAGAAACACTCTTGCCTAAATCTACATGGTACGCTTTGGCAAAATCTACAACAGCCTGTTCTAATTCTGGAAAGTAATTATTATTCGCTTCTTGAAAAGAGCGTAAAGAGGCTAAGTAAAAGCTCTCTTTGCCAAAGTTGTATTGTTTAGCAATTTCTATGATGGTGCTGATAAAAGCATTGACCTTTGTAGGGGCATTAGCAACTATTTCTATTAAGTCGCGCTCCTTTACGCCAAATAAGTCGAGCGGAATTTCTTTTAAAATTTTAGATTGAAATAGCTGACCAACCGGTGCTAGATTCTTATCTAATTTAAGAGAAACCAAACTATCATAGGGTATTTCTAGTTTTTCTGCTAATAGAATAATTTTATCCGTTTTCGGATATTTTTTTCCCTTTTCAATCTCGTTTAAGTATGATTTAGAAAGTCCTGTAAGCTTTGCTAAGCCAAACAAAGACAAGTCTTTCTTAAGTCGAAGCTGCTTCAACTTAAGTCCAAAAATCAGTTTTATATACTCTTCTTCCATTATTCTTGATCAAAAGTACAATTTTTTGCGAATTATTTAAAAATAGCGAAAAATATAAAAATAGCGAACGTTCGCTTGTTTTGTTTCAAAGTTTGATCTATTCTTGTTGCAACAAAAACAAAGAAGTCATGGAAGAAAGTATGATGACCACTTCGGAAATTCAGTTCGCGGATAACGTTAAAAACTATTATCCAGAATTGTTGACAGATGGTGCCTTGGATTTTTTGATTGCGTTAAATAGCAAATTCAACAAGGCCAGATTGCAATTGTTGCAAGAGCGCGTCAAGGCGCAGGCAAAATTAGATGCGGGCGAGTTTCCTACGTTTCCGGTAGAGACAGAGCAAACAAGAAATATGGAGTGGCAAGTGCCGCACATACCAAAAGATTTGCAAGATAGGCGAGTAGAAATTACTGGTCCTGTAGATAGAAAGATGGTCATTAATGCCCTCAATTCTGGGGCAACCACATTCATGGCAGATTTTGAAGACAGCAATGCGCCAACTTGGTACAACTGCATGTTAGGACAGCAGAATTTATTAGAAGCTAACTTAGGTACTATTAAGTTTTATGATAGCAAGAAAGGTAAGCAGTATGAGCTTAATGAAAATCCGGCGACCTTATTGGTTAGGCCAAGAGGACTACACTTAGATGAAAGTCATTTGTTAGTTAATGGTGAGGAAGCTTCTGCTAGTTTAATAGATTTTGGCTTATATGTTTTTCATAACGCGCGTGTGCTGTTAGAAAAAGGCAGTGCACCCTATTTTTACCTGCCAAAATTGGAGCATTATTTAGAAGCAAGATGGTGGGATGAGGTTTTTACCTATGCAGAAAACTATTTAAAAGTGCCTAGAGGTACCTTCAAAGCAACTGTTTTAATAGAAACAATTACAGCTAGTTTTCAATTAGATGAAATTATCTATGAGCTTAAAAACCATATTGTGGGACTAAACTGTGGCCGTTGGGATTACATATTTTCATACATCAAGAAATTTAGAAATCACCCTCAATTTATTTTGCCCAATAGAGACCAAGTAACTATGACGGTGCCCTTTATGGATGCCTATTCTAAACGGGTAATTCAACGTTGCCATAAAAGAGGAATTTTAGCTATCGGTGGTATGGCGGCACAAATTCCAATTAAAAATAATCCGTCTGCGAATGAAAAAGCAATGGAAAAGGTACGTGCAGATAAAGAAAGAGAGGTTAAGAATGGTCATGATGGTACTTGGGTGGCTCACCCAGCTTTAGTGCCAATTGCACTAGAGGTATTCAATAAACACATGCCTAGTAATAACCAAATGCATGTAATGAGAGCGGGCGAGCAAATCACAGAACAAGATTTAATTGCCATTCCTAAAGGTACCATTACAGAAGAAGGTATTAGAAAAAATATCAATGTTGGCGTACTTTATATAGAATCCTGGTTGCGTGGGCAGGGCTGTGTAGCCTTATACAATTTAATGGAAGACGCCGCTACGGCAGAAATTTCTAGAACTCAGATTTGGCAGTGGTTAAAGTATAATGTTAGGCTAGATGATGGTCGTAGCTTTAAAAAGGAATTATACGAAACCATTTTTAAGGAGGAAAAAGAAAAAATTAAGCATTTGGTAGGCGAAGCCAATATGCATAGCACACAATTTAATAAAGCCTTTGAGCTGTTTGATGAATTGGTGACCAATAGAGAATTTCAAGAATTCTTAACGCTAAAAGCGTATACAGAAATTATTTAAACAAAAAAAATCCCAAGCGTGGGCGAACACATCTTGGGATAGATATCAATTTCGAAAATCTAAAATTATGGAAAAAAAAGAAAAGATCCAACAATTGGTAACAGATTGGACGGTTAATCCAAGATGGAAAGGAGTAGAAAGGCCTTATACTGCAGAGGAGGTAATTAATCTAAGAGGTTCTTATGATATTGATTATTCTGTGGCAAGGTTGGGTGCAGAGAAATTGTGGACAAAATTAAATACCCAAGATTGGGTGGCTGGTTTAGGAGCGTTAACGGGTAACCAAGCAATACAAGAGGTAGAAGCAGGTTTAGAAGCTATTTATTTAAGCGGATGGCAAGTAGCAGCAGATGCTAACCTTGCGGGAGAAATGTACCCAGACCAATCTCTTTACCCCGCTAATAGTGTGCCGATGGTGGTTAAGCGTATAAATAATGCACTATTACGTGCAGACCAAATACAGACGGTAAATGGGGTAGCAGATAAAAAAGATTATCTAGTGCCTATAGTTGCAGATGCAGAAGCAGGATTCGGAGGCAATTTAAATGCGTTTGAGTTGATGAAGGGAATGATTGAAAATGGAGCGTCTGGTGTACATTTTGAAGACCAATTAAGTTCTGCTAAAAAATGCGGACACCTTGGCGGTAAGGTATTGGTGCCTACTCAAGAGGCGGTGAATAAGCTTATTGCAGCAAGATTGGCAGCAGATGTTATGAATGTGCCTACCATTATTATTGCTCGTACAGATGCCGATGCCGCAAATTTACTAACGAGTGATATTGATGACAGAGATAAGAAGTTTGTAACAGGAGAACGTTCTCCAGAAGGTTTCTTTTATGTAAAAAATGGCTTGGAGCAAGGCATAGATAGAGGATTGAGTTATGCACCTTATGCAGATTTAATTTGGTTAGAAACCTCTACCCCAAACTTAGAAGAGGCTAGAAAATTTGCAGAAGCCATCCATGCTAAGTTTCCTGGAAAAATGTTGGCATACAACTGTTCTCCATCATTTAACTGGGCCTCTAAATTAAGTGTTCCAGAAATGGAAACTTTTAGAGAGGAATTAGCTGCTTTGGGGTATAGATTCCAATTTATTACCCTTGCTGGTTTCCATGCCTTAAATACCAGTATGTTTGAGTTGTCCAAGGCGTACAAAGAAAGAGGTATGGCAGGGTACTCAGAACTCCAAGAAAGAGAATTCTTATTGCAAAAGCATGGCTTTAGAGCTGTAAAACACCAAGCTTTTGTTGGCACCACTTATTTTGATGCGGTGCAGAATACGGTAACCTCCGGTAAGGCTTCTACGGTAGCCATGGAGGGGAGCACGGAGACGGCTCAGTTTATGTAGGTTGTTGTATTTATTGCGAAAAGCCCCAAGTTTTGGGGCTTTTTTTGCTTAATCCCTAATATGTTAAATAAAACTAAAAAAATTTAACATTTTATGCAAAGTAATGTGTATATTCAAATATGAAAATAGACGGGTAAACTGTTATGTTCAAAGAATTTATTGAAAAACTAGGCGTAATGAACTGCATTATGCTAGTGGTAGTGCTCTCAATTATTGTAGTGTCAGAAATTCTTTTTTTAAGAGGAGAAAAATTAGAAGCAATATTTATTGCTTTTTGGGCGCCTACGATATTAGGATTTATGATTTATTTTAAACTCAATGAATAATGGATTTTATTCTAGTGTATTCCATTATCGTAGCTATAGTATTTGTCGTTTGGCTGATATTTGTAGCAAGGATGTATAAAAAGATGAAAAAATAGTTCTTAAGCAATCCCCTTTAGCCAATTTTTAAAATCCTTTACCCTGTTTCTGCTCACTACTAAATCCAAATCAAAATCGTTTTCTAGTTCTATCAATAGCCTATGGTTGGGATAGTCTTTGACAGATTGTATTACATCAATAGAGATGGTCACTTTTCTATTAATTCTAAAAAAGTACTCTGGGTGTAATAGTCCTTCTAATTTATCTAGCGTATATTCTACCAAATGTTTCGCACCACACTTTTCTACCAAATAGGTACTGCTATTATCAGAATAAAAACAGAAAATATTCTTAGTTTCTATTAGCGTTATTCTATTTTCATTTCTAATTAAAAAACGCTTTTTGTAACTGGGAGGCGTAAAAGAACTTACCATTTGGTCTGTACGTTGTACATAACTTTGGCGTTCAATAGCCTTTAAAGACCAGTATTTGTTTAATGCATCTTGTATATCTTCTAATTTTGGTGGTTTTAGAATATAATCCAAGCTATTGTAGTTAAAGGCATCAATGGCATAGGTATCAAAAGTAGTACAAAAGATAATGGGTTTTTTAATTTGTACCGCATTCAAAATTTCAAAACAAGTGCCATCTCCCAAATGTATGTCCATGAACACCAAATCAAAATTTTCTGCCACTCCAAAGAACTGTAAAGCATCATTTACAGAATCTATTTCTGCCATAATACTATGTGGTTTTCTTGTATCTCGTATTAACTTTTTTAAATAAGCCGTGGAAATAGGCTCATCTTCTACAATTACAATTTTTAGAGAATCTACCATCAACTGCTAAAATAATCAATCATTCTAAATTAAAATCGTCTGCTGTTATCATATGTAAATTAACAACTTATTGTAACCAAGTGCAAAATACGTAAGCCTAAGAAGTTATGCTAAGCTCTATTACGATTTAACATTATACAACAAGCTCTGTTAAGCTTTTTACAATAGGAATTTTTAGTTCAAAATACCTATTATCTCTATGCCATTCTATATTCTTTTTGCAGACTAGTTGATACCGCTTTGCTATATTGTCTAAACCTTGCCCTGTACTTTCTGCCGTTTTGTTCGTTTTTTGAATATTATTTCTGATGATTAGGTGTTTATCGGTATTGTATATGGCAATTACCAATTTTTCCTTTTTAGAAACAGCATTGTGTTTTACCGCATTCTCTATCCCTATTTGTAAGGCCATTGGTACCACGTAGGTGGCGTGTAAGTCATTATCTATTTTTTGTACAAAATCTAAATTAGTTCCATGCCTAATTTGTAACAAACTAGCGTAAGCCTCTATATAGGTTAGTTCTTCTTTTAAAAAGATGAGGTTTTTATTGTTTTGTGAAACCATTCTCTTGTAAAGAAAAGCAAGTTTGTGTAAAAACTCTATGCTCTTTGCATGGTCATTCTCTGTTAAATAAACCATTGTATTAAGGCTGTTAAACAAAAAATGTGGGTCCATTTGTTGCTGTAATGCTTTCAATTGGGCGATTGCATTTTCTCGTTTCAATACTTCTGCATCAATTTTACTTTTGTTTAACTGGTAAATATAGATAAGCACTGTATATAGACTTACATTGCAGATGAGTAGCACTATACCATTTATTAAAAGCGTTTGCATGGTAGGTTGTTGGTAACCAGGCAGCTCATTACCTATGTAAGGTTCTATAAAAATAAGGTAGCCCCCTAAGATAATGCTATAAGGAATAAGCAATAGGGGTAAAGTTAGCCATCTCTTGTTACGGTTTTGATACCCAGGATATTTTTTTAATTGAATAAAATATACCACACGTAAAACCCCTATCAATAAAAGGGTAATGCCACCATATTCTACCCATTTTTTTAAATAAGTGCTAAACGGTAAAGCATACAGAGCGCCTTGGTAAAATAAGGAAAGAAGTATTTGGGTGTTCAAGAAAATAGCGGCTAAGACAAAATATTTATCATCAAAACCAGTATAGGGCTTAGAATTTTTGAACAACATAATTTAGAACATTACCTACGGTAAGTTAAACATAAAGTTGTGCAATTGGTATAAATTCTACTTTATTTCTAAAAGTATTAATAATTTGTCTCGCCTCAATGGTGTTTTGTTGCGGAATTAAAAAAGCTTCTAAATCAGCAATATTGCAAATATTTTGGTCTTTAGGTATAAAACCATAACCACGATATTGTCCTTGTTCTATAAAAACAAAACCTTTTTCTTCTTTATGTCTGCCAGGTAGCGGAATTACAGCTTCTTCTGCGGTGGCTTTAAGATGAGCAATAGCCCTTTTTACTTTGGCGTTGTACGCGCTAATTGCTTCTTGTTTTGCACAAATACCTTCACAATTACTGATGGGAATGTCTTTGCAGATTGCTGCTCCTTGCCGTAGCTGACAATATTTAGGACACAGTTTAAAATCTTCTGCTAGCTGATACAGTAAATCTCTGCAAGCCGTAGGATTGTTCATAACCACTAATGGCGCAGCTACCAATTTTAGATTGTTGTAGCCCAATTGTAAAATGCCAGCTCTATTTTCATAGTAGAAAATAGCAAATTGCTGGTCTTTTCTTTTTTGTGCTCTATTGAATTTTGGAAAGTGTTTTTTAATGCGATGACTCTCCATTAACAAGGCTAAAAATTCGCTCCCAGAAAGCTCAAAATCAATATGGGCAACTGCTCTACAAAGCATAATCTCGTGTTCACTTTTATCATAAAAATGTCCAAGAACTCTTTTTTTTAGGTTTTTAGCTTTGCCAACGTATATAATTTCTCTTTTCTGATTGTAAAAAATATAGATCCCTGGTTTTGCAGGAATTCTTTCTACTTCTGCACGATTTAAATGTGGTGGTAAGGTGGCTTCTTGGCTTTTAGAATTTAGAAATGATGTTACCACTCCTGGAGCCTCTGATTTTTCTAACAACAAATGAAATAGTAATACCGTTGCATGGGCGTCCCCTCTAGCTCGGTGGCGGTCTGTTAAAGGAATAGAAAGACTAGAACATAATTTTCCTAGGCTATACGAATTAAATCCAGGGGTCAACCTTCTACTTAACCTAACTGTGCATAACTTTTTACGCACAAAATCCTGATTCATTTGTTTAAACTCCTCTTTAATAACCCCGTAGTCAAAGTTTACAGCGTGCGCAACAAAAATAGTGTCTTTGGTTATTTCTATAATTTGTGGAGCAATTTCTGCAAACGTTGGTGCATTAGCCACCATAGCATCATCTATACCGGTAAGCGCTGTAATGTGGTAGGGAATGGGCTGTTCAGGATTTACTAAAGAGGTGAATTCTTCTAAAATTACGGTGCCATCGGTTTTAAAGATTGCAATTTCAGTAATTTTATTACCTCTTAATCCATTACCTGTTGTTTCAACATCTATTACCGTGTACAAAGCTACCCTTTCCTTTTAGTTCTTAAAATTAAAAAGAATTAGTGTTCGCCCATGTTAAAAACTAAAAACGGAGGCTTATCTAAGTCAGTTCCCAAAAGCGCATAAAAAACTCCTTGTAAGGATTTACAAGGAGTTTAAAAGTGTTTGCTAGAATTTTAGAAATAGTATTTCAATAATTTGCCATCGGTAATTACCCATAAAATACCATCATTATATAAAATACCTTTACAAGAAGTGGCAGTGGTGTGCATTAGTTGCCAAGAGCTGCCTCCATCTGTGGTAGCAAATATTTCGTTCCCAGAAATATACCAACCTTCGTTGGTGTTTTTAAAGGTAAAATCGTCTATACGGGTATCTTCTTCTTGTACAATTTCATAACTATCGCCGCCATTAATTGATTTTATTAAAACATATTTCTCTGCTCCAGTATCCAAATCTACAATGTAAGCAGAAGCATAGCCCGTAACGCCATCTATAAACTTAATACGCTCTATCCTTTCCCTTGTTCTGTTTCCGGGTTCTATTTGTATGGCACTATCTTCCCAAACCCCATCTTTTAGTCTCAATTGTTTGGCGGGATAGTAATCTAGGTTTTCTGGAAAAGGAAAGGTGTAGCCTGCTAGCCATATTTGATTCTCAGAATGGGCATAAAAGCTCAAAAATTCATAAGTATTGCTTTCTCTGGAATGTATCATGTCAAAAGATTGTGCACCGTTTGTAGACTTGTAGATTCTACCTTCTGCAGAACCAATAATTATGGTTTGTTCGTTTTCATTAACAAACAAACCTCTGGTCCAAGAATTTACATTACTGGGAAAATTCTCAAAAATGGTTTGTGTGCCATCAGCTTTTAGATAAGATAAATAATTTGAGCCCAGAAGGAATTCACCCCCTTGCGGACCAACCAAAAAGTCACCATTTTCCTCGGTAAAAGCATACGCCTGATTAAAAAATGCAATAGAAACACCGCCATTTAAGGTATTGTGCACTTTCATTATGCCAGTTCCACCACCTTCTTCTCTTTTGGCTTCGGTTGAAAAATAAATTTCCTCTTTGCCAGTGGCTTGTATGTTTCTTACTGCGTTAATAGCTTCCAAATAGAATGGATAGGTAATCCATTCACCTTTGGTGTTATCAACTACGGCAATAGGTTGGTAGGTGTCTGCATAGGAAACATTTGTATTTGGCATTTCAATAGCAACAAAAGGGCTGGCGCTAGTTCCTGCAGGTATGGTAAAAGTAAGTTCTGTGGCGGTAGCAGAAATAAGTGTGGCCTCAATATCATCTAGCAAGACTTTAATTTCACTTGCATTGGTGGTAAAATTGGTACCTACAAGAGTTACCTGATCATTGACATAGGCATAAGGTTGTTCAAAGGCTTGTAGCGTAACTTCGGTTGGCGGTTCTGGTTGGTTTACGGTTTCGGTGTCATTGTCTGCATCAGAAGAACAAGAAGTTAAGACCGCAACAAATAAAAAAATAGAAAAGTAATTTTTAATCGACATTTTAGTTAGTTATTATTAATTAAAAATTTTTAACGTTAACATTTTTGTTTTGTTGTGGCTTTAGGTGTGAGTGGTTGTTTTCTTCTTATTTGGATGATTACAGTAGGTAGCTTGGAGGTATAGAAAACAGAAGGTGTAGCGTAATGCTATGGCTTAAGTTAAGCGCAAGATTTTTTATGTTGATAAAAAGAATGTTTTGGTTTTAATTTTATAGCTAGTTTTATGCAAAAGAGATATGCGTTAGCTATGACGGATATTGAATTGTTGCCTGTAATTTTGAAATTCATTAGTTCACTTTTTAAAAAACATCCTGAGCCAGTAAGTGCGGAAACTCTGCGTAGCGTTCTAATGGACTACATTTCGCCCGAAGTTTCCAAAATTGGACTTGAATGGAATGGGAAAAACCAATGGATTGGTCCTTCTGAAAATGGAATAAGGAAAGTGCTAAAGCATCAAGTCGGAAAGGGACTGATGGGGACTTTTATCTGGGGAATGTGCTATGATTTTCTTCCAATGGTAAGCGGAAAAAGAATTGTTCTGCAAAGGACTTTCAAATCAGCAAGACCTCAATTATTTCAATCTTCTGCTACAACCGACAATTTTCTAAACAAAAAATCAGACCTGGAAAATGGAGTAACATCGACCTGGGGAGAAAAGGAGTGTCGAAAATCTATTTCAAAATTATTTGATAAAAGAAAGATAGAAATTTTCGAATGGCTGGAAAAAGGAAAAACAATAGACGGTTCTATTGAAATTGCAAAAAGTCAATTCGACGACAAAGTGTATAATACCCATTGGCCGAATCCAAAATATGTGGCTTCGTTTCTTTTTGCCAAAACAGGCGACCGAACGAAAGGAATGGAAATGCTAATGGATATCGAAAAAGAAAGACCAAGTTTTGAACCCGAAGTTTTTGAAAAACTGAAAAAAAAGATTACTGGAACTATAAAAAACTACAGGCAACACGGTGTATAATTAATTCCTGCAATCAATTATCTTTAGAGACGGGCGGACATTTTCCGTTGGAAAAGTCCGCAACGAAATCATAGCCCAACCGTTGTGCAACATTTGACCAAACAAAGAAATTATGACTGACATACAAAGATTAGAACAAACAATTATTGACTTAATGACGACAATAGAGAGTTTGCAAGCTGACATAAACGAACTCAAAAAATCTAACTCGGAATTGAGCGGAAAACTTTATTTAATAAATGACAGGTTAGATACATTATAAATATGTCAATTTTCAAAAAAATCTTTGGAAAAAAAGAAAACGGATTTTCAGATAAAACGAAATCTCTTGAAGCTATTAAATTAGTTAAGGTCGCTAATGCTTCAGCTGTTACATTTTATATGCCATTAGTCGACGAATTTCCCAAACTGACCTTAATTTCTGACTCTGGACTACTTGATGAATTTGATATTCTTGTAACTACTGCCTCAATTGGAGTAGTAATGACTCAAATAGGATATTCATACAATCCAAGAGAAACCCAAGAATACATTTATGCAATAAATAGAGAAACATCTAATTGGAACTCTCAAAGTTCAAAATTATTGATTGAATTTGGCAGGTACATAAATAATCTAACTTCTGAAAATAAAATCAATAGCTTAAATGAACTTTCAGAAGCAATTGGTGCTTGGATATTTATGGAATTATACGAGAATAACCCTCATAATGTTGAGTTAGAGGAATTCACTAATTCAAGAAAATTGTTCTTTGTTTTAGGAACAATGATAACCGAAAGATTTTCTAATTATTGGAATAAATAAAAACACTATACACAACAAAGAACTGAGTTAAAAAACAAGTTCTTTTAGTTCAATTTCGACACATATTTCTCATCGTAAGGTATTCCGGATTTTGCAATAGCAAAAGCCTGTTTCAAAAGCTTGTTGCATACCGCTATCAAAGCAAGTTTTTTGCTTTTTCCCTTAGCTACTATGCGTTCATAGATTGCTTTGCATTGTTTGTTGTACTTACAAGCTGAAAAAGCGCATAAAAACAAAAGATTTATCCATGACGTTAAAAAATGGTAAGTTATATTTGGCGGTACCAATGAACAAAGACTTTTTTGAGAACATTACGGTAGAAGAGAAAGTAGTTAAAGTAAATTCTCTAGAAGCTATTAAGGAGGACTTAAATGTAGTCCAGAATTCAATTACAGAGCTTAATATTAGCAATCGTATTTGGACAAAAGCATAGTAATTGCTTAGATATACTTCACCTTAAAATCCACAACTACTAGATAAAAACTGTACACTGTTTACTTTGAACCCTTTACTTATTGGGTTTGCAATGTTTTAAAATTTGTATAGAAAGACTCTGGTTGTTGTTCTTTTAGGACTTATTTACATTAGTTCTCTTCGGTTTCTTATAAAGCACGGGTTAGAACCTGTTAATTGTTTGGAGCTAGAGCAAGCCATGTACGTTTAAATATAAAATATACCAAATGAGTTCTTTTTCAGAATCCCTTTTTAAAACAACACCTGTGGTTGGTATTCTTAGGGGGTATACAGTAAAACAGGTAATGCAGATTGCAGAAGTATATGCTGATGCTGGGTTTACTAATTTAGAAATTACCATGAATACGCCGAATGCGCTTCAAATCATTGAAGAATTAGCAAGAACCTTTAAAACGCAATTAAATATAGGGGCAGGTACTGTTTTAGATGCCAAGCAAGTAGATGCAGTTGTAGCAGTAGGAGGGCAATTTATTGTATCGCCAGTGGTAGATATGGCAGTTATAGCGCATTGTGTTGCTAAAGCAGTGCCTATTTTTCCTGGAGCTTATTCGCCCACAGAAATTTATACTGCTTCAAAAGCAGGGGCTAGAATGGTCAAGGTTTTTCCTGCAACCCAGCTTGGGCCAAAATATATAGCAGATGTATTGGCTCCACTAGACCAAATAGAACTTATGCCCACCGCAGGTGTCACAATAGATAATCTAAGTCCATTTGCCCAAGCAGGGGCAAAGGCATTTGGTATGGGGGGTAATCTTTTTAAACCAGATTTAATTGCTGCGGAAGATTGGCTAGGGCTAAAAGCGCATTTAGTTCACTTTAAGGAAAAGCTAGAGCAGGCTTTCAATTCTATAAAATGGTATTGCAGTTGTTAACCCTCAACGGGTACAATTAGTTGTGCTAAAATGTAGAAATAAACAAAAAAGCCACCTATTAGGTGGCTTTTTAAGTGGAGCCGGGGACGGCCAAACGTTAAGAAAAGGTCTGGTAGACCTTTTTAGTGCAGGAGCGAGCCTGCCGCCCAGGCCTTTGAATACCGTAGGTAAAATGCAAAAAGCCACCCGTAAGGTGGCTTTTAAAGTGGAGCCGGGGAGAATCGAACTCCCGTCCAAACAAGCAATAACTGAGCTTTCTACATGCTTAGTCTTGGTTCATTTTTCGACTTAAGACCGACCCAAAACCGCCTATCTTAAGCTTAGCTTCTTTAGTTTAGAATTGTTACCGAAGCACAAACAATTCGGTGTTGACTTTTATGGTGCTCCTAAACTGGTCGCCATCAACAAGGGCTACCATGGAACATTCAGCTTTCGCGCCTTGCGCGACTAGGCTTGGACTTACTATAATTCAGTCAATTAAGCAGCTAAAGCGTAGTTAGACTCGCCATTTAAAAAAGTTGAGACATTGTATTTACGAGCATCATTCCCATAGCTCGGCATGCTTACACCGCCATTGGTCTTGCTGTCAAAACCAGTCGGCCCCATTAGTAAGTCAGTAAAAAAATACTGCCCACTTTTTTCAAAGAACGGTAGGGCGTTCCCTGCCTTGGCAGGTCGGGCTTTTGGCAGTCGCTTTCTATTTATCCTTTTCAAGAGTAAAAAGAAGAGCTCCAACAAAGCCGCAATCCCTAACGCACATTTTCCCTTTCGGGAAAACGGACCGCAAAGGTAATAGTATTTCACCAAACAACTAAAAAGTTTGTACAACCTTAGCAATCTAGGTAATTTAGACAAAAATTATACCACAACTGCAATGAAATTCGGAATCATACAAGAACGTAAAAATCCACCAGACAAGCGCGTAGTGTTGCCGCCAGCATTATGCCAAACCGTCATGGAAACCTATCCAGAGGCACAACTCGTTGTAGAGCCGTCATCTATTCGGGTGTTTACAGACCAGGAATATTTAGATGCAGGAGTGCCGGTACAAGATGCTATGGAAAGTTGTGATGTACTTTTAGGTGTAAAAGAAGTGCCGATAAACGCATTGCTACCCAATAAAAAATACTTTTTCTTTTCGCATACCATAAAAAAGCAACCTTACAATAGAGATTTGCTTAGGGCTATATTAGATAAGAATATAGAATTGTATGATCATGAAGTAATTACCAATACCCAGGGCCAACGTTTAGTAGCCTTTGGTAGGTATGCAGGTATTGTAGGTGCTTATAATGGGATAAGAGCATTTGGTCTCAAAGAACAATCTTTTAACTTACCCAAAGCAGAAAACCTTAAGGACCAAGCTGCATTAATCACAGAACTCAAAAAAATAACATTGCCAGCCATTAAAATTGTGCTTACTGGTATGGGCAGAGTAGGTAATGGTGCTAAAGAAATGCTAGATGGTATGGGTATTAAAGAGGTTAGCGTTGCAGACTATTTAATTAAAGAATATCAAGAGGCCGTGTATTGCCAAATAGATGTATTGGATTATAATAAACCTAAAGACGGTTCAGATGGGGATAAGCAAGCGTTTTTTAATGATCCATCTGGATACGAATCTAATTTCTTCCGTTTTGCAAAAGTGTCAAACATGTTCATTGCAGGGCATTTTTATGGAGATGGAGCACCGTACTTATTTACTAGAGAAGATGCAAAGCACCCAGATTTTAAGATAAAGGTTGTAGCAGATATAAGTTGTGATATAGATGGGCCAGTGGCAAGTACCATTAAACCATCTACCATTGCAGAACCCATTTACGGTTATGATGCCCAAACGGAGAAAGAAGTAGATTTCTTACACAAAGACGCTATTGCAGTAATGGCTGTAGATAATTTGCCTGCAGAATTACCTAGAGATGCTAGTGGGGGCTTTGGAGAAGCATTTATGACACACGTAATTCCTGCCTTTTTTAATAATGATAAAGACGGTATCTTAGAAAGAGCAAGGATGACGAAGGGTGGGCAATTAACGCAGCGATACCAATATCTTGCTGATTATGTGTTGGGTTAAATTTAAAGAGTTATAAAAAAATTTGCATTTATGTTAAATAAATGTAAATTTGACCTTTCTTTTACGTTAATCAAATGTATTTTAATTGGATTCAATCTCCAGAGGCTTCCGCTGACTTTTATGAAGCGAAGAGGGAAATGGAGTACGCAATACGACCAAAAATCGTGCGTATATTACTAGCAACTTTTGAAGATGAATGTTGCACAGATTTTTCTTGTTTCTATTTTGATGTAGACTTGGACCAGAGAATTGTGCGTATTGCAAAGGATACCCCAAAGGAATATAAGAAAAAAATTAAGAAGGCCTTTAAAGCGGAGTTTGGTAAAGTGCCTGTAGCTTTTTAATTAGACATCGTTGTTTTAAGGGGAAAATTAATCCCTTTACCGATTAGGATTTATAACCAATTGATAATAAGGGTATTTTTTGTACTTTGTTCCAAGATAAACACAATTAAAAAGTGAAAATTAATTGGATATATAATCCAACAACCAGAGAGGCTCAAGAAAAGAAGCGTATAGAGTTGGAGTATCTTATACGCCCTAAACTATTTCGTTACCTATTAGAGCATTTTGACCAAGATTGTAGTGGAGATTTTTCTTCTTTCAGTTTTAATGTACACATAGAATCTGGTAAAATAGAGGTAGCAAAGGAAACACCACTCAAATACAGAGAAAACGGCTTCAAAAACTTTAATGCTTTTATGAATGGGGAGCGTAGTAAGTTAGATTTGGTAAATTAACAATTTTAATGCCTGTGAGAATAAAATGAATCCAGCCGAGGCCTACATACTTAATCAACCAGAACCGTACCGTAGCATACTACTTCACTTACAAATGACCATACAAAGCTTAGTACCAGATGTGGAACTCAAATACAAATGGAATATACCCTGTTTTTATGTGGGTAAAAGCCCAATTTGTTATTTAAATGCTTCGCACAAAAACAAATATGTTGACATCGCTTTTTGGAATTCCGCACATTTGACCAAGCATTTAGACAAAATGAATTCCGAAAATCGTAAAGTGGTAAAATCACTCCGGTATTCTTCTCTAGAAGCAATAGATGACCAAGTTTTGCATGAGGTGTTAGAAGAGGCATATTCTTTAAGGGGAAACGGATTCTATAAAATTTAATAATGCTGGTTGCGAATTAGGCAACTTATAAAGAATTGATGGTTCTTTTTATAGCGGTTAAATCCGTAAGAACTTTCTCTAAAAGACTTAAATCGAGCATATTTGCGCCATCACTTTTTGCGTTTTTTGGGTCAAAGTGTGTTTCCATAAAGATGCCATCTACGCCTGCAGCAATACCTGCTCTTGCCATAGTGCCAATTAATGCCGGCCTACCACCAGTAACGCCAGAAGCTTGGTTGGGTTGCTGTAAAGAGTGGGTTACATCTAAGACCACTGGAGCATATTGCTTCATAGTGGGTACGCCTCTAAAATCTACAATCATATCTTGATAACCGAACATGGTACCACGGTCCGTAATCCAAACTTGGTCATTATTACTTTCCTTAACTTTATTTACGGCGTGTTGCATGCTTTCTGGGCTCATAAACTGTCCCTTTTTTAAGTTTACAACTTTTCCAGTTTCAGCGGCAGCAACTACTAAATCTGTTTGTCTTACCAAAAAAGCGGGAATCTGTAATACATCTACATATGCTGCAGCCATGGCTGCATCCGAGATTTCATGTATATCCGTTATAGTAGGTACTTCAAATGTTTCGGAAACTTTTCTAAGGATTTTAAGTGCTTTTTCATCGCCAATTCCAGTAAAAGAATCTACTCTGCTGCGGTTGGCTTTTTTAAAACTTCCTTTAAATACATAGGGTATCTTAAGCTTGTCCGTTACCGTAACAATATGCTCCGCAATACGCATGGCCATGTCTTCGCCCTCGATGGCACAGGGGCCAGATAGTAAAAAAAAGTTATCGCTTTGGGCATGTTTTAGTTGCGGTATTAAAGAAAGATTCATAATGTAGTATTTTGACAAAGATACTTTTTTGGCTCATTATTTGATAGCCTAAATGCTTAAACAATCCATCATGAAAATCATTTACACCACACTATTGGCCATAGGGCTAATTATGCCTGTTATGGCACAGAATAGACAGGTAGAAGAATCGCAAATAACACTTAATCTGCTGTTGCCTGGAGTAATTTATGAGGCAGCGGTAGGAGACAAATCTACCATGGCTCTAGAAGGAACGATTGGCTTTCAGTATGTGGAATCTTCATTTTCAGAAAGTGGTTTTGGTATTTACCCGATTGGTCGTTTGCAGTACCGCAACTACTTAAATTTTGATAGAAGATTGTCTAAAGGCAAGAATATTGCCGGTAATTCTGGGAATTATATAGCGCCATTGTTGGCGGTACAAGGCGGAAAGGCATTTATTGGCGATTTGGATTTTTACGAGGATTATTTTGCCTTGGCAGGTGCAGTATACGGATTGCAGCGTACGGGTAAGAAAGGTTTGCAGTTTCGGTTTGAAGTGGGGCCTGCATATCTCTTTTCAGAATACGATGGCGGTTTTGCCATAGCTACAGCACTAAAACTGGGCTTTGTGTTGGGGAAGTCAAGACGATAACTTATCAGTTAAAATCCTAAAAATTAGCTAAAGCCGACTGAAATAGGGTATAAGAAAATTATCTTATGCCCTAAACAACCATCATGAAACGTATTTTTTGGCTAGTACTTTGCCTTTCGGCATTACCAACCTTACAGGCGCAGTATCGCTTAAGTGAAAAAGGTACTGGGTTATTACATTTAGAAAAACACCAAGTAACTTTTAACCTTTTAGGACCTGGATTTAGATATGAAATTGGTTTACTACGTAATGTAACCGCATCTACCAGTTTTTCACCTGGCCTGGCAACATATCAAGAAGGATACACTTTTGGTTACGCATGGCATACTCGTATTAGGTATTACCATAACATTCAAAAACGTTTGGATGCCAACAAAAATGTAATAGGCAATTCGGCCAACTATTTGGCTCCAGCCCGTTCTATCTTCTGGGGAAAACTACAATTGTCTCAAAATATGGCACCGGATAAAGACTTTGCAGTGGCATTTTATGGTGGGGTTTACGGCATACAACGTACCAATAAAAAAGGATTTAATTACAGTATAGAAGCGGGTTATGGTTATTACCGTGGCGATGGTGTTTTAAATGGTCATGGGCCAATGCTAAACTTCACTTTTGGTTGGGTGGCCACCAAACGCAGAAAGCAACAGGCAGATTTTGGAGTAAGTTACTAAGGGTTCTATTTTTTCAATTAAAGGGAATAATAGACTTAAATAGCCTTAAAATCCCAAAATCAGATTATTTTTTTGTTAGGTAAAATAAGAATGCAAAAAAAACAATGTAATTTTGCGCCCTTATTATCAGAAGATGCAGAAAATCAAGAACATCGCTATCATAGCGCACGTAGACCACGGTAAAACTACCCTGGTAGACAAAATTATGTTTCACTGTCAGTTGTTTCGTGAGAACGAAAACAAAGGAGATTTAATCTTGGACAACAACGATTTGGAACGAGAAAGAGGAATTACAATTGTTTCTAAGAACGTTTCCGTTATCTATAAGGATACCAAAATTAATATCATTGATACTCCTGGTCACGCCGATTTTGGTGGTGAGGTAGAGCGTGTTTTAAACATGGCAGATGGTGTTCTTTTGTTGGTAGATGCTTTTGAAGGTCCTATGCCACAAACACGTTTTGTGTTGCAAAAGGCCATTGAATTAGGGTTAAAACCTTGTGTTGTTGTAAACAAGGTAGATAAAGAAAACTGTGACCCAGAAGGTGTACACGAAAAGGTGTTTGACCTAATGTTTGAGTTGGGTGCAGAAGAATGGCAATTAGACTTCCCTACCGTATATGGTTCTGCAAAGAACAACTGGATGGGTGAGGATTGGAAAAAACCAACCGAAAATATTGAGCCATTATTAGATATGGTGCTAGACCACGTTCCAGAATTTAAACCAGAACAGGGTACTACACAGATGTTAATCACTTCTTTAGATTTCTCCTCTTTTACAGGGAGAATTGCTATTGGTAGATTACAGCGTGGCACTTTAAAAGAAGGACAACAAGTATCATTGGTTAAGCGAGACGGTAAAGTTGTAAAGTCTAAAATAAAAGAACTATACGTTTTTGAAGGTTTAGGACGTGTAAAAGTAGAGCAAATTCAAACCGGAGATATCTGTGCTATTGTAGGTATGGAAGGTTTTGAAATTGGAGATACCGTTGCAGATATAGAAAATCCAGAAGCGCTTAAGACTATTGCTATAGACGAGCCTACCATGAGTATGTTATTTACTATTAATGACAGTCCATTCTTTGGTAAAGACGGTAAGTTCGTTACTTCTAGACACATTAAAGAACGTCTAGAAAAAGAATTAGAGAAGAACTTGGCGCTAAGAGTGCAAGAAACAGATAGCGCAGATAAATTTTTAGTATTTGGGCGTGGGGTGTTACACTTATCTGTACTAATAGAAACCATGCGTAGAGAAGGGTACGAGTTGCAAATTGGTCAGCCGCAGGTAATTATTAAGGAGGTAGATGGTGTTAAATGCGAGCCAATAGAGCAATTGACAATAGATTTACCAGAAGAAGTATCTGGTAAAGCTGTAGAAATGGTATCTGTACGTAAAGGTGAAATGGTGAGTATGGAAGCCAAAGGTTCGCGTATGTTGTGCGAATTTATGATTCCGTCTAGAGGTATTATTGGTTTAAGAAACCAGTTATTAACTGCAACAGCTGGTGAAGCTATAATGGCACACCGTTTTGTGGAATACCAACCACTTAAAGGAGACATTGCAGGTAGAATCAACGGTTCTCTTGTTTCTATGGAAACCGGTACTGCAATTCCTTATTCTATTGATAAATTACAAGATAGAGGTAAATTCTTTGTAGATCCAGGAGAGGATATTTATGAGGGCCAGGTAATAGGTGAAAATTCACGCCAAGATGATATGACGGTAAACGTTACTAAAACCAAAAAGCTGTCTAACGTACGCTCTTCAGGAGCAGATGATAAGGCTAAGATTGTACCAGCAATTAAATTTTCTCTAGAAGAAGCCTTGGAATACATACAGAAAGATGAATATGTAGAGGTTACGCCAAACCACTTAAGGTTAAGAAAGGTATTTCTTAAAGAGGTAGACAGAAAACGTAACAAAGTATAAGTTTAAGCCCCGATTTTAATCGGGGCTTTTTTTTGAAAGGTTTTTAAATATACGCCGACTACCAAAGCTTAAAATGGACAAAATGAAACACTTAATTAAACAGATAGGGGTGACCGCCCTATTAATCAGTACAATAGCTTGTAAAGAGCAAAAAAAAGAAAACGAAGAAAATGTTCTACCAGATCCAACAGTGGTAGAAAATAGTGTAGCCATACCAGATACATGGATTACAAATAGGGTTAAAAAAGCAAAGGAACGCCTAACAGCTTCTTCGGCTGGTACTGTAATTTGGAAGTCCATGGAAGCGCACGGTGGTTTAGCTACTTGGTTTGAAAATGGGCCCTTGGGTATGCGTTTTAATTACCAGCCTTTAGAAAAAGATAAAACACAGCGCGACAGTTATGAAATTGTAGACCCATGGAACAATAGGGTAGTGCATACCAGTACTACAGATAAAGAGGCCACGTTTGGTTATACTGGAGAAATAGCATGGATAAAAGCAGATTCAACCGCTTTTGCTTATGATACCAAATTTTGGGCTTTAACACCACTTTATTTAATGGGACACCCGTTTGTAGAAGATGGGGAGGGCGTTAATTTAGAATTATTGCCAGATGCTACTTATAAAGATAAGAACACCAAGGTTGTTAAAGTGACATATGATGCGGGTACAGGAGATGCTCCAGACGATTACTATATTTTACATTTTGATGCAGAGACGTATTTGCTAATGGCAACTAGATATATTGTTTCTTATCCTGAATACTTTAAAGATGGTGGCCACAATCCAGAAAAATTTATGGAGGTTGGTGAATTAGTAGATGTGGACGGAGTTCTATTGCCTAGTTTATTGAAAACGCATTGGACGGTAGATGGTATGCCGGGAGAATACATTACCAAAATCGAAATTAGCGATATGGAGTTTGTAACCGAATTGCCTAAAGATTTCTTTGAAATGCCAGAAGGAGCAAAGAAACTCTAAGTATAAGTAGCATCATAATTAAAAAAAAACCGAGCATCAGCCCGGTTTTTTTGTATACAAGTGTATTTTTTTATTTGACTAGATGACCATGATGATGCTCTTTTAGGCAAGCAATTGCAGCGCCAATAATTCCTGCATGGTTCATTAATTCAGCTTTTACAATATGGGTTTCAGTATCTAGTAGATGACCAAAATCGTTCCATTTTTTAGAAATACCACCCCCTACAATTAACAAGTCTGGATTCACCAACAATTCTACGTAGTTCAGAAATTTATTAAAACGTTTTGCCCATTTTTCCATAGACAAATCGTCACGTTCTTTAGCAAAGTTAGAGGCATAGAGTTCTATCTTTTTATATTTTTTGTAGGGAATCTGCCCCAGCTCAAAATTTGGTAATAGTTGTCCATTAAAAAATGCACCGCTTCCCAATCCTGTGCCTACCGTAAGCATTATTACTAAGCCATCTTTGCCTTTGCCAACACCGTAATTCATTGAGGCATAACCAGCTGCATCAGCATCGTTAAGTACGGTAAATTCGTGCCCCGTAGCTGCCGTAAAAAGCTCATCTATATTAACGCCAACCCAGCTTTTGTGTAAGTTTCCGTTAGATTTACACACCCCATTTTTTACAATAGAAGGAAAGCCACAACCCACAGGGCCTTCATAATCAAAATGGTCCGTAATTTCCTTAATCACTTTAGCCATGTCATCTGGCTTTTTAGATTTTGGGGTGGGTACCCTAAATCGCTCCGTTATCATTTCTCCGGTTTCCGCATTCACAATGGCACCTTTCATTCCAGTACCGCCAATATCTATCCCTAGAAGCTTCATATAGGAAATTTTAAAATAATTTTAACAAAGAAACAAAACGTATAGTAATTTTAAAAGAATAGTAGACCAACTGCTTACACTGCCTTTTGTATTACTTCAAACATTTTGCCGCCATCGCACTTAATAGTTTTATGCGGGTACTTTAAAATTAGGGCATAATCATGGGTGGCCATTAAAATGGTACGTCCGTTATCATTTATTTCTTGTAGTACTTTCATCACCTCTACACTGGTTTGTGGGTCTAAATTTCCAGTGGGTTCATCGGCAAGAATCAATTCAGGGTCGTTCAGCAATGCCCTAGCAATAGCTATGCGTTGTTGTTCGCCTCCAGAAAGTTCGTGCGGGTATTTAAAGCCCTTTGTTTTCATGCCTACTTTATCCAAGACTTCTTCAATCTTAGCATTCATCTTGTTGGTGTCTGTCCAACCTGTGGCTTTTAGAACAAATAAAAGGTTGTTATTAATATTTCGGTCTGGTAATAACTTAAAATCCTGAAAAACAATTCCTAGTTTTCTTCTTAAAAAAGGAATGTCATTTTCCTTTAAAGTTTTTAAATCAAAATCAACAACGCTACCAGTACCTTGTCTAAGAGATAAATCACCATAAAGAGTTTTCATAAAACTACTCTTTCCGCTTCCGGTTTTACCAATAACATAGACAAACTCACCTTTCTTTACTTGTAGGGTAACGTTGCTTAATACAAGATTTTCATTCTGAAAAATTGAAACGTCTTGTAATTTTAAAATGGGTGTGGACATGTGTTCAAGATTCTTAGGCTAAAGGTAACAAGTTCTATGTATATCTAGATTTTTACTGCTAATTTTATCATAACCAAGGATAGTAACATACTTTGGCGTGGAATTTGACGTTAATGGAAATAAGCTTAGAGAGCACAGAACACTTATGAAGAAAAACATATATACCTTACTCCTTCTGGGGATGGGGCTTACTACAATTGCCTATGCCCAAGAAACCCAGATTTATACACATGATAATAAGTTATACCAAGATGCATTAGCATTGTATAATGAACAGCAATACCAAGCCGCGCAGGCTCTGTTTTATAAGGTTAAAGAATCTACAACAGACCAAGAAACAGAAGCAAATAGCGTTTACTATGTGGCTAATGCTGCTATACGTTTAAACCAACGTGGTGCAGATAAATTGATGGAAGATTTTGTGGAGCGTTACCCAACTTCTACCAAACGAAATTCTGCATTTATGGATGTGGCAGATTACTATTTTGAAACGGGCAAGTACCCAAATGCTTTAAAATGGTATAAAAAAGTAGAGCAAAATAGCATGTCTAAAAAAGACAAGGAACGCTTTAATTTTAATACAGGATACAGTTATTATGCCAGTAACAGACCAGACGAGGCAGAAAAATACCTTTCTAAGGTGACCAATTCTAACAAGTTTGGTAGCCAAGCTAAATATTATTTAGGGTATATTTCTTATGAACAAGACGATTATGATGAAGCTAACCAACGCTTTGACCAGATAAATGACCCAGAAATTTTAGAGGAAAAGCTATCCTATTACCAAGCCGATTTAAATTTTAAACTAGGCAAGTTTGAAGAAGCCATTGCAATGGCTAAAAAACAATTACCAAAGTCTGATAGAAGAGAGGTTTCTGAACTAAATAAAATCATAGGAGAAAGTTATTTTAACTTAGAAAAGTATGATCAAGCCGTTCCTTATTTGCAAGAATACAAAGGCAAAAGGGGTAAATGGAGCAATACAGATTACTATTTATTAGGTTATAGTTTTTATAAACAGGGCGATTTTGAAAGTGCTATTGGGCAGTTTAATAAAATTATAAATGGTACCAACAGCGTAGCACAAAATGCATATTACCATTTAGCTGAGTGTTATTTAAAGTTAGATAAAAAGTCCGAAGCATTAAATGCTTTTAGGAATGCAGCAAGTATGGATTTTAATGATGCGATTAGCAAAGATGCCTTGTTAAATTATGCACGATTAAGTTACGAGATTGGTAATGCTTATGAACCCGTGCCGCAGGTAATGATGTCCTATCTAGAAAAGTATCCTAAAGATGAGAATGAAGAAGAAATACAAAGTTTACTCGTAGACTCTTACATAACGTCTAAAAATTTTGCTGGTGCGATGGAGTTGCTAGAAAAAAATCCCTCCTTTGCTAGTGATGCTACCTACCAGAAAGTTGCATTTTACAGGGGAGTAGAATTATTTGCAGATACGGACTATACAGGTTCTTTAGCGGCTTTTGATAAATCCTTAAAGAAGAAAGAAAACGTGCAGTTGGCGGCTAAAGCGCAATTTTGGAAGGCAGAATCAGAATATCGCCTTAATCAGTTTGCACAAGCTTTAGGTAGTTTTAAAGCAGTGAACGGCTCAGAAATAGAAGAAATAGAGCAGTTAGATTATAATTTAGGCTACTGTTATTTTAAATTAAAGGAGTACAATAAAGCAATTAGCCATTTTAATAGCGCCGCTACCAATACTAATTTAGAAGAGGTGATAAAAACGGATGCTCTAATCCGTTTAGGAGACACTTATTTTGTAAGCAGTAATTATAATGGAGCTATTAAAGCGTATGACAAGGCATCATCTTACAATGGACCGGAAAGAGATTATGCTGCTTATCAAGTAGCGATGAGTAATGGGTTTTTAGGTAAGAATTCAGAAAAAATTTCGCAATTAGCTTCTTTCAATACGTATCATCCAAAATCTTCATTAAGAGATGATGCTTTGTTTGAATTGGCGAATACGTACATTAAAACCAATAAAGAAACAGAAGGCCTTGCTGCTTATGATAAATTGGTATCTCAATTTTCTAATAGCAAATTTGCACCGCAGGCGTTATTAAGACAAGGACTGGTACATTACAATGCAAGCAGAAATGAACAAGCCATAAATAAGTTTAAACATGTAGTATCAGAATATCCAAAATCCCAAGAAGCGGTACAGGCAGTAAGCACTGCAAAGCAAGTGTATGTAGATATAGGTAAGGTAAATGAGTATGCTGCTTGGGCACGTAATCTAGATTTTGTAGAAGTTACGGATAGTGAGTTAGAAGAAGCTAGTTTTGAGGCGGCTGACCGTAAATACGTAGAAGGTAAAACAGATGCAGCAGTAAAGGCTTTTGAAAATTACCTAAAAGAATTTCCAAATGGAGTTCATGCGGTACAAGCAAACTTTACATTGGCACAATTACACTTTAGTTCAAATAGAAAGGAGAAAGCTTTAGTTAACTATAAAAATGTTGCAGATAGAGGTAGTAGTGAATATATGGAGCAGGCTTTAACTCGTGTTTGTGAGATATACGTGGGTAAAGGTGATTATGCAAGCGCAATGCCTTATTTAAAGCAACTAGAAACGGTGGCGGAGATTAGTCAAAACCGAGTTTTTGCTCAAAGCAATTTAATGAAAGGGTATTACGATAAAAAAGAATATCAGCAAACTTTGGTGTATGCAGAGAAAGTATTGCAAGCCCCCAATTTAGATGATAGAATACGTAGCGATGCTAAAATAATGATTGCAAGGTCCGCTATAGAAACTGGAGATATGCAATTAGCAGAGCAGGCGTTTTCAGAGGTAAAGGAGATAGCAACTGGCAGAGCTGGGGCAGAAGCTTGGTACTACGATGCTTATTTTAAACGCCAAGATAACAATTATGAGGACTCTAATGTCTCTGTACAAAAATTGGTAAAAGATTTTAGTTCTTACAAAGAATGGGGCGGCAAGGGGCTATTACTTATGGCTAAGAATTTTTACGCTTTAGAAGATGCTTTCCAAGCCACTTATATTTTAGAAAGTGTGCAAGAGAACTTTAGTGAGTTTCCAGAATTGGTGGCAGAAGCTAAAGGAGAATTGGCCTTGATAAAATCGCAAGAAGCACAACGCAATTCATCCGTAAATCCTAACGGTAAATAATCTAGAGACACACTATGAAGATGATTAAATATATAGCAACTCTAAGTGCATTATTATTTGTGTTTTGGAGTAACGCGCAAGAAAAAGAAGATAATATAGGTACAGAAACAGTTACCGTAGTAAAACCATACGCACCATCTGTTTCTGATGCTTTTAAGGTAAAAACAGCTCCTAAAATTACAGATTCCATAGCGCTTAAAAAGAAACCTATAACCTACCATATTTTTTCCGTACCAGTAGCGTCTACTTTTACACCTGCAAAGGCAAAAGCAGCCAAAGTAGAACGTACTCCAGCACCTACTCTGTATAATAGCTATGCCGCCGTAGGGCTTGGTAATTATAATAATGCCTTAGTAGATTTTTATACGAGTAGAGAGTTGGGAAGAGATGAAAAACTATTAGATGTAGGGTTAACGCATCAATCTTCTAGAGGAGATATTAACAGCACGCCTTTAGAAACCGATTTTTACAATACGGACGCAGTTATCTCTTTGTCTAAAAAAGACATGGATTATGATTGGGGTACAGGCTTGGAACTTGGACATCAACTGTATAATTGGTATGGCTTACAAAGTGGTGTTTTTACTCAAGACCAAGTAGATAGTATAGATGAGCGTCAAAATTATTTTAATGCAGGGGTGAATGGTTTTATTAATGTAGAAGATTCGTTTTTTAAGCATGCGGAACTAGCAGTAAATCGTTTTTGGGATAGTCAAGAATCTGCAGAAATAAGGGCAAATGGTGCAGTAACTGTGGAGCTACCTATTACTTCAGAAATGGTATCCATTACAGCCAAGGCAGATTACGTTACAGGCAGCTTTGAGAACGCCAGCCTTAATAGTACTACAAACGAGATGGGCATAGACTACGGCCAGCTTATCACAGGAGTAAGTCCTTCTTTTATGGTTTATAGGGACGAACTTACGCTAAAATTAGGCGCTAATTTTGTGTACGGTTTAGACATGGAGCGTAGTGAGGGTAGTTTTTACATTTATCCTGCTGTAACGGCATCTTACCGTGTTATGGAAGACCAAGTCATTGCTTATGGTGGTATTGAGGGTAACTTGGAGCAAAATACCTATAAAAGTTTGGTGGCAAATAATCCTTATGTATCACCAACTTTGGGTATACAGCCCACAGATATGCAATACAATGCATATGCAGGTATTAAAGGACAATTAGTAAATAATATTGGGTATAATGTAAGGGCTTTTTATAAGGCAGAAAATAGAAAACCATTGTATTTGCTTAATCCATTAAATTCTGCTCGTTCAGAAGAAGGTTACGCTTACGGTAATTCGTTTCAAGTGTTTTATGACGATGTAAAAACTGTAGGCGCTTTTGCAGAGTTGAATTTCGATATCAATCGTAATTTTACCCTTGGTATTAATGGAGAGTATAATGTTTACAGCACAGAAACAGATAACCCGGCTTGGAACTTACCAAAACTAAAAAGCACTGTTTTTATGGATTATCAGATTACAGACCATTGGTATGCCGGTGCTAATTTATTCTTTGTAGGGGAAAGAGAAGATTTACAATCTATAGCCGCAGCAGGTATTCCTGCAAATGAATTTGAAGCTACACGGGTAACCTTAGATAGTTATTTTGATGCCAATGCGCATTTAGGATATCGTTTTAATGACCAGTTGGCTGTATTTGCTAAGTTTTCTAATCTAAGTAATAAGAATTATGAGCGTTGGAGTACCTACTATGTGCAAGGTTTTCAGGCTTTAGCAGGGATTTCTTATAAATTTGATTTTTAATTCATCGACGGATGTTTACCATCCGTCGACACTCTTGTATGTTTAAACTTTCTGTTTTGTAAGAAAAATATTTCGTTTTGTAGGTTTGTGGTGTAATAAGCTAATTAAACACTAACTAGTAATACGTACACCATATGAAACAGATAACTACTTGGAAGGCAACAAGTATATTCGTTTTATTATTTTCTATCTTAACTGGTATACAGGCACAAAACTTAGTGCATAACGGTGATTTTGAGAGTATGACTCAATGTCCGGATGGTCTTAGTAAGGTTAACGGATATGTAGAGTTTGTTACAACCCCTTCTAAAGGGACCACAGATGTATTTAGTAAATGTGCTCGTGGAAAAAGTAGTGTGCCCAGAAATTTTAGAGGATATCAAAAACCAAAAAGCGGTAAAACGTACATGGGAATGTATTTGTTTGCTGGTGGTGGATACAAAGAATACATTCAATTGCAATTAAAACAACAATTGGTTGCCGGAGAAAAATATACCCTTAAGTTTTATGTAAGTTTAGCGGAAGATTCACAATTCTCAGTGAAAGAAGTAAATGCCTTGTTTACTGGTAAAAAGATGGAATTTAGAAACACCTCCACTATTAATTTAAGAGACGTAGGGGAGCAGTATGGCAGTTATTCTTTAAAAAATATGAAAGCTCAAGCCAAACTTACCAATACAAAAATGTGGATACCTGTAGAATTAGAATATACCGCAGACGGCTTTGAAAAATTCGTAACCATCGGTAGTTTTGGTAAGGTGCCCAAAGATTATTTAATGAAGGTGCCAAATCCTGCCCCAGGTAGTGCACAGATGGCTTATTTCTATATTGACGATGTTAAACTAACCAAGCAAAGCAACATAGATTTAGACATAGATTATAACGAATCTTTTGTATTAGATAAGGTTAATTTTGATGAAAATAGTGCTACACTTGATCAGGCGTCAAAAGTATATTTAAAAGAATTGTATGCGTCCTTAGCCAATCCAGATAAAGACAAAGTTGTTTTAAAAGGGCATACAGATAATATAGGGAGTCAAGAATATAATTTAATGTTGTCAGAGAAAAGGGTTGCCTCTGTAAAAGCATATTTAGCCTCTTTAGGTATGCCTGCCGATAATATTAAAATTGAAGCATACGGAGAAAAACATCCTTTGTATAATGGATTAGATATGACTTCTTTGAGAAAAAATAGAAGAGTAGAATTTGTAATTACAGAGTTTGAAGACTTCCAAGAATAAAATTCGATTTTAGATTAGTTCTCGGTACGGCCAATCAAACTTTTGATGGCCGTATCGTATTTTAATACAATATCTTCAGTGCGGCCAGCACTTAACACAAAAAAGGTCTCTGGTTTAAAGCCTGCGGAGCCGATATCTAATTTCCAGTGAAAACCCTTTTCGCTTTCTAATTTAAAATAACCATCCACATCTGTGAATGTTGTTGTATCTGCACCCAAAATTTGTATTTGAGCCATGTAAACAGGTAGGCCTAATTCATCTATAACCTTACCTTTTACGGTATGTTGGCTATAGGCAAAAGTAAAGGCCGCAGACATAAATAACGCTGAGGTCAATTTGCGCATTACAGTAAGATTTGGATAGTGATAACGGTAACGCGCTAATATTTAGTGTCGCAAGAGTTTAATTACACCTTTTTTTCGATTAAAAGCATCAAAATGCAATAATGCCAATGGAGTGGCGTTTTTATTCCTGAAAACGAGAGCCTATAAAAATTGACCAACTATGACCAATTTTTACACTCGTTTAGTTCTGTTTTTTTGCCTTTTAGGTAGTTTTGGCTTGAGTGCGCAAAACCTTATTCTCAATCCTAGTTTTGAAGAGAAGAACAATTGTCCTTCTTCCGTATCAAACCTTAACGTATTACTTAAAAATGTTTCCATACCTACGGGTAGCTCAGGAGATTATTTTAATGCGTGTAGTACAGGAGATTTTTCAGTACCATCTAATTTTAGAGGTGCTGAGAAAGCAGCAGAAGGTGCTGGGTATACGGGGCTTTACTTTCATGCGTTAAAAGACTACAGAGAATATTTGCAATTAGGGTTAACCAAAACATTGCGAGAAAAATATCCTTACAGATTACAATTTAAAGTGAGTTTAGCAGAAAGTTCTGCCTTAGCATTACAAGAAATGTATATAGTCTTGTTGAATAAGCCATTGACATTACCTAACAATACTTTATTGACGGAAAATAGGTTGCATTTACAAGATGGGCTAGAATTTACCAAAGTGAGGCTTCAGCAGAATAGTACTCTGGCAAGCAAAGACGGATGGGTAACCTTAACTGCAGAATTTGAAGCAAAGGGTTTTGAAAAACACATTCTTATAGGAAATTTTGAAACAAATACCGGTACTAAAACGCAGGTGTTGACTTCCAAATCTACTACTAGCGATTATGCGTATTATTTTATAGACGATTTTGATTTACAAGAGTTGCCAAGAATTAATTACGAGCAGGACAAGATTTATGTGTTAGAGCGTAATCCGTACCAACCAAAAGGTTATGAATTAGACGATACGGCTATGGCCAACATTCAAAAAATATTTAAATTTTTAAAAGATAATGCAGAACTGCAGTTAAAAATTACGGGCCACTCAGACAACACCGGTAGTCCAGAGTATAACAAGTTTGTTTCTTCTTTGCGTGCAAGGGCGGTTGCTTTATATCTAAAAGAATTAGGTATAGAAGACAAGCGAATAGTGTGGGAAGGTGTAGGTAGTTCTAAGCCGCTACAAAAAGATGGGCTAAAAAAACAAGGTCTTGGAGAGCGCCGTGTAGAATTTGTAATGACACACTACCAAGATTAATGTAATACCATTTGCTTATTTTTGGTAAAAACCAAAAGCGCACATGAAAAAATATATGCTACCCTTAGTATTTTTAGTACTAGGGGTTTCTTGCGTTCAAAAGCAAGAGGTAGACTTAATTGTCAATAATGCTAAGATTTATACGGTAGACTCAGAGTTTTCAGAGGCTTGCTGTATGGCTATCCAAGATGGTAAAATAGTAGCTGTTGCAAAAACAGCAGATATTTATCAAAAGTACACTTCTAAAGAAATGTTGGATGCGGGAGGTAAAACCATTGTTCCTGGTCTAATAGATGCCCATTGCCATTTTTACGGCTTAGGATTAAATCAGCAAATTGTAGACTTAGTAGGTACAAATAGTTATGAAGAGGTGCTGGAGCGTGTTTCGGCTTTTGCCAAAGACAATCCGGCGAACGTAATTCGTGGTCGCGGGTGGGACCAAAATGATTGGGAGGTTAAGGAATTTCCTGTCAATGACAAATTGAATCAGTTATTCCCGGATAAGCCAGTAGTTCTTGAGCGTGTAGATGGTCATGCTTATTTTGTAAATAATGCTGCTTTACAGTTGGCAGGGATTACCAAAGAAACTAAGATAGAAGGTGGAGAAATAGTTTTGGTAAATGGAGAGCTTAGTGGTGTCTTGGTAGATAACCCCATGGCATTGGTAGATCAAGTTATGCCAAAACCAAACGTTGCATCACAAATTGAAGCACTAAAGGCGGCTCAAGAAATTTGTTTTGATTACGGGCTTACTACTGTGAACGATGCGGGTTTAGATAAAGCTACCATTTACCTAATAGATAGTTTGCAAAAGGCAGGAGAACTAGATATGCGTGTTTATGCTATGGTTAGTAATACACCAGAGAATTTAGACCACTTTTTAGAAAAAGGAATTTTAAAGACCGATAAACTAAACGTTCGTTCCGTAAAAGTATATGGTGATGGTGCATTAGGTTCTAGAGGAGCTGCTTTACGAGAAGAATATTCTGATAAGCCACATCATTTTGGTGCTTTAGTTACGCCTGCAGACCAAATTGATGCACTAGCGCAACGCATTGCTGCCACAGAGTATCAAATGAATACACATGCCATTGGAGATTCTGCCAATATCGTGGTCTTACGAGCATACGATAAAGCGCTTAAGGGAAAAACGGATAGAAGATGGAAGGTGGAGCATGCTCAAGTAGTTTCGCAGGCAGATTTTGATTATTTTGAAAAAGGAATTATCCCTTCAGTGCAGCCCACCCATGCTACCAGTGATATGTATTGGGCAGAAGACCGTTTAGGAGAAGAACGTATTAAAGGAGCTTACGCATATCAAACATTATTAAAGAAGGCGGGTAAAGTTGCCTTAGGTACGGATTTTCCAGTAGAGCAGGTTAGCCCATTCTTAACTTTCTACGCAGCAGTAGCACGCCAGGATACGGATAAGTATCCAGAAGGCGGTTTTCAAATGCAAGAAGCTTTAACTAGAGAAGAGGCTTTAAAAGGTATGACTATCTGGGCAGCCTATTCCAATTTTGAAGAGGATGAAAAAGGAAGTTTGGAACCTGGTAAGTTTGCAGATTTTACCATCCTAAGTTCTGATATTATGAAGGTGCCCGTAGACAGCATTCCACTGCTTAAGGCAGAACAGGTTTATTTATCTGGCAAAAAAGTAAAATAAAAAAATCCCCGATGCTTTGTTAGTATCGGGGATTCTAAGTTTTAAAGGGTATTTAATTACATAGTAACAGGTACGGCTACTCTTGTAGTATCCCAGCCCATTATTAAATGGGCACCACCATCTACTTCTTTAAAAGCGACAGAAAAGGCTTCTAAAGATTCAGAACCTTTACTTACTTTTCCGCTAACACGCACTACGTCTGCTGCATTGTCATAGGAATAAGCTCCCCATTGATTAAGGTTTTTATTTAAAATAATAGTCCACTCATCTGCGCCTGGAATAGTAAATAAAGCATAAGTACCTGCTTTTACAGATTCTCCTCCAAAATTTACATCTTTATAAAAAGTAATTTCTGCAGCTTCGTTAGCACCCGTTCTCCAAACTTTACCAGTAGGAGCCAATGTTTCTAAATCTCTTCCTTTTAATTGTGGTCTTCCGTAAATAACACGTACTGCTTTGTCACTTTCTTTGTAGCTCGTTGGGAAAGAAGCAATATCTGCAGGACTTTTGTCTAAACCGCTAAATTTTTGTGCAGTTAAATTACTAGTTGTTAAGAATACGGTAAGTAAAAGGCCTAATCCTAATAAATTCTTCATGATGTTTTTAATTTTTTTTTGAATCTCGTTTCTTGAGTCGTTAAAACTATAATGTACTTAACAGACAAACCTTAAACTGGCGTTAAATTTTTAGAATTCACTTTAAAACAATTTTTAAAGGATACTGTTGGTTTTATTATGATTAAACTTTATTTAGTGTTTTTTAGTTTTAATATGTAATTAAAAGGTTGATTATAGTTTCATCTCTGTTAGTCAATGCCCACATTTGTATTGTAATTTAAAATTAAATAGACGGATATGTGTGGAATTGTTTGCGCATTTGATTTAAAGCAAACTGCTGAGGTTTTAAGACCACAGTTGTTGGAGATGTCCAAGAAAGTTAGACATCGTGGGCCGGATTGGAGTGGTATCTATGCTGATGAGAAAGCTATTTTAGCACACGAAAGATTAGCAATTGTAGACCCTGCTTCTGGAAAACAACCTTTATTTAGTGAAGATAATAAACTGGTTTTAGCCGCTAATGGCGAAATTTATAATCATAGTGAACTTAGAAAGCAATTTGACGGAAAATATCAATTTAAAACACAATCTGATTGTGAAGTAATTCTAGCTTTATACCAAGAAAAAGGAACAGATTTTATTGATGAGTTAAACGGCATTTTCGGTTTTGCAATTTATGACACAGATAAAGATGAGTATTTCATTGCTAGAGACCATATGGGGATTATTCCATTATATATTGGATGGGATAAAAACGGAACGTTCTACGTAGCGTCAGAATTAAAAGCTTTAGAAGGTACTTGTACAAAAATAGAGCTGTTCCCTCCGGGGCATTACATGCACAGTAGTTCTGGCGAGTTTGTAAGGTGGTACAAAAGAGACTGGATGGAGTACGATGCTGTAAAGGAAAACGAAACAAGCATCCAAGCATTAAAAGATGCTTTAGAAGCTGCAGTACACCGTCAATTAATGTCAGATGTTCCTTATGGGGTATTGCTTTCTGGTGGTTTAGATAGTTCAGTTACTTCTGCTATTGCTAAAAAATACTCGCAAAAAAGAATAGAATCAGGAGATACGGCAGATGCATGGTGGCCACAATTACACTCTTTTAGTGTAGGCTTAGACGGGAGTCCAGATTTAGCGGCTGCACAAAAAGTAGCAGACCATATAGGAACTATTCATCATGAAATTAAGTTTACAATTCAAGAAGGTTTAGATGCTATAAAAGATGTAATCTACAACTTAGAAACATATGATATTACTACCATTAGAGCCTCTACGCCAATGTATTTAATGGCGAGAGTAATTAAATCTATGGGTATTAAAATGGTGTTGTCTGGTGAAGGTGCGGACGAGTTGTTTGGGGGGTATTTATATTTTCATAAGGCACCTAGTCCTAAAGATTTTCATGAAGAAACTGTACGTAAGTTAGACAAACTACATATGTACGATTGTTTGCGTGCAAACAAGTCTTTAGCAGCATGGGGTATAGAAGGTAGAGTGCCATTCTTAGATAAAGAATTTATGGATGTAGCCATGCGTATCAATCCAAAGGATAAAATGATCAATGGCGAGCGTATGGAGAAATGGGTAATCAGAAAAGCATTTGAAGATTACTTGCCAGAAAGCGTAGCTTGGAGACAAAAAGAACAATTTTCTGATGGTGTTGGCTACAGCTGGATAGATACGCTTAAAGCCTTGGTGGAAGAGGAAATAACAGATGAGCAAATGCAGAATGCACACTTTAAGTTTCCTATACAAACTCCAACTACAAAAGAAGAGTACTATTACAGAAGTATTTTTGAAGGGCATTTTCCATCAGATGCCGCAGCTAAAAGTGTTCCACAAGAGCCATCTGTAGCTTGTAGTACAAAAATTGCCTTGGAATGGGATGAGGCATTTAAAAACATGAACGATCCGTCTGGTAGGGCTGTAGCCAAAGTGCATACAGATGCCTACGTAAAATAAAGCTTGTTTTCATTTTAGAAGAGGAGTAGTTTTATTCATTTTAATTAGTCGATTGAAAGCGCCGCAAGGCGCTTTCTGTTTTACTATGAGTAAGTTATTACTAGCAGATAAGTATCGTGGATAATAAGCCTACTTTATCTTATTTTTTCACAGTAGTTTGTTGATAACTTGGTGGGGTAAAATGTGCTAAATACCACGTTTTGTATAGGTTTTGGTTATATTTGTAAGATTTGAAAAATGCAATAAACGCAGCTTTAAACTATGAGCGAAGAACTAAATAAGAAACAATATTCAGCAGACAGTATACAGGCCCTAGAAGGTATGGAGCACGTGCGTATGCGTCCGTCCATGTATATTGGAGACGTAGGCGTTAGAGGATTGCACCACTTGGTTTACGAGGTGGTAGACAACTCTATTGATGAGGCAATGGGTGGGTACTGTGATAACATTAAAGTCACCATTAATGAAGATAACTCAATTACTGTAGAAGATAACGGTAGGGGTATCCCAGTTGGCTTGCATAAAAAAGAAGGTGTGTCTGCCCTAGAGGTAGTAATGACAAAGATTGGTGCAGGTGGTAAATTTGATAAAGATTCCTACAAAGTATCTGGTGGTTTACATGGTGTTGGTGTTTCTTGTGTTAACGCATTATCCAATCACTTAAAAGCTACTGTACATAGAGAAGGTAAAGTTTGGGAACAAGAGTACGAAAGGGGTAAGGCGCTATATCCTGTAAAAAGTATTGGTGAAACCAATGTTACAGGTACTGTAGTTACCTTTTACCCAGACGATACTATTTTTACACAAACTACAGAATACAATTATGAAACCCTTGCTAACCGTATGCGGGAGTTGGCTTATTTAAATAAGGGAATCACAATTACCATTACAGATAAAAGAGAGAAGGACGAGAAAGGTGAGTATGTTGGAGAAACTTTTCATTCAGAAGAAGGTTTAAAAGAATTTATCAAGTTCTTAGATGCCACAAGAGAACCATTGATAAACCATGTTATTAGCATGGAAGGAGAAAAGAATGGTATTCCTGTAGAAGTAGCCATGGTGTACAACACAGGTTTTTCAGAGAACCTGCACTCCTACGTAAACAATATTAACACGCATGAGGGTGGTACTCATTTATCTGGTTTCAGAAGAGGTTTAACATCAACCTTAAAAAAATATGCAGATAGTTCGGGTTTATTAGATAAAGTTAAGTTCGAAATTTCTGGTGATGATTTCCGTGAAGGATTAACGGCCATTGTTTCTGTAAAAGTTGCAGAACCACAGTTTGAGGGCCAGACCAAAACAAAATTGGGTAACCGCGAAGTAACCAGTGCGGTAAGCCAAGCAGTTTCTGAGATGCTTACAGACTATTTGGAAGAGAATCCAGATGATGCTAAGCAAATTGTAGAAAAAGTAAAATTAGCCGCTCAAGCAAGGCATGCAGCTGCTAAGGCAAGAGAAATGGTACAACGTAAGAACCCTATGGGTGGCGGCGGATTACCAGGTAAATTATCAGATTGCTCTGACCAAGACCCAGAAAAATGCGAAATATTCCTAGTAGAGGGAGATTCTGCAGGGGGTACAGCTAAAATGGGTAGAGATAGGAACTTCCAAGCTATTTTACCATTAAGGGGTAAAATTCTTAATGTGGAGAAAGCCATGCAGCACAAGGTTTTTGAGAACGAAGAGATTAAAAATATCTACACGGCATTAGGTGTTACAATTGGTACGGAAGAAGACAGTAAGGCATTGAACTTAGAAAAGTTACGTTACCATAAAGTAGTGATAATGTGTGATGCGGATGTAGATGGTAGCCATATTGAAACCTTGATTCTTACCTTCTTCTTTAGATACATGAGGGAGTTGATAGAAAGCGGACATGTTTACATTGCAACACCACCACTATACTTGGTTAAGAAGGGTGCTAAAAAACGTTATGCTTGGAATGACAAAGAGCGCGATGAGATTGTAGAATCTATGGGAGGCCAAGCAGGCATACAACGTTATAAGGGTCTTGGTGAGATGAACGCAGAACAATTGTGGGATACAACCATGAATCCTGAGTTCAGAACTTTGAGGAGAGTAACTATAGATAATGCTACAGAATCTGATAGAATTTTCTCCATGCTTATGGGAGACGAAGTGCCTCCAAGAAGGGAATTTATAGAGAAAAATGCGGTTTATGCCAACATTGACGCATAGTTAGGTGTACATATAACGGTAATTTCACAACAAAAAAACCTGGTTTAAAGACCAGGTTTTTTAGTTTTAAGAAAAATAAACAGATGAAATACATAGCTCTTGTCTTCGCATTTGCCTCATTTTCTATAATTTCTGCTCAAACTAGTATTGGTAATTTGTTTGCAGCAGGGGTAGAAGATGCAGAACGTTTTGCCAATGCTTACTTTATGCCTGCAACAGAAGCAACCATATTTAGTATGTCTAACGGGTGGTATAATACTGCGGATGCAAAACCTTTGGGTGGTTTTGAAATTTCTATTGTTGGGAATATCACTGGTTTTAAGAATAAAGATGACAAACAGGCTTTTAACCTAGATACCGCAGATTATGAAAATATTCAATTTGCAGATGGTAGTACCTCAAAACTAGTTTCTACAGCTTTAGGAGACATTGAGGGTGTACGTGTTTTAATTGAAGATGAAAGTGGTTTATTTAGTGAGGAATTTGAGTTGCCTTCGGGTTTGGCAGGGGAGAACATCAATTTTGTGCCTACGGGTTTTGTGCAAGCCAGTGTCGGCCTTATTAAGGGAATGGAAGTTAAGGCTAGATTTTTACCTAAAATAGCCACGGATGATGTAAAAATAGGCTTGTTTGGTGCGGGTTTGCAGTACGATTTTACCAAACTTTTACCTGCAGATAAAATACTGCCTGTAGCTATTTCTGCAGTGATTGGATATACCAATTTAAACGGCGAGTATAATTTTACAGATGCTAATTTAATTGCAGGGGATAATCAGCGTATAGATGCCAATTTTAAAACTTGGAATTTTAGTGCTGTAGTTTCTACAAGAGAAATTCCTGTAATTAATTTTTACGGCGGATTAGGATATATTACTGGTACATCAGAAACGGCATTTTTAGGGACTTATGAAGCTAATGGTCCATTCTTTACTTCTACAGTTACTGATCCATTTACATTAAAAAATGATGCTAGCGGAATTGCTGCTACTTTAGGAACCAAGATAAAAATAGGATTTTTTAGACTTAACGTAGATTATAATATAGCTGAGTTTAATACACTAACAGCTGGGATGCATTTTGGCTTTAGATAAACATCCGAGTTAAGAGTATAAAAAAAGGCGCTTGATATACTTATCAAGCGCCTTTTTCAACTTTTTTAATATACATTATTGTTTGGTTGCGAAAATTTCACCGTTTTGCAATAATAGCTCAGGCAAATCCATGGTAAGTTGTAAAGGGTTTAGTTGGTCTACTTCGTACTTTAGGGAATAAACCCCGTTGTCTACTTCCCAGCTAAAGTCCGTAGAATATTCCAAAGAGCCATTTTTAAAACGCTCATACCTACCTAAGTAAACATCGTTAAATGTCCATTCTTCTTTCACGTTAGAATTTGTGTTTTTGGATGCGTCTTGTTGTAATTCGGTCTTGACCCAGACACCTAAAATAGGGTCATCGTTTTCCGGAATTTCAGAACAATTACTAACCAATACAATGGCAAAAATGCCCATAATGTATAAGAGCCTCTTCATAAGCATAACAATAAGATTTGGGATTATTAGAACGCTGTAAGAAAAGGTAATGTTGTAATTTTTCGATAAACGGTAGTGAAATGGTCGTTTATCGATGTTTAGAGATGATATTATAGAATTTATAACAAATTCTTATTCTTTTTAAACAATGATAAAAATCCTTAAAGAATGCTTTAAAATTCGCTATTTTTGGGCTGTTTAGAACTTAAAAAATCAATATAAATGAAAGTCACTGTAGTTGGTGCAGGCGCCGTAGGTGCAAGCTGCGCAGAATACATAGCAATTAAGAACTTTGCTTCAGAAGTAGTATTATTAGATATTAAAGAAGGCTATGCAGAAGGTAAAGCCATGGATTTAATGCAAACTGCTTCTTTAAACGGTTTTGATACTAAAATCACTGGTAGTACTAATGATTATTCTAAGACCGCCAATAGTGACATTGCAGTAATTACTTCTGGTATTCCACGTAAACCTGGAATGACAAGAGAGGAGCTAATCGGTATTAACGCTGGTATTGTTAAAACGGTATCTCAAAATTTATTGGAACATTCTCCTAACACTATCATTATTGTAGTAAGCAATCCTATGGATACTATGACCTACTTGGTGCATAAAACCACAGGTTTGCCAAAAAGTAGAATTATAGGTATGGGTGGTGCTTTAGATAGCGCAAGATTTAAATACCGTTTAGCAGAAGCTTTAGAAGCGCCAATTTCGGATGTAGATGGGATGGTAGTTGGTGGTCATAGTGATAAAGGTATGGTTCCGTTAATTGGACATGCTACTAGAAACAGTGTAAAAGTTTCTGAATTTTTAGACCAAGAAAAAATGGATTACGTAGTACAGGAAACTAAGGTAGGTGGTGCTACGCTTACTGGTTTATTAGGTACTAGCGCTTGGTATGCTCCTGGTGCAGCGGTTTCTGGATTGGTACAAGCTATTGCTTGCGACCAAAAGAAAATGTTTCCGTGTTCTACCTTTTTAGAAGGAGAATACGGTTTAAATGATATCTGTATAGGTGTGCCAGTAATTCTTGGTAAAAACGGTATAGAAAAAGTTGTAGAGATAGAACTTTCAGATGCAGAAAAGGCCAAAATGCAAGAATCTGCAGAAGGTGTTTCTAAAACTAACGGTCTTTTAGAGCTGTAGTACTTTACTGCATGTAAAAAGAGTAAGCCCTTTGTAGCAAGACTGCAAAGGGCTTGTTATTTATTAGAAGACAGCAAACAAGGGCATATATTGTAAAAAATATACTACCTAGCATTTAAATCTTTTTATATTTGCCGCATGAATGCAAAATGGTACGCTAGTATACTATTTATTATTCTGGCCTTACTTGGGCTAAGTCAAGAGCAAAAAAAGACCTCTAATCAACAAGTTTCTTTACAATTTGTAGATGTAGCGTTGTCTTCTGATACTGCTCATGAGGAGGTGTTGGTACTTATTACCCAAAAACTGCAGTTCCTTGGTGCAGATGCTATTGAGGTTGTGACTAATGATACCCAGCAGCTTAGTATCCGTTATTACAGCGCAATGGATGCCAATCTGGTAGAAGACTTTCTTACTGGAACTCCTATAACAACTGATGGAGAAGAATTTCCTGTAGAATTACCTAAAGAGAATATTCCGGAAAAATACCGTATTGTGGTATCTGACTTGCACATGCAGTTAGATAGCAATTTAATGTTACAAGCAACCTTGGTTACTAGTCAAGACCAAAAGCTTTATAAACTTACATACCCTACAATTGCTAATTTAATTGCGGCAGAACATAGCATAAAAAGAATAGATGTCCGTGGTTTGCAAGCAATCTATGGCGATAGTTTTAGTGTTAAGAAAAATACTTCGTATAACATCCCAGAGGTAAGGGCCGGCCCTATTGCCTAAGAAACAGAAAAGTTTCACTTCAACACAAAAATAAAAAATGTAGTAGCTAAAAGTGCTAGCAAACTACCGTAGTTGTCACAACTACAATAATTAGTAATCAACTTAAATTAAATTATTTAGTAGCATGCAAAATAAAGGATTAATAAAGCTTTTTGCGCTTCTTTTTGGTTTAGTGAGTATATATCAACTCTCTTACACTTTTATAACCAATAAGATTGAAAATGATGCAGAAACCTTTGCAGTGAATCAAATTTCTGAGGCAGAGGATAATTACTTGGCTAAAAGAGAAGCGCTAGAAACTTCTTATTTAGATTCCATAGGGAGTAACCCAGTTTTTGGATATACAACTTATGACGAGGCAAAGACAAAAGAGTTAAATAAAGGTTTAGACCTTAAAGGGGGTATCAATGTTACCCTACAGATTTCTGTTAAAGACATTTTAAAAGGATTAGCTAACAATACCAAAAATGCGGTATTTAATAAGGCCTTAGCAGATGCAGATGAAGCATCTAAAAATAGTGATGAGACCTATTTGGAGCTTTTCTTTAATGCTTTTGATGCAATTAAAGGCGAGACAAAATTAGCTTCTCCAGAAATTTTTGCGAACAAAGGTCTAAGCGATGAAATCAATTTTCAAATGACAGATAGCGAGGTTAAGCCTATCATCAGAAGAAAAATAGATGAATCTGTTGTTTCTGCGTTTGAAGTGTTGCGTAAGCGTATTGATGGTTTTGGTGTTACCCAGCCAAATATTCAAAGAGAAGGTAATTCTGGTCGTATTTTAGTAGAATTACCAGGTGCTAAAGATGTAAAAAGAGCTCAAGAGTTATTATCTAGTACGGCACAACTAGAGTTTTGGGAAACCTATTCTCAAAACAACCAAAGCTTAGGTTTATTCTTTGTAAATGCCAATGAAAAGCTTAGAGCAATTCTAGAGCCAGAGTCAAAGGAAGAAGAAGCCGTTAAGCCAGAATCAGAATTAGATTCTTTATTGTCAGATGTTGCAGAAGATACATTAGATGTTTCTTCAGCGTCTAATCCATTAATAAGTAAATTATTACCGCCAGTACCCGGTAGCCACGCTATTGCAAGAGTATTGGTTGCGGATACTGCAGAGATAGGTGGTTACTTAAGAATGCCAGAGGTTAAAAGGCTATTGCCTGCGGATATTCAGTTTACAAAGTTTGCTTTTGAAAAGCCACCAAAGGATTCTGAAGTTGCAGATTTATATGCTTTAAAATCTAATAGAGATGGTAAGCCTAGAATTAGTGGTGATGTTGTTTCTGATGCGCAAGATGTTTTTGATCAATTTAATAAGCCAGCGGTAAGCATGACAATGAATACCAAAGGAGCTAGAGAATGGGAAAAACTTACAGGAGATGCTTTTAATAACCAAACCGGTATTGCTATTGTTTTAGATAACAAAGTGTATACCGCTCCGGGAGTATCTACAGGACCTATATCTGGAGGACGTTCAGAGATTACAGGTACATTTACAATCAATGAAACTAAAGATATCGCAAACGTGCTACGTGCAGGTAAATTACCTGCCTCTGCAGATATTATTCAGTCAGAGGTTGTTGGTCCATCTTTAGGACAAGAAGCAATTGATAGCGGTTTTATGTCTTTCTTAATTGCAATGGCATTTGTCTTGGTATGGATGGTGTTCTACTATGGTAGAGCTGGTTTGTTTGCAGATATTGCTTTACTATTCAACATTGTTTTAATATTTGGGGTTTTAACTAGCCTTGGTGCGGTATTGACCTTGCCAGGTATTGCAGGTATTGTATTAACTATTGGTATGTCTGTAGATGCTAACGTGTTAATCTTTGAGCGTATTAAAGAAGAGTTAGCGAAAGGAAAAGGAAAATCGCAAGCCATTGCAGATGGTTTTGGTAATGCATTGTCTTCTATTTTAGATGCCAATATTACTACAGGTTTAACTGCAATTATACTGTTTATCTTTGGCTCTGGACCAATTAAAGGTTTTGCAACTACCTTATTAATCGGTATAGTTACCTCTTTATTTACTGCCATATTTATAACTAGGTTATTAGTAGACTGGTACATCTCTAGGAAAGGAAGAGAACTTGCATTCTCTACACCTATGACTAAGAACTTGTTCTCTAACTTAAGTGTAGATTTCTTAGGTAAACGTAAAATTGCCTATATCTTATCGGGTATATTAGTAGCTGTTGGGGTATTTTCTTTGGTTAGAAATGGGTTACAACAAGGTGTAGATTTTATTGGTGGTCGCTCGTACCAAATTCGTTTTGAGAAAGAGGTGAATCCATCAGAAATTGCTTCCGAATTGAACGATGAATTTGGTAGTGGTACCAATGTTAAAACATTTGGTGATGCTAACCAGATAAAAGTAACTACGCCTTATAAAGTAGAGGAAGAAGGCATAGAGGTGGATAATGAAATACAGAACAAGCTTTATACTTCTTTACAAAAGTATTTGCCAGATGGTACGTCTTTTGAAGATTTTACAGTAGGTGCCTCGGAAAAATCTATTGGTATTCTACAATCAACTAAAGTAGGACCAACGATTGCAGATGATATTAAAAAGAATGCTTATTTGGCTATTCTAGGTTCTTTAGCAGTAGTATTCTTGTACATTTTATTCCGTTTCCAAAAATGGCAGTTTTCTTTAGGGGCTGTGGTAGCGGTATTCCATGATGTTATGATTGTATTGGGTATTTTCTCTTTAACAAGTGCTATAATGCCTTTTAACATGGAAATAGACCAAGCATTTATTGCGGCAATACTTACGGTTATTGGTTATTCCTTGAATGATACTGTGGTTGTTTTTGATAGAATTAGGGAAATTGTAGGCCTTAAAGGTTGGAGTGCTGGTGCGCATGTAAATGAAGCTTTGAACAGTACCTTAAGCCGTACGTTAAATACCTCTTTAACTACATTAATAGTGTTATTGGCCATCTTTATTTTTGGAGGTGAAAGCTTAAGAGGGTTTATGTTTGCTATGATTGTGGGTGTATTAGTAGGTACGTACTCATCGGTATTCATTGCAACGCCAATTATGTACGATTCTTTGAAGAAGAAAATTTCTTCTGGTGCGGTAACTGCTACAGAGGAAGCGTAAACGTTATAATTTAATTTTAAAAAAAAGCCATCTGGAAACAGATGGCTTTTTTTATGCTTGGCGTCCTATACTACCTTCTTCTGTAGGAGTTAATACAAATTGTTTTGAGGGTTTTAAATTTGCTTCTTGTCTGTGCGATACATATAAAATGGCTGCTTTGCTCTGTTTGCTGTAAGTGTTTACTAAGGCTACAAAGAGTGCCGCTTTTTCGTCATCTAAACCTACAGTAGGTTCGTCTAAGATGAGTAATGGTGGGTGCTTTATCATGGCTCTTGCTACCATTAATAATCGTTGGTCTCCTGTACTCAAGTCCTTGAAATAGCTGTTTGCCTTTGATGTAAAACCCAAAACGTTAAGCCATTTTTTAGCCAAGTTTTTTTCTATAGCATTTGGAATGGTGTATAAACCTACGGAATCATGTAAACCTGCAATAAGCATATTTTCAACAGTGTGATAGCCTTTAAATTTATCTACCATTGCAGGAGAAAAATAACCGATCATTTTTTTGATGTCCCAAACACTTTCTCCACTACCTTTTTTATGGCCAAACAACTCTAGATTCTGACCGTATCCCATAGGGCTATCACCGGTAATTATGTTTAAAAGGGTGCTCTTACCACTACCATTTGGGCCAATTAACTGCCAGAATTCCCCTGGTTTAATAGTCCAGTTGATGTTTTTTAGAACTTTTTTAGCACCAAAGGATACGGAAACAGCTGTGAACTTAGCAATGTTTCTGTAAACCTTTGTGGTGGTTAGTGGCTGGGGAATGTCTTCGGTAAACGTAATAGTTGGTTCTTTAGGTTTAGTTGCGTGGCTGGCGATACCATCTTTAGTTAAATAATACCATTGAGATATACTGGGAAGTATATCTGAAGGTCTTGTTACTACTTGTATTATCTGATGTGTCTTAGACAAAGCATCAAAATCTTTTTTTAAATGCTCTTGTGTTGCTACATCTAAATTATCATAAGGATTAATCAGTAATAAAGTTTCATAATTTTGTGCTAGTAAATAGTGCAGTAGTAATTTTTTGCGTTCACCGCTACTCATGGTTTTTAAGGCTTGGTCGGTATTTTTGGTTAAAATCTTCTGCGCTAACCGGTCTTCTAAATCTATGTAATGGGCTATTGTGGTGTTAGAAAAAAGTCCAACACTTTTAGAGTTAGTGATAGGTATTTCTTTGTATTTATTTGCTAAAATGTTTGTATGAAGGGTGGCAGTATTGGTATCGTTAGGTATCAGTAGAGCAACGGATTTTTGCATAAGCTATTTTAGCTTAAATGTACGGTATAAATGCCAACCGTATTTCCTTTATATATTGTGGTTCTGTTGAGTTTCATGCCATTCTTTTCTGCTACTTTTATGGAGGGTAGGTTTTTGATTGCTATAATAGAAATTAATTCTTGGGCTAGCTGCTTTTGAGTGGCATAAATTTTACAAGCCGTGGCTGCTTCTGTGGCGTAACCTTGCTGCCAATATTGTGGTAAGATAGAATAGCCAATTTCCCATAGCATCTTATCGTCTACTTCCTGTAGTAGCAAGCCGCAAAGACCTACCAGTTCATTGGTTTGTTTGCTGATTAAGGCATTCATGCCACCAGTATTATTTTGGTATCGTTCAAAAATACCTTCAAATTGCTGTGTACAGGCAGTTTTTGGGTCTTGTGGCAGGCCGTACCAATATTGAGAACTTCTTTTGTCTTGATGGAAGGGTAACCATGCGTCAAAATCAGATGGTAACACCTTTCTAAAGAACAAACGCTCCGTTTCTTCTCCTTCTAATAAGTAAGAAGATGACATCTCCTATCTATTATAAGTAATTTTATCGCCAACTTCTAGATTCCATTTTTCTGCTAAGCCCGCATTGACCTCTAAGACGTACTGGATAGGTACCAAAGAAGAAAGTCCGGTTTCATCAAAAGGTTTTGCGTTTTCTTGGAAACTAGCAATATTCAAATTTTCATCAATATAAATGATGTCTAACGGAATCTCTGTATTCTTCATATAAAAGGAATGCACGCTTACATCTGGGAATATAAAGAGCATACCCTGTTTTTCTTCCATATGGTCTCTGTACATTAAGCCAGTTTGCACTTCGTATTCCGTCTCTGCAAATTCTATGTCTAACTGCACCAAGAGCGAGTCGTTTTTATGTATACGTAATTCACCCTCTTTGGTAAATGCAATTTTTTCTGTAGTTATAGTTTTGCTTTCGGTTTCTTTACAGGCGGTAAAGCTTACAAGTGCTAAGAATAATAGTGCAAAGGAATATTTCATACTTAGGAGATTGCTGTTTTTTCTTTGGTAGGTCTAAACATTAAATACAAGCCTATAAGGACAAAAGGGATGCTAAGCCATTGTCCTGTACTTAACGTTTCACCTAAATTAGATTCAAATCCACCTTGACTTTTCTTAAAAAACTCTAAGAAAAAACGAATTGGACCCCACATGGTGGCTAGCCAAAACCCGAAAAGAAAACCTTCTTTCTTTGGAAGATTGGTTTTCCAATACATCCAAAAATACATGATTAAGAATACAATTAAATACCCAAAAGCTTCGTACAATTGTACAGGGTGCCTAAAAGGGATACTTTCTAATACGGAAGCAAAATCTGGATTGTTTTCTATAGCTTTATAAGCTGCACTTGCAGTTCTTTCTTTAGTTAACATCATTGCTTGGTAGCCAGACATATCATCAGAGTCACGTATAAAACGCACAGCCAACGGAAAAGACTCTTCGGTTACCTTGCCATTGATTTCAGAATTAAAAAAGTTGCCAATACGTACAAAAGCACCACCTATAGCACAAGTAATTGCAACACGGTCTAGGAGCCAAAGTACGCTCATGTCTTTATACTTTCTAGAAAACAAGTATAGCCCTAATATCCCAGCAATAGCAGCTCCGTGGCTAGCCAATCCTGTAAAACCTGTAAATTCATACCCATTAATAAAACCAAAAAGGCTGCTATTGGCACTTTCTCTTATGGGTAGTAAAATCTCTAAAAGGTGGTCTTTATAATACTCCCAATCATAGAAAAAAACATGGCCTAACCTTGCTCCTAACATAATGGAGATTACGCAGTACATAAACAGAGAGTCTAGTTTTTCCATAGACTTATTCTCGTGCTTAAAAATTCGCTTCATGATGTAAAGGCCTAATACAAAGGCTGCAATCCAAAGTAAATTGTAATATTTAATCTGTATAAAACCTATTGTAAATAGGGTGTCGTCTGGATTCCAGGTAAAACCAAGAAAGTACATGTGCATTTGTTTTGGGCTAAGATAATTATTATAGGAATAAGCTGGCTTTTGTTTTAGCGTATAGATTTTTGTAAAATTAAAAACTAACCTTAGGGTACAGGGTCATGACCGCTACCACCAAACGGGTTGCAGCTTAAAATACGTTTTATGGCTAACCAACCGCCTACAAATAGGCCGTATTTTTGTAAGGCCTCTAACGTGTATTGAGAACAGGTAGGAGAATAACGGCACGTTGGTGGGGTTAAAGGCGAAATAAATCTTTGGTATATCCGAACTAGAAAAATGAACGGCGCTATCAGTATTTTTTTAAGGCTAGTTGATGCTAAAGGTGGTGCCATCTTTTCCGTCCTTTAACTGTATGCCCATAGCTATTAGCTCGTCTCTAATTTTATCAGAAGTTGCAAAATCTTTATTAGCTCTTGCTTGGTTTCTTAAATTGATTAGAAGATTTACTACACCTTCTAAGGTTTCACTATTGTTATCTGTAGTGGCTTGGTCTTTAAGGCCTAATACTTGACTTACAAAAACTTCCATAGTGGCACTTAATTTTTTAGCATCGGCCTCGCTAATGGTTTCTTTACCCTCTTTTATAAGATTGATGCGTTTTACTGCATCAAAAAGTTTTGCTATAAGTATGGGTGTATTAAAATCATCGTTCATGGCATCATAACACTGCTGTTTAAATGCATCTACATCAAAATTAGTTGTGGTGGTAGCTGTTTCTAACTTACTTAAAGATTTCATAGCTTCCATTAACTTGTAATAGCCTTTTTCTGAAGCTAATAGGGCCTCATCACTCAGGTCTAAGATACTGGTGTAGTGCGCTTGCATCATAAAAAACCGAACTACGGCAGGGGTAAATGCTTTACTAAGAATGTCGTTATTACCACTAAATATCTCTGATGGATAAATGTTGTTATTGGTAGATTTAGACATTTTCTTACCATTAAGAGTCAACATGTTGGCGTGTAACCAATAGTTAACCGGGGATTGGCTATTACAAGCTTCTGCCTGAGCTATTTCGCACTCATGATGTGGAAATTTTAAATCCATTCCGCCGCCATGAATATCAAATGTTTCGCCCAAGTATTTGGTGCTCATTGCGGTACATTCTAAATGCCATCCAGGAAAACCATCTCCCCAAGGAGATGGCCAGCGCATAATGTGTTGGGGTTCTGCTTTTTTCCAGAGGGCAAAATCTTGCGGATTGCGTTTGTCATCTTGCGCCGTAAGCACTCTGGTATTGGCAACCATATCTTCTAAATTCCTGCCGCTAAGTTTACCATAGTCATTACTTTCATTAAACTTAACTACATCAAAATATACAGAACCGTTTACCTCATAGGCAAATCCATTATCTAAAATGTTTTTGATGATTTCTATTTGTTCAATTATGTGCCCTGTTGCTGTGGGTTCAATGCTTGGAGGTAATAGGTTAAAATGCTGCAAGGTTTCATGAAAGTCTACCGTATAGCGTTGCACCACCTCCATAGGCTCTAGCTGTTCTAACTTCGCTTTTTTGGCAATTTTATCCTCTCCTTCGTCTGCATCATTTTCTAAATGCCCGGCATCTGTTATATTACGTACATAGCGCACCTTATACCCTAAGTGTTTAAGGTATCTAAAAATCATATCAAAAGACATAAACGTACGGCAATTGCCTAAGTGTACATTGCTATATACCGTAGGTCCGCAAACATACATGCCTACATAGCCATCTTTTATGGATTTAAAAACTTCTTTTTTTCCGGTTAAGGAATTGCTGACTTTTAAGGTTTGCTGATTGTACAGTTGCATTAAAATTCGGTATCTAGGTTAATGTAATCCAAGAATTCGCTTCTCACGGCTTCATCCTTAAATTTACCGCCGTATTCTGCTGTAACCGTGCTACTTTCTATATCACGAATACCTCTTGAATTTACACAAAGGTGCTTCGCATCTATAACGCAAGCCACATCTTCTGTGCCTAATACTTTTTGTAGTTCTTTTACTATTTGTATGTTGAGCCTTTCCTGTACCTGTGGTCTTTTTGCGTAATAATCCACAATACGGTTCATTTTAGAAAGGCCTACCACAGTACCATTAGAGATGTAAGCCACATGTGCGCGCCCTACTATAGGGAGTAAATGGTGTTCACAAGTAGAGTAAAGTACAATGTTCTTCTCTACCAGCATTTCACCGTACTTGTACTTATTGTCAAAAGTAGATGCGCTTGGTTTTTTGTCTGGATGTAAGCCGCCAAATATTTCTTTTACAAACATTTTGGCTACACGTTTTGGAGTTCCTTTTAAGCTATCGTCGTCTAGGTCCATGCCTAGCGTGAGCAATATTTCCCTTACATTATCTTGGATTCTGTCTATCTTTTCGTCATCGGAAAGTAAAAATGCATCTTTGCGTAAAGGGGTGTCCGATGAGGAGCCAACGTGGTCGTCGCCTCTTTCTTCATACTGTTCTTCCAAAGTCTGATCTAATTTCATTAGCCCTAAAATATGACCCACAAAGATATACATTAATGCCTTATTTAACATCTTGTATTCGATCATTGACAACATAAATTATTGTTAAGGGGGGCGGTGCTATAGATTTACAACTTCCAAATACGTAATTACTTATGTTTAGGTCTCACAAGATCTTCTTCATTTTTTGTTGGTTATTATCGCTAGGAGCAATAGCACAAACGGCACCGGATTGTAGTACAGCTATACCCATTTGTTATGATACGCCTATTAATGGTGGTACCAACGGGTATGGCGTAGATGATTTTAATGGAGCTGCAGACACGGGATGTTTACAGCAGTCAGGGGTTGGTACAATAGAATCTAATAGTGCATGGTATTTTTTTAGAACCGGAGCTAGTGGACAGTTGGGATTTAATATTGGCCATGATTCCGCAGAGGATTGGGATTTTGCACTTTACAGAGCAGAGGATTGTAATGCTTTAGGAGAACCTATTCGTTGCAATTTTGCAGATAACAGAACCAACAGCGCTTACACGGGAGTAGGGGAGCACCCTTCTGGCGATACGGCATCTTTACATTTTGAAGATTGGCTTACGGTGGAGCCGGGTGAACAATATTATTTGTTGGTAAATAACTATACGAACAATAATAATGGTTTTTCTATTCAGTTTACAGGGGAAATATTTGTTACGAATCCTTATGATGCCTTGGATTGTGCTATCATAGATAATTTATTGGGCGGTCCGCAAGTAGCTTGTCAAGGGGATCAAATTACTTTAGATGCAACCACAGAAGGAGCTTTGGGGTACAATTGGTTTAGAGATACAGGTAATGGTTTTGAGCAAATAAATGGCGAAAATTTAGAAACCTTAACCGTTATAAATGATGCTTTTTACCGTGTGCAGGTTTTAAAGGGGTCAGAAACAATAATTAGTGACGTGCAAGTGGTTTTTATGGCAATACCTACTGCCAATAGCGTTGCAGACGAAATAACGTGTCAAAATGAAATAGGGTTCAATCTAAACACTAAGGATAACGAGGTTTTAGGAGCTCAAAGTCCAAACGATTACTTAGTCAGTTATCATGGCAGTCAACTAGATGCAGATTTGGGTAGCAATCCTTTGCCTATTCCCTATTTTGGTTCGGTTGGGGAAGAAACTATTTATATTAGGGTTGCTAATCGTCAAAATAGTATGTGTTTTGATAGCACACAACAGTTTATATTAACCACTTTAGCTTCTCCAGATTTGGGTCCAGATGAAGAATTACTCATTTGTGCAGAAAACGGAGAGTTAACTATTGGAATTACAGCGCCGGACCCGGATATCACTTATTCTTGGAACACTGGAGAGGGCACTCCTTTGATACAAATTACTACTCCCGGAGAATATGTTTTAACAGCTCAAAATAATAGTGGAAATACGTTTTGTGTTCGTACAAAAACGTATAAAGTAGTAGCTTCTGTTATGCCGGCTATTGCAGAAGTGATAATAGAAGATTTTAATGTGAGTAACACAGTTACTATTGTTCCTGTAGATGGGGGTGAATTTGAATACCGATTGGATAGTGATGATTTTCAGTCTAGTAATACGTTTATAGACGTTTTGCCAGGAAATCACGTGATTCATATGAGGGATATATATGGTTGTGGAGTAGTAAAAGAAGAGATTGTGGTATTGGGATTCGTTCCTTTTTTTAGTCCTAACGGCGATGGTGCAAATGAAACTTGGCATATTAAGGGCATTGAAGAGTTGGATGAAGCCGTAGTGCGGATTTACAACAGATATGGAAAATTGCTAAAGGAACTAACCGCTCACGATAGTGGCTGGGATGGTACATTTAAAGGATTGGCCGTGCCTTCATCAGACTACTGGTTTAGTTTATCGTATCTAAATTCAGATGGAGCTCGTGTAGAGGCTAAATATATTCAGAACCATTTTGCGCTAAGACGTTAATTCTATTCACTTGCCATACATCGATTTATCGATATTTTACTAGGTTTTATATAATAAATTTGGGTGTTTTGCAGTTAAACTCTATTGAAAACTAGAGCGCCCCAACCCATGCGAACACTACTTATTGTTTTTACCTTTCTGTTAGGTACTACCTTTTTGGTACGCGCGCAGAACTCTGCAGATTGCCGTACCGCCATTCCTGTTTGTGCCGATGCACCTATTATTGGCATTGCAGAAGGCAGTGGAGATATAGACGAATTTGATCCTGATGTTATTAGAGAAACCGGCTGTTTAGAAAAAGGCAGTAACAGTTCTGCGAACATTGAAAACAATACTTCTTGGTTTGTTTTTAGAGCAGGTACAGACGGCAGAATTGGGTTTGATATAGAAGCTTTGCCGGCAAATGGAAATACAGCAATAACGGCAGAGTGGGATTTTGCCCTCTATGGTCCTTTTGATGAAGAAGACAACATAAATTATTGTGGTGTAATTGGTGATGGTTCTATGCAACCCATACGTTGTAACTACGAGGTAAACGATACACAATTTACTGGTGTTGGAGTAAATCCAGAAAACGGGCAAGCTGGAGCTCCACCCTTAGCATCTAACAATAATACCTATGATGAGTGGTTAGATGTTGTTGCGGGGGAAATTTATTATCTTTTTATAAACAATTACAATACTAATTTTGATAATGAACCAGAGTCTTACGTTTTAACATTCACTGGAGAATCCGTAGACGAAAATCAGGATACGGCACTAGATTGTACATTGAGAGATGAATTTTTAGGGTTTGATATCATTGCTTGTGAAGGCGACCCAGATATTACACTATCAGCACTTAATTCTCCTGCAGGGAGTGGTATTGTAAGCGTTGATTGGTCTGTAGATTACGATGATGATGGTACTATAGATACGACGTTGGTAGGTACAGGAGATTTTGGCGGAGAGCTGGTAGTCTCTAGTCCAGATTCTGGACGCTATTTTGCTACTATTACGAATAGCTCAAACCAGACATATTCTGATGATATTTTAATTACATTTTATCCAACACCTGCGTTGCAAGAGGTACTCATAATAGAGGACTTGTCTAATGCCAATGACCCTGATAAATATGCAGTGGAGATTGTGGTAGATGGTACAGGAGATTACGAATATGCCATTAATGGTGGAGAGTTTCAGGATTCTCCCGTGTTTTTAGATGTGCCTCCCGGAGAAAATACAATCATTATAAACGATAAAAATGGTTGTGGTACTACAGAACCTTTACCATTCTTAGTCATTGGTTACCCAAAATTTTTCACTCCCAATGGAGATTTTGCTCATGATACTTGGATGGTGTTAGGTATGTCTCAGTTAGATAGTGCGGTGCTTTATATCTTTGATAGGTATGGAAAATTATTAAAACAACTAGGCCCAGCTGATGCAGGATGGGACGGTACTTTTAATGGGCGCCCTTTACCTTCTTCAGACTATTGGTTTAAGCTAGAATACAATCAAAATGAAGAAAGTGTTTTAGTGGCTAAGACCGTCCGTAATCATTTTTCTTTATTACGATAAAAAAATAGCCGAGTGGATTTCACTCGGCTATTTAGCTAATTCAATAAGAGTTTATCTATTAAAACTTTAATGTATACGTTAGAGTCACATTAGTGTTGGTAAAGGTACTCGCTGCAGTATTCGAAGCTGCATCTAGTAATGCAAAATCCATGTCTTGTTCTGTGTGTACAAAGGATAAATCTAGTTTGCTACCGCCAAAATCATACCCCAATCCTGCAGAATATCCGCTTAAATCATCCATGATTTGCTTGTCTGCATAGGGACTCTCTATTATTTGGTATCCACCTCTAAGACTCAATCTTTCTATTCTGTATTCACCTCCTAATTTATAACTATTTACTGCGCCTAATTCACTTGCTATAAAGGTGTTTTCTTCTTCAAATACAGGGTCGTTGTTTGGCCTTAATTCCGCTTTGCTAAAATCCTGATGGCTGTAATCAAAACTTAGTAATCCATCTTTACCAAAAACTATAGCGGCACTACCAGTCACTTTGCTTGGAGTTTGAATTGTGTAATCTTCGTAAAAATTAATAAGATTAAAATTGATAAAACGAATTTCACTATCAGCCAGGTTAGAATTAATTTGTTGTGATAAATTATCGTTTAAATAGTACCAGGTAGGCGATTGATAACTACCACCAACCCTAATATTGTCATTTAGTTTGGCTATAGCACCCAGACTAAAAGAAAAGCCATTTCCTTCAGTTTGCAATAAATTATCAAAGGAAGAAAAATTAACGGGAGAATCAGTAATGTAACCATCTTCATCTAATTGGGTAAATCTTTCAAATAATACCGAATGAAAATTTAAGGAGGCACCCAAGTATAAATTTTCTTGGTATTGACCAGAAAAATTTAGGGTAAACTTACTATTGTATCCAGCTGTTGATTGCAAATAACGCTGATTTACTTGACTGTATTCTGTGTTAGATAAGTAACTTTCACCATCCGGATTATCTGGGTCGGCTGGAGAGATTAATCCACCTGCATAACCTAAAAAGGCTTGTTGGTTGCCAAAGTTTTGTAATTCTCCAATCTCTAAGTAAACATCGTCTACAAATTCGCTGTTAGGGTCGTAATTAATACTGCCAAATGGGACTCCGTTGGCAAACCCTAGAAAGTACTGGTCAACCCCAGTTGTACTGTTTCCGTTAATTCGGTATTCGTTGTCAAAACTGTCAACTAAATCATAGTTAACAGCTAATGCCATTTTTTTCCAATTGCTATTTGGATTTTGAGAGTTAAATACAAAAACACCACCAACTTGGTTTAATTCAACGGAATTCAGGGTGGTATTATTAAAAGAGCTGCCGTAGCCTTGGTCGTTAGACCTATTGTAATTGGAGCCCGAAATGGCAAACTGTCCGTAATTGAAAATGGCAGATCCTGCGGGGTTGCTATTTAATGATGATAAATCACCACCTAATGCACCAAACGCGCCGCCCATTGCTTGGTACCGAGCTGTGCCTTGGGATTCTTCTAACCCTAATCTCAAAACATCATTTATATTCTGGGCATTTGCACTTAGGCATGCCAATCCCAATATGAGTGTTAATATTCTTTTCATAGCGTTGTTTTAAATACTGTGTTTTTTTAGAAAATTATTGTCTTCTACCACTGCTTCTGCCAGAACTTGAACGTCCAGAACTAGAAGATCTGCTACCAGAAGAGCTAGACCTGCTATAACTACCGCTACTTCTGCTAGAACTTCCAGAGCTTCTGTAACTACCGCTACTTCTGCTGCTAGAGCGACTACCGCTATTATAAGACCTGCTTCTGCTAGATGAGCCAGAAGAGGTGCGTCCGTAAGACCTATTGGTACCAGAAGAGCTTCTGCTTACACCTGTATTGCTAGATCTGCGGCTATATGTCCCAGTGGAATTTCCTCTATTATATGCTGAATTTGAACCTCTATTGTAACCAGACCTACTAGTACCTGCAGAAGATCTAGAATATTGGTAGCCCCTAGTGGCACCACTGTATCTAGGTACAGATCGTGAACTTCTACTAGTACGGTATTGTTGATTTCTGTTGATTGCTGAGCGGTTTACTGTGCCTGTACTACGACCGCTAGAATATTGACTAGAACGCCCAGTTGTGCTTCTGGCGCTCGTGGCTCTTCTAGAGCTGCTGTAAGCGCTAGATCTACCTCTATTGTAATTGGTATTTATAGCATTATATCCTCTGCGGGTTCTGTTGTACGCATAATACCTATTGTTGTAGTTATTGTAGTAAGGTCTACCCCAGTTTCTACCGTAATAACCTCCGTAGCCCCAGTTGTTCCAACCCCAGCCGTAACCCCATCCAGCATAACTCCAACTATTAAAGAGCCAAGGGTCGTTCCATCCCCAGCCGTAACCCCATCCGGCATGTCCCCATCGGTATGGGTTGTACCATCTGTTGTTCCATCCCCAGCCAGTATTCCAAGCATTCCATCCCCAGCCATTCCAGCCAGCATTCCATAACCAAGGGTCATTCCATCCCCAAGAATTATCATAAACGTTTATCTGTACGCTAGTAGCGTTATCACCCCAACCACCATAACCTTGGTAGTCATTTTGCGCATAATAATCTTGTGGAATATTTACCCCAACACTGTCATTGTATTGCTGCCCATAGTACTCATCTACATCCGTAAAAACCTCAGAATCTAGAATTTCTCCGTACTGATTTGCTTTTTCGCCAAAGTAAGTTCCATAGGTGTTGGTTGCTGTTTGTTGGTTTCTTACGCCTTCTGCATTTCTTTTTTCTACAGAAACCATTTCGTTGCTATTGCCGTAGATGCCATCATTATCATAGTAAGAAGCCTGTTGGTAAGAGCCACAAGAGGCTAAAACCAATCCTAGTGAACATAAAATCACTGTAGATATCTTGGAGAGGGGTAAATTATGGTACATAACAAATCTTTTTATTATTGAACATACTAAAAAATAGTTAGTTTTACCGTTCTATTTTTGTTAAAACTAGTCACAAGATTTGTGCCAAACTAAATTGGATGGGAAAAAACTTAACGAGCAGGGCAGAGGATTATTCTAAATGGTATAACGAATTGGTAGTCAAAGCAGATTTGGCAGAAAATTCAGGAGTACGTGGATGTATGGTTATAAAGCCTTACGGTTTTGCCATATGGGAAAAAATGCAGGCTGCATTAGATAAAATGTTTAAAGAAACGGGTCATGAGAACGCCTACTTTCCACTTTTTATCCCAAAATCTTATTTAAGTAAAGAGGCTAGTCACGTAGAAGGCTTTGCCAAAGAATGTGCTGTAGTTACACATTACCGATTAAAAAATGCTGAAGACGGTAGCGGTATTGTAGTGGATGAAGATGCAAAATTAGAAGAAGAGTTAATTGTAAGACCTACTTCTGAAACCATCATTTGGGATACTTATAGAAAATGGATACAGTCCTATAGAGATTTACCCTTAAAGTTAAATCAATGGGCAAATGTAGTACGTTGGGAAATGCGTACGCGCTTGTTTTTACGTACGGCAGAATTTTTATGGCAAGAAGGGCATACGGCTCATGCTACCGAAAAAGAAGCTATAGAAGAAGCAGAGCTTATCTTAAAAGTGTATGCAGATTTTGTAGAGCAATTTATGGGGGTGCCAGTGATAAAAGGCGTTAAAACAGAAAGTGAGCGTTTTGCAGGTGCTGTAGAAACGTATTGTATAGAGGCACTAATGCAAGATGGTAAAGCTTTGCAGGCAGGAACTTCTCACTTTCTAGGTCAGAATTTTGCAAAGGCGTTTGACGTAAAATATGCTACTAAAGAAGGCGGGCAAGAACATGTTTGGGCTACATCTTGGGGCGTGTCTACGCGTTTAATGGGGGCTTTAATTATGACGCATAGCGATGATAATGGACTTGTTTTGCCTCCTAATTTGGCGCCAATACAGGTAGTTATTGTACCTATTTACAAAGGCGAAGAACAATTAGACGTGCTTAGAGAAAAAATCAATCCATTAGTAACCGCGTTGCGAGAAAAGAATATCTCTGTTAAGTTTGATGACCGTGATACGCATAAACCTGGATTTAAATTCAATGAATACGAATTAAAAGGTGTGCCTGTGCGTTTAGCAATGGGGAAACGCGATTTAGAAAACGGTACCGTAGAATTGGCTAGGAGAGATACCTTGGAAAAAACTTCTGTAGCATTAGAAGAGGTTGTTGAAAAAGTAGAAGGTTTGCTGACAGAAATACAAGAAAACATTTACAATAAAGCTAAATCGTTTCAGCAAGAAAACATCACAGAAGTAAACTCTTACGATGAATTTAAACAAGTTTTAGAAGAAAAAGGCGGATTTATCTCTGCTTTTTGGGATGGTACCAAAGAAACAGAAGAAAAAGTAAAGCAAGATACCAAAGCAACCATACGCTGCATTCCTATTGGGGTTAAACAAGAAAATGGGGCTTGTATGGTAACAGGAAAACCAGCAAATTATAGGGTACTTTTTGCAAAAGCATACTAAGAATTAAAAAAAAATGGTTTAGGTATTGCAATACTTAAAAATAGTTGTATTTTTGCGTCCGCAATTATGCAACCATTATGGCCCGTTCGTCTAGGGGTTAGGACGCCAGGTTTTCATCCTGGTAACAGGGGTTCGATTCCCCTACGGGCTACGAAGTTTTTTTTGAAAGAATTGTTCATATTTTAATGGCCCGTTCGTCTAGGGGTTAGGACGCCAGGTTTTCATCCTGGTAACAGGGGTTCGATTCCCCTACGGGCTACAAAAACAAAAATTTAAAATGGCAAATCATAAGTCAGCATTAAAGAGAATTAGAAGAAACGAAGCCGTTCGTTTACGTAACAGATACCAACATAAAACTGTACGTAACGCTATTAAAAAGCTTCGTAATGAAGAAGACAAGAAAGAAGCAGAAGCTTTGTTGCCTACAGTTGTTGGTATGATTGATAAGTTAGCTAAGAAGAATATCATTCACACAAACAAGGCGTCTAACTTAAAGAGTAAGTTGATGAGAAAAGTAGCTGCACTTTAAGCAGTACTTTTTATTTGATATAAAGTCCTGATGGTAATCCATCAGGACTTTTTTTTTGTCCAAAATTTAATGCACATTAGAAAAATGTTGTAAAATCTGACAAATACGTTGTGTATTGCCATAATAAGAAATTAGATTTATCCTATTTCTAAATATTTTAGCGTTTTAATAGGTAATGCGTATAACAACAAATAAATATCTGGTAGCAGCCTTAATTTTGGCACTAATATTCCATGGGGCAGGAGTTTTCTTTACTATAGAGAAGACTTACGATGCATTGATACACTTATTCTTTGCAGATCACTATGCAAATAGTTGGTGGGATCCATGGGAGCCACGTTGGTATACCGGTTTTTCTGTAATGACTTATCCTCCTTTGGTGCATCAACTTATTGCGCTGTTTTCTTATATTGGAGGGTTAAAGTTTGGGTTATTTGTTTGCTGTTTTGTTGCTATAACACTTTTTACTACTGGCGCCTACCGATACGGTAAGATGATGACTGGTAACAGAGATATAGCAGGATTTACAGCTTTAATTGCTGTTTTTTCTTCTTCATTTATAGAAACATTGCATGTGTTTGGGCAGTTGCCAAGTCTTTTTGGGGTATCTATGCTAATGCACGCTATGCCAGAAGTATATAAATACATAAAAACAGGTAAGGGTAAGTATTACTTGGTTTGCATGTCCATGATGGCATTTACAATTACATCGCACCACGTAACACCCCTGTTTGGCATGGTATTTTTTATAGCTCCTTTAATGGGTACGGTGGTGATGGATGTAGCTTCAGAACGGGCTGGTAGTTTTAAGGCTGTACGGTTACGCCATTTTATGGAAGCGTTAAAACCATGTTTGCCACGTATTGTCATATTTGGTTTAAGTGTAGTATTCTGTTTAGTAATGTTGATTTTACCCTATTGGATAACTACGCATAATGAGCCAATTACTCAGGTTCCTATACCGCATGGTTCTAGGGATAGTTTTTTAGAGGTGACTTCTTCTGGATTGGCATTCTTTATTATTCCGTGGGGTTTCATGATGTTTATTTTTCCCTACTTCTATTATCGTTTCTTTTCTAAACGATTTATTTTCTTTGGGTTGTCTTTTGCTATGTTATCCTTATTAGGAACAGGGGGTACCACACCTTTACCTAGATTATTATTAGGAGATACAGCGTTTAATATTTTAACCTTAGACCGTTTTACACTTTGGGGCTCTATAATGGCTCTACCATTTTATGGTGAGTTTTTATATCGTTTTGCGCATACAGATTTAAAAGCTTTTATACAGAAAAAATTAGGTTCTGTAACCCACAGGGCAATGGGAGCTGTGGTTGGTTTTCTGATTATTTTCAACGCGGTTTCTATAGTTAATTTGGGATATTTTAAACCATTGCAACCTCAGAAAATAAATATGCAGCCTATCATCAACTTCTTGCAAGCAGATGAACATTACAAGTGGCGGTATTTAACATTAGGTTTTGGAGACCAAATGGCTTGGCTTTCTGCCAATACAAATGCTTTACAAATAGATGGTAATTACCATTCTGCAAGACGATTGCCGGAGTTGACAACCAGAGCAGTGGAACGCTTAGAAAATGCTAAGTTTTTAGGCGTAGAGGGTTTGGGCTCGCTACAGCAGTTTTTAACAGTGCCAGATAAGTATAATATTAAGTTCATATTTTCTAATGACAAGTTTTATGATCCAATTTTATATTTCTGCGGTTGGGAACGAATAAAGCCATTGGCCAATGGTATTGCGGTCTGGCAGCGTCTGGGAATAAAACCAATACCTGAGATAAAGCCGTATAAAGACTACCCTAGATATCAAAGACTTATGTGGGGTATTATACCTGTTTCTACGGTGTTGATTGCTTTATTTGTAAACATTAGGTTAATTGTTATTTCGGCATTTAAGCTTAAAAAAACGGAACCCGCAGCGTACGAAAAATTCCGTACCGTAACTTTTGGATTTAAGCCAAAATTAGCGGGTATTATGGCAGGGTGGTTTGTTTTTACCTTAGGGTGTATCTTCTATATTATTTATTTCTTCTTTATTCAAAGTCAAGAACAAATTTCTCCGGAAAATGTAATTTTAGCCTACCATGATGATTTGGATTTTAAGCGATTTAAAAAAGCGCATAGTTATTATGATGAGGACTATGGTAAGACCTTTGACCAATTTATGCTGGAAACCTCTGTAAGTGATGGTCTTTTAAATTCTTACGGAAAACTTAATGGAATTGAGTTTGATATTTTTGACCGAACGGAAAATCATGCCAAGGCTAGGGTATATACAGAATTTATTACGCCGCTCACTTATGTTTTAGATACCACGGTGTATGAGCTAAATAAAAAGAAAGACAATAAATGGTACATAGTACCAGATGTTTTTGATGTTGATGTGCCCAATGAGCAACTTTATTCTGTAAGTGAGCCTAAGTATAAAAATCACGGAAGGCGTAGAGTGACAACCCAACAAACTTTTCATGAAGATATTGTTCCTCAGCCTGTTGTAGAGGTTTTAGAAGCCAAGCTTATAGAAAGTGATAATCAGTTTTACATTATTGGCAGACTACAAAATATAGACAATCTACCCGCAGACATTAACGTAAAGTCTACTATTTATACCAAGGATTACAAAGAAATGGGAGTATATAATGCTCAGAATTTTGTAAAACACAAGTTGCTACCAAAAGAACATTCGGCTTTTAAAATTCACTTTGAAGCCGTGGCATGGCAAAAGATAAAAGATAGCATGCCACAGGTGTTTGACCCAGATACGTTTACACCTATGGTATGGCAAGAATATCCTCAGATTTTTGATTTACAAATATCTGCCAATGGTTCTAGTCAAGATTTGTATAGAGAAGTTACGTTGAATGATGTACAAATAGAGGACGATAGGGTAACAGGCTATCTCTACAATTACGGAATTTCTGATGTTACCATTCCACAGCTCATAATTTCTTACTACAATGATGATAACGAGTTGGTTTGGGTAGATGAAGATATAGTGATGCAAACCATACGCCCACAGCGTAAAAGCCCTTTTGAATTTAAGTTGAAAAAATTTCCATGTTACTTTAATTATCACCAAGAAAAGGATTCTTGGTTTGTAAATGGATTGCCTAATGACGATATAAAGCAGAAATATTTGGAGCACCGTAAACCAGAATTGTTTTACACAGATTTGATTCCTGTAGACGGTGATATTTACTCCTACATCAAAATAGAAATCAACAATTATATAGGGTCTCCAGATTAAAAGAATGCTAAAAAAGCTGTTTACATATTTTAAAAAGCTACTGCTTTTCTTTTTGGTGCCTATCCAAAAAAAAATTAGGAAATGGTACCGTAAGGGATGGTTATTTTGGCCACTTAAATTTGTATGGGTTAACCTAAAGTACATTAAAAGAATATGGATTTTTCCTTATTCAGATTATAAAAAGTTAAGGCCGTTTAGTAGAATTTTTGGTATAGCAAGTCCAATAATAGTATTACTTTTTCTCTTACTAATAACCAAAACAATTACCAAAACAGACCTAGTTACTTATAGAGAAAAAGTATATGCAACTTATAATTGTGAGGTGCAATCAAATCATTCAGAAGTATTCATAGCTGGTCAAAAGATTAGTTTGGAGTACTTAGTGCCTTGTTATCCTAATGTTGATTTAATGGCTGTTGCGCACACCTCTTATGGACCAGTAGTCTTAACAGAAAAAATAATCAATGGTAAAGTGAATTTTACCTTGCCAGATAACGTAGCAGAAAAGATAGGGGTAGTACAACTTACCTTAACTTATGGGGAAAAGGTGATTTATACAGATGCAATAAATGTCACTACAGCAACGGAGAAAATAGATTTTATAGAATCTTATTTTGGGCCTAGAATTATTTTGGCAGGCGGTAGAGATTTTACGATGCTAACTGTGGTTCCTGTAGACGATTATGATAATCCTATGCCAGATAAAACAGAAATTACTGTAAACGAAAATTTTAAAGAAACACAAAGCGTTCACGAGTTGCAAACAAAAGATTATGTGGCGTACAAACGGTTTTATTCTTACACGCAAACGGGTAAAATTACAGTGTCCATGACCAGTGAAAATGGAGTGACCACTAAAGAGAAAACTACGGATGTATATCCTTTTTCTCCAGACGACTTTACAATTTATCAATCTAAAGAACACGGATATGCAGATGGTAATGAGGTGGTTACTTTAAAAACGGAACGCCTTCTAGATATTTATGGCAATGAATTGCAAAATGGAACTATTGTCCGTTTTTTAATTACTACAGACTCAGGAAAAAAGCTCTCCGCTTTTGCTAAAACCGTAAAAGGGGTTGCAACTACAAAGATTCAGCATCCTGTTCAGGCTGTTAATTGGTCGGTGCAGGCATTCGTTCCAGGTCTTGCAAAAAGCAATTTGCTAGAAATTTCTTTTAAAAATATAACACAAGATTTTCCTGTAGCTTTTGTAAATAAGGACCGTAAAATAATAGTAGGGCCTATTACAAGTTATATGGGGCAACTGGTCCCAAATGGTACAGAGGTAGTGCTAACCATAATAAGCAATGGTAAGGAAAAAGAAGTTGTACAATATACCGTTGGTGGTACTACGGAGTTTATCCTAAGGGATTTTTATTATCCGTCAGGAAAATATCAATTTAAACTGGCCTTATTAGGCTTAGAAAAACAGTTTACTAAGACATTAACAGATGAGTAGGTGGGTTTATAGAGTGATCCTAATTGCTATTTTTTTAGCAGCTAATTTCTTTATCGTACGGGGAATAGGGAGTGTATTGGCATTTGTGAAATCTGGGGCAGATAGGGAGCAGATGATGGCAAAAGTGCTAAGGGTCAATGATTACTATAAACCACTGTTTTCTTTTAGTAATGTAGAGAATCCGGGGCGTGAGTTTCTAGAAAAAAATATGGGAGAATTGCAACGGGATTACACCGATTCTTGGTATGTAAGGAATATCAGTTTTTCTGTAAATACAACTAAGGGGATAGCTGATTTTTATACGGATAGTTCCCGTGTAAATCTTTATGATTATATCGATTTAAACAAGAAAAATAATGTTACCGTACACAGTACAACGCTAAGTCATAATATAGATATCAATTTCTTTTCTGCAGATGGTAAATTGGTAGCATTTGACGATAAGGGGGTTAGAGAGGTGCAGCGTATTTTTAAGGGCGATAGTTTAGTAGGGCAACATAAGAGTATCTCTAACTACAAAATAGTAATGCTGTTAGAGGATGGCTTTTGGCGTATTCGCCATATGGTGCGTTCTAACGCTGAAGATACTATTAAAGTTAAGCCAGATAGTATTGTTGCAGATTTGGTTCAACGTAAAGAAAAAAACTTGGTGTATAATGGAGTTCCATTTTATATAAGGGGTATAAATTACTATCCAAAAGACAGTCCATGGGAAATGTTTGGTTCTAAATTTAACGATAGTATTATAGCTCAAGATTTTAAATTGATTCGAGAATTGGGATTCAACACGGCTCGGATATTTGTCAATTTTAATGATTTTGGGAGAGAGAATGTAAATCCTGTTTTGCTAGCGCAGTTAAAAAGAACCTTGGATATCGCAGAAGAAGAGGAAGTAAAGGTGATTGTTACACTTTTTGACTTCTTTGGGAATTACAATATCATTAATTGGTCTTTGACGGAGCAGCACATAAAACAAATTGTAGCACCATTAAAAAAACACAAAGCTATTTTGGCTTGGGATGTAAAAAATGAGGCAGATTTAGATATGCAAGTCCATTCTGAGGCAGAAGTAAAATCTTGGCTAGAATTTGCCATGGAACGTATTAAATATTATGACCCCAATCACTTATTAACCATAGGCTGGTTGCATCCACATCCCTTTTTAGCAAAGGATAGCCCTACAGATTTTTTAACGTTTCACTTTTACCAAGATTTAGACCGTTTTGCAGGAGAGTACAACAAATGGCAAAGCCATACGGATAAACCTGTAGTGGTAGGAGAATTTGGGCTGCATACTTGGAAAAAGGCATTTTTTGGTAACTCAGAAAACAAACAGAAGGCACATTACAAGTATATTTTGGATAAAGTGAGAGAGCAAGAGCAGCATTTTATTGCCTGGACGTTGTATGATTTTAAAGAATTACCTCCTGCTATTTTTGGTAAAAAACCATGGGTTACAATACCACAAAAACATATGGGAGTTCTTAATTACGAGGGTGAGCCAAAAAAAGTAATGCAGGTTATTTCTTCTAATTAAAAAAGATTAGGCAAAAGCCCATCTTCTAGATGTTAAAAAACCTATGGTAAAAATACCATAGACAGTACTGGTGACTAAGAATAAAATATCTCTTAAATATAATGCTTGGTAAACTTCTGGATAAAGATTGCTTGTTAGCATAAAGATGGGTAAATAAAGATTAGATAATACCATTCCTATGCTAAAATAACATAAGAGATTATAGCGGTAAGCTCTGTGTTGATGTTTACGAAGCTGTAAAAAGTATAGTACAATAAGTAGCACCACTAAAAAAGCTCCAATGCTATTACTGACATAGAAGTTCTGATAAAAAACGTTTTTTAAAAAGTAGGAAACTCCAAAAACCAACCAAACTATAATACAAGCAATTTTACACATCCATTTCTGTAGCTTAGCTTTAAAAACCTTATGGTAAACACTAATACAGTAAGAGAAAAATATTAGTGAGTAAAGCGTGTAAATAGCGGTATTGTGGGTGTGGTATTTTATTTCTTTTACCAGGCTAAATTCTGGAAATTTAATAATAAGAAACCCTAGTAATTCATTTAAGAAGGTATAAGCAATTAAGATAGGAAAGTATGCCAAGTAGGTGTCAGAATAACGTTTGTAGGTTATAAGGCTTACTATTAATGTTATAAAATAAACAATAAGAATAGTCACAGTTGGTTTTTAGTCATTGCTCGAATTGTGGCGGCAAAAATAAGGAAAACTCAACAAGTGTTAAAAGTGTCTTGAAATGAGAAAGTTATCTAAATGCACGTCTTGTGCTTAGCATAAACCCAATACTAAATAAAGAATACATAAGTATAATTAGTAAGCGTAAAACTGTTCTTAAGTGTAATAAATACCATAAGTCTACATTTACAAAACCAATAATTAATATGATGGGAAAAAAGGTATGAAAAATAAATAACCCTAAACTAATCCAAGACATTAGGTTTAGTTTTTCTATGAGCCAAGGTCTATATTCTTTTGGGTCTAATTTGTACAAAACAATAACAACGAGTAGGCCATAAGAACCGATTGCATTGGCAGCATAAAGTAAATACGTCAGTGGATTGGTAAACATAGAATTTACCAAGAAAGCTAACACTACTAAAAAATAGAGGTATTTAATTATTTTTCTGTAGCTAACTTTATGTACAAGACGGTAATAGACAAAAAAGAAATAGCTGTAAAAAATAATTAGAAAAATGTTGTAGATAATATCATTAGCGCTACTCAATGATAGGTTAGTGAATAATAGAAAGTTTTCATTGTATCTAATAAAATAACCTAATAGTTCATTAAGAAAAGTATAAGCAATAAGCATTGGAAAATATTTTAAAACAGTATCAAAATATTTTCTGTAGGTAATTAAACTTATGATAAGAGTCACCAAGTATATTATAATACTATAGTGACCCTTAATAATTGTGGTTATTTCTTGTAGCATTTTTGGTGATTACTGAAAATCAGGTCTTGGCGGTGGCCCACCTTCACCAACATTTAAAATTAAACTTTGACTTTGTGGTGGTGCGGGAGCAAAAGACGGTAATAAGGATGCTTTTTGTTGTGGCGTATCTTGGTCACTTGCAAAAAAATCTCTGATAAGCATTGCTTTTCCTAGGTCTCCTATAAAAATACCACCGTAACCTTCTGCTGTTTTAGCAGCTGGTACAAAAAATACGGTATTTCTTTTTTTCTTTTTCCAGCTCTCTTTGTTTTTTCCGTAGTTACCCAGATAAACTCTAAGACTGTCTACTTGCGTACCTCCTTTTTTTCCCTCTTGCTCCACAAAGGCTATATACTCCTTTAGTACATTAATATCAAACGTTACAAAACGTGTGGGTACAAATTCTTTTTCTTCCGCAGCTTGTTCTGCTAATTCCATTTTTAATATGGCATTGGCTCGGCGTTCAGTATAATTAGTAAAAAGTTGGTCTGCTTCTTCTATACTTATAATTTGTTTAGGGGCAGAAACCATTTTAGTAGTGGGTTCTTGTTCGGTAATCTTTTCTTGTTCCGGAGTTTTTTCTTTTTTGGGAGTTTCTGCGCAGCTTGCTACAAATAGCATAGCTAAAAACAGGGTGCCCCATGTAGTAGTTAAACCGCCATTTAGGTGTTTGCGTGTTGTTTTCATAGGTTATAAATGTGATTAGTATTAATGGGGAACGGTTGTAAATATAAATGAATTCTTCATAAAATGGCATTAAAAAACCCCTTTGAAATTATTCAAAGGGGTTCACAATCATATTCTTATACAAGTAACTACTCATTCATGGTGAGTAGAAACTCGTCGTTGTTCTTAGTTTGTTTAATACGCTGCTCCATAAACTCCATAGCTTCTACAGGGTTCATATCTGCAAGATATTTTCTTAAAATCCACATACGTTGAATGGTGTTGTCATCTAACAATATATCGTCTCTTCTTGTAGAAGAAGAAATAAGGTCAATAGCAGGGAATATTCTTCTATTAGATATTCTTCTATCTAACTGTAATTCCATATTACCAGTACCTTTAAACTCTTCAAATATAACCTCGTCCATTTTAGAACCAGTTTCTGTAAGAGCCGTTGCAATAATGGATAAAGAACCACCATTTTCTATGTTACGTGCTGCCCCAAAGAAACGTTTAGGCTTATGCAGCGCATTAGCATCTACACCCCCACTCAACACCTTACCAGAGGCAGGTTGCACTGTATTGTAAGCCCTAGCTAAACGCGTAATAGAATCTAACAGGATAACTACGTCATGGCCGCATTCTACTAATCTCTTGGCTTTTTCTAGAACTATATTTGCAACGCGTACGTGTTCTGTTGCTTCTTTATCAAAGGTAGAAGCGACAACTTCACCGCGCACGTTACGTTGCATATCTGTAACTTCTTCTGGGCGTTCATCTATTAAAAGAATAATTTGGTATACCTCTGGATGATTTGCTGCAATTGCATTGGCAATATCTTTCAGTAACATAGTCTTACCCGTCTTTGGTTGGGATACTATCATGCCACGTTGTCCTTTACCAATAGGTGAAAACAAATCCATTACACGAGTAGAAATGGTACTCTGCCTATCTGCAATATTAAATTTTTCCTTTGGAAAGAGCGGTGTTAGGTGTTCAAAAGAAACACGGTCACGAACCACTTGCGGGTCTAGCCCATTAATTTTATTTACTTTAATTAAAGGGAAATATTTTTCTCCTTCTTTAGGAGGTCTAATATTGCCCAATACCGTATCGCCAGTTTTTAAACCAAATAAACGAATCTGACTTTGAGAAACATAAATATCGTCTGGTGAAGAAAGATAATTGTAATCAGAAGAGCGCAAAAAGCCATAACCGTCTTGCATAATATCTAGAACACCTTCGCTTTCAATAATGCTATCGAACTCAAATTCTGGTTCCTTATAACGGTTTTTTAAGTCCTTATCAAAATTGCTGTTGCGCTTATCTTGATGGTTTCTTTGGTTATTGTTATTCTGATTGTTGTTTCTTCTGTTGTTATTATTCTGAGGCTTATTATTGCCTTTGTGTTGTCTGGTATTCTCCTTAGCAGGAGCCTCTTGCTTTTCTGCGGTTTTAGCAGCAGGTTTTTCGGTTTTAGTATCCTTTTCCTTACTGTCTTCCTTAGTAGCAGGAGTTTCTTCTTTTTGCGCTATTTCTTTTTTTGGGGCTCTAGGCCTTCTAGCTCTTTTTGGCTTTTCCTCTGTTTCTATCACAGTACTTTCTTTTACTGCGGCAGGGTTAGCGGCCTGTAAATCTAGTATCTGATATACTAAATCTAATTTTTTTAGCGACTTGAACTTAGGAACATTCAATTCTTTAGCAATTTCCTGTAGTTCAGGAAGTTTCTTTGCCTTTAAGTCGGAAATCTCGAACATTAAATAATCAATAAATTAAACTTGAATATGATGGTTTGTGGTAAAACTTTAGTTGCTTTTACGGTTGGGAAAGTATTCCCTGGGCAAGTGTTCTAACTAAATAACATTGCAAGTATACAAAATAAATTTTAAGAACTCCTGTTATTTGTCAAAAAGAGATGTAATTTTGCAAGCCTATAAAAACTAAGAATGATTCAACGCATACAAACACTTTATTTAGTAGTAGTGATTCTACTTTCTGCAGTGGTGCCGTTTTTTGTAAACCTTTGGGTAGAAACAGAAAATGGAGAAGTGTTTGCACAGCAAGATGTTCTTATTTCTAGTGTATTTTATGGTGTGGCTGTTTTAGCTGCCGTAGCTATATTGTTGTTCAAAAAACGACAAAATCAATTTGTTGTAAATCGTTTGAACTTAGTATTGAATCTTTTTTTACTAGGATTTTTCGTTTACCGATCGCTAAACTTATCCGGAGAAACGGCGGTTTCTGAGAAGGGTATTGGGATGCTGATTCCTGTATTTTCTATCGTTTTTCTGGTCCTGGCCAACAGGGCCATCAAAAAGGATGAAGATCTTGTAAAATCTGTGGATCGTTTACGTTAGACCTAACATCTTAGTAGTATTAGTGCGTGAGGCCCCTGTTTTAAACAAGGGCCTTTTTTTATTATTGAGTGATGTTTTCTATAGTGTAGCCATTATTAAAGCTTATAGCGCTTAACGTTTGTATAAAAGTAGGTTCATCCGCATACCCTCCATCCGTATTGGGCATAAAATAATCTCTGTGCGTAGCAATCCATTGCCCGTCTATTTGTTCATAACTGTAATTAGTAAGGATTACGGGTTCTGTAATACCTGCAAAGGGTAAAGAGAATTTAAAGCGGTCTATTAAATGAGTTTCTGGATTAACGTATATAAGGTAAATGTCATTCTTGATTTTTCCTGTCAATTTGGGGTCGTATGTTACTTTAAAAACATCATAATTAATGGAGTTATAAGATTCCTTTCCTTGGTGAGAAATTATAGTTCCTGGATTATTTAACTTATATGGCATGGTAAACCAAAAATAATTAGCACGTCTTATAAAGTCAGAAAATGCTATGATTTTTGGGTCCTTTAATACTGTTTTGTTCAAGGTAACCGTAGTGCTATCGCCATTAAACAAATGGACTACCTCTCCTTCTTGTTTAGGGATTATGTTTATCTGATGACGGTTGTATTTACCGTAAGAAATTTCATTGTCAAAAATATAACGTTCTGTAGATACGTCTGCTCTATTTTCTGAGGGAATTTCATAATTATAGGTAAACTGTACGTCTTTCTTAAGCCACAAATTATTCCAACCTCCATGGGCTTCAGCAACAGCTTGTAAAGCCAATTTAGGGTTTTCGGGATTGTATGGTGGTTTTTGTGTAGATACGGTCGTGGCCTTGACCGATTCTGATTTTTTAGGGTTGTTCTCTTGGCAAGACAGGAATACAAAGGATAGTGCTAGTGAGATAGAAAATGCATAATTATGCTTCATGTGCGAATGTTTTTAGGTGAGAGTTTATTTTTAGTTTGATGTTACTTTATCAATGCTTAATAGCTATTTTTTTCCTAATTCTATAGCTTCTAAATTACTTATGTTGTCTTTGTCTATAGTAAAACGAAGCATGGTTCTTACTTGGTGAAATCCATGTTTGCCACACGCCCCGGGATTCATATGTAGTAATTCTAGTTTTTTATCGTACATCACTTTAAGAATATGAGAATGGCCGCAAATAAAAAGTTTTGGCGGATTTGCTTGTAATTCTTCCCTTACCCTGATGTTGTATTTGTTAGGATACCCCCCAATATGAGTAATCCACACATCTACACCCTCGCACATAAAACGATTATGTTCCGGAAACTCTTTTTGTATCACATGGTTGTCTATATTGCCATGAACACCGCGTATAGGTTTTAGCGCTGCAAAAGCATCGGTAACGGCTAAATCACCAATATCCCCAGCATGCCAAATTTCGTCTGCTTGTTTTGCGTATTTTAAAATAGTATCATCTAAATGGCTATGGGTATCAGAAAGCAATAAAATTTTTGTCATGCGCTAAAAATATGCTAAAAATTCTAGGGGTTAGGACAGAGCCAAAGGATTAAAGTATCTTTAACGCTTAAATTGAATTTCTTGAGGTATTTTATCGAGTTTTCATATCATGGGGCAGCATATCACGGTTGGCAAAAACAACCAAATGCAGTAACCGTGCAGCAAGTGTTGGAAGAAGGATTGAGTTTGCTAACCCGTCAAAAAATTGAGGTTGTAGGTGCAGGAAGAACGGATGCGGGAGTGCATGCAAAACAAATGTATGCACATTTTGATGTAACAGAACCGTTACTTTTAGATAAGTTAATTTACCGATTGAATGCCTACTTGCCAACAGATATAGCAGTTAAAGATTTGTTTGAAGTTCCAATAGATAGTCATGCCAGATTCGATGCCACAGAACGTAGTTATGAATATTGGGTGGTGCAAGAGAAAAGTCCTTTTTACCAAGATAGTGCACACCAGGTAACATTGCCTTTGAATGTGGTAGCTATGAATATTGCAGCAAAACAGCTTATAGGAAAGAAAGATTTTGAGTGTTTTTCTAAATCCCATACGGATGTAAAAACATTTTTTTGCGATGTTCGCGATGCGGTTTGGGAACAAAAAGAAGATAAGCTAGTTTTTACCATAACCGCAGACCGATTTTTAAGAAATATGGTACGCGCGGTGGTAGGGACACTTTTAGAAATTGGGCTAGGCAAGCGCCCAGCAGATGATATACCACGGGTATTGGCTAGTAAAAATAGGGGAGTGGCAGGCGTATCTGTGCCCGCCAAAGGATTATATTTAACAAGGGTAGTGTATCCAGAATTAAAAATCCATGAGTAAAGAAAAAGAAGCAGGTAAAGCGTTTGATGTTCGTTTGTTTAAACGGGTTTTTGCCTATACCCAACCTTATAGAGGTATATTTTGGGTGGTAGCTATAACAGCTATATTGTTATCAGCTTTTGCAATTTGTACCCCAGTATTGGTAAAACAAGTGGTTAATGATGCCTTGCCAAATACTGACCAAGCCTTGTTAGTGCAATTGGTTTTGCTAATGGTAGCTGTCTTGTTGGGGCAAGTTATTTGCCAATTAGCATTTAATTACTACGCTAATTTACTAGGAGAATCTGTAATTAAAGATTTAAGAATAAAGCTATTTCAAAAAATGATGGCTTTTAAAATGACCTATTTTGATACCTCTTCCATTGGTTTGTTGGTAACTAGAGCGGTTGCAGATATGCAACGAATAGGAGAAATATTTAGCCAAGGTTTTTTTGTTATCGTCGCAGATTTATTAAAGATGCTTACCGCAGCGGGAGTAATGATTTATATGAATTGGCGCCTGGCACTAATTGTCTTTGCAATAATGCCTGTTATTCTAGTGGCAACACGCCTATTTCAAAAAGCGATGAAAGTAGCTTTTATAGAAGTAAGAGCTCAAGTATCTAACCTCAATTCTTTTGTGCAAGAACGCTTGGCAGGGATGAAGATTGTGCAATTGTTTAATCGTGAAGCTATAGAAAAGGAAAAATTTAGAGCTATAAATGAAAAACATCAAAACGCTTGGCTAAAAACGGTATGGTATAACTCTATCTTTTTTCCTGTAGCAGAGATATCGTATTCCGTAGGTATTGGTCTGGTGGTTTATTTTGGTGTGGTACAACGTGTAGAAAGTGCAACTTTAGGAGATACGGGTTCCATCTTTGCTTTCTTCTTTTTGATGGACTTGCTATTTAGGCCACTAAGGCAAATAGCAGATAAATTTAATACGTTACAAATGGGTATGGTTGCAGCCAACCGTGTGTTTAAAATATTAGATACTGATAGCCATATTGCAGATAATGGGATTGAGGAAGTAACGACGGTTAAAGGTGCTATTTCTTTTGACAAGGTACATTTTGGTTACGTGACCAATGAAGAAGTCTTACATGGTATTTCTTTTGATGTAAAAGCAGGGGAAACCGTTGCAATTGTAGGTGCTACGGGTGCTGGTAAGTCCACTATTATCAATTTGCTAAATCGTTTTTACGAAATTAATGCAGGTAAAATTTCAATAGATAATAGAGACATAAAAGATTTTACCTTGAGTTCTCTGCGGTCGCATATTGCTATCGTATTACAAGATGTCTTCCTTTTTGCGGATACCATTAAAAACAACATTGCATTAAGGGATGATAAAGTAACTCTGGATAAAATAGAAAAGGCTGCTAAGGATATAGGAGTACACCAATTTATTAATGAATTACCTGGCGGATATGAGTATAATGTTAAAGAACGGGGAACCATGTTATCTAGTGGGCAACGCCAATTAATTGCATTTTTACGTGCCTATGTAAGTAATCCAAGCATATTAATTTTGGACGAGGCCACGTCTTCTGTAGATACCTATACGGAACAGTTGATACAAGAGGCTACCAATAAAATTACCGAAGGAAGAACATCTATCATTATTGCGCATCGCTTAGCTACCATTAAAAAGGCGGATAAAATAATTGTAATGGATGCTGGTAAAATTATAGAGATGGGTACCCACCAAGAACTATTAGACAAACAAGGGTATTACAGAGACCTTTATGAGGCCCAGTTCATGGCTAAAGAAGCTGTCTGAGACAAATTTTTAAAGGTGTCTGTAAAAGCAAATAGATAAATTGCAATTGCTACGATTATTACCAGATAAAGTGCAAAACCTATGCCTAGGAAGAACATTATCTTTATGAGTAGTTGTTTTCGGTTGAGTTCAAAAACTTGTTTTAGAATATAAGAATAATACCCTACATAGCCTACAATAACTGCATACGTTCCAATATAATACACGGCTTTGGAATTCCAAATAAACGCGATGTAAAGTAAATTTACAATGATGCTAATTTGTGAGTAGCCATAGAGGTTTAACACAAAATGCTCGCTTAGATTCAATTCTTTTCTATTAATAAAAACTAATCTGGAAATTAGAGATATGATTGGAATCATGAGCATGTAAAAAATACTTTGGTATTCTGCTAAGATTTTCTGCCATTTTACCACAGAATCTGTTACAAAAATACCAGCAGGTCCTTCTTGTTGTTTTTCCAAAAGTTCAAATTGGTAGCTCATGGCATTTGGAAAAAACTTATTCTGTAAAAAGAAAAATAATCCTCCAAGGGTTACGGCTATCATAAAATAGCTGATTGGATTCATGTACTTTTTACGGGTGCCTTTTATATAACCAAGAATAACATCTTTTGGGTCGGTAAAAAGGCTGGTAAGTGTGCGTATAAAAGTGTTGTCTAGATTAAAGAAGCATTCAGTAAAATCGTACCATAAATTCCTCATGGTAATTCGGTTTCGTATCACTTTTGCACCGCAGTTAGGGCAAAAACTATAATCTGTTCTTAGTTGGTCTAAACAATTTTTACACTCCATTAAACTAAGTCCTTTTTGATCATTTCAGATAACTCCTCTGTACTTTTGTATAGTATAAATTCGCCATTTTTAATGTAAGAGATCATCCCTGTCTCCTCACTGACAACTAAGCAGATGGCATCTGTTTTTTCTGTAATGCCAATAGCAGCTCGGTGTCTTAATCCAAAACGCAAAGGAATGCTTCGTTCGTTGCTAACGGGTAAGATAACACGTGTAGCGGTAATATAATTTTCTTGTACAATAGCAGCGCCATCATGTAGTGGACTGTTTTTGTAAAAAATACTTTCTAATATAGGTTGGGTGACTTCAATATTCATCTTATCACCTGTACTTTTAATAAAGTCTAGGCTGTTGTTACGTTCTATGACTAAGAGGGCACCTGTTTTACTTATACCCATGTTTTTACAAGCGTCTAAAATAGCATCAACATTAACCTCTGTAGGTAGGGCTTCTTGCTTTAAAAATTTAAAATGCCGAACAAAACTACGTTTAGATGCAAAATTGGTAGAACCTATTAAAAGCAAAAACTTTCTTATCTCTTGCTGAAAAACGATGATAAGTGCTATTAATCCTATATTCATGAAGCCACCTACAATGCTACTAATCATCTGCATTTGCAACAGTTCTGTAAGTTTCCAAAGGGCCCATACTATAACAATACCAATAAAAATGTTTATGGCAACGGTCCCTTTTACAAGCTTGTAAACATAGTACAGTAAAACGGCCACAAGAATAATATCTATGAGGTCGGTAATCTTAAATTCTAGAAAATTTAGAAATTCCAATCGTGCCGTGTTTGTGTAAATTTAAAAAATCTTGCTTAGGAAACCACTATAGGTAGTTTTCTTCTTCGGTATGCAATTTTACACATTCCATAGCTTCTTTTACATCGTGTACACGTAAAATTTTTGCTCCCTGTGCTAAGCAACGCATGTGCAAAGCAGTTGTGCCGTTCAAGGCTGATGCTGGAGACGTATCTAAGGTTTTGTAAATCATAGACTTTCTGCTTATACCTGCCAAAATTGGTCGTTCTAATGCACTTAGTCTGTGCAGTTGAGCTAACAATTCAAAATTTTGTTCTCGTGTTTTTGCAAAACCAAAACCAGGGTCTAGAATTACATCTTTAATAGAAAGTGCTTGAGCTTTTTGTAACACTTCTGAAAAGTAAATGACCACCTCTTTAGTTAGTGCGTTGTAATGCGTTAAGGTTTTCATGGTTTGTGGCGTGCCGCGCATATGCATGGCTATGTATGGCACTTGATAGTCGGCTACTGTAGGCAGCATGTTATCGTCCAATTGACCGGCAGAAATATCATTTATTAACGCTGCCCCAGCATCCAATGCTGCTGCAGCAACTTTTGCTCTAAAGGTATCTATAGAAAGGATGATTTTAGGAAAATGGGTCATTAATTGCTCAACTACAGGTATTAATCGTTGTAATTCTAGAGTTTCACTTACGTCCTTGGCATCTGGTCTAGAGCTATAAGCCCCTACGTCTATAAAAGTGGCTCCATCTTGTAGCATTTTTTCAGTTTGTTCTAGAGCATTTTCCATAGCGTTATACCGTCCTCCATCAAAAAAAGAGTCGGGCGTAAGATTTAATATTCCCATCACTTTAGGGGTGGTTAAATCTATCAGGTTGCCTTTGCAGTTTATGGTCATAAATATTAATCGCTTTGCTGTGTTTCGTTATCTTTGACTTTTGTAGTGCTTGGATAGTAAAAACTGGGTTGAAATTACATAAAATAGCAGATACATGCAGAAGACTTCAGAGCAATATGATGCAGTGATACATAACTGTAGGGAGTTGTATATAAAGAAAACACAAGACTATGGTACGGCATGGCGTATACTCCGTTTACCGTCTTTAACCGACCAAATTTTTATAAAAGCACAGCGTATCAGAAGTTTGCAAGAGCAAGAGATTCGTAAAGTAGATGAAGGGGAACAGTCAGAGTTTATAGGTATTATAAACTACGCCATTATGGCTTTAATTCAAATACAAAAAGGGATAGCAAGTCAACCAGATTTGAATCCAGAGGAGGCGCTAAAGTTGTATGATGAACAGGTAGCTGTTTGTAAAACTTTAATGGAAAATAAAAATCATGATTATGGAGAAGCGTGGAGAGATATGCGTGTAAGTTCCTTAACAGATTTAATCTTGCAAAAATTACTAAGGGTAAAGCAAATAGAAGACAATCAAGGAAAAACTATAGTGAGTGAAGGTATTGCTGCAAACTATCAAGACATGCTAAATTATGCAGTATTTGCAATGATACATTTAACGGCGGAATAATGAAGTTTTTAGTAGGATTTAGTAGAATTTTTGTTGGGGTGCTTTTTATCATTAGTGGATTGATAAAGCTAAATGACCCTGTAGGTTTCTCTTTTAAATTAGAAGAATATTTTAGTATAGGCGTTTTAAACATGCCTTACTTTGAGCCTTATGCACTGGCAATCTCTATTTTCGTAGTTATTGTAGAGGTGCTTTTAGGTGTAATGCTTTTAATTGGTTTTAAGCCCAAATTTACAGTATGGAGCTTATTAGCTATGATTGTTTTCTTCACCTTTTTAACCTTTTACTCTGCATACTTTAATAAAGTAACGGATTGTGGGTGCTTTGGAGATGCGATAAAATTAACTCCGTGGGAGTCTTTTACTAAGGATGTCGTCTTATTAGTACTCATTTTAGTGCTACTCAAGGGTATAAAGTACATTCAACCTATTCTACCAGAAAAAAAAGACTGGTGGGCTGTTGGTTTAGCTACCTTATCTTGTATATTATTTTGTTACCATGTATTAAATCATTTACCCTCTAAAGACTTTAGACCTTATAAGATAGGGGCTAATATTATGGAAGGTATGAGTATTCCTGAAGGGGCACCAGAACCCTTGTATGAATACACATGGACGTTTAATGAAAATGGCACCGAAAAAAGTTATGTTACCAATGGCGATTATCCTACTGTAGAGGGCAATTTTGTTGGGGTAGAGACAGAAGAAATTCAGAAAGGCTATGAACCTCCAATACATGATTTTACTATAGAGCAAGAGGGTGTAGATTACGCAGTTTCATTGCTAGAAGAACCCAAATTGGTAATGGTAATCTCTTATGATTTGGCAAAAGCAGAATTAGAGGCTTTTACAGCAGTAAAAAAGATTACGGATAGAGCTGCCAAAAAAGGATATAAAGTGATAGGGATGTCTGCTTCTAATAGTGAACAAGCCGCGGCAATAGTTAAAGAGTATAATTTGAAATTTGATTTTTACTTTACCGATCAAACTACCTTAAAAACAATAGTGCGTTCCAATCCAGGAATTTTGGTCTTAGAAAAAGGGACCATTACAGAAAAAGTACATTATAACGACATAGAATCATTAAACTTAAAATAAAGATTATGAGAACCCAGATAGTGGCAGGTAACTGGAAAATGAATAAAAACTTAGCAGAGACTGAAACACTTTTGTCAGAATTAGCTGCTAAATTACCAGATACAAAAGCAGAAGTAATTGTAGCACCAACCTTTGTTAACTTAGCTAGTGCAGTAAAAGCGTTAGATGCTAGTGATATACAGGTGGCAGCACAAAACATGCATTTTGAGTCTAATGGAGCTTTTACCGGCGAGATTTCTGCAGATATGTTGCTAAATATTGGTGTAGATACAGTTATTCTGGGGCACTCAGAAAGGCGTTCTATTTTTGGTGAAGACGATGCACTATTGCTTAAAAAAGTAGAAACTGCTTTGGCCAAAAATATGAAAGTTATTTTTTGCTTTGGCGAAGAATTAGAAGACCGCAAAACGGAGAAACATTTTGAGGTAGTGGCAAGCCAATTAAAAAACGTGTTGTTTGGCTTAGCGCCGGAGCAATGGAGTAAAATAATTTTAGCGTATGAGCCTGTTTGGGCTATTGGTACAGGCGAAACTGCTTCACCAGAGCAAGCACAAGAAATGCACGCTTTTATTCGTAAAACTATTGCAGATGCTGTAACGCCAACCATAGCAGAAAATGTTACTATTCTTTATGGAGGTAGTGTAAAACCAGCCAATGCAAAAGACATCTTTTCTAAACCAGACGTAGATGGTGGTTTAATTGGTGGGGCATCTTTAAAGAGTGATGATTTTATAGCAATTGTGAACGCCATTTAAATTGGAATATTTAGAATTAGATTTTAAGATTTCGCCAGTGCAACCTGCCTCTGATATTCTGATAGCGGAGTTAGGAGAGTTAGGTTTTGAAAGTTTTGTGGAGAATGATGAAGGGTTGATAGCCTATGTGCAGAAAGACCTTTTCAATTTGCAAGCTATGGAAGAAATCTACCTGTTTACAACCAAAGAACATCAAATATCTTGGACTAGTAAGACTGTAGTGCAGCAAAACTGGAATGCAGAATGGGAAAAAAGTTTCAAACCCATCCTAGTTCAAGATAAATGCTTGGTGCGTGCACCATTTCATGAGCAACAAAATGTAACTTATGATATTGTTATAGAACCAAAAATGAGTTTTGGAACAGGACATCATGAAACTACATTTATGATGTTAAGCCATATACTAGAGAATGATTTTAAAGGTAAATCAGTTTTAGATATGGGTTGTGGTACTGGCGTTTTAGCCATCCTTGCAGAAAAATGCGGTGCTACTACTTTAGAAGCAATAGATATAGATAATTGGTGTTACGTAAACAGCTTAGAAAATGTAGAACGTAACAATTGCCACCACATTGAAGTTAAAGAGGGAGACGCCTCACTTTTAGGTGAAACTAAGTTTGATGTTATCTTGGCGAATATTAACCGTAATATTCTTTTAAAAGATATTGAAACATATGTTTCTTGCTTAAAAAAGGACGGGGCATTATTTTTAAGTGGCTTCTATTTAGAGGATTTAGAAATGATATCCGCAAAATGTATCGAATTTGGTTTACAATTTGAAAAAAATCTTGAAAAGAATAATTGGGTAGCGGCAAAATATGTATTTTAGAAACAGATGCTAAATGTCATGGGAGCACAAGAACAATATTCAGAAGAACTATTAGTAGAAGAAGAAATAAGCAATCAGAACGAGATTGTCTTATTTAATGACGATGTAAATACCTTTGACCATGTAATTAATACGTTGATTTCTGTTTGTGAGCATACCCCAGAACAAGCAGAACAATGTTCTTTAATAGTACATTACAAAGGTAAATGCACAGTAAAAACTGGAGAGTATAACGATTTAAAACCCCGTTGTACCCGTTTATTGCAAGCAGGTTTAAGTGCAGAAATTGTATAACTAACATTTACTTTACAAACACATAAGCATCAATTTTTATTGGTGCTTTTATTTTGTTTAGCCCAAATAAAGATTTTATTTTAGGCCGGAGAACAACTAACTGGGAATGAGTGAATTTTTTAAGGCAGAACTTAAAGATAAGTTCCTAAGGTACGCCCTCTTTAGAGATGACTTTTTTGAAGTAGATTACCTCTACAATGAGTTTTTACACCCCAATTACAGCCTTTCCTTTGCCCAACAATTAATTCTAGAAATACAGACGTATGACCCTGATTTGATAGATACGATGAGCGGCAACGGGGCTAAAGTGTTTATGCTTTCAGCAAAAGCGGCGACTCAAGAATTTTTAGATCAAGGAGGTTTTACTCAATTATTTATCCAGGAAGAAGAAAAATGGGACAATTTTATTGACCATTTAGGAGTCGTACGCAATACAGACAAAAGGAAAACGATAGGCGTGACAACTACGAAGCCTAAGTATAGAAAAGAAAAACTATTGTTGTATGGGCTTTTTTCTGCAGTAGCAATTAGTTTTATTTTTACCCTTTATAGCATTGCAACAAAACTGATGCAAAAAGAAAATTACATCTCCGTAACGGACTTTGCTAAAAGTGTAAACGAGTTAAAAATAGAGAACAAAAGATTAGAGGAGCAGGTGCTGCAATTGCAAGCGGTTTTACAGCTAAAAGACTCCACCGCAGCAGGTTTGTAAGCTTTAATATTATTGTTGTTAATATTCTTTAAATAATTTATGTAATATTTGGGATAGTAGATACGGCTATATTCCTTATATTCGGAAAATTATTTTTTTAACATTTAAAATCCCTCTTTTTAATATTGAATTGTTATACAAATCAATAACTTATAGCTGCATAAGAAAAATTTATGTAAAGCTTTGGTTTACAAAGAGGTGCGAGCGTAATTTTATAGAAAAATGACTGCAGAATTATTGGAAAAGGCTACGGAGTTTGAGAACAGGACGCTAAGTCATATGTCCACAAGCGACCGTGTAGAAGCTTCAAGGGAAGCAAAACAGTTAATTTTAGATATAAACGAAATATACAAGGAGACCAAAGATTCTGAGTTAATGGATTTAATGAAACGGTTGACTGAGAAGAAAAAGAAAATTGAAAAACGCTTAAAAGGGAATCCGCTAAGCTAAGAATTAAAAAAGCCCGTCAGTAAGACGGGTTTTTTATTACATTAATTCTATAATTAATTCCTAACTTTTATACTATTTTTAGTACGACTAAAACTGATACAATGACTAAACAATTAAAAAAAGGAACAGCCATTTTAGCAATGGTTCTCGTGTTTCTTTCTTGTGCTGATGGTAAGTTTGGAGGTTTGGCCCTCTATACGGTTAGGGACGATATGGGCAAGGCACCAATTGAAACCTTAAAAACTGTTTCAGAAACCGGATATGCTTACGTAGAAGCAGCAGGTTATGACAATGGTATGTATTATGGTATGCAACCAGCAGCATTTAAAGATTCGTTACAGCAATTAGGTCTTAAACCGTTAAGTTCTCACCAAAGTTCCATCACTCTAGATAATGCGGAACAGCAATTGGCAGATGCCAAAGCCGCAGGTTTTACATACGTAGTGGTTCCTATACCTCCTATGGGCATGTTTACTTTAGATCAAGAGACCATGAAAATGGGTATGAAGGGTACTAAAGAAGAGCTTTTAAAAATTTTAAACGAATTAGGTAAAAAAGCCGATGCCGCGGGTGTTCAATTACTTTATCATAATCATGATTTTGAATTTATGAAAGGTGAAGATGGTAGTATTTTAATAGATTATTTATTAGAAAATACCGACCAAAAATACGTGAATTTTCAGATGGATTTATACTGGGTAACCAAAGCAGGTGCGGACCCCTTGGCGTATTTTGAAAAATACCCAGGTAGGTTTAAACTATGGCACGTGAAGGATATGGACGATGAAGGTAAATTTGCTCCTGTTGGGGAAGGCCATATCGATTTTAAACGAATTCTTGCCCAAAAAGACAAATCTGGAATGGAAGGCTATTTTGTAGAGCAAGATATGACGTGGGATAAAAAACCATTAGAGGTTATTAAGATTAGCCATGAAGGCTTAAAAGAAATCGGTTTTAAATAAAACGGGTTTATTAAATAATAAAAAAGCCATACTGAGAAATCGGTATGGCTTTTTTGTTAGGCTTAAACTATAACCGCTCAATTTTTAATTGTTGCCTTATCTTTATACCACTACCAAAAGCTATGAAAAGATTTTATCTGGTATTATTTTTATTGCTATGTTGTTTTACGCAGGGGCAAGAAAGCGCTCCTATACAGGCAATTTCACCTTTAACTTATGATGGTGAGAACCAGAACTGGGCTATAGAAGAAGGGGATAATGGCTACATGTATTTAGCCAACAATCATAGTATACTTTCTTTTGATGGGGAGCGCTGGTCTAAATATGGTACTCCCAATGGTTCGGTAATTCGGAGTTTGACTTTTGATGGCAAACGTTTATATGCGGGTTGTTATATGGAGTTTGGCTATTGGGAGCGAAATGAACAGGGTGCATTAATCTATACCTCTTTAACTAAACTTCTAGAGGATTCTTTACTAGAAGATGAAGAGTTTTGGAATATTCAAGTGGTAGATGATTTGGTATTGTTTCAATCCTTCTCAAGAATTTTACTTTTTAATCCGGATAAGGAATCTATAGAAGAAATACCTGCAGAGGTAAACCGTGCGGCAATATTTGAACTTGCAGATGGTTTGTATTATCAAGTTAAAAATAAAGGTTTGTATGTTTGGAACAAGTCGGGTTCTAAATTGCTAATTCCTGAAAATGTTATCGGTGATCAAGCAGTAGTTAGCTTTACTGAGAAAGATGGTAGTAAGCAAGCTATCTTGGATAATGGCGAACGTGTTGTTTTTGGCGCAGATGGTACTGCAAAGGGTTTAGAAAACCCTTTTTCGTTTTTAGGGCCTGTTTCTATCTATTGCAGTTACCGCTTAAAAGATGGTGGCATTTTATTGGGCACTATAGCCAATGGGTTGCTGCAGCTTAACAGTCAAGGCCACTTTGTAAAACAAATTAGCATCAAACAAGGTTTGCAAGACAAAGATTATGGAAAGAAAAGTTTATGATATTTGGATAGACTTAAATGAAGAACTTTATAAGTTCATTTTGGGAAAAATAAAAGATGAACAAACGTCAAAAGATATTCATCAAGACGTTTTTTTAAAAATTCAAACCAAGATTCATCAATTAAAACACACCTCAAAACTTACATCCTGGGTTTACCAAATTACAAGAAATACAATTATTGACTATTTACGCAAAGCCAAAAATAAGAATGTTTCAATAGATGAATTAGATATCCCTTTGACCGAAGAGGAAAATTTCAATTATTCAAATCTTACTAATTGCATCAATCAGAAAATCAAAGAACTTTCTGCAGACCATAAAGAGGCTATTATCTTAACCTCTTTTAAAAACTTCTCACAAAAAGAACTGTCCGAACATTTAAAATTGTCATATTCTGGTGCAAAGTCAAGAGTTCAAAAAGCCAGAGAAGTATTAAAGGAGAACATTTTGGATTGCCCAAATGTAGAATCGGATAGTACAGGTAAGCTAATAGATTTTGAAAATAATTAAAATTTACTACGTCTTTTTCTAACTAATAACGTCCATCCTATATAACTTATAATAAAATATAAATGGACAGTGCAAAAAAAATAATTAACGTACAAATTCTTAACGCTTTTGCAGAAAACGGTAAAGGTGGTAATCCAGCAGGTGTAGTTTTAAACGCAGATGAATTATCTGATAAAAATAAACTTGAGATTTCGAAAAAAGTAGGTTTATCAGAAACCGCTTTTGTTTCAAAATCCAAAACTGAGGATTTTAAGTTAGATTTCTTCACGCCAAATAAACAAATAGCACATTGTGGCCACGCTACAGTTGCCACATTTTCATACTTAAAGCAAATAGGCCTTTTAAAAAGTTATATTTCTTCAAAAGAAACAATAGATGGAAGTCGAAAAATAGAAATGATAGGCGATTTGGCATTTATGGAACAATTAGCTCCAAAATATGTTGAGGTGAGCGAGAAAGAGGATATGATTTTAAATTCTTTGGGTCTATCTAAAACTGACCTCATTCCAAATGCACCAATTAAATTGGTAAATACAGGTAATTCTTTTATTCTCATTCCAGTTAAAAACAGAGAGGTATTAAAAGACATAATACCTGATTTTGATTTAATATCTGAAATTAGTGAGGTTTTCGATTTAATAGGTTATTACGTTTTTTCAACAGATACAGAAGAAAAAGGTTATGATGCTACATCAAGAATGTTTGGACCTCGATATGGAATATTAGAAGAGGCAGGTACTGGAATGGCGGGTGGGCCTCTTGGGTGCTATTTATTTGATGTACTAAAAATCGAAAAAGACAGTTTCAAAATTCAACAAGGAAAATATATGAAAGAGCCATCACCAAGTTCAATCATCGTTAACTTAAGAATTGAGAAAGGAAAAATAAAAAGCTTAATGGCTGGTGGAAAAGGAGTTTTATACCAGCAAATAGAAATCCAAATTAATGCATAAAAGCCAGCACATAACAAAGAACTGAGGTAAAAACCAATTTTTTTCTACTTTAAATTTGAGACATATATATTTTGGCCAAATTCCTGCATTTTTTGGATTTTAGCTAATACGATTAGGTGTTCTTATCCTTAGCCGATTATCCAAGCCCGTTATATAGTATCTTTATCTAGACATTAATTAAAAGTTGTTTTCAAGCGAAGGCCAAAATCAACTTAACTTTTATATGAAAAAATCCATTTCTTAAAAAGAAATCACTCTTAATAATACTCCTACTCATCTTAGGCATTTTTATGGTATTGAGTTCGGTGATAAATTTTTTTATCGCCAAACATAGCACTAAATTTAGTGTAAGTGCACCAATAGCTGCAATAGGACTGGCAATGCTATATTATAGTATCAATTACATGATAACCATAGATAAGGCTTTTAAAGAAAAACTAGTAAAGGTTTGGTCTTAGGACGATTCAAGACTACTGACAATAATCAATTATAAACCGCTAGAATGGCAAACATACGGTACAAAGTACACGCAAAAAAAGAAAAGAAACTTTAAAGCAACGTTTATAATCGTATTTACAGTTCTTTTTGTGTTTTTTATTTTTCTTTATAAGGATAACAGAACAGTTTTTAACATAATAGTGCCGGTTTTCTGTTTGGGTGGTTCGCTTATCGCTTATTTTAAATGGAAAGCAATTACCCAATTTAAAACCAATTTGTTAATTGATTCTGGGCCAAGTGCAAGAATAACTACCTCTGGGTTATTAATTAAAAATAAGTATGTAGTTTCCTTTAATAACCAAGACCGCAATTTAGAGCGCTGCCAATTGCAATCGTTTTTAGGGGAGCAGTGTTTGGAGTTTACCATAAGTAGAGCTGGTGGTAAAGGACATAAGTATGAGCACTTTAATTTGTTAATACCCCGAACCGAAATAGATATACAAGCATTATTATTACAAATACAAAAGTTTGCCGTAATCAAACCGTAATACTAAGAAAGGATACAGCTCAATAATCGTTACCATCAAAATATCCTAAGCATTAGTAATATGTAAATCCTAGGCATAAGATTTTTTTTGTAACATAAATTTAGGTTCATCGTCTTAATTTAAAACGGACATATGAGAAACTACACGTACATTTTACTGGTTTGCATGCTTTACTTAGCCATGCCATCTAAAGCACAAACAGTTGCATCCCAAAAAAAATTTGACTTTTTAGCAGATAGCCTACAAATAGAGCATCAACTAAAAGAACACAACCTGCCAGGTTTTAGTTTTGTTGTTTTTGAAGATTATAAAATAGTATACAGTAAACAATACGGAGTTAAAAGTACGGAAGGTGAAGAAAATTTAGATGGTAACACCGCTTTCTCTACAGCATCAATTTCCAAACCTGTGACCGCCTTACTTTGTTTTATTCTAGAAGAAAAAGGCTTGTTAGATTTAGATGCGCCTATTGCAAAAAGTCTAAAGCGTTGGCAATTGCCAAAAAGTGAATGGACTACTAAAACACAACCTAGCTGGAAACACTTCTTAAATCATACCGCAGGGACTACCCAACATGGTTTCGCAGATTTTTATGCAGGAGATACTGTACCAACAATTAAGCAAAGTCTATTGGGGCAACTTCCACGGTATAAGGAAGAAATAAACTTTTTGTTTGAACCTGGGACTAGTTGGCAATATAGCGGTGGTGGGTATGTTGTAGTGCAAATGGCTTTAGAGGATACTTTTAAGACCAATCTTGCCAATTTAGCACAAGAGCATTTATTTACGCCCTTAGGATTAGAAAATACCAGTATGATACAGCCCAATGAAAAAGGATTTTTACAAAATGTAGCATTGGTACATGATAAAGATGGTAAGGTAATTAAAACAGGATTGCCTATTACACCACAAGTAAGTGCTTCTGGGCTATGGTCTACACCAACAGATTTGGCCAAGCTAACCATAGCATTACAGAAAGCCCTGAACGGGGAAGATACTACGGTGATTTCTACATCCGTAGCACAAGAGGTAACTGCTGTTTCGGCATTAAAAAATGCGGTAGGCGGATGGAGTTATGGTTTTCAAAAATCTTTTGGATTTAATAATTATGATTGGCTATCCTGTAATGGCTCTAATACGGGCGTTGGTGGCGATGTTTTTGCAACCATGACAGATGGTAATGGTTTTGTGTTTTTGGCTAATGGTGAAAAGCCCAATCGTTTTCCGGTTATTGATAATACACGTAAGAAGCTGCTAAAACTATTGCAATGGAAAAAAGAATTGGACGAAGACCAAATTGAAGAAATACCTGCGAGTACTAGAAAGGCACTGATTGGGGAGTATAATGATTTTTTGTATCAACTAAAACTGCCCACTGCCATTAGTGAAGAAGATGGTAAACTGTATGTTGCATCTGCTTTTTTTAGTCATTTTAAAGGAGAGGATAAAAGTGAATTAATGTATTTGGGAGATGGTAAGTATAAAATAAAAGACTATCCTAATTATTTGCAATTCAATATGGAGGAGAACCAGCTAAAATCGGTGACGTTGTCCAGAGATTTGGTTAGCATAGCTATAGAAGTGACAAAGAAATAAAGACAAAAGTTATTCTTGTAGGTAAGGTGGTTATGAACAATTTTCTTAAAAGAGAAAGAAGAGGTTTTAATTTCTGGTAATATGTAGTACTAAAAAACGAATATGTGGTTAGAGAAGTAATGGAAAATTTAAAACTTCATCACTTTAAAAACGATGTGATACTGTCACATCGTTTTGTTTAGTGTAAGTAGATGAAAACATACCAATTAACCCTAGTAAACCGATTATTATCCATCCTCGTTATTTGTTTGCAAATAACACCTAGTGTAGCGCAAACTAATGCTAGTAAAAAGCAACCTAATATTCTTTGGATAGTTACAGATGACCATAGGTATGATGCTGTAAGGGGATTTAATAAAATGATACATGGCAGAGAAATGAGTGAGCTTGGCTATGTAGAATCTCCTAATATAGACCGGCTTATAGCTATGGGCACTACGTATAAAAATACTTATGTGCATTCGCCAGTATGTGCGCCATCGCGTTCTGCAATGCATTTAGGACGTTACCCATTTAGGTCTGGAATTTATCAATTTGAATATTACAACAACAATTTGCCACATTTTAAGCCAACGTTACCAGAGCAGATGGTTAAAGAGGGCTACCAAACCTTTCATGTTGGTAAATTGGGCGTTCGTATTAAAACCTTAAAAGAGGGGAAACCTACAACGCATCCTATTTATCAGAATGCTATTAGCTTTAAACAAATGCATAAAGATGGCCTCACAGACTGGGGTAAAGATTGGATAAAAGAAGTAGATGGCCAAACATTAGAAGAACCGCTAAAGAGTGTAGAGTATTTCGTGTCTCCAGAGGGGACCTTTACATATGCTTCTTTAGAGTTAGAAAAAGAGCGACCTTCCCATAGGGGTAAGACGGCTTTGGCAAATAAAAAGTATGATATACTGCGACATTATAAAAAAGGAGAGAAAGAACATCCTACTAAAGGTATTATCCTCTCTGGAGTAAGTCCACAACCCGCCGGAAAAACTAGAGACGGATATTATAACCGAGTACTTTTAGACTACCTTAATAATACAGCGCCTACATTCACTGTGGGTTCACAAACGGTAGCTGGGATAGCTCCAGACAAACCTCTGTTTGTGCATTTAGGGTATGATTTTCCCCATACCCCCGTATTACCCCCTGCAACATTTAGAGAACGCTTTCAGCAAGAAACCTACAAAGTACCTCAGTTTACAAAAGAGGAACTTGCAAAACTACCAGAGCAAATTAAAAGATTTATAAAAAGTAAAGGTACAGACCATTTTACAGCAGAAGAAAAGCAAAAAATGATTCAGGATTACTATGCTTTTTGTGCTTATGGCGATAGTTTAATAGGGGAGGCTGTAGATGGTTTTATAGCTTATAGCGAAGCTAAAAAACAACCTTGGACAATCGTGTATGTACACGGAGACCACGGATGGAAATTAAATGACCACGGAGCAGTCTCTAAATGTACACCTTGGGAGCTAGATAGCCATAACCCAATTGTAATTGTTAGTTCTAATAAAGAAAAGTACCCTGCTGGGAAAGTAGTAGATGCTTTTGCTGAGTTTGTAGATATTGCACCCACCATTTTAGCAGAAGCCGGAGCAGATATTACTAAAGATGCTTATACCTATTTAGACGGAATGGACTTAGCATTGATAGCCAATGGCACAGCGCCAGAACGCGATTATATTATAGGAGAGAGCCATGCAGCTACAGGCCCTAGAGCGTATATCCGTACTAAGGAATATGTTTTTTCCATGCGAATCCGTCCACAAAAAGCAAGAAAAGGAGAACAAATTCGATGGGCTTTGACGGCTCCTTATCAGGCTATAGACCCTAGTTTGTATCACACCACAAAGGACCCTAAAGAACTAAACAATGTAGCCTTTGATAAAGCTTATAAAAAGATAGCTCAAAAAATGCGCGTAAAACTGGCTAATATCGTATTAGGAGACAATAGAGTAGAGGTGGACTGGGGAACTTGGGGAGAAGGGACCAAAGTTTACTACAGTAATTTTGCTCCAGGGGTGCATGATTTTAAGTTGAATTTAGATTGATGCGTATCAAGGAGAAAACAAGCGGACCACTTGTGGTACAGCAGGGCCCCAGCCTTTACAATACTAATGTTTTCCATTTAAAAAACAGCTCATATTAAAAAAAGAATACGTTAAATAGTGATATAAATGCCATACCAATTGAAAGAACAAAATAATATAAAAACCAGTCTACTACTCTTTTTGGTAATTTTTTGGGTAATGTACGGTTTTGCACAGCAAGAAAAACCCAATATTGTTTGGATTACTACAGAAGACAATTCGGCCATATGGTTAAAATTGTACGACCCTGAAAATGGCGTTTCCATGCCCAATGTAGAAGCGTTGGCGGCAGAAGGTATTGTATTCAATAATGCATTTTCTAATGGAGCGGTATGTTCTGTAGCTAGAAGCACGCTCATAAGCGGAACCTATGCGCCAAGGACGGGTAGCCAATTTCATAGAAATGCCTTTGAAGTTCCCTTACCAGAGGGCTTAAAATCATATCCAGAATATTTAAAAGAGGCAGGGTATTACATGGCCAATTGCGCTAAGGAAGATTATAATTTTGAATTAGATGGTATTTGGGATGATAGCTCCAAAGAGGCATCTTACAGAAATAGAAAAGAGGGGCAGCCTTTTATGCAGGTCTGGAGTTTGCACGATACCCATGAAGGTAGTATGCATAAACGATTGGATGATTATGCAATCACAGATTTGCATCGTAACCCAGATGATATTACAGTGTTTCCATACCACCCAAACACACCAACTTTTAGAAAAAGCTATGCCTATTATTATGAGAAGCACAGACATGATGATGCGCGTATAGGTGAGCTTGTAGCTCAGCTAAAAGAGGATCAAGTTTTAGATAATACCATCATCTTTTATTTTGGAGACCATGGTGGGGTACTGCCGCGTTCTAAAGGATATATTTATGAGAGTGGTTTGCAGGTTCCCTTAGTGGTTTATATACCAGAAAAATGGCGGCATCTTTTTCCTGCTAAAGCGGGGAGTAGGGTAGATGGTTTTGTAAGTTTTGTAGATTTTGCGCCTACACTATTGAATCTTGCTGGCGTAGCCGTTCCTAAGCAAATGGACGGTAAAGCCTTTATGGGTAAAGATGTTAGTTTGCAAGAACTAAATAAACAACAACTAACCATTGGACATGCAGACCGTTTTGATGAAAAGTACGATTTGGTGCGGAGCATCCGAATAGGAAATTACAAGTATATAAGAAACTACCAACCGTTCAATGTAGATGCGCTCTATAATGCGTACCGGTATAAACAAAAAGCATATCAAGAATGGTTAGCCTTGTACCGAAAAGGAGCGCTAACAGCAACGCAAGCAGCATTTTTTAAGGCAAGACCAGTAGAGCAGTTGTTCAATGTTTCTACAGACCCCCATGAAATTAAAAATTTGGCTAATAGTCCTCAATTTGCGGAAAAACTACAAGAACTGAGAAAAGCCTTAAACGATAAGGTAACAGGATGGCCAGATTTAAGTTTTTATCCAGAGTCTTATTTGCGGCAGCATGCTATCAATAATCCAGTTGATTTTGGTCAAAAGCATAAGAAAGAAATAGGGGAACTCATTGCAATCGCCAATTTAGAACTGTTACCTTTTACAGAAGCAAAAGCAGAAATAGCAAAAGCGTTGAAATCAGACAATCCATGGAAAAGGTATTGGGCACTTATAGTTTGTAGCGCTTTTAAAGAAGAAGCAATAGCGTTTACACCAATTATTCGCAATTTAAAAGAAAACGACGATGAAGTGCTAGTGCGTTTAAGAGCTATTGAATATTTAGGACTTACGGCGCAAGAAAATCCAGTGACAGCCCTTGAAAAATTACTAAAGGAAAAGCACGGCCTGTTAGACAATTTAATGATTTTAAACACCGCAAGTTTATTTAAAACTCTAGATAATCAGTTAACCTTTAAACTAAATAAAGAATTGCTATTGTCATCTGCAGAGGGGGATAAAAATGGCGAATATTGGATTAACGGTAGAATACAATTTTTGATGGGAGATGCTAATTAATTTATCCATTTGTTCTTGTATCAAACCTATATGTGCTAATAGTTTTTGTGTGGATTAGATAGTTTTAAGTCGGAATTAAAACAGACCAAAAATGATACACTACAAAAACGGAATAACGGCGGCATTTCTATTGCTAGGCATAGTTGCTTATGGGCAAAAAGGACCATTTTTTACTGCAGGGGAAGACCCAAAACCGAGTGGAGCCAAATGGAAATTAGTCAAGGGAATGTCAGACGAGTTCAATGGCAAAAAAGTAGACGAGAAAAAATGGCAAATTTCTGGACAAGGTTGGATTGGTAGAGCACCAGGGCTGTTTGTAGCAGACAACATAACCGTAGCGGATGGTAATTTGGAAATTATTACCAACACCCTAGATAAACCAGTAGTAAAGCAGGGAAAAACGTATACCCACGGTGGGGGTTATGTAGGTTCTTATCAAGGAAAGACTTATGGCTATTACGAATGCCGTATGAAGGCAAATAAAACCTTTATGTCTTCTACTTTTTGGTTAATAAATGATAGGAGAGCGGCAGATGGTTGTGATAAACGTACTACAGAATTGGATATTCAGGAATGTGTGGGAGAGGTTACCACAAACCAAGAATGGGCGCAATTGATGCTAAATAACATGAATTCTAATACGCACAGTAGAGACATACCAGAGGGTTGTGACATTGCATCTGGCACAATTGGGGCAAAGCAACCTTTGCAAGAGAAAGCAACAGAAGACTACCATGTTTATGGTGTTTGGTGGAAAAGTAAGGACGAGGTGTTGTATTTCTTAGATGGTAAATTTCATGCAAAAGTAAAACCAGCAGCCGACTTTAATATACCTATGCATTTGCGTATGGTGGTAGAAACATACGATTGGAATCCGGTACCAGCCGATGGTGGCATGACAGGCACTGCAAAAGATAGAACCACCTATTATGATTGGGTACGTACTTGGGAGTTGAAGGAGTAGTGTTTAATGACTTCAAAAAAAAGACTAAGGTGATTACTTTTAAGTAATTGCTTACACAAAAGTAAACACCTTATTTCCCCATAGTTGTAAACGTTGCTCTGCCAATAGTTTATTGTTTTTATCTTTTACAATTTATTGGTCTTACAATGTTCCAATACAATTTGACCAAAGTTTAGATTTACCGTCTGTAAAAGAGAATAGACTTCAGCATCGCCAATTTTTTTTAGAGGCATTTAATATTAATTCTCTTTTTAGAGCCTATTTACGGTCATAAGCATAGTGGTATTTCCGTTTTGAAGCGGAAAAACGGCTTTGATACACTTTTGTTTGTTTATTTTTAACCCTAAACGCGTAGACCAGTAGTACGTCTTTAGTTAATATTATCTTTTTAAAGCATCTTTTAATTCAATTCATAAGCAGTGATGGGGAGGTCTTAAGTGTCATACGGTTTATACACTTCTGGTTCCTGTTAATTGACGCTGATTCACTGTTATGCGTAAGGATATTTTTTATCTTTAGCCTAAAAATTATATAGCTGTCATATGACGGATATTCAATTGTTGGCAACAATAAAAAACAAACTTTGATAATTAACCAACCATCAGCGAAAGATTTTGAGGAAGTCACATTTCAATGTTTGACACAAGCATTTAATTTATTGTACAAGGTTTATCAAGATTATCAAGGATATGATGAAGATATCCAAAAAGATGTCGAGATGAATAAAATATGGAAGTATAATGATGGAACCATTGGAACATCTGTTATACTATTACATCAAGCGGTTGAAACTTTTATGAAATCTGTAGTTTGTAAAACTTCACCTTTGCTATTAATTGAGAAAAAGCGAAATGAATGGCCTACACTACCAAGTAGAACTGACAAGGATTTTGATAGCTTATATACTATTTCGGGAGAATCATTACTTGCAACTTTTTGTGGTGTTGAATCAGAATTAGATATTAACGAAGAACTTATACTTTTTATTGAAAAAGTAAGACAAAATAGAAATAAAGCAATTCACGGAGCTTCAAAAATTGGAATTAAGCCAAATGAATTAATTGAAGACATTTTAAAGGCTTTTACCTATTTCTTTGGAAAAGACTCTTGGTTTTTACATTTATCAAATTTCAATTTCAAAAACCCACTATTTGGATTTTATGATTGGGATATAGAAGACACATTAACTTATGAATACTTAGATTTTGCTGAATTTATGATTGGAAGAAAAAAACTAAACAAATTTCATTCAGTAAACTTAACAAGCAGAAGTTACTTCTGTAAAATATGCAAAGACACAATTGATGAAGAGTATGATTATTTAGACAGTAAATGGGCTTTTTTAAAACCAAATACGCCAAAATCTGAAAACCTATATTGTGTAAATTGTAATGCGGAATTTAATGTGATAAGGGAATCCTGTCGAATTGAAAGCTGTAAAGGAAATGTACTTTATCGAGATAATGAAATCGAAGAAAATATTTGTTTAACGTGTTACAGGTAAATAAAAATTACTGTTGCCAACAACGTGTATAGCTCATTGCGGCTAAATTCCTTAATCGGAATTCATTGCAATCAGCTAAGCCACTATTAAAGCAGTTTAGTGCTAATTTTTCTATTTCAGGTTTACAAACCCGTTTTAAAAGGTTTAAACAGCTTTAATAGCTCGTTGCTTATCCGAAATTTTAAGCGTAACTTTCCGCAACAAACCATACACACGACCGTTAGCTAAATTTTTTGCCAAAAGTGAATTCAGATTTTGAAAAGGTTACTGGAAGACCCCACATATCACCAAAAGAAATGATGAAAGCATTTAGAAATAAATAAGCAAAGCTAATTGCCAACAATTCAGCCAAACCGTCCTAAACTAAAAACTTAATGTAACAAATACTTTATTTGAGATACTAATTATTAAAAATCTATAATCAAATGAAAAAAATAAAGAAAAGAAGAGCATTAATTTTATTATCAATTGGGTTACTTGTAATTGCAACTTCACAAATTTTATCTCACTCTTTTGAATTACCAGATTTTGTAAAGGGTTCTTTTATCGGTATTGGAATCGGACTTTTACTTACTTCCTTAATTTTCGGAAATTTCAAAGCTGTTCGTAATTAAAAGCTAAAAAAGCGGAATTGAAATTAATAGGCGGAAAGGAAAACTCTTTTTTAAAATTTTACTATCCAAAATCAATCGAACTCATTTAAATATCAGCACAAAAATAATTTAAAGAACTATTTCCGAATTTGAATTTGAAGAATTAAACGGAAATTAGAATCTTATCATTTACGTATAGTAACTGTTCCCAAGAATGTATAACCGCAATTACGGCGGATTCGACTACGTCCGAATCCACTAGGAATTGCAACAGCCAGTGCTAAATCCGAAATAATTCGCTAACTTTTCCGTAACTGAAGATAATACAATACTACTTTTCATGAACTTGCACATGCATCACATTGGGAAGTGAGAATAGGGAATTGGAGTTCCAAAGGGGATAAGCTTAAAGAGGGATATGCAATGGGTGTAGCTTGGCTGCTGACCAGGATGAGATACCCTAATCATTATGATTATGCCAGTGTTACCTTTAATTGGATGAGAACAACGGGTGAAAATGAATACACTCCCTTGTTTATTGATTTAATGGATAATCAAAACCAAGGCATTGGAAATGCATCAAGACCCTTTGACACAGTGGATGGATTTACAATACGTCAAATAGAATATTTAGGACGCTTTAGAAATATTGAGGACTTAAGAACACAATTAGCATACTATTTCAATTCAAGTAACTCTACCAGTACCGAAATCAATGATTTATTTATTCAATATATTAATATAAGTAGATAATTATGAGGAAACTAGTCTTGTTTATGTATATCATATTCCTGGCATCTTGCGATAAGAACTGTGAAGATTGTGGAACATATGTTTCTACCTCCTATTCTATTGTAAACCAATTAGGGACTGACATCAATTTGGTATTTTTTAATCAAGGTCAAAATACTGAAGTATTCGTCGAAAATGATAAGGAAATTGTTTTACATCAGTTGTCTGTCGTATCTCAGGAAGGAGTATTAGAGATTGAGCCAATCATGTATGATTCATTATGGATTAATGATAACAAATATCTTAAGAATGACTGTTCATCAATCGAAAATATGCTTTGTATAGAAAACTATACACTTTCCGAAACTAAAGACGACCTAGGTAATACTTTCAAGGATTACTCATTAGAAGTAAAATAACACTTTTGCTAACACGGTATAAACGCAATTGCAACAGCCAGTACTAAATCCGAAATAATTCGCTAACTTTTCCGTAACTGAAGGTTATACGAGACCGCTTGCAAGAATTTGAATGAAAGAACAACTAATCCATTCCATTACTAAACATATTCAATTAGATTCCGGCGAACAAACCTTAATCGAATCATTTTGGACAGAAAAAGCACTTGAAAAAGGCGAATTTCTCTTAAGAAATGGAGAAGTTTGCCGAACGGACAACTTTGTGATTAACGGAGCATTAAAGGCTTTTTATATAAATGCCAAAACAGGAAAAGAAGAAATCCTATATTTTGCAATAGATAATTGGTGGGCAACCGACATTGAAAGTTTTCAAAAACAAAAGACTTCAATTTATAACATTCAGGCAATCGAAAAAACAGAATTATTACAAATTCGTTACGATTCTTTTCAGGAAATGTTAAGAAAAATCCCAAAACTTGAACGATTTTTCAGAATCATTCTTGAAAATTATTTGGGAAGCCTTCAAAAAAGAATAATAACCAACAATGTGCTTGATGCTGAACAACGTTATTTGGATTTTATCGAAAATTACCCAGAAATCTGCACCAAGGTTCCTAACTATTTAATTGCTTCTTATTTGGGAATTACTCCAGAATTTTTGAGTAGAATCCGTAAAAAAATAGAAGCATCTTAAACTACATCAATTTTTATGATATTTTCAATTCAGAACTTTGCTCATCATTCAAAAAAAATACAAAATGAACAAAGTACTAATCATCAATTCTAGTGTGAGAAATGAAAAATCACACAGCAGAAAACTAACACAACTCTTTGAGGAAAACTGGAAAGCAAAAAATCCGAGCGATATTTTTACTTATCGAGAAGTTAGATTGAAGCAAATTCCTGCAATCAATGAAAAATGGATAGCGAGTGCGTTTGTGAAACCGGAAAATAGAACGGAAGAAAACCAATCAGGAGTTGAATTAAGTGATAAGTTGATAAAAGAATTTAAAGAGCATGATATTTATATCCTTGGAACACCAATGTATAATTGGTCAATTCCAAGTGGGCTAAAATCTTACATTGACCAACTGATGCGTATAAATGAAACTTGGAAATTTCGCTCCGGACAACCCGATGGAGATTATGTTGGTTTACTTAAGAATAAAAAAATGTTCATTCTTTCGAGTCGAGGAGACACAGGATATGAAGAAAATGAAAAAAATGAGCATATGAATTTCCAAACAACCTACTTAAAATTCGTTTTCGGAATTATGGGAATAAAAGACATTTCTATAATTTCATTGGATAATGAAGAGTTTGGAGGAGAAATATTTGAGAACTCTAAAAAGATAATATACCAAAGGATTGAACAGATTTAAAAACTGTTGCCAACAACGAACTGAGTTAAAAACCAACAAATTTCCGCAATAGGTTTGTGGCCTATTATTCTTGGCCAAATTTCTAGTTTTTTTGAATTACACATAACGCTAGGCTATTAGATTCTTTACATCTACTTAATAGACAAAGCTGGTATTTTTAATATTTTTATAGTTTAATTTTTGACCAAATAAGACTACAAATGAAAACTATTTTTAAGGCAGCAGTAGTGCTGTTTTTTTGCTTTTTAGGGCCTGTATCGGCACAAGACAAAGTGCAATCTGGACCCATGGTGGGCTATTCTACAATGAAAGAGGTTTTACTCTGGCTACAAACTACAGAAACTGCAAAGGTGCATTTTGAGTATGTAGAAAAAGGAACTTCACAACCCAGATTTTCTACAGATACCATTACAACAATAAAAGACCAAGGTTTTGTTGCCAAAGCTATAGCAGACCAGGTGTTGCCTAGTAAGACGTATATCTATGAGGTTTTTGTTAATGGCAGTAAGGTGAAAAGGGATTACGCTATGGAATTTAAAACGCAAGAACTCTGGAAATGGCGTAAGGACCCACCAGAGATTGAATTTGCTATAGGGAGTTGTACTTATGTTAATGAGCCAGAAATGGATAGGCCCGGAAAAGGTTATGGTAGTGAATACGAGATTTTTGATGCCATCCATAAAAAACAACCTGATTTTATGGTATGGTTAGGCGATAATATGTATTTAAGAGAACCGGACTGGAACTCTAAAACAGGTATTATGCACCGCTATACCCACACACGTTCGTTAAAAGAAATGCAGCCTTTATTAGCATCTACACACAATTATGCTATTTGGGACGATCATGATTTTGGACCAAATGACTCTGATAGTAGCTTCTGGCTAAAACGTACATCTGCAGAGATTTTTAAATTATTTTGGGGTAACCCCAATTATGACGTTTTAGATTCTGGAGGTATTACAGGTTCGTTTGAGTGGGGTGATATTCAGTTCTTTTTATTAGACAATAGATACTATAGAACAGCAAATCGAAATTTTACTACAGAGCGCCAAATTTTAGGCAAAGAACAAATAGATTGGCTTATAAATGCCTTAACAGCGAGCCATGCCACATTTAAGTTCATTGTGATAGGTAACCAAGTGGTGAGTACAGAGGCCATGCACGAGAATTATGCTACCTTCCCAGTAGAGCAACAATATTTGTTAAGAAGAATTAGAGAGTCTAGAGTAGAAGGTGTTATATTTTTGGATGGAGACAGACACCATACGGGGCTAAGTAAAATGAAGGAAAGCAAATATGTTTATCCGTTGTATGATTTGACTTGTTCTTCTTTAACCGCAGGTGCAGCCCCTAGTGATGAAGCAACCAATGCATATAAGCTTTCAGAAACTTTAGTAGGGCAACATAACTTTGGAATGTTAAAAGTGTCTGGCCCTTGGAAAGACAGGGTACTTACCATAACTATAAATGATAAGGATGGTAAAAAACTTTGGACAAAGGAAATTGCCGCTAGTGAATTAAAGTATTAGTTTTTGTAATTACAAAAACAAAAAAAGGCTGGTTATACCAGCCTTTTTTTATAGAACAGAAAATCGATTATTCAACAATCTTGAGGTCTATAGAAGTTCTGCTTTGCCAGCCCGTTTGGTCAGTTACGGAATAACCACAATGGTAATCCCCTACATCTATATCTTCCGGGATGGTTACTTCAATACTAAACGTAAATTCTTTTGGACCTTCTTCAATAGTGTAATTTTCTACAATGAGCATTGGATTAACAGGACTTTTAATCGGCGATAAATCGCAGGTTGCCCCTTGGTCGTCATGGGTATGGTGGTCAAAATTATGATGTAAGTTTATGCTGTAGGCAGCAAGTGCATCATTATCAGTAACCTTAGCACTAAACGTATAGGTTTCTCCTCGTTTTAATGATTCGCAGGCTTGTGGAAAACCACCAGTAAAATTTACACTTATAGTTGGTTTCTCTTCATCTATTGTAGCGCCATCATCGGAAGAACACGCTACTGTAGTTAACAAGGCAATAATACCTAGGAAAGATAGTATTCTTTTCATATCAAAATTTATTGAAAAGCCCAACACTAACTTAGGTATTGGGCTTATTTACTCTTATGCTGTTACATCAATGTGGGTATCAATTACAGAAGTATTACCGTTTTCGTCTTCTATGGTAATCATCATGTGGTATTCCCCAGCTGGTGCCGTAGCAGGTACATCTATGTGTTTGTGGAATTCAGCAGAAGTTTCGCCATGCAAACCTTCTTCGTATTCTTGTTCAAAATCCCACTCTTGTTCACCTTCTGCAACTTCTAAACCATGAGCATGTATATCTACGGTTACGTTATGGATACCATTAACCGCATCTATCATAAATTCTACATGAAAATCGCTGCCACGGGCTACTGTTTCATCAATAGACATTTCCGAAGTGGTAATTGGCTCCATAATATCTATATGGCCTTCAATTTCGGTACTGTTTCCGTTGGCATCTGTTACTGTAAGAGAAATATGGTATTCCCCAGCAGGTGCCGTCATAGGAATATCTACGTGCTCATGGAATTCTGGATTTTTGGCCATGTATTCTGCACCGTCAAAAACTTGCTCAAAATCCCATTCTACTTCCCCTTCTTTCAATTCTAAATCGTGTCCGTGAATGTCTAGGGTAATGCTAGCTACAGTAGCTTCTGCGGTAATTTCTGCTTCTAAATGAATATCAGAACCTTTGTAAGCCACTGGTTCGGCACTATGGGTGCTTCCTTCTCCAAATTCAAAATTGGCAATTACAGGAGCCGCTTCGTTTACGTTGTCATCATCATCTTCACTACAAGAATGTAGGGTAAGTATAGCTACAAATAAAAAGGCTAGGTGTTTAAAATTAAGTTTCATAAAAAAGTATTTAAGTAGTTATTAATAGATTAAAATTTAAAATTGTTGTGTTAGTGAAATAGCAATATTTCGGCCTGCTTCTGGCACATCTATAAGTCTGTAAAAACTAGTATGATCATAGTATTCTGTATTAAAAAGGTTATTAAGTTTTAAGCGTATTTGTATGGGTTTACTTTTGCTAAAGAGCGGTGCTTTCCCCATTAAGGACATATGAATAACTTGGTAGCCGTCTGTGATTTCTTCTGGTGGTACAATTTCTTTTTGCGCTGCTGCTATACGTACATCGGTAGTAAAATTGATATCTGTAAAAATTCCTAGTTGTTCTTTGCCGTAGGTAAAGCTGAACATACCAATTAAGGGAGGTGAAAAAGGGATGGTAAACCCTTCTTTTGGACCACTGGTCTGTTCTGCATAAACATATTCTGCAGAGGCGGAAACATTAAAATTTTTAAACCACTGATAGCCTATGCTAGCTTCTCCTCCTATTCTAAAAACTTCTGCTTGTGTATACTCGTAAATTTGTAAGGTTTCGTAATAATTAGAGGTAGGGTTTAGATAGATGTAATTATCAAAATAGTTTACAAAAGGGCTTAGGCCAAAGCTGAATTTTTGTTTTGCATAACTCATTTCTGCATCTATTTGGTACGAAGATTCTGGGTCCAAACTAAGGTTGCCCCGTTCATAACGGTACATGTGGTAATTAACTCCGTCAGAAGAAAGTTCATGGGCTAAAGGCATTCTAAAACTCTTGCCAATATTTAATTTGTAAGTAGTATGCTCTTTTAAGTAACTAGCGCCAATACCGCCACTAAAACTGCTAAAATTTAAACTAGAATTGGTAGCGCGCTGTAAAAAGATAGTAGAGGTAGAACCGTCTGCATTTTGCCGTGGTGTTTGGAACCAATCTGTATGTGTTTTGGTTGTAATTAATCCATAGTCATACCGGATACCTGCTTGCAAATGTAGAATGGGTGTTGCTTCAAAATGGTCAAATAGGTAACCGCCAATACTGTAACGGTCATAAGCGGGAATTAAAAATCCCCATCCGCCAATATTATTGTTTTGTAACTCTGTATTTAACCCTGCAGAAAATGTGTGTTTGTTATTAATTGCTATAACATCTTTAGCATTTAGGGCGTAGGTGTTTTTAGTGAAAATACGCTCTTTACTATCTGGTGGCGTAGGCATAAAACCGTGGGGTACAGGCTCTGACTGTTCTTCTCTTTGATTATTTTGGTAACCAAAATCTATTTTTAAGGTGTGGTTATTAAGTTGAAGGGTAGTGTTGTTGGTAATTTTGATGTGAATTACTTTATGAAAAGGGAGGTCTACATCTCTATTAGAGGCATCATAATCAATAGAAGAATTACGCACTTCCAATCCATGGGCATTAGCAAAGAATCCGTTTTTGGCGTTAACATTGCTAACAAAGGTTTCTGTTCTAAATGTTTCACCTACATATCCAAAACTAAAACTACTGTTAGCCTCTTCGCCTGCAGTATTCCTTAGGTTATTGTCTTGCAGTTCAAAAATGTAATTCTCGTAATTAATCTGCTCTGTTGGTACCTTAAAATCCGCATAATCCCTATAGGTTATGCGACCACGATAGTACCACTGGTCCTTTCTGCCTTGGATACCTGTAGAAAAAGCTAGTAAGTCATTATTGGTTTCCCCCAGGATAGTTACTTCCCCAGAAAAGGAATTGGGCATGGGTAGTTTAGCGGGTTGTATATCTACCACACCAGCAATAGCGTCTGAGCCAAATAACAAAGAGGCTGGTCCTTTAATAATTCGGATTTCATCAATGCCATACTGGTCAATTTCTAAACCATGATCGCTGCCCCACTGTTGCGCTTCGTGCTTTATGCCATTTTGTACCACACTAACACGGTTAAAACCGAGTCCTCTTATGGTAGGTTTGGATTGCCCAGAACCAATGGTCATGGTACTAACTCCTGGAATTTTTTTTAGGGTTTGCATTAGGCTATTTTCCCGATTGGCATGTAAATATTCTTCATCTACTGCTATGCTTACCGTAGCCGATTCTTGAGCAAGCCGCTGTTGGGATTTACCTTTTAAAGTAACACCATCTAATTCGGTGTTAATGGATTTTAACTTTAGAATGATGGGCGTTTTGGTATCAGATGTGATAGTATATTCCTTGTCTGCATAACCAATATGGCTAGCAACAAAGGAATCATGCTTAGTTTTTAGTAGAAAGGTGCCATTTTGGTCTGTGGTAGCAAAACCATCTTTGGCAATAAGGTTTACACCAAATAAAGGCTCTAAGGTATGGGCATCTATAACCGTACCTTGTATGGGAGGCTTGTTTTGGGCACTGAGTATAGAGGTAATTGCCATACCCAGCCCAAATATGAGCTGTCTAATAGACATGTTATTCTAAAATAAAAGTTTGGTTTTCCTAGGGGGCTAGGAAATAAATAGGTTTTTGGATGCCAACAAAAACACAGTGTGTTTACGCTAAAAAGGGACACCAAAAATGTTAGTTTAAATAAGAGTTAGGCCAAGAGGTGTGGTGGCGGCCTAGAAAATTGAAAGTAAGAAAATAAGGTGTTGCTTACACTTTGGGGAGCAGAGGTTACCTTTAATTGAAGATAATTTATGGTTAGTACATCTAACTGCCATTCAGACCCATTTTCTGGTAGTACAGGAGTGTGGGTATCTAAGAATACCACCTCGCAAATGGCACAATCCTCTGTAGCGTCTGCCTCTTCCGCATGGGTATAAACGTGTAGACCTGCCATTTTCACGGTAAGGAAAAGGGCTAGAAATACATAAGAAAGTTTATGTTTGATTTCTTTGGTCATATTTGCTTAATGCGACTGATTTGCGAATTTAGGATTTTGTTTGCTTTTATTAAAAGTTATTTTGCACTTCTGTTGCATTAAGCATTAGATAGTGTAAATCGGTATTTTTAATAAACGGTGCAAGTAGTTCACTACCCGGGCCATACATGGCTAACTCTACATAGTCTGCAGAATGCTGCATGCTTATCCATCCCACGGAATTATGCTCCTTTTGCAACTCGGCTAAAGGTCTAAAGGGTAATTTTTTAGGGTTATACCAGCCCGCATCAGTATTTAAATTCTTGTAGTAAGATAGTAGTAGTTTTGCTGCATCATCATTAATAGCAATGCCATTGGCATAAGCTATACGCTCTTTTACTGTGTTTAAAGAAGATTCTTTACCGAGACCGTTTAATATCCATGCATTGGTGTATTTGTATTGCTGAATAGAATCAAAATTTGAGTTGGCGCTGCTACCATATATTACTCCGGGATTGGCATTGCCATGGTCTGTAGTAATAATCACGAGTGTTTCACCATCTTTTTCTGCAAAATCCATAGCTGCATTTATAGCCTCATCAAATGCTATTTGGTCATATAATAATCCCGTAATATCATTGGCATGTGCTGCCCAATCTACTTTACCAGCTTCTACTTGTAGTACAAATCCGTTTTCAGTATCCTTTAAATTGTCAATTGCTTTTTTGGTCATTTCTGCCAGGGTGGGTACACTATTGGCTAATTCTTTGGTGTTTTCTTGGTCCTTGGCGTAGGGTAACCCACTGTCATAAAAAACGCCTAGTAAGGGTTTTTGACTGCTAGCATTTTGCATAGCCTTTTTGTTTTTAACAACGCTATACCCTTTGGCAACAAATGCATGGTACAGGTCTTTGCCATCTTTGCGCTTGTCTGCGGCAAAGTGTTCGTTACCCGCTCCCATAAGTACATCAAAATCTTGTTCTAGATATTTTTCTGCAATGGTATCTTGGTCATTTCTAGACTTAATGTTAATGCAAAAACCAGCTGGTGTAGCATGGGTAATAGGTACGGTGGTTACGCAGCCCGCTTTTTTACCTGCAGATTTAAACTTTTGCCAAATAGGCAGATTGGCTTCGCCATTAGCATCAATATTGATTCTACCGTTAGGTACACGCACACCGCCACCCCAAGCAGAACTAGCGGCTGCGGAATCTGTTACTATGGAACTGGCAGAAGCCGTATCCATTAAAGCCCGGGTTACTTTGTTTTCTCGATAAAGATTCATCCAATGGCTGCCTATGCCAGTTTTTCTAGTAAGGTGTAAATCGGCCATATTTAAGGTGCCCGTACTCATACCATCGCTAACCAGCAGAATAATATTCTTAGCTTTTTTATTTTTAAAGCTAGCCGCGGTTTCTGCAGCTTCTAATGAGTTAAAAGGCGCTAATAACGATGTTCCTAATGCTCCTAAAGAGGTGTTGCGGAAAAACTTTCTTCTGTTCATTTTTGGTGATTGATGCTTTTTTAAACGTGCTATTTATTTCATTTTTAGTCCAGTACTTTCTGTTAGGATGTAGTTAAAATGTTCTACATCGTCTTTATTTAACTTTAGTTTACCCGTAATAACCACAACATCGTCGGTTTTGAAGTTGGGTTTGGATTTAAACTGAATTTCCATGGCAGTTTCTGGTCCGCTGGCACCACAGAAAAAGCAGGACGCCATTGGATTTTTAGATAAGATAAACAAGTTTCCGCTTGGGTCTATATCTAAAAAGTAACCCACAATGGATACTTCTTTGCCTTGTAGTTCTTCTATACTTTTACTAAAGTCTGGGTATAAAAAATTAGAACCATAATCGGGGTAATATTTTTCGGTATAGGTAATATCCGCTAAGTCTTTCCACGTTAGTTCTACCTGTGCAAAAGTGTATGTGGAGGCCAACAGTAAAAGCAGGGTTATCAATTTATTTTTCATCACTTAAAATTTTAGAGATATTCATTTTAAACAGTGGCACTATTGCCATTGTAATACCTATCAAAATTACAGCCAATATTAGTATTACGGTGTATAAAAAAGATTGCAGCGGCAAGGTGGACATAATATCTTGCTGTAAGCTAGATTTTAAGATAGTAAAGACGAAATGTAGACCAAGTTGACTTAAAGCAAAGCCAATCAATAGCGATAAAACCACGATGCATATACCCTCCAAAGCAATAATGGTACTTATTTTAAGATTACTAGCACCGTATGTACGCATTAAAGCAAGGTCAAACGCACGCTCTTTCACCATTTTATACAAGCTAATAAAAATGGTAATACAAGAAATGATTAAAATGATATAAGCAATCCAAGAAATGGCTTGTATACCAATTCCTGTAAATTTAAATAGTCGGTCCAACTCAAACCTAGGTAATGCCGCCTGCATGTTTGTTTGTTCATTAATCATTCTAGGTGTGGTAAGCAAGCCAACCGGACTTCGGAAAGAAAGCAACAGGGAAGTAACCTCTTTAGCTTCGTGTTGGTGTGCTTCTTCATGCTCATGTTCTTCATGTTCTTCGTGTACTTCATGTTCTTCATGGTCATGCACATCCCAAATACTTTCTAAGGTGGTGATGATTAATCGGTCTAAAACTTTATAACTTTTCTTATAAATACCAACCACTTTAAATTCGGCATCATGTTCTTCTATAGCTCCATCTGTAAGACCATGCGCACTTTTAAAGGTGTCACCAAGTTGCAATCCCAGTTTTTGTGCCACCTCACTGCCAATCACAGCTTCCATAGAAGTTTTGGGGCTAGTACCAGTTGCTATTTCAGCAGCGTAAAAGGAATCAAACGCCGGGGTGGTCCCTACAATACGGTAGCCTTTATAGTTATCGCCATAAGAAATAGGAGCAGCGTTTTTAATTAAAGGATTGCGCGTTAGTTTTATAGCCTCAGGATACGAAATGTTGCCGGTGGGATTGTCTACATGTAAAACAGAAGACAACACCAATTGTAGGGGACTGCCCTTTGCGCCGACCACCAAATCCACATCACCTAAGCTGTTTTTAAATTGATTTTGTACCGAGGCATCCAATTGTAGTACACCTAAGAGTAATGCAATGCTTATAGAGAGCGAAAAAACGCTAAGAAATGTGTAAAGCGGTTTATTTTTAAGGTTCCTAAGTACTATTTTCCAGGTATTCATAGCGATAGTACGTTTTTGAAGTTCGCCTTAATACGCTGGTCGTGTGTAATCACGATGAGGTTCGCCTTGTTTGCAGTAGCTTGTTCTTGTAATAACTGCATTACTTTAGTACAATTGGTATCGTCTAAGCTAGAGGTGGGTTCGTCCGCTAATATTAATTTAGGTTGATGTACCACTGCCAGCGCGATACCCAAGCGTTGTAATTGACCAATACTTAATTCGTTCGTTTTTTTGTTCTGGCAATCTGCAATCCCTAATACGTTTAATAATTCTATAAGAGCAATTTTATTGCTTGTTTTTTTTGTGAAGTATAAGCGTGCTTTTAGATTTTCTAATACGGTTAATGACCGTAACGCATGATTGTTCTGAAAAACCATACCTATTTGCTTACCTCTGAACGCATCTAGCGCTTTGGCGGATAGGGTAGTGATATTAGTGTGGTTTATGGTAACGTTACCCGTAGCCGGATTTAGCAAACCTGCCAATAGATGTAAAAACGTTGTTTTGCCAACACCAGATTTCCCCAAAATAAGAAGACTTTCTGCCTCATCTAAATTTAGATTAGGAAAAGCCAAAACGGAAGAACTGCTAGGATATTGATATGTGAGGCTATTACTACTTATCATAAAATGATTCTAAGAAAGAAGCTTAAAGATAGTATGTACCATACATCTGATGGATAGTTTTAGATTTAATTTTAAAGTGCTACATGTTGTAATATTCCTAGAAATTCTTCTCTTTTTCTATCCTCTTTAAAACAACCACCATATTCTAATGTGGTGGTAAAACTATCTTTATCTTTTATACCCCTAGATGACACACAGAGATGTTTGGCGGCAATCATGACAATTACATCTTCCGTATCTAAAATGCTTTGCAGGTCTTTTAAGAGCTGCATGGATAAACGTTCTTGTACTTGGGGTCTATGGGCATAATAATCTACCAATCTATTAATTTTAGAGAGGCCTATTACTTTATCTTTTGGTACATAGCCAATATGAGCATGGCCTGTGATGGGTAAAAAATGATGTTCACAAGAAGAGTCTATAGTTATATTTTGCTCTACCAGCAGTTTACTGTAGCCGTATTTGTTTTCAAATACAGAAAGCTTGGGTTTATTTGCAGGATTTAAACCATAAAATAATTCTTTTACATACATTTTTGCAAAACGGTAAGGTGTTCCAGACAAACTGTCGTCTGTAAGGTCTAAACCTAGTTCTTCCATTATTTTGCCAAAATGGTGCTGTATAGCTGCAATCTTTTGATCATCGGTTTTGTCAAAAGCGCCTGGAATCATTGGGGTATCTACACTGAATCCAATATGGTTGTCTCCTATAATCTCTATCTTCTCTTTATCCATTTTTAGTGCAGCATTTATCGGTTTTACATTGACAGTATTTTCTATTAAACAGATGCAGGAATACCAGGCTTATAGCTACAACATAGGTTGCTATTTCGGGTAGTGGAAAACCCTCAAACTTTTCATTTAACAATAAGAAGGTTAATGCAGACCAACTCAGCCATAAGGCAGGTTTCATCCATGGTGCAGCGGTTGTTTTAGTTGCTTGTAAAACTGCCAGAAAAGAGATAATTAAAAAGAAAATATCTAGCTGCTTCCACCAGTTAGGGACAACATCGGACTCAAAACCAATGGGCAGTAAAAACAAAAATGGCGTCGCTATACAGTGGGCCAAACATAATCCGCTGGCTAATGCACCTAATGCATCTGGTTTCTTTAAAGTGATATTCATCTTTTGTTATTGCAATTGAATTGCAAAAGTAATTAAAGCGATTGTAATTGCAACTGTTTTGCATTAAATTTGTGGTATGGGAGTAGTAAGAACCACAAAAACAGTACGGTTGGTAACGCAATTTTTTGATACCTATGAGCATGCAATTGGGGTGTTAGATTTGGTAGAGAAGTTTAAGGAAGAAATGAACCGTTCTACGATTTATAGAATTTTAGACCGTCTAGAAGATGAAGGTAAAGTCCATTCATTTTTGGGTGCCAATGGTTTAAAACACTATGCCAAATGCAAAGATTGCAACCATGATTCACATTTAGATGTACATCCACATTTTCAATGTACCAGTTGTGGTAAGGTTGAATGTGTTGCTTACGAAATAAAAATTCCGATTTTACCCAACAAAAAAGTAGAACATGCACAGTTACTGCTGACCGGAGTATGTGATAATTGTAGGCATTAATCTGTATCCTTGGGTAAAGCAATACAAAATAGTGTATCCTTTTTTGTTACCGGCGGTGTTCCTACCATATAAAGTATAGTACCATTTTCAGAGGCTTGTACGGTTGCTAAAATTTCCCCAAATTCGTTGGTTATTTTACCAATTTCTTGCCCTTTATACACGGTGTCTCCGGCTTTAACATTGGCGTAAAAAATACCTTTAGCCGGTGATTTTATATAAACAGGATTTACATATTGATTTAAGCTTTTAGGCAATGGTAAGTTTGTGTTATACATCCCTAATTGGGCTAGTAAATGATAAATTCCATTCTTATTTAAAGCTACTGCGTCTTCCTGCACATTACCCAATTTACCAGCTTCAAAGCTCAAGCCTACTTTACCGTCTTGTACAGCTTGTTTAAAGGCATATTTGGCAGGTTCCGTGTCTTTAATCGTGTAGGGATAAGAAACTACATTGGTAAAGCCACTAGTTTCTGATAACTCTTTAGCTAATGCAGTGGCTACGGGTTGGCCTTCATGGCGATAATAGCATACAAAAGGCATTAAATCTTCGCTAGCGTCACCACCATGGATATCTAAAAAGACATCACTTTGTGGAATGATATTTTTGGTTATATAATAAGCAATCTGTTCTGTAACGGTACCTTGTTCTTTGCCAGGAAAAGCATTGTTGAGGTTTACACCATCGTCTGGATTCTTAAAAATAGACCTACCATAAAATGCAGAGGAGCTGCTAATAGGGATTATAATTAAGTTGCCTTTCAGGTTGTCTGCTTCAACCTCTTTAATGAGTTGTTGCACGGCCATTATTGGTGGATATTCATAGCCATTTACTCCTGCCAAAACGGTTAGAGTTTTACCTTTTTCCATTCCTTTAATAAGTACAATGGGTAGGTGTGTAGTATTGCCTTGATCATCAGAAAATTCTATCACCACATTTTTCCTAATTCCATTTTTACTTTTTTCAAAGAAATTGGCTATACTATTTTGCGCTCTTGCTTGGGAACTATATCCTATAATAAAAAAAAGTAAAAGAAAGCGTAGAATAAATTTGTCCATGGGTTTGTATAAGCTTTGGAGAAACAAAGCTAATGGGAATCAAAGCTTTCCTATCTTAATAAAAGATTAAATGTAATATAAATAGGGAGGAGTTGTGTAAGGTAAGTGACTCTTAAAAAAGCCATAAACGTAGAACGTTTATGGCAATTTTTCCATCTGCTTTAAAACTTGTTCAGCTTCGTATACCTTTTCATCACTTAATTTTCTATTAGTCGTAGACAAGGTATGGGCTTCTTTCATTAATTTGGCATACTGGTCTTGTAGCCTTTCTTTTTCTGTTTTCTTTTTAAATAATCCAAACATGCCAGAGAGATTATACTAAAGGAGTTCCCTTTAAACGTTTTTCAATCTTTCGTTTTTTTGTTGTAATACGTTTCATTACCTCCATAAGTTTACTGTCTTTAGTCTTTTTGTAAATTTCATTAATACCTAAAACTAATTCTTTTGCTTCTCTTGAGGCTTTTACACGGTCACTCGTTGACATGTGACTCATCGGCCTTTTTTCAAACTCTTCTGCTTTCAAAAGTAAGTCCATATTATAACGTTTAATGTTTGTTTAAAAATAATAAACAAAAATATAATTGTACTTGTCTTCTTTTTGCATTAGGATTTAATTAACAAAATTGATGCTTTTTCAATTTCAAAGGAAATAAGTAATATACTTTGTATCTATTATAAATTATCTATATCTATTTTTTTTAGAATTAAGTTAACAAAAATACATATATTAATGTTTAAGTTTATATTCAAATTTTTAAACAAAAATAATGCTAAGAATAAAAGCATAAAGGTTTAGAAGGGCAAAACAGAAGGAAGGAAGTGTTTTCCAGATAGAATCTTTAAGGCTAATACGCACCAGAAATCCGGAAAACATGAGTAAAGAAAGGCCGTAGCTACCCAGTAAAAGAAGAGGGGTAAAATATAAGCCTACAGCCAAAGAGATTGCTCCTAATATTTGCAGAATACCTGTAATCTTTTGATAGCTATGTAGTTCATACCGTTTAAACTCTAGTGTCATCAGTGGGGAAAACAGGCAAGAAAGACCAAAAAGTAAAAAGCTAAATGCACTAAAAAGAATAATAAATTTTAAAGTAATCAGCATGAATAACAAATTATCAACCTATAAAATTAAGACATGGAATACGTAACCATTGCCATTAAGATATTTATTTTTCTCAGCATTTTTAATGTTTGGGTGATTCGTTTTCATAAATCCACGCCGTGGCGTGGTGGTGAGGCAAAATCAATGGAGGAAGAATTTGAAGCTTATGGACTTGGTAAACCCATGATGTATTTGGTAGGCGGTTTAAAATTACTTTCGGCCGTGTTACTGCTGGCTTCTATTTGGGTGCCATCCTTAATTTTTTACGGAGCACCGCCTTTAGCTATATTAATGATTGGCGCTATAATTATGCATATAAAAGTGAATGACCCGATTAAAAAATCATTACCTGCTTTTATCTTTTTAATCCTATCTATTTTATTACTAATCTTAAAATAAAGAATACTATGAAAAATTTTACTTTACCCATAAGATTTGGGTTAGCCACGAGTGGTTCTTTAATTGCATACTTTTTAGTATTAGCATTATTTGACCTGCATACCAATGTATTTTACAGCCTATTTAACGGTGTAATTACAGGTTTTGCAATTTATGAAGCAATTAAGTACAGAAAATTAGAAGAAGGTAAGGCCTTTAATTACCGAAAAGGTTTTGAAACTGGGGTAATTACTGGTTTTATGGCGACTCTTATTTTTACGTTATTCTTTACGGTTTATGCTACAGAAATCAATCCAGATTTTTTAGCGGCACTATCTAAGGAGTGGTTCAGAAATTTAAGTTTTAAGGGTATTGTATCCTTCACAGTAGCTATCATGGGTTTCGCAACTACGTTGGTTCTGACTTTAGCTTTTATGCAATTGTTTAAAGTGCCAAATAGTAACAAGAAGAGCATATTAAAGGTGGTTACGGAATCCTAAGAAAGACTCTTATTGGATATTGGTAAGGTGTTGCAGTCATAATAAGAACTTTGACTGTCTTCCGTACCTAAATCTAAATTAGTAGAATAAAAAAAGCAAGCTCCATTTTGTAGCTTGCTTTTTTTTGTGACCGCGGCAGGATTCAAACCTGCAACCTTCTGAGCCGTAATCAGATGCGCTATTCAGTTGCGCCACGCGGCCTTATTTAAGGGGTGCAAATATATTTCTTTTTACCTTTACTGCAAAAATAGAGCGCAAAAAAAATGGATTTTAAATCATTTATTCGTGATGTGGCAGATTTCCCTAAGGAGGGAATCGTCTTTAAAGATATTACTCCACTACTAAAAGACCCTAGCGTACTAAACAAAGCAGCTGATACATTATCTTCTTTTTTAGAAGGTAAGCAAGTAGATAAAGTGATAGGAGTAGACAGTCGCGGATTTATTTTTGCGCCGATGTTGGCTTCTAAACTAGGAGCAGGTTTTGTTCCTGTGCGTAAAAAAGGAAAGCTACCGTATCATACCAAATCAGCTAGTTACGATTTGGAATACGGTACCGATACTTTAGAAATACATGTAGATGCTATTAAAAAGGGAGAAAAAGTGTTAATCCATGACGATGTATTAGCTACCGGAGGCACAGCGGCAGCGGTGTGTGAATTGGTGCAAAGCCTTGGAGGAGAAATTATTCAGTGCAACTTTTTAATTCATTTGGCATTCTTAAATGGCGAAGATAAATTAGGTGATGTGCCAGTTAGAGCGCTGATGACCTATTAGTCTAACGCACGTGTAGTTATAAAATAGCGATACCCTATAATGGCTAATTGTAATTTGCTAGCCTTAGTTAAATCTAGTCTTTTTTTAGAATAGGAGGGGAGCAGCACTTTATTGAGCTTGGCTAAAAATTTGTACATCAGGTTATTTAGTTGGTTAGGTTGCAAGATAAAATCTTATTTAGGAATACATTCTTTTACAGGTTACAAAAAAGGATGATTTAGAAGCTATTTTCAAAAATGTAACTATAACTTGGGAATAGCTACCTACTAATCTATGCAACTATTTACTCTAAAATATCTTAATAACTAATGAAGCTAAAAAGTGCTTTGAGATGCTCTTATATTTAAAATAGTAGCATAGAGACCTACCAAACTCACAAAGGAAATATGACTGTCTTCTAAGGTATTTCCTAGTTCTATTTTGTACGTATATTTCCACTGTTTCCAAGAATAAGTTGGTTTAATGGTAAGTATGATTTGATTATTTGAGTTGTACAGTATGTACGTTAGTGTAAAAAAGCCTTTAGATTTTAATGTGTAATGACCAATATCTTTAAGGTTTAGTTTAATGCTGTTCCAGCTAGATTTTAAGCTGCCTACCATGTCATGGTTTCTTCTTATCCATGTAGTGCTACTAAAAATACTTTTACGTTCCATGTTAAGCACGTTATTCTCCCAAGTTATAGTAGCGCCCATAGAAAAAGAACTTTTAAATGCTAAAACGCCTATTTCTTTTTTATTTAGCGTAAGTGTATGTTTTAGATTGCTATGTGTTGTTTGTAAAACTCTCATAATTTTAAAGTTTTAAGGTAAATAAAAGCCCGGAAATACCGGGCTTTTTAAATATAGTATGGGTGGTGTTTAGTCCTTTTTTTGCATCATGGTTTTGGCCAAGTCTGCTCCAATAAGTGACTCTAGTAAATTGCCGTTGTTGCTTTTGGCTTGACTACCTTCAATATAAATCTCGGGTAGGTTTAAGCTTTTTAATTGCCCAGCAACGCCAACAGCTGTTTTGTATTCCCATTCTGCCCTTTCTTGTGGTGTTAAACCTGCACTAACAAGTTTTGCGTTTTGATACGATTCTGCATCTGCAGCAACCTTTTTGCTTTGTGCCTTAAATTTCTCCACCTCAAATTGTTTTTTCTCCTTTATAAGATTGAATTCGGCCACCTTAGCTTCAGTTTCTGCAGCTATAGTTTTTTGTATTTGTTCTTTTTCTAAACGTGCGCGCTCTGCTGCCTTTTCTGCTTCACCACGTGCTTTTTCTTTCTGCGCACGGTAAAACTCGCGCTCTGCCTGCTGCTTTTCTAATTGTGTCTGGGCTACCTCTTCTTTTTGTAGCTGTAAGCGTTTGTCAAAAGTAGCTTCCCAATCTATCTCTGTTACTACGGCTTGTACTACGGTTAAGCCGTAAGCCTTTAAAGAATTGCCTTTTTCTCTTACAGGAGCTCCGTCCTTAAATTTAATTCTAAAGCGCTTTTGTTTACTCTCTTTATTTACTACGGTACGTACGGTAGACGAATCTCCTATAATTTCTTTGTTCTGATTGGTAACATACTCTTCTAAAACATACATTCCGTTTTCCAATTGATCTTTAAAATAGCGGTCAAAATCTGACGCTTGTCCAGAAATATAGTCTTGCGCATCCATTAACTTACAGGTATTTTTAATACTCTGGTCAATGTTAGGGATAATTCTAGAACGTATTAAATTGCGCTCCGTTTTATTTCTATCTGCTACGGATAAGAATTGCTTTTCATCCTCTGTGTTTATACTTATAACAACAGAAGTTGCAATACGTGCTTTTACGGCATCACTAAACGCCCAGTACTTAGCTTTGTCCACATTGGCATATTCACTTTGCTCTCCCAAATCTCCTTCTCCATTGGGGATTACGTATTTAATAGGTAGCTCAAACTGTATAGGTATTAATCTACCCCACATTTTGCTGTTTATGCCCTGTCTAAACACAGCTTTCTGGCCACCCCAAGGGTATTGCACGGCGTAAGCTGTGCCAGGTTCTGCGTAGAAAAAAGCACCAGTTACAATGCTTAATATTAAACCAATTAAAACTATTTGCAGACTTCTTTTGGTGGTAAACCAATTCAGAGCAGCAACGTTTTTAAATAGAGCTTTGGCTAATAAGGTTCCTAAACCAAAGACAATAACGAGTATTCCTAAAAATGTTAGCATAGGTTCATAATTTTAAGGTTGATAAAAGTTTTTTTGATTTCTGGTTAGGAAATCGGTTGGTTTTGTAAGCAGCTTTTAAATGAGTCCTCCGAAAATGGTAAGTACTACTGTTACAATTAATTTTACAATGGTTATCATGTTGATTGTTTTTTGATGGTTATAAACTCCTGTTTTGTTGATTGAGTTTTCAATATAAAATGAGTTTTGTCATAGTTGCAAACAAATTGAAGTTAAATAGTGAAATTGACTGCATAATTGAAAGATAAAAAACAAAATATGTTTCAATATTTATGTGACCTCCTTAGATGTCCTTATGTTTTGTAATAAAAATGAGGGTATTCACTATTGAATTATAGGTTTTGTAGGGGTTTTTAGCTGTTTTTTTAGAAATGCAAGGGCAATTTCATTGTAAAATGAGGCAAAATGAGGTATTTCATTTAACCGCATAAAAAAACCGACCCTGAAAAGGTCGGCTAAAAAAGATAGTTTTTTAATTGATGAATGTGACTAATTTTTCTTTTTAGTGGTTATTTCTATAACACCGTGTTGAGCTTTTTCGCCATATTTTTCAACTGCTTTTTCGCCTTTTAATACATTTACACTTTTAATTAAATCTGGAGAAAGTTTATCTATTTGTTTTTTGGTTGCTACTTTACCATCTATGTAATACAATGGTTCTTCTTGATCTTGTAGAGTGCTTTCTTTCTCTGGAACAGAGGTAATCTCATTTATTGTAGTGGAAATGGACTTGCCATTTTCTTTGGTAATTTCTTTTTTGTGAATGGTGATGTCCTTGTGTTTACCAATCTCTTCTAGACCGTCTAAAGCAGTTTTTTCTTTTTGGGATAAATTAGATTCGGTAACTAGAAAACGTTTGTTGTTGGGGGTTGAGTGTTGTTTTAGATAAGTAATTTTTTTATAATCACCATTGGTTTCTTCTACTTTGACCTCGTTTATTTCTGTATCTTGGTCAATGGATTCGGTAATATGCAGGGTTTTGATAAATTGCTCTTCTAGCTTGCCAATTTTGCTGAGCGAATCTCTAGAAATCTCTTCACCATCTAACACTATTTTTTCTACACCGTTAGTATTTATGAGTTCTATAAGTTTAGAATTTTTATCTTTAAGTATTGGGGTTGTATTTCTGTGTTGACCAGCTTCTGGTATAGAGTTGCTATCTTCCTGTAGGATATCAATATATGCGGTTTCATTATTTTCAAATGATATAGAAATTTTAAAGGGAGCAATAGTGCCTTCGTTTTTTGTTTGTTGATATACGCCTTTGCTTCCGTTGTTGTTATCATAAGCTATTTTTAACGAGGTAATTTCTCCGTTTGAATTTCGCTTAAGTTGTTTGTATTCTAAAATTACACCTTGTTCTGCTAAAAAATTAGCATCACTCTCTAAAACTTCATCCGTACTATTTTTATCAATAGTGATGGTGATATTGTCAATTTTTACGTGGTCAATGGTGTCATTAACTACATTTTGTGGTATGTTTTTGTAGGTGTAAATTGTTTTGGTTTCTACATTGAAAGCTAGTAAGAATAGTGCCAAGGCGGGTAAAAGAAATAAGACTTTTAATTGGTGCTTTTTCTTGGATGATTTTTGTTGTAACATGTGTATTCTGTTTTTGATTAATGAATTAAAAAATTGATGTGTTATTGCAGTAGGGCTGTATCCTAAAGATTCCCTTAGCATTAAATATTGATAGTCTTTTGCATTATGGATTTTGGCAACGGCATAGGCGTCTGCTGCAAATTCTAAATTTTGCCGAATTACGTGCTGATATAACCAAATAAGAGGATTGAACCAAAAAAGTGTACAGCAAATTTGTATGACGAGTAAATCCCAAGTATGCAATTGTTTAGCATGCGCTTTTTCGTGCATTAATATGCTTTGTAGCTCTTCTGGAGTGTAAGTTTTAGGAGTATAAAATATATTGTAGAAAAAAGAAAAGGGAGCTATAATTTCTTTGCTCTCGTATAAGTTGTAGTGCGCTTCGGTAATTAATTGGCATTGCTGTTTTAATTGTTTTATTCGTAATAATTGTAACAGTAAACGAACAGTAAAAAAGAGTACGCCAATTAGGTAAATTAATCTGAGCAATAAAGAAAAATCTAAGAGTGCTGTATTTTGAGAGTCTCCCGTATTAATTTGCTTGTAATTAACACTTTCTGTGTAAGGTGCAATTACCGTGGTAATCTTAGTGTAATTAAGTGTTGGGAGTACTAGAGCTAAAGCTAAACCAATTAATAAATACCATCTGTTCGTTTGGAAAAATGTCTCTTTTCGTAAAAACAGTATGTAGCTTAATAGTAGTATTCCTAGAATACCACTCATTTTTAAAAGATAAATTGGTAAGTGATGTTCCATTATTTTTTTTGTTCAATAAGAGCGATAATTTCTTTTAATTCGGCTACGGAAATCTTTTTTTCCTTAGCAAAATGCGAGACTAAACCTGTGTAAGAATTATCAAAATAAGAAAGTAGCGCATTGTTTACATACTGTTTACGGTATACTTCTTTTTCTATTTTAGGAAAATAACGGTGCGTGTTTCCAAAAGCCTCATAAGAAACATATCCTTTGTCTTGTAAATTTCTGATGATGGTAGAAAGTGTATTATAATGAGGTTTAGGTGCTGGTATGGCTTCGAGAACTTCTTTTACAAAAGCCTTTTTTAGCTTCCATAGTACCATCATTATTTCTTCTTCTTTGTTGGTTAATTTTTCCATAAGCCTATTTACGTTAACACGAATGTAAACTAAAAAAATAGTTAATCAACTATAATTATAGTTATTTAACTAAAAATATAGTCTATTGCATAGTTAAGGGTTTTTAATTCTTGGGTTATCTTTACTGCCTAAAACCATTAACTATGACAGACCTTTTATTTATAATCCTAGGATTAGTATTGCTAATTGTAGGTGGTAATTGGTTATTAAAAGCTGCAGTAGCCCTTTCTTTAAGATTAGCCATACCTAAAATTGTTGTTGGGATGACTGTGGTTTCTTTTGCAACTTCTGCACCAGAATTAATTGTAAGTATTAAGGCAGCTTTAGACGGTTTTCCAGATTTGGCCTTAGGTAATGTTGTAGGGTCTAACATTGCTAATTTGGGCTTGGTGCTTGGCGTAACGGTTTTGTTGGGTAGCATAGATGTAAAGAAGAGTTTTTATACAACAGATTGGCCAGTGATGATGTTGGCAAGTATATTATTCTTTGTATTTATTTATTTTGATGGAGTGCTAGAGCAGTATGAGGGTGTTTTGATGGTAGCCTTTTTATTTGTGTTTTTGGTGTATTTATTGCGTTTTCAGAAACCTGCAGTGGAAGATGAAATGCCAGAGGATGATGAGTTATTACCCTTGTATAAAATAGTGTTGTTTTTAGGCTTAGGAGGTGTAGCACTTTGGGGTGGGTCAGAATTATTAATTAATGGAGCAGTGGGTATGGCGTCCGCTTTTGGGGTTAGTGATCGTGTAATTGGTATAACGGTAGTTTCTGTAGGGACTAGTATTCCAGAATTGGCAGCTTCTATTATAGCAGTAATTAAGAAAGAAAAAGCTATTTCTTTAGGTAACCTTATAGGCTCTAACATATTTAATTTGTTGGCTGTGTTAGGGATTACTAGCATCATTACGCCTATTAGGGTAATAGATCAAGGATTACTTTCTAGTGATATATTTTGGATGCTCGGCATCTCTTTATTGGTATTGCCATTGGTATTTATTCCAAAAGGATTGCGTTTAGGTTGGCGAGATGGAATAGTACTACTAGGGTTGTATATTTTCTTTGTGTACACCACGGTAACCTAAAATAGACTTAACGTTCTTAATCTTGAGCTTTTCTTTTGTTTAAATAGAGATAGTGTTAAGTTCATATGTGTTGATTTGTTTAGGGACTTTTAAAACACTTAAATCAACACTTTATGAAAACCAATGTTTTTGCATCGCTAATGGTGATGTCCCTTTTATCTTTAGCTTCTTGTGACTACGTAGATGATTTTACTGGTGGTCCAGCAGAGGAGCCAAAGGCAGAACAACCCTTAATTATTGCGCACCGTGGCGCACAATCAGTATTTCCAGAACATACCTTAGAGGCTTACGCCAAAGGTGTGGAGCTAGGAGCAGATTATATTGAACCAGATTTGGTTTTAACCAAAGATGGGGTTTTAGTAGCACGCCATGAACCTATGCTTTCTGGTACTACTAATGTTGCAGACTTACCAGAATTTGCTGACAGAAAAACCACTAAGAACGTAGACGGTAAAGAAGTTACAGATTGGTTTGCTTCGGATTTTACTTTAGAAGAAATAAAGCAACTAAGAGCAGTGCAAGTTTGGCCAAACAGACCGCACGATTATGACGGTAAATTTCAAATACCAACCTTTTCAGAAATCATCGCGCTAGCAAAATCTAAAACTACAGCGAGTGGAAATAAAGTAGGAATTTATCCTGAGATTAAGCATCCTTATTTTCACAATCAATTAGGATTTGCAATGGAAGATGCTCTGTTACAAGAATTGGATAAAGCAGGGTGGAATCATTATGATGCACCTGTGTTTGTACAGTGTTTTGAGGTAGCTCCTTTACAATACATCAATACCAAATCTACCGTGAAACTAGTACAATTAATTTCTACCTATGATGTTAATGCAGACGGTTCTTTAGTATTTGATGTGCCTGCGGGTGATTTTATTAGCTATGCAGCTCCTTATGATTTTTATGTAGATGGGGATAGCCGTACTTACGAGTATTTTTCTACGGAAGAAGGGATGTTATTTACGGCTAGCTATGCAGATGGCATAGGGCCATGGAAGCCATTCATCATTTCTTTTACCAAAGATGTTAATGGCAATGTGGATAAAGTATTGCCACCGTCAGATTTTATAGACTTGGCACACAAATATGGGTTAAAGGTACATCCATATACGTTTAGAAATGAGGACGAAAAGTGGAGTGGTGGCAATCCAGAAGCGGAATATCATTTATTTTTTGATGCTGGCGTAGACGGCGTTTTTACGGATTATACAGACGATGCTGTTAGGGCATTAGAAAGCTGGAAAAAGTAATTCTTAAACAGAGTGCATAAAAAAACGCCCTTACAGTAATGTAAGGGCATTTTTAATAAATAATCAACAACTAATTTTTATACGTCTGCAGACTTTACAGTCTTAACGATTCTTGCAGCAACCTTATATGGGTCAGCATTAGAAGCAGGTCTTCTGTCTTCTAACCAGCCTTTCCAACCTTTTTCTACGGTCATAATTGGAATACGGATAGAAGCACCACGGTCAGATACTCCGTAGCTAAAATCTTTAATAGAAGCAGTTTCGTGCTTACCAGTTAAACGCTGGTCGTTAAACTCACCATAAACTTCAATATGTTCTTTGGTTACAGGTCTAAATGCTTCACAAATTTTTTCGTATGTTTCTTTAGAACCACAAGTTCTTAAAGTGGTGTTAGAGAAGTTAGCGTGCATACCAGAACCATTCCAGTCACCTTTTATAGGTTTAGGGTGGTACTCAATGTAATATCCGTAACTTTCTGTAAGTCTTTGTAGTAAATAACGAGCTACCCAAATTTCATCACCTGCTTTTTTAGCGCCTTTAGCGAATAATTGGAACTCCCATTGACCAGCAGCTACCTCTTGGTTTATACCTTCAAATTGTAAACCAGCATCCAAACATAAGTCAGCATGCTCTTCTACTAATTCTCTACCCCAAGTGTTTCTACCACCAACAGAGCAGTAGTAAAGACCTTGTGGTCCAGGGTAACCACCAACTGGGAAACCTAATGGTAACTGTGTAGCAGTATCCATGATAAAGTATTCTTGCTCAAAACCGAACCAAAAATCGTCATCAGCATCATCAATAGTTGCTCTAGAATTAGATTCGTGTGGTGTTCCGTCAGGATTTAATACTTCTGTCATTACTAAGTATCCGTTTCTTCTTGCTGGATCAGGGTAAATAGCAACTGGTTTTAATAAACAGTCAGAAGAACCACCTTCTGCTTGTTTGGTAGAAGAACCGTCAAAAGACCATGTTGGGCAATCTTCTAGTTTGCCACTAAAGTCTTCTTCAATTCTAGTTTTACTTCTAATGTTAGCGGTTGGTTCATAACCGTCTAACCAAAGGTACTCTAACTTTGCCTTGCTCATAATTTTGGTCGTTATAACTTTATAAATTCAAGTACACAAATTTATAATTTAAAATGAACCTTGGGTAATTTTAAAGGGTAAAAAGGGTGTATCTTTGTTAAAATTATGAAGCACCCCCTTGCACAAGGGGGTTTGTTATGTAATCTTAAAAAAACACCCATCATTTTAAAGAAAATGTAAATTTTGGGATATATAATTATAAAATTCTAGTTACGAATGAGATTTGAGGCGATAACAGAAAGCAACAAACGGAAGCCATTTGTTATATCTGAAACAGATAAGCGTTCGGCTCTTTTTGCGAAGCATGTTTTTAATGATGAAAAGATGTTGCAATTCTTGACAGAGGATGCGTACCAAAAAGTACAAGCAGCTATTTTTTCTGGTAGTAAGATTGATAGAAAGGTGGCTGACCAAGTTGCTGAGGGAATGAAAGCTTGGGCGCTAAGTATGGGCGCAACACATTATACGCACTGGTTTCAACCCTTAACTGGCGCAACAGCAGAAAAACATGACGCTTTTTTTGATTTAAGAAGTGATGGTAAGGCCATGGAAAAATTTGGTGGTAGCCAACTAGTACAGCAAGAACCAGATGCTAGTAGTTTTCCTAGCGGCGGAATTCGCAACACGTTCGAAGCTCGTGGATATACGGCATGGGACCCTACATCTCCTGCTTTTATTTATAAAACTACGCTATGTATTCCCACTATTTTTGTGGCTTACACGGGAGAGGCTTTAGATAATAAAGCGCCGTTATTAAGAGCATTGCATGCGGTGGATGAGGCTGCTACCTCCGTAGCGCAATATTTTGATAAAAATGTAAAGAAGGTTTATGCTACGCTAGGTTGGGAGCAAGAATACTTTTTGGTAGACAAGGCTTTGGCACAATCAAGACCAGACATTCTAATGACGGGTAGAACGCTTGTTGGGAGTTCTGCAGCTAAGGGGCAGCAACTAGATGACCATTATTTTGGAGTGATACCAAGTAGGGTGTTAGCTTTTATGAGCGAGCTAGAAAAGGAGAGCATGCTTTTAGGTATTCCAGTTAAAACAAGACATAATGAAGTTGCACCTAACCAGTTTGAAGTTGCTCCTGTTTTTGAAGAAGCGAATCTTTCTGTAGACCATAACTTATTGCTAATGGATATTATGGATGAGATTGCAGACAAGCATAATTTTAAAGTTCTGTTCCATGAAAAGCCTTTTGCAGGGATTAATGGTTCTGGTAAGCACAACAACTGGTCTCTTAGTACAGATACGGGCGTAAATTTGTTGAGTCCGGGGACTACCCCAATGAAAAATCTACAATTCCTCACCTTTTTTGTAAATACAATTAAGGCAGTAGATAATTATGAAGAGTTATTGCGCTCTTCCATTGCTTCTGCAAGTAATGACCATAGATTGGGTTCTAATGAAGCGCCGCCAGCTATAATTTCTATTTTTATAGGCCAACAATTGGCAGATGTGTTGGATGAACTAGAAGGTGTTTCTAAAGGAAAACTATCGCCTCAAGAGAAAACCGAGTTAAAGCTTAACGTGGTAGGCAAAATTCCAGAAATTTTGTTAGATAATACGGATAGGAATAGAACATCGCCATTTGCATTTACAGGAAATAAGTTTGAAATGCGTGGGGTAGGAGCTAAAATGAACTGCGGCAAACCTATGACTATTTTAAACACCATAATGGCGCAGCAGCTTAAGGAGTTTAAAAAAGAGGTAGATACTTTAATAGATAAGAAAAAACTTAAAAAAGACGAGGCGGTTTTTAATGTGTTAAGAGAGTACATTAAGACCTCTAAGCGTATTCGCTTTGATGGTGATGGTTACAGCTTTAACTGGCAAGAAGAAGCCCGTTTACGTAAATTAAGCAACAACAAGAATACCCCAGAAGCTTTACAGATTTTAACTTCAAAAGAAAGCGAAGAATTATTTGCCAACACACAAGTAATGAGCGCTACAGAATTAAAAGCACACCAAGAAGTTGAGCTGGGTAATTATGTGCACCACATACAAATAGAAGGTAGAATATTTAAAGAATTGGTGTATACCTACATCTTCCCAGCGGCGGTTAAATATCAAAATCTGCTTCTACAAAATGTTGCAGGTTTAAAAGAGGTGTATGGTGCAGCTCATAAAACTATTACGGAGCCTCAACTAAACATTGTGGAGCAAATGGGAGAGCACATGGTGCAAGCCAAAAAGTTGGTAGATAATATGACAGAAGCTATGGAACGTGCAGATAATATGGCAACCGTAGCCAAAAAAGCAAAGGCTTATTGTGATACTATTGTTCCTTATTTTAAAGAGGTACGTTCACATTTAGATGCTTTAGAAAAAATAGTATCGGATGAGTATTGGCCTTTGACCAAATATCGAGAACTCCTTTTTATCAAATAACAAATTTAAAAGGGCTATTCTTACTTTTGTAAAAACACTAAGGAATGGCCCTTTCTCTTTCAGATATTCGCGCAGCACAAAAGCGTATTTCTCCCTACATTGTTAAAACCCCGGTTTTGACCTCTACCCTGTTGAATACTTGGTTAGGGCATGAGGTTTATTTTAAATGCGAAAATTTTCAAAAAGTAGGCGCATTTAAAGCTCGTGGTGGTGTAAACACGGTTGGTTGGCTAATAGAAAATGGGATAAAGCCTAAAAAAATTATCGCTAATAGTTCTGGAAATCATGCACAAGCTGTGGCTTTTGCAGGCAAACAATTTGGGATACCGGTAACTATTTATATGCCAGAATATTCCAGTGATGTAAAAATTAAAGCGACAAAATCCTACGGTGCAGAGGTAGTTTTGAGTAAAGACCGTAATGTCACGGATAGTTTAGTTAAAGAGGCCTCTAAAGAAGAGGGAACTTACTGGATTCCACCATTTAATCACGAGCAAGTTATTTGTGGTCAAGGTACTGCAGTTTTAGAAGGGTTAGAAGAAATAGAAGGCATTACAGCAGTTTTTACACCTTGTGGTGGCGGTGGCTTAGCTTCAGGCAGTTTAATTGCTGCTAAAGGATTCAAAGAAACAATTAAAGCAATAGGTGTAGAGCCTTTAAACGCCAATGATGCGGCAGAATCGTTACGTAAAAATAGTATACAAAAACTACAAGGAGTACCCAATACCTTAGCAGATGGTGCTATGACCCTTTCTGTAGGAGACATCACCTTTGAGTATTTAAAGCAACTAGATGCTTTTTATGAAATAGCAGAGGAATCTATAGTTTACTGGACTCAATGGTTAACTCATTTATTAAAAATTAGGCTAGAGCCAACATGTGCAATGCCTATGGAGGCAGTTTTACAGTGGTTAAGAACACAAAAAAAACCTCAAAAAGTAATGGTTGTTATCACAGGTGGTAACATGGACCAGAAGACCAGTGCTAAAATATGGGCTAAGGATTATTTAACAGAGGTGCCTAAACTCTAAAGGGAATCTGTATTTTTGCCAAAATTCCATTTTTATGTCCTCAGAGAACAGTAAAAGATATGCGCAAAGAGGCGTTTCTGCCGCTAAAGAAGATGTGCACAACGCTATCAAGAATATAGATAAAGGTCTTTTTCCCAAGGCTTTCTGTAAAATAGTGCCAGATTACTTAACCGGTAGTGAGGACCATTGTTTGGTGATGCATGCAGATGGTGCTGGTACCAAATCTTCTTTAGCATATATGTATTGGAAAGAGACTGGAGACGTAAGTGTATGGAAGGGGATTGCGCAAGACGCGCTGATTATGAATGTGGACGATTTAATTTGTGTAGGAGCTACAGATAATATTATGTTGTCTTCTACCATAGGGCGTAATAAGAATTTAATTCCAGGAGAGGTTATTGCTGCCATCATCAATGGGACAGAAGAATTGATAGCGGACTTAAAAACGCACGGTATAACCATCCATTCCACAGGTGGTGAAACTGCAGATGTGGGCGATTTAGTACGTACTATAATAGTGGATTCTACAGTGACTGCCCGTGTTGCCCGTAAAAAAGTGATAGATAACGCCAATATTAAACCAGGGAATGTAATCGTTGGTTTAGCTTCTTTTGGAAAAGCCAGTTATGAAAAAGAATACAACGGCGGAATGGGTAGTAATGGATTAACTTCTGCGCGCCACGATGTATTTGCTAACTATTTAGCAACCAAATATCCGGAGAGTTTTGACGCTGCTGTGCCGACAGAATTAGTGTATTCTGGAAACAAAAAATTAACAGACGTTGTTGAGGATGCTCCGCTAGATGCTGGTAAATTAGTATTGTCGCCAACCCGTACTTATGCGCCCATAGTAAAGGCAATTTTAGAAAAGTACAATGCGGAACAGATTAATGGAATGGTGCATTGCAGTGGAGGTGCACAGACAAAAATTCTACACTTTGTAGAAGAGGTACATGTTATAAAAGACAATCTTTTTCCAGTACCACCATTATTTAAATTGATACAGGAACAATCGGGTACGGATTGGAAAGAGATGTACCAAGTGTTTAATTGTGGTCACCGCTTAGAATTGTATGTTGATGAAGCAGTAGCAGAAGATATCATCGCAATTTCTAAATCGTTTAATGTGGATGCGCAAATCATAGGTAGGGTAGAAGCTGCAGAAACCAAAAAATTGACCATACAAAGTGAATATGGAAACTTCACGTATGATTAATACGATTTTTTCTTTTTAAACGTTAGCAAGTTAACTTTACAACTCAACGCTATGGAAAGAAAACAATTTTTAAAAAGTATTGGAGCAGGAGCCGCATTTGCCTTACTATTTCCTTGTGTAAATGGTTGTTCTAGTGATGCAGAAGACTTGGAAACCTTTGAAGTAACGGACGGTGTGGACTTTACCTTAGATTTAAATAGTGAGCAAGCGGCGCCTTTGGCAGAAAATGGCGGCTATATTTCTATAAAATCCAGCCCAGAACTTAAATATCTAGATATAGTTGTAGCACGTAATTTAGAGGGGCAACTCATTGCAGCTAGTAAAATTTGTAGTCACCAACAAACGGAGGGTATTTATTTTTCTGACACTGATGATGGTGTTTTTATTTGTAGTACACACAATTCTAAATTTGCTCAGGACGGTACTTCATTAAATTTAAATACGACCAGTAATCCACTCAAGATTTTTAATACTGAATTACAAGGCAGCATACTGCGTGTTTTTGAATAAGCTGCGTATGAAGTTCTTTTTAGTTCCCTCTTTACTTTTCATGTCCTTCATGGTTTCTGCTCAGAATTGGGTGACTAATTTTGAAGAAGCTAAGACACTTGCTAAAAATCAAGACAAAACTATTCTGCTAGTTTTTTCTGGTTCTGATTGGTGTGCACCGTGTATTAAATTAGACCGAAATGTTTGGAAAACCAAAGAATTTCAGCGATTTGCGGAAAAACATTTCGTATTGTACAAAGCAGATTTTCCCAGAAAGAAAAAAAATAAATTACCGGAGCAAGTTTTAAATACCAATAAGCTGCTAGCTGAGCAGTATAACGTTAAGGGATACTTTCCGTTGGTAGTGTTGCTAGATGCAAATGGCACGGTTTTGGCAGAAACTGGCTACCGACAAGAAAAAACGGCGGTTTATTTATCTCATTTAGAATCTTTACTAAAGTAAATGAAGCAATATTTGTTCATAGTGTGTTTTATGTTAATAGGTGCTCTTTCTGCGCAAGAGCAAACTATTACCGTAAAAAAAGTGGTCAAATTAATGGGAACCCGTTTTGAGATTACGGTTGTCGCGGAGGACCAAGATATTGGTGATATTTATATTAATGAAGCGATTGCAGAAATACAACGTTTAGAACAACTTATTTCTTCTTGGAATCCAGATTCAGAGACCTCCAAAATAAACAAATACGCAGGGATTAAGCCGGTTGCGGTAAGTTCCGAATTATTTCAATTAATTGAGCGTAGTATTAAACTTTCAGAAATTACCTCTGGAGCGTTTGACATTTCTTACGCATCTCTTGATGAGGTATGGAAGTTTGACGGTAGTATGCAATACAAACCTACAGAACAGCAAATAAAAACCTCCATAGCTAAGATAGGATATCAAAATATTCACCTTAATAAAGAAAAACAAACCGTATTCTTGACCAAAAAAGGCATGCGTATTGGGTTTGGAGCTGTAGGTAAAGGATTTGCAGCAGATAAGGTGAAAGAATTAATGGTGAGTAAGGGGGTTGTTGGGGGTATTATTAATGCTGCGGGAGATTTAACCACATGGGGAGCACAAGCCTCTGGAGACAATTGGGTGGTAGGTATCACTAATCCATTAAATACAGAAAAAGTCTTTTCATGGTTGCCAATAGTGGAGTCTTCGGTTGCTACTTCTGGTAATTATGAGAAATTCGTAAGTATCAATAATGAAAAATACTCACATATTATAGACCCAAGGACCGGGTATCCGGCTAAAGGGATAAATAGCGTAAGCGTATTTGCGAAAAAAGCAGAACTTTGTGATGCATTAGCTACAGCGGTTTTTATAATGGGTAAGGACAGTGGAATGCATCTAATTAACCAAATAGATGGTGTTGAGGTTGTTGTTGTTGACGCAGAAAATAAGGTTCATAAAAGTTCTGGAATCTTGATGGACGTAAAGCAAATACCATGAAAAGAATAACACCTTTAGTATTACTATTAGTTTTGCTTAACTCCTGTGTGGTAGTAAAAGAGTACGAAAAAGTGTATCTTAATGATGATGAGATGCAACTGGGCTTAAAAAGCACTGAACGATTTGAAACTACCTTTCAGGTGTATAGAGAAGGAGCTGCTGGTGCTAACGGAGGTAAAACAGGCGGAGGATGCGGCTGTAATTAAAGGATTCTCTGTATATAGGCATACCATACAATAATTCATTTTGATGAAATTTATCCATAACCTCCGGAAGGGGATTGCTTTAAGTTTTTTTAGAATTTCTTTGGAAGATTTTTTATAGTCTCATCAGCTTGCGTGATGCCTGTTGATAGAAATTTAGATAAAACTAAGGTTGAAATTATTGCCGTATCTTTCCAGTAAAATAGACCTTTTGAGACCTAGATACATTTACGAACTAAGCTTAGTGTTATTCTTGTGTTCGTTGTCCACTTTAAGTCAACAATCAAATACGGCATATCAAAAAAGAGTTTTAGAGCAAGCGGAGTTAGAAACGCTTTTTAGTTACTACGCACAAGATGGCTCCAATGCTGCGGTTACGGGTGGTGAAGGTACAGAAGAATTAACAGACGCTACGAGTACCATTGTTTTAAGAATGCCACTAAATGAAGATGATATACTCACCTTAGATGCTGGCATATCTGCCTATACTTCTGCGTCTTCAAGCAATGTAGACCCATTTGACTCTAGGTCTGCCGGTAATGCCTTCCAAGCTTCCTCTGGTGCTTCTAGAAGAGACGTTCTGGCGTATTTTAATCCAGCTTATGTCCACAGTTCTAAAGACAGAAATAAGATATGGTCTGCCAACGCTTACGTCTCTAACGAATATGATTATTTTTCTTTTGGTTTTGGAGGGGAATACACTTATTTGTTTAATGAAAAAAACACGGAATTGTCCTTTAATGGTCAAGTGTATTTAGATAAATGGAATCCACAATACCCAGTGGAGTTGCGGCCAGGTTATAGCAATGGAATTATAGGTTATGATCCAATGTTTGACGCTTTCCAAAACAATCAACGGAATTCATACAGTTTGGGATTAGGATTTTCCCAAATAGTATCATCCAAGTTACAATTAAGATTAGGTACGGAGATAATCTATCAAGACGGATTACTGAGTACGCCTTTTCAACGGGTATACTTTGCAGACAGAGCGGATTTTTTTCAAGAAGAATTTCAACTAGCGGATAATGTGGAACAATTACCAAATTCGCGTATAAAAATTCCAATTTCTGCTCGTCTAAATTACTATTGGAATGATTATGTGGTACTACGGTCTTTTTATCGCTTCTATTATGACGATTGGGGTATACGCTCTAATACTTTTCAATTAGAAGCGCCTGTAAAACTTGGAGAACAATTTACGCTATATCCAAATTATCGTTATTACCAACAATCAGCTGCAGATTATTTTTATGCCAAAGATGTAGCCCTATCTACATATCAATATTACACCTCAGATTATGATTTGTCCACGTATACGGCGCATCAATACGGTTTTGGAGTGCAGTATAAAGACATTTTTACTAAATCTAGATTTTTATTATTTGGCTTAAAAGCATTGAATTTACGCCTTGCTTTCTACCAAAGGAGTAATGGATTAAACGCAACAATTGTTACGCTAGGAGCTTCTTTTGTAGTAGATTCAAATTAAGGTTAGCACTAGGAATAGATAGAATTTGTTGTAAATTCGTAGCCCTAAGGAAGATTGAACATGCTTGACAAATTGAACATAGTAAAGCAACGCTTTGATGAGATTGCTGACCTAATTATACAGCCCGATGTTATAGCGGATCAAAAGCGCTATGTAAAGCTAAATAAGGAATATAAAGACCTTAAGGAGCTGGTAGATAGGAGGGAAACCTATATTGAGCTTACCAATAATATAAGTGAAGCAGAAGAAATATTAGCAGATGGTAGTGATGCGGAGATGGTAGAAATGGCCAAAATGCAGTTAGAAGAGGCCAAATCTGCTATGCCGAAGTTAGAAGAAGAAATAAAATTCTTGCTAATACCAAAAGACCCAGAAGACGAAAAAGATGTGGTGATGGAGATCCGTGCCGGAACAGGAGGGGATGAAGCTAGTATTTTTGCAGGAGACTTGTACCGAATGTATGCTAAATACTGTGAAAGTAAAGGTTGGCGTACTAACATCATAGATTTAAATGAGGGTACAGCTGGTGGCTATAAAGAAATCCATTTTGAAGTTAGCGGTGCAGATGTATATGGTACGTTAAAATTTGAAGCTGGAGTGCACCGTGTACAACGTGTTCCACAAACCGAAACACAGGGTAGAGTGCATACCAGTGCAGCAACGGTCATGGTAATACCAGAGGCAGAAGAGTTTGATGTACAAATAGACCCAAAAGACGTAAGAATAGATTATTTCTGTTCTTCTGGTCCTGGAGGGCAGTCTGTAAACACTACGTATTCTGCGGTACGTTTAACTCACTTACCTACCGGTTTAGTAGCGCAATGTCAAGATGAAAAATCACAACACAAAAACAAAGACAAGGCCTTTAAGGTACTTAGAGCGCGTCTGTACGATTTAGAATTGGCTAAAAAACAAGCCGAAGATGCGGCTAAACGTAACTCTCAGGTAAGTAGTGGAGACCGTTCTGCAAAGATTAGAACGTATAATTATCCGCAAGGTAGGGTTACCGATCATAGAATTGGTCTTACGTTGTACGATTTACAGAACATCATAAATGGCGATATACAAAAGATTATAGATGAATTGATGTTGGTAAATAATACCGAGAAACTAAAAGAAGCATCAGAGATTTTCTAGACCCATGGAGATTCAAAAACTAGTAGCGCAAATTAAGCGTAAAAAGTCTTTTTTATGTGTTGGCCTAGATACGGATTTAGAAAAGATTCCTCCGCACTTATTACAAGAAGAAGACCCAATTTTTAGTTTTAATAAGGCGATTATAGATGCCACACATGAATTTTGTGTAGCCTATAAACCCAATATCGCGTTTTATGAAGCCTATGGTTTAGATGGGTGGAAGTCCTTAGAGAAAACTATGGCGTATTTAAATGATAAATATCCAGAACAGTTTACTATAGCAGATGCTAAAAGAGGAGATATTGGGAATACTTCTACACGGTACGCAAAGGCTTTTTTTGAAACGTTGAATTTTGACGCTATCACAGTTGCACCATATATGGGTAAAGATTCAGTAGAGCCTTTTACTGCTTTTGAGAATAAGCATACCATAGTTTTAGCTTTAACCTCTAACGAAGGAGCGTATGATTTTCAAACAAAAATCGTAGAGGGAACAGAATTATACAAAACAGTATTGCGTACAACAACCACATATACTAATGCAGACCGTTTAATGTATGTAGTGGGTGCTACTAAAGCGAGCTATTTAAAAGAAATAAGAGAAATTGTACCCAATAGTTTTCTACTTGTACCAGGAGTAGGAGCACAAGGTGGAAGTTTAGAAGAGGTATGCCAATATGGAATGACCCAAGAGATAGGTCTTTTGGTTAACTCTTCTAGAGGTATAATCTATGCTTCTGATAGCACGGATTTTGCAAGCGCAGCTGGTGCTAAAGCCAAGGCGTTGCAGCAGGCTATGGAAGCACAGCTCAAAATGTATTTATAACGATTCTATTATCTTTTTAAAGCTTTCTGCCTTAGACATAAAAAACTCAGCGAGTCTAGCATCTATGTCTGTTAAATTCGCTTTTTCTAAGAATAATTGATACCTTAATTGTAAGGCATCTAGAGTAGTTGGGTCGTTGCTAATGGGTGTCACAGCACCCACTTTACAATATTGACTTTTCATAACGTGTAATTTTATAGCAAATATACGATGCATGCATAGTATTGGATGTTTCCAAAATGCTGTATTCACCTAATTTTAAGGTTATTTATCTAAAAATTAACGATGGATGCTCTTTACATTGAGGATTTGGTAGATATACATAAAAAAACGCCCTCATTATTTGAGGGCGTTTTGTAAGTAATTTAAAGGATTTTTTACTGTTTAATATAGGTGGCTGTGTATTCGCCGTTGCCAAAGAAATCATCGTTCAAGATAAGTTCTAGAACACCAGTTTCTTGATTCCAGGTGCCGCCTTGGATACAACCAATACCGTAATCACCACAATAGTCTACGTCTGATGTTGGTTGAACTTCACCGCAAATTACCGTAATCTTTCCTCCATTAACTAGGGGGTTAGAGGTACAATATTGTAATAAACCACCATCGGCAGTTTCCAATTCCCAAGCACCATCTGGTGTTTCAGTTATCTGTATAGGAGGTATCGTACCAGTTGAGCCAGAACCACAAACCGAATTGGTTACGGAATATGTTCCGTTTAAATCAGCAAAACAGTTTACGGTAAGATTAAAAGATTGTCCTTGGTAGTAGTAAGATTCTCCATTGGTTTGGTTAACCTTTACCGTAAATCTAAACTGATCACCAATTTTTAAATCGTTTTCTGTAACCGTTAATCCAGATACAAATTCACTTATATCGGATAGGTTCACCGTGAATGGAAGGGCTTCGAAAGTATCCACAAGAATTTCTTCTCCTCCATTAAAAGTTTTTACAACTTCAAAATTAGAAATTAAGGATGCATCTTCTATGGAGTTCTCACTTACCTCCATAGTTAATTCATTGGCTAAGATGCTTAATTCACTTTCTTCTAGATTATCAAAGTCTTCTGGTTCACCTTGTACTTTACCAAAACCACTAACATTTATTGCTACCCCGGCAATTTTACGGTTCTGTAACACCTCTGACTCTTCCTCGCCATCGCAACCTGTGAAGACTAGCGCTACACAGAAAATGAATAGGGAATATAAATTAAATTTTTTCATTATAGAATAATTAGTTTTTATCAATTACTTAACGTCCCACCAAAGCTTTGTTGTTAGTGCATCTTCACCTTGGTTAGCCACGGCTCCTGCTACATTGTCTGCATTCAATGACTTTTCATCATTAGTATAGCCATAACGTGTAGGGATGCTGTTAACCCCTGGTTGTGGGTCTATAGCTAAAGATAAATTTGCAGGAATATCCGATCTTCTCCACTCAGACCAAGTTTCATAACCTTGTAAAAAGGTACTAGCCCATAATTGCTCAGCAATGGATTGATATCCGTTATACGAAGGAGTAAAAGAACCTGCATCCAAACCATTCTGCTCTAAGGAAGCATCTATACCTGCTTGAAAGTAGGATGCGGCATCTCCGCTAGCTCCAAATCTTTCTATGGCTTCTGCAATTAATAAATTAACTTGGGCTGCCGTCATTAAAAATAACGGAGCATCTGCAGCCATATAGGCGTCTCCAATTTCTGATACAACACCGGCACCAAATCCAGATATACCTGGGTTAATATATCCTGCAGGTTTACCCACGTAATCACCACTTGCGTTTTCTTTGGCATACACTGCTAATCTTGGGTCGCTTTGGCCTTTCATAAATTCAACTAAAGCTTCTCCCATACACCACTCTGCCTGACGGCCGTTTTGTACTATACCATAATAAGGATTAGCATTTGGAGCGTTTTCTGTTTCAAAAGCAATAAAAGCGTTGTCATCATTTGATGTGATTAGATTGCCAGAGCTAATTAAAGATTGTACCTCAGAAGAATTAAATAGAGAAGTGTCAGAAATTCTCATCAAAGCTCTAAACTTAACCGATGTGGCAAATTTTAACCATTTATCAAGGTCACCACCGTACATTAAATCTTGAGAGCTACTTAACGCACCCTCACCAGTGGCAAACTTTGCAATAGCTTCGTCTAACATGGAGAATATTCCCTGATAAACTGCTTCTTGGCTATCATAAGCAGGTGTAAAATTACCATCGCTCAAACCTGCATTGGCCTCAGACATTGGAATGTCTCCAAAAGAATCTGTCAAATATTGTAAAGCCATTGCCTTTAAGGTAAGCGCTGCTCCTTGTATAGCAGGGTTTTCTGCTTCCCCACCTAACTTATACATTTCATCAGCCTCAGCAATAACGTTTACATACATGGTGTTCCAAAACGTATTGATTGCTCCAAGTCTTGGATAATAACGATCTGCATCGTTATAAATAGGCTTAGAAATATGCTGTGGCCACGTTGCTGCACATTCACCAGAAACAAAGTAATCATACACCTCGTTTACAAGAGAACGCTCAATAAATCCCAATTGTAAGTCTGCAGAAATTTCTGTTGGCTTATCTGGGTCTGTGTTTATTTCTTCAAAATTACTATCACATCCTGTTATTAACATAGTTAGGCTTAAAGGCAACCAGATGGATAAAGTTTTATATATATTTTTCATTTAATGTAATGTTTAGAAGTTAACATTTAAGCTTACACCAATTGTTCTTGTAGCAGGAGTTTGAGCATATTCCAATCCTTGCTGACCAATTTGAGTTCCAAAAGCTGTTTCAGGATCAATGTGTGGTGCTTTTCTGTATAACACGGCTAGGTTACGAATGTTAACCCCAAGATTAACAGACTGAACGCCTATGTTTTCGAAAAACTGTCTTGGAATATCATAACTTAAAGAAAGCTCTCTCCACTTTACAAATGTTGCATCGTAAACTGAAGATTCTGCTATGTTTTGGTTAAATGCAGAAGAATAGTAGTCTATTGCAGGTACAACTACGTTGTTAGGTACAAAACCACCCGCACCATCAGACATGACACCGTCTCCAATAATACCAGATTCTCTACCAATTACCGTTTCTTCTAAGATACCAGATAGCATACCCCAAGTATTGGTTTGAGAGTAAACTTCCCCACCAATTTTAGCATCGAATAACGTACGGAACCTAAAACCTTTAAAAGAGGCGTTTATGCCAACACCTCCTACCCAGTCTGGTTGAGAGTTTCCTAAAATTTTATTGTCTCCAATAACAGGAAGACCATTTTCATATATAATTTTACCAGACGCCTCGTCACGAGCAAATGCCGGACCAAAAATAGCTCCAATAGACTCTCCGTTTCTAGCTTGTGTATTCACGTTCCATAAACCACCGGCAGAAAGGTTAATAACACCAGAGCCTTCAATGTCTGAAACCTCATTTACGTTTTTAGCAAAGTTGATGTCTAAACCTAAATTTAAACCATTGTCTTTAGCGCTTCTTAAAACGTCTATGCCTAAAAATGCCTCAACACCTTCGTTAGTAATGGTAGCTGCATTTTTCCAAGTGCTGGTAAATCCAGATGATGAAGAAACATCTAATGGCATAATTACATCTTCGTTTTTCTTGTTGTAATAGGTTAAATTAAGATTAACCCTATTTTGGAACAATCTTGTTTCAATACCCGCTTCAATTGCTGTTTCCGTTTGTGCTTTAATATCACTGTTCCAAGCGGTGTTAGGAACAAAAGCCGTAGGTGTACTGCCGTTAAGTGGGTTTCCAGACAATTCATAGACTGGGTTTACACTGTATGCACTTAATGGTCCTGCACTACCAGTTTGCGCCCAAGAAGCTCTTAATTTTAGAAAATTCAACTGCTGAGATTCTATGTTAAGGATATCATGCACCAATGCACTAGTTGAAACGGCAGGATAAAAAACGCTATTGTTTTGGATTGGCAATACACTTGCCCAGTCATTTCTACCAGAGAAGTTAAGATAAATGTTGTCATTATAGCTTAAAGAACCCGTACCATACAAGCTATTAATTCTTTGTTCACTACTATCATCTGATAAAACAGGAGCACCGTCTGAGTTTGCTAGATTAAATAAATTATCTATAACAAGGTTTTGGGCAATACCTCCAAAATAGGAGTATTTGTTAACCATAATCTGGCCACCCACTAGCATATTTAACTTCCATTGGTCGTTAGCTCCATATCTATCATTATAAGAAAACATAGCTTGTGAGTTCACCTCATATCTATTTCTTTCTTCTAATTGATAGTATCCGTTTCTAAAATCTACAGTACCATATTTAAATTGTTTTTCTCTAGTATCATCAAAATAATCGATGGCAGTATTTACATCAAACCTGAATTTATCATTGAATTGGTGACCAATATTGGCTGTAGCGATAAAACGGTTACGCTCCCAAGGATTTAAGTTGTTGTCCAATGCCCAGAAAGGGTTGTTGTTATACCTCAAGTTCCAGTTAAGTGGAGTTAACCTCTCTCTACCGTCATCTACAGTATTGATTAGAGGTAAATTTCTCCAATCTTTTAAAAGAGACCAATCTACTTGTCTTGCAGACCATACTAGCTGTCCTACCTGATTAGATACCTCACCGTATCCAACACCATTTCTTTGGTCAGATGTACTTTTGGTGTAACGAGCACTAAAACCAGCGCTCCATTTTTCATTTAAATCGAAAGAAACATTACCTGCAATGTTATATTTTTTTAAATCTGTATTGTAAACAATACCAGTAGCATCTGTTAAACCAAGGGATAAGCGATAAGAAGTAGATTCTGTACCACCAGAAAGCGCAACAGTGTTATCCGTAGATAAACCGGTTTGGTAAAAATTGTCTACAACGCTATTTGGGTAAGATACCCATGGTAGTGGTTGTGGGTTATCTGGGTTTTGAATGTAAGACCCAAATTGTACAAATTCTAAACCTGCATCTAATCTAGGTCCCCAGCTTTCGTCAGTACCACCATCACCACCTGCTAAACCTTCATCATAACCAAAACCATCTATAAAATGAAATAAATCTGGACTGTGTCCTTGACCGTATTCATTTTGGTAATCTGGGAATATGTAAGGGTTAGAGAAAGAAACTGTGCTATTGATACTTATGCCTAAAGCTTTACCTTTTTTTCCAGTTTTTGTGGTAATAACTAGTACACCGTTTGTACCACGCATCCCATAAAGTGCAGTAGCTTCACCACCTTTAAGAACGTTTATACTTTCAATGTCTTGTGGATTAATATCTGCCAGACCGTTTGGAACATCTGTTCCAGCGTTTCCACCATTGTAAGTGTTATTGTCTACAACGGCACCATCTACAACAATTAAAGGCTGTGAGTTACCAAAAATAGTAGAGACACCTCTAACGGTAATTCTTGAAGAAGAACCTATATCTCCCGAGGATTGCGTAATGTTTACACCTGCAATTTTACCAGAAAGTGCGTTTACAACGTTGGTAGTAGGTACATCTGCAATACTTTCGCTTTCTAGTTGTTGGGAAGAATATCCTAAAGACTTTTCTTCCCTAGAAATACCCAAAGCTGTTACCACAACTTCATCCAACGCTTGTGCATCTTCTTGCATGGCCAAATTAATTGTGGTGTTAGCACCAACAGTTCTTGTAGCATCTGTCATACCTATATAGGTATAAACCAATACATCGCCAGTGCTGGCAGTAATGGTGTAATTACCATCAAAATCGGTTTGGGTTCCGTTGGTGGTACCCTTAACCATAATGTTTACTCCAGGTAATGGAAGGCCGTCTTGGTCCGTCACTGTACCTGAAATTGCTTGCTGTGCAAAAGATAGATGCACAGTAAACGCCGTGAGGAGCGTCAAAATAAATTTCAATTTTGTTCTCATCTAGATCAATTTGAGTTTGAGTTAGAAATAATTCTTGGACATTTTGGAAAGAAAAAAGGACCTGCCTTTCATTTTATTGTGATAGCTAATTCAAAAAAAATGAAAATCAAAACCAATAATGTTTTTTGATAGGCACAGTCCTTTTAAGTATTTCTGAATGTCTGTTGCAGCAAAAGAAATGAGTTGCTGTCAGATTATGGTTTTTTCCGACCTAAGTAAATAGTTTCCGATGTAAGTTAACGTTTACGCGTATATGTAATGTATTGTATTACAGGTGGTAGCGAAGTGAATTGAGGAATTAATAAAAAATTAAGGTAAAATTTGCTTAAATGTTAATTTACTTCGTTTTGTGTTTTTAATTGCTTATGATATTCTAGTGGTGTTTTGCCAGTTCGCTTTTTAAATGCCTTGTAAAAGGATACTTTATTGTTAAATCCAACTTGGAAAATTAAATCACTTACAACAATCTCCTTGTCTTTTTCCTCTTCTAAAATATTTTGGGCAAATGCAATACGATAATCGTTGATAAACTCGTAAAAGTTCTTGGAAAAGTTTTCATTGATGACTTGTGATAGGCTATATCGGTCTGTATTAAGAGTTTTAGCTAAATTGGTTAGGCTTATGGCCGAATCTAAAAAAGGCTGCTCGGATTCCATTTTTGCCAATAATTGCTCCTTGAGAATATTGGACATGTCTGGAGTAAGTGCAGAATTCTTGTACTTATCTTTTTTAACGGGTGTTTTTGTAGCTTGTATGGCTAATGGGCTATTAATAAATAGTTGCCCTGCTAATAGTAAAATAAAACAGCAGAAGAAAAGTGACGCCAAAAGATTAACCATTATGACATGTGTAATATTCTGATTCACTTCTGCCTTTACACTAATAAAAAGCCAAATGATAAATAAGCTCGTAATTAATGCGAGTAATAACTTTATGTCTTTTCTAATGATAGTCATTCGGAGTTTTACAAAGTCATAAAGAATCCAAACAAGATAAAAGCCAACATAAAAACATCTTATCCATATATTATTCATTAAGCTAAGAGCATTTTTTTGCACAGCGGCGTATGGTGGTTCAAAAAACTGAATAGACATATAACTCATTAATGCAATGGCAAATGGTATTAAATGGATTAAAGGTTTTTTCCCTTTTTCCCTATCAATCTTAAAAAATCTGGTATGCAGATACAAAAAGAAAAAGGGGATAAAAAGAAAAATATTGACCCTAAAAAAAGGAATTTTTGGTACGTAAGCTATCTTTGAAAAAGATATAAAGTTGAGTTCTAGTAAAATGGTGGATGTAGAGAGTAGTAATAAGCCTAAGTACAACGCTATTTTTCTTTTAAAACCATTAGTTTTAGCAAGTATCCAGGCTGCTGTTGCCAAACCGCCTAGGCTACAAACGATAAAAAAAATAGTAAGCACGTTAATGGCTAAATCATTTATTTCCTGAGTAGGAGGTGCTAATGGGTTTGTAGCCGATAACGGAAAATGTAAAACACGGAAAAAACAACGAATTAGCGCCATAGGCGCTTTAATTGTATAAGGTAAAATCATGTATTGGTCAAGAATGTCTAAAGACAAATGTATATTTTAGGAAAATTAAGTGTATAAGCTACGCTCTTATATTTTTGTTAAAAATGCAACATAATTTGACTTAAATCATCAGATTATCAACTTAGTAGCTTGTAAATGTTTATCTAAATTTACTGGCTTTAAAAGAATTTTGGTCAAAATAAGCATAGAGTTGATTATCTTTAAACAAAAAATATTGCTTCATTATTCTATCATTGAGCATGCCACAAGTAAAGAATGGGTAACTTTTGTTCATGGCGCAGGAGGTAGTTCTACTATTTGGTATAAACAGGTTAAAGCTTTTAAAGAGCATTTCAACATTCTGCTTTTGGATTTAAGAGGTCATGGAAAATCTAAATTTCACTTAAAAGAAGCCTTGAAATCCAAATACACTTTTGATGCTATAACCCAGGATATTAAAGAGGTTGTTGATTACTTAGAAATTAAGAAATCGCATTTTGTAGGTATTTCTCTCGGAACCATATTGATAAGAAATTTAGCCGAAAAACACCCGACTTTAGTAAAAAGTATGGTTATGGGTGGGGCTATAATGAAAATGAATTTTAGAAGCAGAGTGCTCATGCGTTTAGGGGTTATTCTTAAATCTGTTGTGCCTTACATATGGTTATATAAGTTTTTTGCATTTGTGATTATGCCCAACAAAAATCACAAGGAATCTAGGTCCTTATTTGTTAGAGAAGCTAAAAAATTATATCAGAAAGAGTTTATAAGATGGTTTAAACTTACCTCAGAAATAAATCCACTTTTAAAACTCTTTAGAATGGTAGATTTAAAAATACCAACATTGTATGTGATGGGGAGTGAAGACTACCTGTTTTTACCTACCATAGAAAAAGTGGCAGAACAGCATACTTTTAGTCAATTATACGTGGTTCCTGATTGTGGTCATGTAGTTAATGTGGAACAACCGCATCTGTTTAATGAAAAAGTAATTGCATACTTAAGATTAGACAATAAAAAAACCGGCGCATTGCACCGGTTTTAGACTAACTAACTCAAAAAAATGCTAACTCAAATAACTCGAGGCAAAATTCAGTTTTCTTAACTAGGTTTAGGTTATCTAAACTTTAGCAATAAGTTATTGTTGCTTTGCCTCTAGTATAAATTAAACGCAACAAAAAAACCTTTAGTATTCATTGTTATATTAAATTAAGGTTAAATTGAAGCTCTGATACTTAAATTGTTAGCATCCTTTTAAGTAAATATTACAGTCTTATTATTGTACACTACAGTTTTGTGCTGCACATGTAGTTTAACGGCTCTTGATAAAACTATTTTTTCTAAATCTCTTCCCTTAGCTATAAAATCTTTTATGGAATGGGTGTGGCTTACTGGTGCTACATCTTGTTCAATGATAGGGCCTGCATCTAATTCTTCCGTTACGTAATGGCTTGTTGCTCCAATAATTTTTACGCCACGTTCAAAAGCTGCATGGTAAGGTTTAGCTCCAGCAAATGCTGGTAAGAAAGAATGGTGTATGTTAATTATTTTATTGGGGTATACATCTATCACCGTAGAACTCACTATCTGCATATATCTAGCTAGAACTACAAAGTCAACCTTATATTCTTCCAGTAATCTTAAATGCTCTTGCTCTGCTTCTTTTCTATTAGCTTTAGAGATTGGTACATGATAAAAAGGAATGCTAAATTGGTCTGCAATATATTTTAAGTCGGTATGGTTACTTAATATAAAAGGAATATCAGCTTCTAACTCACCAGAATGATATCTACTTAATAAATCGTACAAGCAATGATTGTATTTAGAAACAAATATGGCCATACGTGGTTTTTCTTTTCGTAAAAAAGCTTGCCACTTCATTTGGTAATTTGCCGCTATTTGACTTTCAAATTCTTGCTTAAAAAGTGCTTTGGTGTATCCATTTTCAAAATCAGCTTCTAATCGCATAAAAAATACACCTGCGGGTTTGTCTACGTGTTGGTCTAAGTAAACTACATTTCCTCCTTTCTGATGCAAAAAATTAGTAACTGTACTAATAATGCCTTTTTGGTCGGGACAATGAATTAAAACGGTTAGATTCATGTAATGCTAAATCGATTAAAATTATATAATTGAGAATTTAACCCTTCAATTTAGATGCTTAATTATTAAATTATAATTAATATTAAATAATTGTTGCATTTATCTTAAATTGCATACGATTTAATTCATCTTTTTAACATGGAACAAGTTAAGGCATATACTCCCAACAATAAAATTAGAATTGTTACAGCAGCATCGTTATTTGATGGTCATGATGCGGCCATTAATATTATGCGTAGAATTATCCAAGCTACTGGGGTAGAGGTTATTCATTTAGGGCATGATAGGAGCGTGGAAGAAGTGGTTAATTGTGCCATACAAGAAGATGCCAACGCAATCGCTATGACTTCTTATCAAGGTGGTCACAATGAATACTTTAAGTATATGTTTGATTTGCTGCAGGAAAAAGGGGCTGGGCATATCAAAATTTTTGGTGGTGGCGGTGGAGTGATTTTGCCAGAAGAAATTAAGGAGCTGATGGATTATGGCATTACGCGTATTTATTCTCCAGATGATGGTAGAGAAATGGGATTGCAAGGTATGATTAATGATTTGGTGCAAAAAAGTGATTTTGCTACACCTGCTTTAAAATTGCCACAAGGAAATTCATTAGGGGATGCCTTAATTAAAAAAGATGTTAATACTATAGCACGTCTTGTGTCAATCGCAGAAAATAGATATGATGAATTTAAATCGTTGTTTACGGTTAAATCTAATAGAGCTATTCCTGTTCTTGGAATAACGGGAACAGGAGGTGCGGGTAAATCTAGCTTAGTAGACGAATTGATACGGAGGTTTTTGACTGATTTTGAAGACAAACAAATTGCAGTAATTTCTGTAGACCCATCTAAAAAGAAAACAGGTGGTGCGCTTTTGGGAGATAGAATTCGAATGAATGCCATAAATAATGAGCGTGTATACATGCGTTCTTTGGCAACTAGACAAGCAAACTTGGCACTGTCTAAACATGTAGAAGAGGCAATACAGGTGCTCAAAGCTGCGGCGTATGATTTAATTATTTTAGAAACCTCTGGTATTGGCCAGTCTGATACCGAAATTTTAGAGTTTAGTGATGTCGCTTTATATGTGATGACCCCAGAATTTGGTGCCGCTACACAACTGGAGAAAATAGATATGCTAGATTTTGCAGATTTAGTGGCAATAAATAAGTTTGATAAACGGGGTGCTCAAGATGCATTGAGAGATGTTCGTAAGCAGTACATGCGTAATCACAATCTTTGGGATATAGACCAAAAAGATTTACCAGTTTATGGAACAATCGCTTCTCAATTTAACGACCCGGGAATGAACCGTTTGTATACTTCTATCATGGAGGTTTTGAACTCAAAGGCGAAAGCTGGTTTAATTTCTAAAACTAAGTTGGAAGTGGGTTTAAGCGAAAAGAAATTTATTATTCCGCCAGCTCGTAATAGGTACTTATCAGAAATTGCAGAAAGCAATAGGGGTTACGAAACAGAAGCTGAAAAGCAAGCACATATAGCTCAGAAACTATATGGAATTTACAAGACGATACTTTCCGTTGCAGGAGGGGTGAAAGATTTAGAAGAGATTGACTATGTAGAAGGAAGTGGATTAGCAGTAGATAAACTTTCGGCTATAGTTCAAGAAGAAAATAAAGAGCTTTTACAACTTTTACTGGCTGAGTTTGATCGCGTAAAGATGGATTTACTACCTAGAAATTGGGAACGTTTAATGCAGTGGGGAAACCAGTTGAAACGTTATAAAGATCCAATTTTTAGTTTTAAAGTTAGAGACAAGGAAATTAAAATAGAAACACACACTACCTCATTATCTCATAACCAAATTCCAAAAGTTGCCTTGCCAAAGTACAAAGCTTGGGGAGATATTCTTTTATGGATGTATAAAGAGAATGTTCCTGGAGAGTTTCCGTACACAGCTGGTATATATCCTTTTAAAAGACAAGGAGAAGATCCAACCCGTATGTTTGCAGGGGAAGGTGGTCCAGAGCGCACCAATAGAAGGTTTCATTACGTTAGTCTAGATATGCCGGCTAAACGTCTGTCTACGGCATTTGATTCGGTAACGCTTTATGGAAATGACCCAGATTACAGGCCAGATATTTATGGTAAAATTGGTAATGCAGGGGTTTCTATCTGTTGCTTAGATGATGCTAAGAAATTATATTCTGGGTTTGATTTAAGTGACCCCATGACTTCTGTGAGTATGACGATTAATGGGCCTGCGCCTATGTTGTTAGGGTATTTTCTAAATGCTGCTATAGACCAAAATTGTGAGAAATATATTAAGGAGCAGGGCTTGGAAGAAGAAGTAAAGTTAAAAATCGCTGCCATCTACAAGGAAAAGGGTATTGCTGTGCCAACTTATAATGGCGATTTACCTAAAGGGAACAATGGTTTAGGACTAATGTTGCTTGGGGTTACGGGGGATCAAGTGTTGCCAACAGACGTTTATAATGCTATAAAAGCATCAACATTGAAACAGGTTAGGGGAACCGTTCAGGCAGATATTTTAAAAGAAGACCAAGCACAAAACACGTGTATTTTTTCTACTGAATTTGCAATTCGTTTAATGGGGGATGTGCAAGAGTATTTTATAGAAAATGGAGTTCGTAATTTCTATTCGGTTTCTATTTCTGGGTATCATATTGCAGAAGCAGGTGCAAACCCAATTTCACAATTGGCCTTTACCTTGTCCAATGGATTCACTTATGTAGAATATTACCTAAGCAGAGGGATGGATATAGATAAATTTGGTCCTAATTTATCTTTTTTCTTCTCTAACGGAATAGACCCAGAGTATGCTGTTATTGGTAGGGTTGCCAGGCGTATTTGGGCAAAGGCTATGAAGGAAAAGTACGGGGCAGGTCCACGAGCACAAATGTTAAAGTACCACATACAAACATCTGGTAGAAGTTTACATGCTCAAGAAATAGACTTTAACGATATCCGCACCACGTTACAGGCTTTATACGCTATTTATGATAATTGTAACTCGCTGCACACCAATGCTTATGATGAAGCTATTACTACGCCAACAGAAGAGTCTGTACGCAGAGCTATGGCCATACAGCTTATCATAAATAAAGAATTAGGTTTAGCTAAGAACGAGAACCCGTTACAAGGCTCTTTTATCATAGAAGAGCTTACAGATTTGGTAGAAGAAGCTGTGTTATTAGAGTTTGATAGAATTACAGAGAGAGGCGGTGTTTTAGGTGCTATGGAAACCATGTATCAACGTTCTAAAATACAAGAAGAAAGCTTGCATTATGAGAACTTGAAACACTCTGGCAAGTATCCTATTATTGGTGTGAATACATTCTTAAGTTCTAAGGGTAGTCCAACAGTATTGCCACAAGAGGTAATTAGAGCTACAAAGGATGAAAAAGAAGCTCAAATATCCACCCTGAATAATTTGCATAATGCTTACGAAGAAAAGGCGGAAGCTTTGCTACAGCAATTACAGCAAACAGCTATAGATAATAACAATACCTTTGAGGCGCTTATGGAAGTGACTAAATATTGTTCTTTAGGTCAAATTACTAAAGCGTTGTTTCAAGTAGGAGGGCAGTATCGTAGAAACATGTAAAGTTTAAGTATTAAGCTTCAAAAATAAAAAAGGCTTCAAAATTTTTTGAAGCCTTTTTAGTATTTAATAAACACCTAGGTTAGTCATTTTTACTATTTACTAAAGATTTTCTCCATAGCTTAAAAGAACGTCTAAATAATTTAATTTCTCTTCTCAAAAGATATATATATTCTTTTTCTTTAATTCCGTCTTGTTCTAAACCGTTGCAATAAGATAAAATATTTCTAGTCATAATACTGATGTGTTTCATAGTATTGATTCTAGAAGTGAAACAGCTAGTTTCGTAGGCTTTCTGTATGGAGGTAGAAATTAATGATGCATCCGTAACTAAGCTATTTGCAATAACATGTCTTAGACCGGCAGTTTTAGTTAGGGTAAAGGCATCATTATCTTTAGAAAAGTATAGTGCAATTGCACTACTCAAATCACGCAATGCAATTGATTTCTGATAAACTGCCGATGAATAATAACTATTTTGTTCCATGGAGTACCCTACTAATTTAGTAGTCTAAAGATAATTCCATTTTTAAAATGATTATCTTTAGTTTTTAAAGCTATTATTTAAAAAGGCTTTAGAAAATAACTTATTAAGCAGAATTAGGTTTGAAAAATAAATTAGATAAGCTAAGTGTTGAAATCTTGCTTTGTTTACAAGAAAATGCACGGGCAAGTTATGCAGATATCGGTCGTAAAGTAGGCTTAACGTCACCAGCCGTGGCAGAGCGGATAAAGAAAATGGAAGACCTTGGTATCATAGAAGGTTATAACGTTAATATCTCTTACAGTCAGTTAGGATATCAACTTACAGCAATGGTAACCTTAAGAGCCTTTGTAGGTAAGCTAAAACCCTTTTTAGAACATGTAAAAAGTTTTGAAGAGGTGCGTAATTGTTATCGCATAACAGGGAACGAAAATATCATTATGGAAGTAGTAATACGGGACCAAAAACATTTAGAAACTTTTATAGATAAGTTAATTGTGTACGGGGAGGCGCGTACGCACATTGTGTTGTCTAATGTAGTATCCAATCAATTACTAACAAGAATAAAAAAATAAACTAAGTATATGTTCTGGCTAGGTTTTTGTGGTTGTAAAAATATGGTAAAAAAATACGCGGCTTTGGTTATTGCAGTTGTCATCTCACAGATGATAATGGCTCAAGACATAAAACTTGTTAAAGGTAAAGTGATGGATTCCATTGTGGTTAATGATTCTATTGCAGAAGATTTTTCCCTTTATCTGCCTAACGTTTTTGAGGCAAAAACTACATGGCCTTTGTTAATGGTGACCGATTTAAAAAAAAATGCAAGTCAGCAGTTAAGGCAACTGGCTCCAATAGCAGAAAGTAAAGGCTATATTTTGGTTGCGCCCAATAGCTTAAGTTCAAAAGCGGCTATTGCGGATAACATTTTAGAGGTTAAAAATGCCTTAGAAACTGTCGTTAATACCTTACCTATTAATCGTTCTGCTATATATGTTGCTGGTTTTGGAGAGGGTGGTCGTTTTGCATCTCTAGTGCCGGTTTTAATCAAAGATTTTAAAGGAGTTTTAGGGATACACGCATCATTAGCAAATGTAGAAGTATTAAGTAGTAAGAATAATTATCATTATGTTGGGCTTACTTCTAGAGAGAATTACAATTACACTACTGTAGTAGAGGAGGAAAAATTACTAAATGGCTACAGGATTCCAAATAATTTTATTTTTTACGATGGAGCAGATGGCGAACTAAAAATGGATGATGTAGCACGTGCGCTATCTTATTTTGAGTTGTTGGCTATGGCAAAAGGTTATAAAACAAGAGATACCGCAAAGGCTATTGCTTATTACAAAAAAGATGAGATGGCTTTTAGGTCAGAAATGTCTCAACAGAATTATTTAATGGCAGATAGGATTTTGCAGGAAATGCAAACACTTTATAGACCTTTTATGAATGTAGATTCGCTTAAACGTTTGCAACGTGATTTACGAAAAATAGGTACCTACAGGTCTCAAAAACGTCAATTTGAATCATTACGTTTTAATGAGAATTTAAAAAGAGAGGATTTTGCTTATTATTTAGAAGAAGACGTTCTAACGTATAATTATAATAATCTAGGGTGGTGGTTGTTTAAAATGAACGAGTTAGATAAGCAAATACAAGGGCAAGATAAATTAGAGCGGCAAATGGCGCTAAGATTAAAGGGGTATGTAAATGCTTTGGCAGATGACCAAATAGATGTGCTTACCTTATCTGATTCTCCTGATGAAGAAGCCTTGGTCATTACCTATATGATTAAAACGATTATTGAGCCAGAGAATGCACAAAACTATCTAAATGTAGTATCTATAAGCGCTAAGAACGAAGATTATGGTACCGCTATTTATTATCTAGAAGAATTGTTGAAAATAGGATACAGAGACAAACAAGCAATTTATAATGTGGAACATACTGCACTGTTAAAAATTATGCCAGAATTTAATGCCTTACTAGAAAAATACCTGGGAGAAAGTAGGTATTAATTCTGTGCATCTAAAGGCTTAGGTTTTAGATGGCAAAGCTATAGATTGTATTTTTGTGTAATGAAATACGTTTTACTATCCACTCTTTTCTTTATTATAGCTTGTGGGCAACAAAAAAAATATCACAAACAAACTGATGAGGAGCAAGCTTCAATCAATAGTGATGCTGTTAGAAAAATTCTAAATTTTCAAAATAAACTCAATTCTGAGTTTAAAGACCCAGAAAGTTCTCCTTTGCCGGATAGGTATAGAAAAGATTTTGAGGGTTTAGATTTTTTTATGCCAGATACCAATTACATCGTGACTGCTAAATTGGAACGTACTCCAGATGCAGAACCTTTCTTATTGCCAACTACAACTAGTCGTAAGTCTCATGAAAAGTTATATGCTATTGCACATTTTGTTTTAAATGGTATTGAGCATCAGTTAGAGATATACCAGAGTTTAGATTTGTTAGATGAAGAAGGGTATGAGGATTATTTGTTTTTACCTTTTTTAGATAATACCAATGGAGAAGAAACGTATGCTGGCGGTCGTTATATAGATTTAAAAGAGCCAGAAGGGGATTCTATTGTAATTGATTTTAACCGAGCGTACAACCCCTATTGTGTCTACAATAAAAAATACTCCTGCCCCTTGGTGCCAAGGCAAAATTATATGAAAACCAAGGTTCTGGCAGGAGTAAAAGATTTTATAAAACACTAAAAGCCCGGTTAACCGGACTTTTAGCATCATTTCACTGAACGTTATTGTGAGTTGGTTAGTTAACTAAACACAACTAATCATTAATCAAAAGAGTAGATTGCGGCAATAGCAAATGTAGCTAAGCTATTTGTGGCAGCTAAGTCATTGTCTGTGTAAGGCTCAATATCGTTACCCCAGCTGTCCAATCTAATTTCTGGCTTAATGATTAAATTATCAACACTGTAGCTTCCAGTTAGAGTTAAAGCTAATACAGGAGCGTCGTCACCCTCGTCTTGAGTAAATGCAAAGTATTCTCCTCTTAAACCTAATGCAAAGTTTTCAGAAGTAGAGTATTGTGGATACAATGCAGCACCGTAGAAACCAGAACCGTCATTTGTTGCTAGCGCAGCATTGATTCCTAAGAAGAAATCATCAGATAAATCAAAACCACCAGTATAATCAATCTCAAAACCTAATGCTTCACCGCCATCATAATATAAGTTGATGAATTGGTCGTAGAAACCTAATTGCGCTCCTAAAGAGTATGCTCCAGTAAGGTTATTGTTTACATCGGTTACATTCATTACAGCAAGCATTAAGCTCATATCATCAGATAATCCAAAATCCGCCTTTAAACCTACATGAGAAAAAGGTCCATTAGAGAATAAGTAAGATGTACTGTAGTTAAAGTTAGCTGCAGGAGCAATTACTTCATAACCCAAAAAGGTATTGAATCTACCCATGGTCAAAGTAGTTCCTTCACTTACATTCCAATAGGCATATAATTGGTTTAGGTTGTAACCTCCTGTAGCATCATCGCCTCTAGGACCAAATACTACATCTGCAACTGCACCAACGCTACCTTTTTCATAAGAAGCAATTAGATTTGCCATACCCAAAGCAAAACCAGTTTCGTTAGCAAAAGATGTGCCAGGGTCAACAGTTCCGTCTGCATCAGAAGTAGTAAGTGCAGTTCTATAATAAGTGTCTACACTGCCGCTTAGGCTTAAGGGGCTAGATTCTTCCTCTTCCTGTGCTGTTGCACTAACTGCAAATAAAGCAGCAGCTGCTAATACTGTATTTTTTATGTATTTTGTAGAAATAATCGTTTTCATAAATGTGATGTTTTTGTGTGACTCTTTTTGAGTCATTTTTAAGTTTTTAATCGAATGTTACTTTGAAAATTGGTTTAATCAACGGAGCGTTCTGCCAAACGCTCCGTTTCTCTTTGGTATTAGTCTTGGTTGGAAATATGTTCTGGGTAAGACTCCATTCCATGCTCATGGATGTCTAGACCTTCAATTTCTTCTTTTTCAGAAACTCTTAATCCTATAGTCTTTTTAAGGATAATAAGTAAAATAAATGTGGTTAATGCTGCCCATAAAATGTAAGCTAGGGAGCCGTAGGTTTGTACCCAAAGTAATTTAAATCCCCCATCGTAGATTAATCCACCATCTAAGGCAAAAACACCTACTAAAACAGTACCTAAGAAACCACAAACACCGTGTACGGATATAGCACCTACGGGGTCATCAATCTTAAATTTCTTATCTAAAGTTTCTATTGAAAGAACTACTACTACGCCACAAATTAAACCTATAATTAATGAGCCAAAAGCGTTAACAGCGCCACAACCAGCAGTGATACCTACTAAGCCTGCTAATGCACCATTTAAGGTCATGGAAAGGTCTGCTTTTTTGTAACGCATCCATGTAAAAAATAAGGCTGCAATTGCACCTGCTGCTGCTGCAATATTGGTATTAATGATTACACTACCAGCTGCAACCGTATCACTACCGCCCCAAGCCAATTGGGAACCACCGTTAAATCCAAACCATCCTAACCATAGGATAAGTACACCAAGTGCTCCAAACATCATGTTGTGTCCTGGAATGACTTGTGGTTTACCATCTACGTATTTTCCAATTCTCGGACCCACCATGATAGCGGCAACCAAAGCAGCCGCACCACCCACGGCGTGTACCACAGAAGAACCAGCAAAATCAACAAAACCAGCAACATTTAACCAAGCGTCGTCATCAAATGGCCAGTACCAGCTACCAGAAATTGGGTAGATGATTGTAGTTAATACTGCAGATAAAATTAAGTAGGTAGAGAATTTTGTTCTACCGGCTACGGCACCAGATACAATGGTGGCAGCTGTTGCACAGAAAACGGTCTGGAAAAATAGGTTGTACCAATCGTCAGCGCTAAAGAAAAAGTAACCCTGATCAGAAGGGCTTGTACGGAAAAATCCACCTAAAACGGTGTCACTGCCGTACATAATGCCATAACCTACAGCCCAGAACATGATGGAGCCTACTGCAAGGTCCATTAGGTTTTTCATAATGATGTTACCAGAGTTTTTACTTCTGGTAAAACCAACTTCAACTAGCGTAAATCCTGCTTGCATAAAGAATACCAAGATTGCCGCTATAGTAATCCACAAGGCGCCCATATCACCATTAATGGCTTCTATTGCCTTGTCTAGTGTTTCTTGTTCTAATTGAGACATAATTAAATTGTTTGTTAGTTAGTATTGGTTTAGTTGATTCCTGCGTGACCGCTTTCTCCTGTTCTTATCCTATAAGCTTCGGATATCTCAGAAACAAAGATTTTACCATCACCTACGTTACCAGTGCTGGCGGTCTTGATTAAAGTTTGAATGGTTCTTTCTAAGAAATCATCAGAAACCACAATCACTAAATACCTTCTTTGGATATCCGTAGTACTATACGTGATACCGCGGTATACGTGACCTTGTTTTTCATTACCAACTCCCGTTACGTCCCAGTAACTGAAAAAGTTTACCTCAATTTCATGAAGTGCTTTTTTCACCTCATCAAATTTTGATTTTCGAATAATTGCCTCGACTTTTTTCATAATTGATTTTGTTAGTTAACGGGTCAAATATATGTTAAAGGAAACCTAACGGGTAATTAAAATGGGTCTTATTGGTAATTTTTATCATATTATAATTTATACCCCCTAAAATTTTAGGGGTTTATTAAAATTGATAACATTTTATTAAAATCAGGATAATATTGAGTGCTCCTTTATGTGGATATTAGCTAAAATAATATAACAAGTCCTTTATTATGTTGAGAATAATGTAACAATGTAAGTAAAATGATGTGTAGAATGTAATATTTGGCTATTACAATTGTCTGCTAAGGTACAGTCCTAATGCAACAGCCCCTATGCCAATAATAATACTCATGGCTAGATATAAGGTGAAATAAAGAAGTTCACCGCTTTTTAAGAGGCCATACTTTTCAAATGCAAATGTGGAAAAGGTAGTAAAACCACCACAAAACCCTGTTGCTAATAATAAGGTGTGATTTTCTGATAGTAATTTGCCTTTTGAAGCAAAGCCTAAAAGTAGACCAATTAATAAGCATCCAATAATATTGGCTGCAAATGTGCCTAAAAAGAAATTTTGAAAAAGCGGATTAAGGTTTTTGGAGACTATATATCTGAGCGAGCTTCCGATGCCGCCTCCTAAAAATACCAAAAGAACCTGTTTCATACCCTAAAGGTAATAGAAACTAAACGGCCTTTTTGTATTTGTTTTCAGAAAATTCGTTGGTAGATAGTTTAAGTACTGTACTGTCCTTAATTTTCTGAAAAGGTTTTTTGATGTTGTCCATAGCACCGTTAACGCTAAAAATCAAAAGAAATGCATTGATGCCAAGGAGTACAAATAAAATGCTAAAAAAAGTAACCATTTGGTGTAGGGTTTACGATTACAAAAGTACGTCTTTTCCTATATTTAACGACTATATCCTTAACATTGTTGTGTATTTCCTCATTTTTGTGGTGTATCTAAATATCTTGTTAATTTTTGAGGAAATATTTAACTAGAAATAAAAATATTATGAAACCAATAAAGGTAATAAGAACCCATTGTACCCCTTTATAATTTTTTTTGTGTAGCTTTTTATCTTTTGCATACATATATATAAGGATACTTACAAATGCAATGATGAATAGAATAGCAAAAGTAATCTGGCCAGAACTGAACATAGTTTTATTATATTTTGACAAAATTACACTAAATAGATAGGTATGGAAAGTAAATTAAAGGCTGTTCAGTTATTTCATGAATCTTTTGGTCTAGGTATAAAGCATGAGCCTACAGCTAATTTAGGCGAAGCAAAAAATTTATTACGATTTAACTTAATGGATGAAGAAAATAAGGAGTACTTAGAAGCTGCAATGAATAATGATGTAGTAGAGGTGGCAGATGCACTTGGGGATATGCTTTATATTTTATGTGGCACTATTCTGGAACATGGTATGCAATATAAAATAGAAGAGGTGTTTAATGAAATACAACGCAGTAATATGAGTAAGTTGGGTGTAGATGGAAAGCCTATTTATAGAGAGGATGGAAAAGTGCTTAAGGGACCAAATTACTTTAAACCTAACTTGGAAGAAGTTTTAAAGAGATAAAAAAAAGGCACCTATTTGGTGCCTTTTTTTTATTTTACTTCGTATCGCCAACCAAACTTATCTTCGGCACGGTTGTATTGTATATCGGTAATTCGCTTTTTTAAACGAGCCGCAAACGGATGTTCTAATTCGGGCAAATCGTAATCGGTGCCGTCATAGCCAAAACCTGCTAATGGTGAGATTACAGCTGCAGTTCCTGCGCCAAACATTTCTTTTAGACTCCCGTCTTTAGCAGCGGCAACAACTTCGGCAACACTTACTTTTCTTACCTCAGTAGTTATACCTTCGTCTTCAGCAATTTTAAGAATACTCTTTCTGGTAATACCATCTAAGATTCTATCATTCGTTGGAGCAGTAATTAAGGTGTCGTTAATTCGGATAAATATATTCATCGCTCCTGCCTCTTCTATAAACTCATGATTGTTATCATCCGTCCAAATAATCTGCTGATATCCTTTTTCTGCGGCGAGTTTAGTTGGATAAAACTGTCCTGCGTAATTGCCACCAGCTTTAGCATAACCTACACCTCCATTAGCAGCTCTAGAATACGTTTGTTCTATTAAAACCTTGACCTTGCCAGAGAAATAAGAACCAGAAGGAGCGCAAGCAATAATAAATTTGTATTCATTTGCTGGAGACGCGTGGAAACCTTCTCCAGAAGCAAACATAAAAGGCCTAATGTACAAGCTGCTTCCAGGATTTTGCGGTATCCAATCACTATCTACTTTTAATAAGGCTTCTAAACCTTGCATAAAATAGGATTGCGGAATTTCTGGTATTGCCATACGTTCCGCACTCTTATTTAAACGAGCATGGTTATCTGTAGGTCTAAACAGCCAGATTTTACCATCCTCATCTTTGTAGGCTTTCATTCCTTCAAATATAGATTGGCCATAATGAAAAATCTTTGCAGAAGGATTTAACGAGATAGGACCATATGGAACAATCTTTGGCGCCAACCATTTACCGTCTTTGTAGTCGCAGACCACCATATGGTCTGTGTAAACACTTCCAAAGGAAAGGTTGTCAAAATCTACATCGTTAATCTTAGATGTTTTGCATTTTTCTATTGCAATGTTGTTATCCATTACCTCCATATCTGTTAACTTTAATAAGCTAAAATTAGGTATTTATCCTTAGTTTTACCTCATTACACTTATGATTTACGATTCTAGTGTGATGTATATTTCAAAATTTAAAGAATATGAGGGTTTTTAACATCTTTGCTGCTGTATTTTTAATGATTTTCACTTTAAATAGTTGTGCGCAAAAATCACCTGAGGGTGAGTATTTTGGTGCTCAATTTGAGCCAGAATCAAAACAAAGTGAGGAAATTACAAGTGCATATGCGGCTATAAAAGTTAAAGATACAGTTGCTACTCAGGTTTCCGGTACCATAAAAGAAGTATGCCAAGCAAAGGGGTGTTGGATGCAGGTAGCTCTTACAGATGGGCAAGAAGTTTTTGTAAAGTTTAAGGACTATGGTTTTTTTGTTCCTAAAGATGTAGCAGGCAAACAAGTGTTTTTAGATGGTTTGGCTTTTGTAGAAGAAATGCCAGTGGATGAGCAAAAGCATTATGCAGAAGATAAAGGAGCAACTCCAGAAGAATTGTCTAAAATAACGGAACCAAAAAGAACATTGCGTTTTGAAGCTTCAGGGGTCTTAATTGCAGAATAAAGGTGAAGCGTAAAATCATTACAACCGGGGATGGTTCTACTACTATTCAAATAGAGGAGTGGAATGAGCAGTATCATTCCAAACACGGTGCAATACAAGAAGCTAAGCACGTTTTTATTAAACATGGATTTGAACATGTAAAGAATGCTCCACTTTCCATACTAGAAATTGGTTTTGGTACGGGTCTTAATGCCTTTATTACGTATTTAGAAAATTTAAGCAATCCTAGACCAATACAGTATGTAGGCGTAGAGGCTTATCCTGTAAATACAGAAGAGTTACAGTATTTAAATTATGCTGAAGCTTTAGCGGCGCAAAATCATAAAAAAATCTTTGCAGTAATGCATAATGCTGCATGGGGGCAGCCAGTAACTATTGCAGAAAATTTTTCATTGCATAAGCTACAGCGTAAATTTCAAGATATAGAAGCAGTAGCAGAGTACCACCTCATTTATTTTGATGCTTTTGGAGCAAGAGTACAACCAGAACTTTGGACAGAGGCAATTTTTAAAAACATGTTTACTGCGCTTAAAACTGGTGGTATTTTGGTTACTTATGCAGCAAAAGGAAGTGTTCGTAGGGCAATGCAAGCGGTAGGTTTTACGGTAGAACGTTTGCCTGGCCCACCAGGTAAAAGAGAAATGTTAAGAGCTACAAAAATAGCAATAGCTTAACCCATTGTTAAAATTGGTTTTTAGTTTTTCCCAAATTTGGTTAAAAGTTGAACAACACTGTTAAATAGAATATAACTTCCTAATTTGGGGCTATTTAAACAGTAAATTCGTAAAAAAAATAGCATGAAAGTTTTGATAACGGGAGCTACTGGATTGGTGGGGCAGGCTATTGTAAAAGAACTTAAGAAAAAGAGTGTTCCAATACACTATCTCACAACTAGTAAAAATAAAATAGAGACAGAAAACGGGTATAAAGGATTTTATTGGAATCCAGCAAACCTAGAAATGGATATGGCCGCACTTGACGGGGTTACAGATATTATAAATCTGGCAGGGGCTTCCATTTCTAAAAGGTGGACATCTAGTTATAAAAAAGAAATTATAGATAGTAGAATCAATAGTTTAAAAACCTTGAAAAAAGGTATTGAGCTAGTAGGTGATGATAATTTAATTGGATTTGTCTCCGCTTCTGCTATCGGTATCTATCCAGATTCATTAACTAATCTTTACGATGTTGAAGAGACTGCTGTAGACGATAGTTTTTTAGGTGAAGTTGTAAAACTTTGGGAAGAAGAGATTAAGACTTTTCAAAAATTTGACATTAATGTATCCATGGTTCGGATTGGGCTAGTGCTTTCCAAAGATGGAGGTGCACTACCGCAAATAAAAAAGCCAGTTCAGAACTATGTTGGAGCTGCATTTGGTTCTGGAGAGCAATGGCAAAGCTGGATACATATTCAGGATTTAGCAGAACTTTTCGTTTTTATTTTAAAACATCAACTTAAAAGTGTATTCAATGGCGTTGCGCCTAATCCAGTTACCAACTCAAAAATGACAAAGGAGTTAGCGAATGTATTGCAAAAACCGTTGTGGCTGCCTAACATACCAAAATTGGTAATGAGAGCAGTCCTGGGAGAAATGAGCTACATTCTTTTTGCTAGTCAGCGTGTAAGTAGTAGAAGGATAGAAGAAGAAGGTTTTTTATTTAACTATGCCAACATTTGTGCAGCGTTAAGGAATATCTACGATGCTCCAAACCCAGAACCTAAATTAACAGAAAAGTACGAAGAGACTTACTCTTAAAAAGAAGCACTAAGACTATTGAAAATCCGCCAATTGGCGGATTTTTTTTTATTGCGATGACATTTTGACATTTATTTGCGAAATGGCAGTACTTTTGCCACCTGAAAATCAGAATTAAATAAATAGCAATATGAGCAAGAAAAGTAAGGTTAAAGAGATGGATGAGGTGCAAGATGCAAAGCAATCTGTTGACGCAACTGAGCTGGAACAAGCTAACGATATACAAGATGATGCTGTAGAGGAAGAAGAGACAATGTCTAAAGAAGAGCAATTGCAAGAAGAATTAGGCAAGGAAAAAGATAAGTTTCTTCGTCTGTTTGCAGAGTTTGAAAATTTTAAAAAGCGAACATCTAAAGAGCGTATGGAGCTGTTTAAGACTGCGGGGCAAGAGATTATGACTTCTATGTTGCCCGTTATGGACGATTTTGACCGTGCGCTTAAAGAGATTGCCAAAACAGAAGAAAAAGAGCTATTAAAAGGGGTAGAGCTCATTAGTACTAAATTCAGGGAGACGCTAAAAAATAAAGGTTTAGAAGAAGTTGCTGTAGAAGCCGGTGAAACTTTTGATGCAGAGCTACACGAGGCGGTAACCCAAATACCAGCACCAGATGATAGCATGAAGGGTAAGATTATAGATGTAATTGAAAAAGGCTATAAACTAGGAGACCGCATCATTCGCCACCCAAAAGTAGTTGTAGGTAACTAAAAAGAGATTATGAAAGAGGATTACTATGACATATTAGGCGTTTCTAAAGGCGCTACCGCGGCAGAGATTAAGAAAGCCTATAGAAAAAAGGCCATAGAATACCATCCAGATAAAAATCCAGGAGACGAAAAGGCAGAGGAAATGTTTAAGAAGGCAGCCGAAGCTTATGAAATCTTAGGAGACGCAGATAAACGTGCAAAGTACGACCAATATGGCCATGCAGCATTTGATGGTGGTGGTTTTGGTGGCGGTGGTATGAATATGGATGACATATTTAGCCAGTTTGGAGACATCTTTGGAGGCGGAGGCTTTGGCGGATTTGGTGGCTTTGGCGGCTTTGGTGGCGGGCAAAGACGTGTTAAAGGTAGCAATCTTAGAATCCGGGTTAAACTTACGTTAGAAGAGATAGCTAACGGTGTTGAGAAAAAAGTAAAAGTAAAACGCAAGGTGCCTGCAGAAGGAGTTACGTATAAAACGTGTTCTACTTGTAACGGTACAGGGCAAGTTACTAGAGTTACCAATACTATTTTAGGAAGAATGCAGACCGCTACTACTTGCAATACTTGTGGTGGGGCTGGCCAAACTATAGATAATAGACCTAGTGGAACAGATGCGCAGGGTTTAAAAACAGTAGAAGAAACCGTTTCAATTAAAATTCCTGCTGGTGTAGAAGAGGGGATGCAGCTAAAAGTATCTGGTAAAGGTAATGGAGCCCCTGGTAATAATGGTATTCCGGGAGACTTACTAGTTGCCATAGAGACAGAAGAGCACGATACACTTAAAAGAGAGGGTGATAATTTGCATTATGACTTGTATATCAGTTTTTCTGAGGCTGTATTAGGTAGTTCTAAAGAGATAGATACTGTTGGCGGTAAGGTTAGAATTAAATTAGAACCTGGCATTCAATCTGGTAAAATTTTACGTTTAAGAGGTAAAGGCGTACAGAGTTTAAATGGCTACGGTAGTGGAGATCTGTTAGTGCATGTAAATGTTTGGACTCCTAAGGAACTAACAAAGGAGCAAAGAGAGTTTTTTGAGCGTATGCAAGAAGACGATAATTTTAAGCCAAGCCCAGAGAAATCTGATAAATCTTTCTTTGAGAAAGTAAAAGATATGTTCTCTTAGGCAAAACTGTCTTTTGTTTAAGTAAAAAACGTATATTTGAAATTGATACCGCTACGGTGGTATCTAATTTTCTTTTTCATAGCAATTTTTTTCCCATCCTTATTTGTTTAAGGGTGGGTTTTGTTTTTTAGGGGTTTTGTAATTTATTGTTGTCTCTTTTTAAGATAAATTCGGCTTTAGTTTATCTTTGATAAAATTGTTTACATGAGTTCAATTCTTGTTGCTGAGAATATCTCCAAAAAATTTGGGGAACATACCGCTTTAAGCAACGTTTCCATAAATATTCCAAAGAATAGTATTTACGGTCTTTTGGGGCCAAATGGTGCAGGTAAAACCACTTTAATACGTATTATTAATCAAATAACGTATCCAGACCAAGGTCAGGTGTTGTTTGATGGTGAACCACTAGCGCCAAAACACATTGCCACTATAGGTTATTTGCCAGAAGAGCGTGGATTGTATAAAAGTATGAAAGTAGGTGAACAGGCTTTGTACTTAGCGCAATTAAAAGGTTTGAGCAAAGTGGAGGCAAAAAAAAGACTTCTTTATTGGTTTGAGCGGTTAGAAATAGGCGACTGGTGGAATAAAAAGATTCAAGAACTTTCTAAAGGAATGGCTCAAAAAATTCAATTTATAGTCACGGTGCTACATGAGCCAAAACTCTTAATTTTTGATGAACCTTTTAGCGGTTTTGACCCCATCAATGCAAATAAAATCAAAGATGAGATACTAGAGCTTAAAAAGCAGGGGACATCCATCATTTTTTCTACGCACAGAATGGAATCTGTAGAAGAGTTGTGCGAGTATATCGCCTTGATTCATAAATCAGAAAAAATACTTGACGGTAAGTTAAAAGATATAAAACGGGAGTTTAAAAGTAATGTTTATAAAATTGGTTTGCAGATTAGTGCAGATGCCCAAGAGGTTTTACAAAAATTACAGGCAGATTACAGACTTTCAGATAGTTTCTATGATTCGTCTGATCAACAACTTTCCTTTTCTGTAAAGCTAGAAGATTCAGATACTACCACATTACTACGTAATTTAAATGGTGTCGGTAATTTGTATCATTTTGAAGAAACAATTCCGTCTGCAAATGACATTTTTATTCAAGCAATTAAATCAAAAGGGCATGAGTAAACTAAGACTGATTATTAAAAGAGAATATTTAGCAAAGGTTAGGAACAAATCTTTTGTTATCATGACCTTTTTAAGCCCCATATTAATGGTTGGTATGGTGGTGCTCATTGCATATTTAACTAAGGTTAATGATAGTGAAAAACGCGTTGTTGCAATACAGAATGAAAGTGGTTATTTTGAGAATTTGTTTACACCTTCTGAGTCTATTTCATTTGTAACCTTTAAGGGGCTTTCACTAGAAGAAGCAAAAGACTCTACCCAACAAATGGGCTACTATGGTTTATTACATATTCCAGCGGGTACAGATAGAGAAATGATTGCGGGTAATTCTTTCTTATACACTAAAGACAACCCTAATAGTAGTGTTTTAGAACGTTTAGAGCGTACTTTTCAGCAACGCTTACGTCAATACCGTTTACAAGATTTAGGTATGACTAAAGAGCAATATACTAAAATTGATAAGAATTTTGAGATAAAAGCAGCCACCTTTGATGGTCAGCAAAACCTAAAAGGAATAAACGAAATTAAAGCGATAATTGGTGGTGGCTTTGGCTATCTTATTATGATGTTTATTATTATCTATGGAGGTTTTGTAATGCGTAGTGTTATAGAGGAGAAGACATCAAGAATTATAGAGGTTATCATTTCTTCAGTAAAGCCATTTCAGTTGATGTTAGGTAAAATTATAGGGACATCCTTGGCAGGTATAACGCAGTTTGCTATTTGGGTGATTTCTGCCGCTATTTTATTAACACTGGCTATGGTTTTTTTAGACATAGATTTGGCAGCACTGAATAATGGAGCTACGGTTAGCCCTATGGGCGGCATGGGTGCCATGGCAGAAATAAGCTCTGATAAAAACAGTGAGTTCTTACTGTATGCAGCAGAATTTTTAAAAATACCTTGGGTATTAATTGTTGTGTCTTTTTTAATCTATTTTGTTTTAGGTTATCTTATATATAGTTCTATTTATGCAGCAATAGGGGCTGCTGTAGATAATGAGACAGATACACAACAATTTATCTTTCCTATTATTTTACCTTTAATGTTGGCAATTTATGTAGGTTTCTTTTCTGTGTTTAGTAATCCACATGGCCCAATAGCCGTAGGGTTTTCTTTGTTTCCTTTAACCTCGCCTATCGTGATGATGATGCGTTTACCAAGCGGATTAGGAGAAGCTGGGGTGCCCATATGGCAGTTTGTGTTAAGCATTGTGTTGTTGGTCTTAACTTTTTTGGCTATTGTGTGGTTAGCAGCTAAGATTTACCGTGTTGGTATTTTAATGTACGGTAAAAAACCAACTTACAAAGAAATGTTTAAGTGGTTAAAATATAATTAAAGTGCAACAAGAGGCAGAGCAAATAAAAGAACTTATAGAAGAAGATGTTTGGGGATCCATTAAAGAGTTCTTAAACTTCGGCTTTCATATACCAGCTGGTGAAGGTACAATACACCTAACCATTGGATTGTTGTTGGTATTGATTCTCGCCTTTGTCTTAACTAGTTATATTCTTCGTCTTATAAGACAATTATTTACCCGTAAAATGACGGACGAAGACACGCTAAAATTTGTTAGCGTTTTCAAGTTTATTAAATACGTTATTTATCTGGTTGTAATTTTACTTACGTTAAGTGCAGCCGGTGTTAATGTAACGGTTGTATTAACCGCTTCTGCAGCCTTGTTCGTTGGGCTTGGATTAGCACTGCAAGAGCTTTTTCAAGATATTATCGGTGGGGTTTTTATCATCGTAGATAAATCGCTCAACGTAGGGGATATTGTAGAGATAGATGGAAAGGTAGGTAAGGTTTTTGATATTAAATTGAGAACCACCAGGGCAATTACCAGAGATGATAAAATTATCATCATACCTAATCATAAATTTATAAGTGATATTGTCTATAACTACACACAAAACCACAAGCTTACTAGAGAAAAGGTCACTGTTGGGGTGGCTTATGGTAGTGATGTAAATTTGGTTACAAAACTACTAGAAGAAGTTGCTTTGCAACAAAAGCAAGTACGCAAAACCCCTAAACCATTTGTAACATTTGATGATTTTGGAGACTCTGCATTGGTGTTTTCTGTAAATTATTTTACTAATGATAGTTTTGCAGATCCACGCACTAAAAGTGCTATTAGGTATGATATTGATGCTAAGTTTAGACACAATAATATTGCTATTCCGTTTCCACAGAGAGATATACATATATACCAACATAATAATGCAATAGATAGCGGAAAATAAATTGTATGCAGAAGAAGATTATTGCGGTTATTTGCTGTGTTGTATGTATTTTTTTGAGCCTGCCGCTTATTGCTCAAAGTACGGATGTGTTGAAAATAGAATATTTAAACATCCCTAAAAATTTAGAATCTGGAATTGTAACAGAACGCTTAAAAGTAGGGGTGAATATTCCTTTAAAAGTGAATAATGATAGCTACTTTGTTGTAGGTGGAGAATACAACCAATTTGGGATTAATTTTGACAAAGTTTTACCCTTTAGTACGGCAGATTTAAGCAAGTTATACATAACAGATTTAAATTTAGGGTACATTACTAAATGGAATGATAATTGGCGTTTAGTAAGTATTGCAACGCCTAGATTAGCGAGTAACCTTACGGAAGGTACCTCTACAGAAGACTTTTTTTTTAATGCTACGGTTGCTTTTTGGAAAGAAAATAATAAAGCAGATCAACCCTATAGAATAGTTTTGGGTTTGTCTTATAACAGTACTACGGGTTTACCCATACCATTACCCTTGGTAAGTTATTATAAAAGATACCATCCCAATTGGTCCTACACATTGGGTATACCTAAAACTAATTTTAAATATCATTCTAATAAAAACCATGTATGGGAAATGGCATTGTTATTGGATGGTTACTTTATAAATATTCAAAATGATATAGCCTTAGATAACGGCCAGGTGGGTTCTAAAATTTCTTTATCCGCAGCTATTGCAACCTTAGGGTATCAATATAAATTAAATAAAAATATGGCATTCTATGCCTATGTTGGGCATTCTGTATATCAAGAAAGTATTTTAAGAGATAACAGCCGTAATGATGTATTTTTATTGAATAGTAAACAAAATCTTTTCCTTAGGGGAGGATTCAAAATAGGAATCTTTTAAACCGAAATAAATGTCAAAAATATTGGTCATAGAAGACGAAGCCGCTATCAGAAGGGTTTTGGTTAAAATATTGTCAGAAGAGAGTGAAGCCTATCAACTATCAGAAGCAGAAGATGGTTCAAAAGGCATAGAAGTACTAAAAAAGGAAGATTTTGATTTGGTGCTGTGCGATATTAAAATGCCTAAAATGGATGGGGTAGAGGTGTTAGAAGCGGCTAAAAAATTAAAGCCAGAAATTCCGTTTATAATGATATCTGGTCATGGAGATTTAGATACCGCTGTAAATACTATGCGGCTAGGCGCATTTGATTACATTTCTAAACCACCAGATTTAAATAGATTATTAACCACCGTCCGTAATGCTTTAGACCGCAAAGAGTTGGTGGTAGAGAATAAAATTCTTAAAAAGAAGGTCAGTAAAAATTATGAAATGGTAGGTAATAGTGAAGCTATTGAAACTATCAAAGGTATGATAGAAAAGGTAGCGCCTACAGATGCCAGAGTACTAATTACAGGTTCTAATGGTACAGGTAAAGAACTTGTAGCACATTGGTTACACCAGAAAAGCCCACGTTCCTCTGCCCCTTTTATTGAGGTTAATTGTGCTGCAATTCCTTCAGAATTAATAGAGAGCGAACTTTTTGGCCATGTTAAAGGAGCATTTACATCTGCTGTAAAGGATAGGGCTGGTAAGTTTGAGGCAGCAAACAAAGGCACTATTTTTTTAGATGAAATAGGAGACATGAGCATGTCCGCGCAGGCAAAAGTGTTACGAGCCTTACAAGAAAATAAAATTTCTAGAGTGGGTAGTGATAAGGATATAAAAGTAGATGTTAGGGTGCTAGCGGCAACTAATAAGGATTTAAAAAAGGAAATCGCTGAAGGAAATTTCCGTGAAGATTTGTATCATAGATTGGCCGTAATTTTAATAAAGGTCCCTGCTCTAAATGACCGTAGAGACGATATCCCCTTGTTAATTTCTCATTTTTCTCAAAAGATTGCTTCTGAACAAGGTACAGGGGTTAAGAGCTTTTCTCAGAAAGCGGTAGCCTTATTGCAAAGTTATGATTGGACTGGTAATATACGCGAATTAAGAAATGTGGTAGAACGTTTAATTATACTTGGTGGTAAAGAGGTGAGTGAGGAAGATGTAAAACTTTTTGCAAGTAAATAATTAGTCTTGGCAATTTCCCATTTCTGTAAGGGTATTCGTTGCAATACGTATTACCTGTTGATGATAAAAGCGTTTTGCTTCTGTTAAATTGGGATTTGCCATTTCTTTTTTAGTTCTTTCCAAGGTGCCGTTAATAAAGTTCTTGGCCTCCGTACAGCTAACTACTTCTGTTACTTCTTTTAAAGATTTTTCAAATTTAGCTAAGGTTTTCTCTAGTACTTTATCCATTTGTTGATACGGATCAACTTTAGATTCGTTATTCAAAAATAATAAAGCGGGTTCATTGGTCTCTGTGGTGTTCATCACCAATACTTCATTACCATACGTGCTAAATTGTTCTATTTCAAAATTGTTGAGGTTGTTTAAAGTTAATTCGGTGTTTTTTAATGCTAATTCCAAAAACAATTTAGCATCTTCTAAAACAATACTTTTTGTTGCTTGGCGCAAATTGTCCTTGGTTTGCTTAAAAGTAGATTCTGCTGGGGAGCAACCACATTCTACAAAATTAGGTTGGCTGTTATAAGTACCTTTTAAGGCTTTGTAAGCATGGTATTTTGCTAAATCCAAAGAAGGGGCATTAAGAGCCAATTGTGTTTGGTCCTTGATAAAGCCGGTGTTCTTATAGGCAAATTCGCACGGGTTTAGCTTGGTAAAAGAAACCATGAGCAAAAGACCCAATGCACCTGTAAGACCAGCTATTGAGGTAAATAGCCACTTGTAGGATTTCATTATTTAAAGATTTGGACTGCTAAAGTTAATTGTAAAGTCAAGTGCTTAAAAATATCATCGGTATACCGCTTTTATATTCTTTAAACGGGAAAATTACTTGTCGTATGTTAGCTGTATAGAACTCGTATTAAGCTTTAAATTATGTATATTTCAGGTTATGAAAGACATTGATATTACAGACTACAAAGTAGACGGTCATATACAGCTAGATCAAATACCCACTATTGACGACTTTAACGCAGACGGTAAATTGCTACGTAAAAAATTGAAAACAGTTAGTCAAGAATTGTCAGATTTTCAAAATACCTTGTATGCACATGGTAAATACGGGGTGCTAATTTGTTTGCAGGGTATGGATACGGCAGGCAAGGATAGTTTAATTCGCGAAGTCTTTAAAGAACTTAACGCTAGGGGAGTTGTGGTCCACAGTTTTAAAGTCCCAACTAAGTTAGAGAAAAGACACGACTACTTGTGGCGACATTATATAGCTTTACCGGAGCGGGGGAAATTTTCTGTGTTTAATAGAACACATTATGAGAATGTATTGGTGACCAAGGTACATCCAGAGTATATTTTAGGAGAAAACCTTCCAGATGTTAATACTGTAGAAGATGTTAACGATGCATTTTGGGAAAAGCGTTACAGGCAAATCAATGATTTTGAACGGCATATTTCTGAAAATGGAACGCTCATTTTTAAATTCTTTTTACATCTATCTAAAGAAGAACAGCGCCAAAGGCTATTGCGTAGATTACATTTACAAGAAAAAAATTGGAAATTCTCTCCAGCAGACATAGCAGAACGCCAACTATGGGATTCTTACCAAGAATGTTACCAAACAGCACTCAACAAAACCTCTAAGCCCCACGCGCCTTGGTATATTGTACCAGCAGATAATAAAAAAGCAGCACGACTTATAGTGGCTACTATTTTATTAGAAACGTTAAAAAAGTATAAAGATGTTAAGGAACCAGAATTGGACGCTGAAATAAAAGCTAACTTGGAAACCTACAAGCAACAATTAGAAAAAGAAGCGTAATGAAAAAAAAGGCGATACTACTACTATTCCTTGGTGTTATTGGATTATTGTCTGCTCAAATTAATAAGGACCAAGAACAGCTGAGAGCAATATATGACCAAGCATTGACCAATGGTAAAGCTTATGATTGGCTTAATTATTTATCCAACCAAATAGGAGGTAGGCTATCTGGTTCTGTACAGGCGCAGCATGCCGTAGAATACACTAAAAAACAACTAGATTCTTTGGGTCTAGACAGAGTTTGGTTACAACCAGTAATGGTGCCTAAATGGGTTAGGGGTACAGCGGAGTTTGCTTATTTTGAGACCCAACCAGGATTAACTACCAATGTGCCAATTTGTGCTCTAGGTGGCTCTGTGGCTACTCCAGACGGTGGTCTAAAAGCAGCTCTGGTAGAAGTGCAAGGGATAGAGGATTTAGAAAAATTAGGAAAAGAAAAAATTGAAGGAAAAATCGTTTTTTACAATCGGCCTATGGATCCTACACAGATTAGTACGTTTACAGCGTATTCTGGTTGTGTAGACCAGCGGTATGCAGGAGCTATGGAAGCCGCTAAGTATGGCGCAGTAGGTGTTTTGGTGCGTTCCATGAACTTGCGTTTAGATGACTATCCACATACCGGTAGTATTAGCTACGGAGATACACCCGCAGAAAATAGAATCCCCGCAGCGGCCATTAGTACAAAGGGGGCTGAGTTGCTAAGTGCCACTTTAAAACTTAATCCGTCAATTAAATTTTATTTTCACCAAACCTGTAAAGTTTTTCCAGACACAGAGAGTTATAATGTAATTGGAGAGATTAAAGGAAGTGAATTTCCTGACGAAATAATGATAGTTGGCGGACATTTAGATTCTTGGGATTTGGGTGATGGCTCCCATGACGATGGTGCGGGTGTCGTACAAAGCATGGAGGTATTACGCCTAATAAAAGCCAACGGATACAAGCCAAAACGTACAATTAGAGTGGTTTTATTTATGAACGAAGAAAACGGTTTGCGCGGTGGTAATAAATATGCAGAAGTAGCAAAGTCTAAAAAGGAAAATCATGTTTTTGCTTTGGAGAGTGATGCTGGTGGTTTTACCCCAAGAGGCTTTTCTTTTGATTGTTCTGATGCCAATTTTAATCAAGTTAAGAGTTGGGAATCACTCTTTGAACCTTATTTAATACACATGTTTGTTAGAGGTGGTAGTGGTGCAGATGTAGGGCCATTGAAAGACGAAAATATTGTTTTAGCGGGTTTAAGACCAGATAGCCAGCGTTATTTTGATCATCATCATGCAGAGAATGATACTTTTGAGCATGTGAACAAAAGAGAGCTAGAATTGGGAGCAGCAACCATGGCCAGTTTAGTCTATCTTTTTGATACTTATGGCACCGTAAAACCTGCTAAAATTAAGGGCTAGTTAGTAAGTTAAACCCTTAAAATCAACTACCTTTGCACTTTTAAATATAAAAAGTAACAATGCAAGACGGAATCTACGCAAAGTTCAATACGAGCAAAGGAGAAATTCTAGTAAAACTTACACACGACAAAACCCCAGGTACAGTTGGGAACTTCGTGGCTTTAGCAGAAGGAAATATGGAGAATAGTGCTAAGCCACAAGGAAAACCTTATTATGATGGTCTTAGCTTTCATAGGGTTATTCCAGATTTTATGATTCAAGGAGGTTGTCCACAGGGTACTGGCACAGGTAGTCCTGGATACCAGTTTGATGATGAGATACGGGAAGAACTAAAACATGATGCCCCTGGTGTACTATCTATGGCCAATGCAGGTCCAGGTACTAACGGTAGTCAGTTTTTTATTACCCACGTACCAACTCCTTGGTTAGATGGTAAACATACTGTTTTTGGTTTTGTAGAAGCTGGTCAAGAAACTGTAGATGCTATAGCACAAGGTGATAAAATTGAGTCTTTAGAGATTGTAAGAGTGGGTGATGCCGCTGAAAAATGGAATGCTATTGAAGCTTTTAGAACTTTTGAAGGTGCACGTGAAAAAAGAATAGCAGAGCAAAAGGAAAAAGCAGAAGCAGAATTGGAAAAACTTGCAGCAGGTTTTGACAAAACAGAATCTGGACTTAGGTATAAAATGATTCAGAAAGGAGATGGAACTAAGGCAGAAAAAGGTAAGACTGTATCTGTACATTATGAAGGAAGTCTACCTAACGGACAGGTTTTTGACTCTTCGTTTAAAAGAAATCAACCTATAGATTTTCAATTAGGAGTTGGACAGGTAATTTCTGGATGGGATGAAGGTATTGCTCTATTAAAAGTAGGTGACAAAGCAAGATTTGTTATACCTTCTCATTTGGGCTATGGTAGTAGAGGCGCAGGTGGTGTTATTCCACCAGATGCTACATTAATTTTTGATGTAGAATTAATGGATGTAAAATAAAAAGTAGCTTTCTGCTTTTAGATAAAAAAAACCTCGCAGTAATCTGCGAGGTTTTTTATTTTGCTCTGTTTACACTAATAAACAAAAGGCAAATGTTAATTACTAACAATACAATGAGTACGCTAAAGAAAGTGTTCATGGTCAAGTGTTTTGTTTTAGTAACAAATAACCAACGTAAAACCCTACCCTTTAATTGTTAAATCTATAGACTTTTTCTGTCTTTAGTTCTATTTACACTTACTAGTAACATCACAACATTAATTACCAATAAAGTGAATAAAATTGTTAAGAAAGTGGTCACGGTGTTTTGTTGTTTATTTTGTTAGGTGTTCATCCCTTAGATATAGAATTGGCAGATGGTTGCGTCTAAAAATCAAAAAAAATATTATGTAAACTCAGTTTTAACTGATGCGCATAAGAAAACCCTCGTTTAGCGAGGGTTTAAGTTGTAAAATATAATGTGTTTTAGCCTTATACCTGTGTTGGCGCTAAAGGGTCGGGAGTAAAACGTAGGTAAGGCTTTACTTCTTCTACCCCTTTTTCAAATAATTGTTTAGCTTCTTCTGTAGGTATTGCTGGGCTCACTACTACTTTTTCACCATTTTTCCAGTTTGCAGGAGTAGCAACCTTGTGGTAAGCGGTAAGTTGTAGGGAATCAATAACACGTAATAATTCGTAAAAATTACGACCAGTAGAGGCAGGATAAGTCAGAATCAACTTAATACTTTTATCTGGAGCTACAATAAACACAGAACGTACAGTTAGTGTACTGTCTTCGTTTGGGTGAATCATATCATATAAATCTGCCACCTTTCTATCTTCATCTGCAATAATAGGATAGTTAATTGTTGTGTTCTGCGTTTCATTAATATCTTTTATCCATTCGTGGTGAGATTCTACCCCATCTACGCTCAATGCCATCATCTTAACGTTACGCTTATCAAACTCATCCTTAAATTTGGCAGCGGTTCCTAATTCCGTAGTGCAAACAGGTGTAAAATCAGAAGGGTGTGAAAATAAAATTCCCCAACTATCGCCTAAATAGTCATAAAAGTTTAAACTCCCTTGCGTTGTATCTACAGTAAAATCGGGTGCTTTATCACCCAGTCTAAGTGTTGCCATCGTTTTAAATTTAATTTACTCTATAAAAATACTAGATTAAAGTAGTAAGCTGGGTTTTATAGGGGTTAAATGTCTATTAAAATTTTATCTTTAGGCATGCAAACTCCTACTTTAGAATCGCTTAGATTTCCGATAGGTAAATTTGAGCCACCAGCCACGATTACAGATAAAGAGATTACGCAATGGATAGCCGAGCTAGAGGCACTCCCTACTAAGTTAGAGGCTTTAGTTGCTTCATTAACTAATGCTCAATTAGAAACTCCATACAGACCAGAAGGATGGACAGTAAGGCAATTGATTCATCATATTTCTGATAGTCATCATCACAGCTATGTACGTTTTAAATGGGCGTTAACAGAAAACACTCCTTTAATAAAAGCATATGAAGAAAAAGAATGGTCCAAACTAAAAGATGCGAACGATGCTCCAATAGAATTATCCTTAGCGCATTTAAAGGCGGTACATGCAAAGTTGGTCTACATGTTAAAGGGATTTTCCACACAAGATTTTGAGAAAACTTATCTCCATCCAGAAGGGAATGTGGTAGTAAGCTTAAAGGAAAATTTAGGAAAGTACGCGCATCATGGAAATCATCACTACGCACATATTAAAAACTTGGTAGAAAGAGAGGGCTGGTAATCATTTCCATTTGATGTTGCAGCCCAAACTAGGCTTTTGTACTGCTGTAATAGCTACTCCACTCAATAATGCATCCATGGCTGCTTTAAGGTCTTGGCCGGTTAGTGGTATACCATTTTGCGGTCTAGAATCATCTAATTGACCTCTATACACTAGCGCCAAGTTCTGATCAAATAAATATAGGTCTGGTGTACAGGCAGCATCGTAAGCCTTGGCTACTTCTTGGGTTTCATCATACAAATATGGAAAAGGATAGTTTTCTTCTTTAGCCACTTTGGTCATCAACTCTGGGGCATCTTGTGGATAGTTTTCTACATCATTGCTAGATATGGCAATAAAATTGATTCCCTTTTCTTGGTAAATGTTAGCAAGTGTTACCAATATTGGATTTACGTGGATTACAAAAGGACAATGATTGCAAATAAAAAGGACTACAGTGCCTTTTTCGCCTTTAAGTTGGTCAAGCTCTAAAACAGAACCACTTAGAGTGTCTAAAAGTGAAAAATCAGGTGCTTTAGTGCCAAGAGGTAACATATTGCTGGGAGTACGTGCCATTTCTCTTTTCTTACAAAACTACCCAAATAAATGGCAACACTAAAACAAGAAGTATTGATGAAATCTAATTTTAATAAGAAAAAAGTATCTTGTGAAACTAACTAAACCGTTCCCTGCTTGGAAAATATACTAGACCAAGTTCACATTAATTTTGATAAAAGCTCTTTGTGGACGCTAAATGTAATTTTAGCCTTTATCATGTTTGGCGTGGCTTTAGAATTAAAATTCTCAGATTTTAAGCAAATTTACCGTCAACCAAAAGTAATTCTAACGGGTGTTATTAGTCAGTTTGTGCTATTGCCGTTTGCTACGTTTATTTTTATTAATATCATAACACCTTTACCTTCTGTAGCTTTAGGTATGTTTATGGTTGCCGCGTGTCCTGGCGGTAATGTCTCTAATTTTATTACGCAATTAGCAAAAGGTAACACCGCGCTATCTATTACCATGACGGCAATTTCCACGCTTGCGGCAGTATTCATGACTCCTTTAAATCTAAGTTTCTGGGCAGGTAATTATAAACCTACAGCTATATTACTTACAAGTATATCTATTAATTATATAGATATGGTATTATTAGGATTGGTTTTGTTGGTTGTTCCTCTTGCTTTAGGGATGTGGTTGAACTATAAGTTGCCAAAACAAACAAAAAAAATAGCAAAATGGTTTAAGAGGGCTTCGTTATTATTTTTTGTAGTTCTTATTTTTATGGCTTTATACAAGAACAAAGCTATATTTTTAGACTACGTGAGTTATGTGTTTTGGCTAGTCTTACTACACAATGCAGTAGCATTATCTACAGGCTTTTCTGTAGCTAAATTAATGGGACTAAACAGTGCTGATGTTAAAAGCATTACTATAGAAACAGGCATACAAAATAGTGGGTTAGGATTGCTGTTGATTTTTACTTTTTTTGATGGTTTAGGTGGTATGGCACTACTCACAGCTTTCTGGGGAATATGGCATCTTGTATCTGGATTATTGATAGGAGGAATTTGGGGAAGATACTCCAACAAAAATGAAGCATTGGTATAATGAAGCAACTAGGCTATCAGCTATTATTTTATTGGATAAAAATTGGTTTACACTGTTATTACAGAAGAATTAGAGTAAAAGGGGTAGAAAATATACCTACGGATGCCCCAGTTTTATTTTTATCTAATCACCAGAATGCGTTATTGGATATTTTATTAATTGCAACGCATAACACTAGAAAACCTTGGTATTTAACACGTGCTGATGTCTTTAAAAATAAGCACTTAAAAAAGTTTTTTACGTATTTACAAATGATGCCGGTCTATAGAATTAGAGACGGTAAGTCTCAATTGGCAAAGAACAAGGCGGTGTTTGCATTTTGTGGAGAATTACTTAAACAAGACCAATCTATTCTTCTTTTTCCAGAGGCAAATCATAATCTTAAAAAAAGAGTACGGCCACTAAGTAAAGGTTTTACCAGAATTGTAGACGAGGCTTTGCACAATCATTTAGTTAAGCCATTATATATTGTTCCAGTAGGTCAAAACTATGTTATGCCAACGTACTTTGTAGATTCTTGTGCTATTGAATATGGAGCTCCTATCAACGTTACTCATCACAGTTTTTTTACTGAGAATGGTATTACAGACTTAAAAGAAAAAGTAAGTACAGCCTTAAAGACTTTGACAACACATATAGCTGATGAAAATAAGTATAGTGTTGTTCTGGATTATTTAAGAAAGAGAAAAGTCGACTTTTTAAATCCTTCTGAAGTAAATAAGATGGTGGCAGATATTGGGGTAGATGATTTAAATGGTCTTAATATTGAAGCAGCAAAGTCAGGTTTTGGTATGGGAAGACTTTTATTGTGGTTGTTTAATTTTCCCTTACTACTTAGCTGGAGGAAATTTATAGTACCCAAGATTCCCGAGCCAGAGTTTGTGGATACTTTTAGATTTATGTATGCCTTACTGTTTAGCACTTTGCTATACCTCTTAATGTTTAGTCTTTTTACAGTGATTTGGGATGGTTTAACGGCTTTAATTTTTATTTTGACGCACTTTGGATTAAACCTATTTCTGGTTAAGTCTGGGTGCATAGAAAAGAAATAATAAACCCACCTAACAATTTAGGTGGGTTTTATAAAATATTTATTTCTACTTATTTACATGCTATCGCCAAAAAAGATAGCATTCATCATTAATTTATTGGTGCCGTACCAAAAAGCTCTAAAGTTGGTGTTATCCGTAAATAAGATAACCTTACCACTCCCTAAACGTTTTGCTTTAAAAGGTACACTGTTCTTTATTAAAGCTTCATTTTCTTCAGAGATATAACCACTTTGCAATGGGTTACTGGTGTATTGAATAGGGTTTTCATAGCTGTTCTCTTCGGCTTTAAGATAAATGTTAGTATTTCTAAACATACTTATCTTATCGTTCTTGTAACCATATGCAATGGGATGGCTCAAATCTAACTTTGCTTCAAAAATAGCGCCACCTGTTACTTGTGCTCCTCTAAAATCTCTTCGTTTATCAAACGGGATGTTCGTTGCTTTTAAAGTGGTGTCTTTTAACATAGTTAGATTAAGAAAATCATTATTCTTAAACCAACTGGCTACATTTCTAAAACCAATAACGGTGCCGCCATCTTTTACCCATTCTTTAATTTTTGTCGCTGCTTGTTGGTCTAGCATATTGCTGCCCCAACCACTTGGAATAATTAAATCCGTGTATCTGCTCAAATCTACACGGTTTAAATAGTCAGTATCTATTTTAGTGATGTGCATATCATAACGAGTATCAAACAAATGCCAAATTTCTCCCGCATCATAGGGGCTAATACCATTGCCAACCAACATAGCTACCCTTTGTTTCTTAATAGGGTCAAATTCGTTACTACCTAAATCTATCCCTAGGGTAGACCCTGTGCCTACCGCAGTAATGATTAAGCTATTATCTTCTGCTACTTCTTTTAAAAGGGTGTAGAGTTCATCTTTCTCTAACTTTTGATTTTGTACGGGAATCATAATAGTACCATAATCGTAGCGGTTACCTTCTAAAGTAAAAGGGGATTTAGCAACTTTAGCTCTTAAGCCTGCTTGCGAGATGGTATTAAGAGCTTTTGGAGCGTAATACGGATTCCAAGGCATAAGATAAGCGTAATTACTGGAGCCTGTTATTTTACCTGTAATAGGTTCTAATTTTTCTATAGGGCTACCTGCCGTAGTAATACTGCTTAATTCTTGGTAATCCAAATTAAAAGCGAGAGGAAAGGTCCAAGCAGAAATATCATAAAATAAACTGTCTGTAAACGTGGTACGCTTTTCAAACATCGCCTTAATTAACCTTGGATTTCTTTGATTTGTTGGAACGATGTATGCGCTTCCTTTTTTATAGTTTTTACTTCCAACCTTAGTGTCGTTCTTCAATTCATGAAACCTAATTTGTTGGCGCTCTAATATTTCTGCTAAGTGCCAAGCCTTGGCAGGGTCTTTCTCGTCCCCAAAAATGTACCCTTTAACTTTATCTTTACTAGCGTTAGTGGCCATGTTCTTATAAAAAGTACGTTGGTAATCTAATAACTTACTGCGCATGCTATTGGCAGCTTCTATAGTAGATAAAGCGGTTGTAAACTGATTTCTCACCGTGAAAGGAAAAGTTAAAATTCCGTTCTCACTCTCTTGAATATGACCTCTAGAGCTGCCCTGTTCAAATAAAATTCCAATACTGCCATTTACATCTGGGAAGGTAGAACCTTTGCCGTAGTAATAGTCATCATAATTTTCTTCTGAATAATATAATGAGCCAATCTTATCTAGGGCTTTAGCATGGTATGTTCCAATTTCTTTGGTGAGTTCTTGATTTATTTTAGGAGTTAATGGGTGTACTCTTGTAGGTTCTCCAGGTTGAAAGAAAAAGGTAGAATTGGAGCCCATTTCATGATGGTCTGTTAAAATATTGGGCATCCATTTATGGAATGTAGCTATCCTAGCTCTACTCTCTGGTAATTGAACAGGTAACCAATCACGGTTCATATCAAACCAATAATGATTTGTTCTGCCACCTGGCCACACCTCATGGTATTCTCGCTCATTGGGGTCAGGGTTCAAATTTTGACTTTTATGTATGTTAGCCCAATACGCAAAACGTTGCAGCCCATCTGGATTAAAACTCGGGTCTAATAGAATTACCAAATTATCTAGTTTTTCTTCTATTTCTGAGCCTTGAGCCGCTGCCAAATAATAAGCATATGCCAGAGCAGCATTGGATCCAGAAGCTTCATTACCATGAATGGAAAATCCTTGGTAAACTACAGCCGGCATTTCTGCTGTATTGAGGGTATTACCGTTGCTTTGTGTAAGTTGTAGATGGTTAGTTCTTATTTCTTCTAACTTGGCATGGTTATCTGGTGCCGTAACCGTTAAAAGAACTAGAGGTCTGCCTTCAAAAGTGGTTCCGCGATTTTCAATGGTAATACGATTACTTGCTTTTGCTAATGCTTGCATATAAAACAGAAGTTTATCATGTGTTACATGCCATTCTCCTACTTCGTGACCTATAACCTCTTTTGGGGTAGGTATTGCTGGGTTGTAGGTAATATTTTTTGGTAAGTAATAGTCTAGCGTTGGTTGTTGTGCGTATAGCCCAAAGCCAAGCAAGACTAGGATGTAAAAAAGTCTGATTTTCATTAAGGATGGTTTTGAATTAGTCATCCTTAAAAATAACAAAACGACCTATTTTGGTAGGTCGTTTTGTTAAATATTTAAGACAATATTAAATGTCTTCGAAGTTTACATCTGTAAAACTATCTGCTGTGTTGTTCTCCAGAGTAAAATCTTCTTTTTTAAAATCTTTTTGATGTCTTTCTGAAATAACTTCTTGTCCTTTGTGTTCAATGATGTAATCCATCATTTCTGACATGATATCCCTAAAAGAATCGAAATCCTCTTTATAAAGGTATATCTTGTGTTTTTTGTAATGAAAAGAACCGTCTTCGTTGGTAAATTTTTTACTTTCTGTAACTGTTAAGTAGTAATCTCCAGCTTTGGTACTTCTAACATCGAAGAAATACGTCCGTCTCCCCGCCCGTAAAACTTTTGAATAAATTTCTTCCTGTTCCATTAATCCTTTTTCGCTCATTTGGTGTAGTGTCTAATTTCAATAGGTGCAATATTCTGTCAAAAATGTAAAAAAAATCATAATATAGCAACTTTTATGTTAATCTTTCTCTGTTAATTGATCAAGATATAATTGCTTGTAATAACCTTCTAAGTTGTTCAATTCTTGATGGCTGCCCGCCTGAATGATTTTTCCGTCTTCTAAAATTAAAATTTTGTCAGCACTTTTTGCAGAAGATATTCTATGGCTAACGATTAAGGTTGTTTTGTTTTCGGAAGCAGATTTAAGATTATTTAATATTTTTTCTTCTGTTTCTGTATCGACTGCAGATAAGCAATCATCAAACAAAAAGATTTTGGGGTCTTTTATAAGGGCTCTTGCTATAGATACACGTTGTTTTTGCCCGCCACTTAAGGTTATACCACGTTCTCCTAATATAGTATTGTATTGGTTGGTAAAACCCTTAATATTTTTATGAACCACTGCGGCTTTAGCTACTTTTTCTATTTCTGCTTGGGTGGCATCTTCTTTGCCAAACCGGATGTTGTTGGCAATGGTGTCAGAAAATAAAAAGGCATCTTGCGGTACCGCACCAATATTGTTCCTTAAATCGTCCAGATTAACCTCTTGTATAGGTATGTTGTCTATGCGTATTTCACCTTCCGTAGCATCATAAAGACGGGCTACCAAGTCTAGAATGGTGGATTTACCAGAGCCGGTTTTTCCTAAAATGGCTACGGTTTCTCCAGGGTTTATGGTAAAAGAGACCTTATCTAAGGCTAAAATACCTGTGTCTGGATAGGTAAAAGAAACTGCTTTAAATTCTATCTTGCCACTTATAGTACTTCTAGCAGCGCTCGTGTTGCTTATTTCTGGAGTAACCTTTAGAAACTCATTGATTCTTTTTTGAGACGCTTCTGCACGTTGTACTATGGAGGTTAGCCATCCTACGACAGCTACTGGCCAGGTAAGCATATTTACATATAAAATAAATTCAGCTATAACACCAAGGCTAATTTCGCCATCAATGTATTGTTTGCCTCCAATGTAAATAACAAAAATATTACTGATACCAATTAACAAAATCATTAATGGAAAAAACCAAGCATTTACCTTAGCTAAGTCCATGCTGGTATTCTTGCCTTCTGTAGCTAAACCAACTACATCCTCGTTAATTTGAGGTTCTAAACCATACGCTTTAATTACCGCAACACCAGAAAATGATTCTTGAGCAAAAGTGGATAGGGTAGAGAGGTACTCCTGCACTTTAGTACTGCGTTGGTGTATAATTTTACTTATTTGATAAATTAAAACGGATAGTATAGGTAATGGGATTAAAGTGTAAAACGCAATAGTTGGAGCTTTGATAAACATTAGTGGAACTAAACAAACAAAAAGAGTCAATGTTTGTATGCCGTACATTATGGCAGGTCCTCCGTACATACGTACCTGTGTAACATCTTCACTTATCCTATTCATTAAATCACCAATTCTGTTCCGTTTGTAAAAATTCAGATTTAAGATTTGATAGTGGTCAAATACTTCATTTTTTAAATCGTACTCAATATACCTAGAAACATTAATGATGGTTTGGCGCATTAAAAAGGTAAATAAGGCTGATAACAGGGCAGTACCTATTATTACCAAAATGTACTGTAGTAGTAATTCTTTAGCCGTGGCCTTATCTATGGCATCTGTAGTAAGTTGGTTAACTACATTAATAGATTTGCTTACGTAAGAAGGCATAACTAAGGAAAAAACCCGAGCAATAATGGTGATTAAAATGCCAAGGAGTAATTTAAACCAATATTTTTTAAAGTATTTATTTAGGTGCTTTAGCTCTTTCATCTAGCGGGCAGGTCCATTATTTCATAATCACAAAGGGCCAAAGATAGCGTATCAACAGCAAAACAAATGTTATAAAACTGATAAGATAACATAAGGTCATAGGTGGGGAAGAAATATAGTACTACTTTTGCGGCGTTAATCAAATACTAATCAAAGAAAAGTTCTTTTAAATGCTAACAAGAAGGCATATCAGAGTTAAGGTGATGCAGTGTATTTATGCGTTAATCCAGTCAGAAGACGACTCATTGGAAAAACAGCAGAAATTTTTAAACGTGAGTATCGCTAATGTTTATAGTTTGTATTTGTTAATGTTGAGTTTGTTGTTAGAATTACACCAACTTGCTCAAAAACACGTATCCGCATCATCCAAAAAATATCTGGCAGATGAACAGGATAACTTTCCCAATAAAGAAAAATTTATCCATAACAAATTATTGGTACAGTTGGCAGAAAATTCGGCTTTAAAAGAGGCTTTAGATTCTAGAAAACTGAACAATTGGTATCTTAATGAAGAATATATTAAGATTATTTATAAAGATATGGTAGAGAGTAAATTGTACCAGAAATACATGCAATCTACCGAAAATAGTTACGAAGAGGATAAAGAAATTGTAATTGCGCTGTTTAAAGAAGTGGTAGCGCCCAACGACAAAATTTACGAGTATTTTGAGGACGATAAACTTACTTGGGTAGACGATATCCCTATTGTAAATACCTTTATAGTAAAGCGTCTTAAAAAGGCAAAGGAAGACAGTACTTTTAGTTTCTTTTTGCCCAAGTTGCTAAAAGATGAACAAGATATGGTCTATGCAAAAAACTTGTTGTCTAAAACCTTGTTGAATAATGCAGAGTGGGAGAAAGAGATTTCTGCCAAAACTCCAAATTGGGATAAAGATAGGATTGCAGAGATAGACCACATCTTACTTAAAATGGCTATATGTGAGTTTGTGCATTTTGCTTCTATTCCAGAAAAGGTGACCATTAATGAGTATTTAGAAATTGCTAAAGAATACTCCACACCTAAAAGTAGCATCTTTATTAACGGAATTTTAGATAAAGTAGTTAAGGAATACAAGGCCAATGGCAAGATGCAGAAAATTGGCAGGGGTTTACTTTAATTAGGAATTGATTATTTTTGAAGATATAAATACACCGAATCATGAAAAAAGTAATTTACGTAGTTGCTATGGGTGCCTTGCTAATAGGTACGGTTGCTTGTAAAGATAAAGCAAGCGCAAAGATTGTTGGGGAGAACGTAGAAACCGCTTCTGTTAGGGATGAGGGGGCTAAGAAAGTACCTGTGATGCAGTTTGATAAAACAGAGCACGATTTTGGTACGATAGAAAACGGTACTCCGCAACAAACTATTTTTAAGTTTACTAATGCTGGTGATGGACCTTTGATTATTACAGATGCAAAGAGTAGCTGTGGATGTACAATACCAGAGTATCCTAAGAACACGCCAATTGCACCAGGGGATTCTGGAGAGTTATTAGTGAAATTTAACGGTAGTGGGCAAAACCAAGTAACCAAAACAATTACAGTAACAGCAAATACCGCAAAAGGGTCTGAGTTGTTAAGAATTAAGGCATTTGTAACGCCAAAAGATGGAGCTGCTATTTCAGTTCCAATGAAAAAAGGATAAATATTTATAGATGGAAGCAGTACAACAGTTTCTTCCGCTTTTATTGATTTTTGTGGTCGCTTATTTTTTTATGATAAGACCCCAAATGAAGCGTCAGAAAGATGAGAAGAAATTTGCAGCAGAATTAAAAAAGGGTGATAAAATTATGACCAAGAGTGGCCTATACGGCAAAATTGTTGATTTGAATGACAATGATAACTCTTGCATTATTGAAACCATGGCAGGGAGATTAAAGTTTGATAGAGCCGCTATTTCTATGGAGGCGAGTAAAAAATTAAATCCTAGCGCTGTTGCTAAAAAATAATCCAAACTTTAATGGATTAAAAAAGCACCCTTAGGGTGCTTTTTTATTTTCTATACTTATCATTTAAGCCAATACCTGCAGCAATCAATGGTATTATTTTGGCAAGTCTAGTAGTTTTAGTTTTTTCTTGTTTGGCGCTGGTAATATATACTATAAATTCATTTTGCTTATAAGGTGAAAAGGCATTGAATTTTGAAGTTAAATTATTTCTTTCTAAACATACCACTAATACGGTTGGTAGTTGGTGTGGTTTTGTACTTTCTTTACTGGCTACGTGTACCTTACCTTCTTTTTGTTTGGCAATAGCATTATTTAGGTAAAGAAGTATTTGTTTAGCGTTTAATTGGTCTTCTCTAGTAAATTTCCAATGTCTCATGGCCTTGGTTTTACCTTCTTGGGCATTTTCCAAAATATTGAGCGGGTCGTCCATAAATACGCCGTTATAAAACCAAATTCCGAAATGAGATTTAAAGCGACAAATACCAAAAACATTTTTTTTAGCATAAGTGTATACTGGCATACCCCATTTACAGGTTTCAATAGCCTCAGTTTGCAATGCTAACTTCCGTAATGTTAATAATGCTTTTTGATATTGATGCGGAGTATTGTAATAGGTTTCTGCCGTTTTACTTTTTTCCATCCTTTTCTATTTGCGTGCAAGTAAGTTCACAGATTCTAATAATAACTTCTGTAGCTTTCTGCATACTTTCTAAAGGAACATACTCATATTTCCCATGAAAATTATGTCCCCCAGCAAAAATATTAGGACATGGTAACCCCATAAAACTGAGTTGACTACCATCCGTACCTCCTCTGATGGGTTTTATAATTGGGGTAATTCCTAAAGATTCCATAGCTTCCTTAGCAATCTCTATAATATGGAAAACAGGTTCCACTTTTTCTCGCATATTGCGGTATTGATCAGTAATGCTTACGTGTACCATAGGTTCCTTAAATCTCAAATTGATTTTTTCTGCAATAGCAGATAATAGCTCTTTTCTAGCCTCAAAATGTTCGGAGTCGTGGTCGCGGATTATAAGTGCTATACTAGCGTTTTCAATGCTTCCTTCAGTATGGTATACATGAAAAAAACCTTCTCTACCAGCAGTGTTTTCTGGCGTTTCATGTTTTGGTAATAGACTTATAAATTCATTAGCTAACTGTATGGCATTAACCATTTTATTCTTAGCATAGCCAGGATGTACACTTTTGCCACTAAACGTAACTTTTACTCCTGCCGCATTAAAATTTTCATATTCTAATTCACCCACTTGGCTACCATCCATGGTATATGCCCATTCGGCCCCAAATTTTTCAACATCAAATTTGTGAGCACCGCGCCCAATTTCTTCGTCTGGGGTAAAGGCAATCCTAATTTTACCGTGTTTAATTTCCGGATGATGAATTAAATACTCCATAGCCGTAATTATTTCTGCAATTCCTGCTTTATCATCTGCTCCCAGAAGGGTAGTTCCATCTGTAGTAATTAAAGTTTGCCCTTTATATTTTAGTAAATCCTCAAAATAAGAAGGAGAAAGCACTATATTCTTTGCGCTATTCAATACGATATCTTCACCGTCGTAATTTTCTATTACTTTAGGATGTACATTGGTACCGCTAAAATCTGGACTCGTATCAAAATGAGAAATAAAACCAATGGTAGGTACCTCTTTGGTAGTGTTGCTCGGCAAGGTTGCCATGATGTAGGCATTATCATCTATAGAAACCTCTTCTAGTCCAATTTGTTGTAATTCTAATACGAGCTTCTTGGCCAAATCCCATTGTTTATCTGTACTTGGTGTATTTTGAGATTCGGGATTACTCTGTGTATCAATTTTTACATAAGAAAGAAATCGGTCTAATAAATGTTCCATAAAAATGCATTTTATCAAAAATAAGGTATATTCCTGCTTCTATCTTTTTTCAACCCAAAATGAAATTATCTTACAATCATAAAATCATACTCTTTTCAGCAATTTTAAATGGCATTTTCAACATCAATATAAGTGCTCAAGAGACTTGTTTATTGGGTATAGGAGGTAAGGACGATGAAGCAATTATCGACTTTTTTAAGTTGACAGATACCCAACAAGAAAAACTTAGAAATTGGGGCGCAGAAATGAATTATAGGAATGAAGTACACCAGAATAAATTGAAATCCTTGTTGCGAAATCATCCTAAAGAAACTTTGGAAGACTTGCGGACCATGGCATACAAGCAAAAATCCTTATTAGATAGTATGGAAGCGAATATGAGGCTTGTAGATAAGCGTTTGTTGGGGATTTTTACCGTTGAACAGTACAATGCCTATGTGCTATTATGTAATGGTGTGCAACGTATACCTATTTATGTGGATAAGTCTTTTAACGAAAAAAAGCAGCGCCCTTGAAAATAAGGGAATAGAACCCCTATTTTTGCAAGAAATTAGACCTAATGTACAAAATTATCCTCCGTCCTGTTTTATTCCTGTTTGATGCAGAAACAGCACACCATATTTCTTTCTTTTTTATTAGGCTATTTTCCAGGTTAGGACTTACTGGATTGTACAAAAAAATATTCGTTTTTGAGGATAAGCGGTTAGAACGTGAAGTTTTTGGTCTCAAATTTAAAAATCCTATTGGATTAGCAGCAGGTTTTGATAAGGATGCTAAATTGTACAATGAGTTTGCAGATTTTGGGTTTGGCTTTGTAGAAATAGGAACATTGACCCCGAAACCCCAGGCAGGTAATCCTAAAAAAAGATTGTTTAGGTTGGTAGAGGATAAGGCTATAATCAACCGCATGGGCTTTAACAACAAAGGGGTTTATGATGCGGTAGAACGCTTAAAAAAGAAACATAGAGTCTTGGTTGGTGGCAATATTGGTAAAAACAAAGTAACTCCTAATGAAGAAGCTGTAAAAGATTATCTTATTTGTTTTGATGCTCTTTTTAGCCATGTAGATTATTTTGTAGTAAATGTAAGTTCTCCTAATACTCCAGGGTTGCGAGAATTACAAGATAAAAAGCCTTTATTGGAAATATTAAATAAGTTAAAAAGGCAAAATGCTAAGCTAGCCAAACAGGCGAAGCTAAAGGAAAAGCCGATACTTTTAAAAATAGCGCCAGACCTTACCAATGCGCAATTGTTTGATATTATAGATATTGTAAAAGAAAGTGCTATAGATGGTGTAATAGCAACTAATACTACCATTTCTAGAAAGGGACTAAAATCTCACTTAACCTTAGTAGAAGAAAAAGGAGGCTTAAGTGGTAAGCCACTTGCCAACAGAAGCACAGAGGTTATTGAGTTCTTACACTATCATAGTAATGGGAGTTTTCCTATAATTGCGGTTGGCGGTATCTTTTCTGCAGAAGATGCTTTGGCTAAATTAAAAGCAGGAGCTTCTCTAGTACAATTATACACTGGTTTTATTTATGAAGGTCCAGCCTTGCTTAATAAAATAAATAAGGCATTAGTTGCAAGGGAATTTTAGTTTTTAGTCCAATAATCTACCACTAAAACATCTTCTAGCTGGTTATCTAAAAGTTTTACAAAATCTTGATGCGCTGGGTGTGGTAAATATATTTCACGGTCCTTTTCACTTTCAAAGGTGACAAAAAAACAATGCGTAAAACCTTTATTTAGCCCTTCCGGACTATTATTTAAACCCCATTCAAAATCTTTAATAACGTGTATTTTTTGTGGTAGCGCTTTAAAGGCATTGCTTATTTCAGAAATTTTATTTGGACTGGTTTCTTTTTTAAAGGAAAACAAAACCATATGTCTTAGTAAACTGTCATTAGACTTTTCCATGCGCGTATATTGTGCTTTAATGGGTAATGCTAGAGTTAAAAACAATAGTATTAGTATGTAATTTTTCATTAGTTCATTTTTTATGGTAAGGAATTCTCTTAAATCTCTTTGTAAATTTAGCCTTTTAATTGCACGCAATTGAGTTACGAGATTCTTTTAGCATTCTGTATAGCTACGGCAACTTTAGCCATTGCTCCAGGGCCAGATAATATTTTTGTATTAGTACAGAGTATGGTGTATGGTAGAACACAAGGCTTGGCTGTAGTAGTTGGGTTAATGATGGGGTGTTTAATCCATACCAGTCTATTGGCATTTGGTGTATCTAGCTTAATTAAGAGTAATGAAACCATTTATTGGAGCATTAAAGTTTTTGGAGCAATCTACCTCTTGTATTTAGCCTTTAAAGTGTTTAAAAGTAAGGCTGTCCTTGATTTGAAGGCGAACCCAGAAGCTCAAAAGTCCAACGTGCAACTTTTTAAAAAAGGTTTTTGGATGAATGTCTTAAACCCAAAAGTGACCATTTTTTTTCTGGCTTTTTTTCCTGGCTTTTTATTTAGTGAAGAACTAAGCTATATATGGCAGTTTTACATTTTAGGATTTATTTTTATTGGGGTTTCATTTACAATTTTTGGTGCTATTGCTGTTCTTGCAGGTAGTATTTCTGATAAATTAAAACGATGGCGTTTAGCGCCTCATTTTTTTAAATGGTTGCAAATAGTAGTCTTTTTAGGTCTTGCCGTTTTTTTGTTGCTTTCTGGCAAATAGTAGTAATTTTGGAAGTATGACTAAACCGCAAGTAAAGATTATAGAGTGTCCTAGAGATGCCATGCAAGGCATAAAGCCATTTATACCTACTAAGGAGAAGGTGAGGTATTTGCAAGCTTTGTTAGGTTGCGGTTTTGATACGTTGGACTTTGGAAGTTTTGTTTCGCCAAAAGCTATACCGCAAATGCAAGATACAGCAGAAGTTCTGGGTATGTTAGATTTGTCTAAAACCCAAACCAAGTTATTGTCTATAGTGGCTAATGTGCGTGGAGCAGAAGACGCCTGTATACATTCAGAAATTCAGTATTTGGGGTATCCTTTTTCAATATCAGAAAACTTCCAAATGCGGAATACCCATAAAACTATTGCCCAATCTGTAGAAATTTTAAGCGAAATCCTAGAATTGGCGGATAAAAGTAATAAAGAGGTGGTAACGTATATTTCTATGGGTTTCGGTAATCCGTATGGCGACCCGTGGAATGTAGATATTGTGGGTGAATGGACAGAAAAACTAGCAGGTATGGGGAGTAAAATCTTATCACTTTCAGATACCGTCGGGAGTTCTACTGCAGCAGATATTACCTATTTATTTTCTAATCTTATTCCTAAATATCCAGAAATTGAATTTGGGGCACATTTACATACCACCCCTCAGCAATGGCATGAGAAAGTTAAGGCAGCTCATGAAGCCGGTTGCGTGCGCTTTGATGGTGCAATTCAAGGTTTTGGTGGTTGCCCCATGGCAAAGGACGATTTAACAGGTAACATGCCTACAGAAAAAGTCCTTTCTTATTTTACTGCACAAAAAGTGAATACAGGGGTGAATTGGATGGTGTTTGAAGCTGCCTATAATAAAGCAACCGAGTTGTTTTCTGCATATCATTAAAATATAATTTGATTATTATTTACAATAAGTCTAAATAAAATTTGTGTAATTCCTAAGGAGGAGTATTTTTGCAGTTGTTAAATTTATTTAAATCAAATCTAAATAAAAGTTATGATTAAAAAGATTCTTCCAGTAGTTGTAGGATTATCAGTTTTTACATCCTGTTCTTTAGACGACGATGGTGATGATGTTATAATTGATGAAATACAAATTGAAAATCCAGCCTCCTATACTTTTGAAAGAGATGGTGAGTCCACGGTTTCTTTTTCTGGCCAAACTACAAGATTAGATATGGGAGATGAGCTTTTGGCTAAGATGATGGACCCAACATCTACCTTAGATGCATTGCAGGCTATGTATGCGCACGAAGAAGGTGCAGCAGATTTTACTGATGCAGATTTAAATGCATCGGATAAGAACTTAATAACTAAAACTGCAGCATCTGCAGATTATTTCGCTGCTAATACTGCTGAGCAAAATGAAATTAGAGCTGACTTTAATTCTTGGTTACAGGTACAGGTAGAAGAGGTGTTTCCTAATTGGAATTCAGTTGCTACTGCTGGCGTAGCGGGGCAACTAGCAGATGGTTCTTCTACCAGATATGTAAATGCCCAAGGCTTAGAGATGAATCAACTGTTCAACAAATCTTTAATTGGGGCTTTAATGGTAGACCAAGCCATTAATAATTATTTAAGTACGGCTGTGTTGGATGCTGGTGATAACCCAGATAATAACGGTGCAGGCATTACTGAAGATGGTAAAAACTATACCACTATGGAGCACAAATGGGATGAGGCTTACGGTTATGTATTTGGCCAAAATGCAGACGCGGCTAATCCTAACGCAGATTTAGGAGCAGATAATTTTTTAAATAAATACTTGGGTAGAGTAGAGGGTGATGAAGATTTTGCCGGTATTGCAGATGATATTTTTCAAGCTTTTAAATTGGGTAGAGCTGCCATTGTTGCCAAGCAATATACCGTACGGGATCAACAAGCAGAACTTATTCAAGATAAAATATCTACTATCATAGGTGTAAGAGCGGTTTATTATCTACAACAGGCAAAATTAGAATTGGAAAAGGATTCTCCTGCTTACGGAACCGTATTTCATGATTTGTCAGAAGGCTATGGTTTTGTATACAGTTTGCAATTTACTAGAGATACTAGCAAGCAATCGCCTTACTTTAATAAAGAGCAGGTAGATGAAATGTTAGCGCAACTTTTAGGCGATGGTACTAACGGTTTATGGGATGTTACTCCAGAAACTTTGGATGCCTTGTCAGAAACTATTGCAAATGCCTTCAGTTTTACCTTAGAGGAGGCTGCTAATTAATTGAACAAAAGCGTTAATATTAAAAAAAGGGGAGTAAATATGTTAATATTTCAACTCCCCTTTTTTATATTTGTCCTCGCTTAATTAGAATAAATAAAAATTAGGAAATGAAAGGGAAGATTTGGATTTTAGGAGTAGTGCTTACTTCGTTCTTAGTTTGGGCCTGTAGTTCTGATGCAACAGATGATGGTAGCCAAGAAGATGATGGTCCAGTGAATGTTAGTTTTGACCGTGGTGCCATGCTGAGCAATTGGGCAGATAATATTATCATTCCTGCTTACGCGAATTTTAATACCAATTTTGATGCCGTCGTGGCTGCGAACGCCGCATTTAAATCAGATGTTTCAATAGAAAATTTAACGATTCTGCGTAACGCTTGGTTGACATCGTACAAGGATTGGCAAACCATTTCTATGTTCGAGATTGGTCCTGCAGAGGATAATGACCTACGCTTAAACATTAATATCTACCCAACAGATGTACCCGCCATTAAGAATGCTATTTCTAGTGGTACATACGGTTTTGATTTACCTTCCAATAGGGATACCAAAGGATTTCCTGCTATGGATTACCTGTTAAACGGTTTAGCAACTACAGATGCAGAAATTGTTGCAGTTTATCAAGATGCAACTGCCGGTCAAGCCCATTTAGATTTTTTAGAAGCTGTTGTGTTAGATATTCAATCTAGGGTTTCTACAGTAACAACCGCATGGACAAGCGGATATAGAGATACGTTTGTAGCTAATGACGGTGCTTCTGCAACTGCCAGTACAGACCGCTTGGTAAACGATGTTATTTTTTATTACGAAAAATTCTTGCGGGCAGGTAAAGTAGGTATCCCTATTGGTAAATTCACGGGTACTGCAGCTCCTAATACGTTAGAGGCTTTTTATAGTCCAGCAAATAGTAAAGTTTTATTGTTAGCTAGTTTAGATGCTTTTCAAGATTTTTTTAATGGTAATCATTTTCAAAGCTCGGCTAAGGGAGAAAGCTTGGCAAGTTATTTGGTGGCTTTGAATAGCGTTAAAAATGGGGAGGAATTAGAAAATTTGATTAACGCGCAGTTAGATAACGCTAGAGATTCCTTTGACAGTTTAGGTATTTTTAAAGAAGAGATAGAAAGCAATACAGCAAGTATTGCAGATGCGTATGACCAATTGCAATTGGTTGTGCCCATGTTAAAGGTAGATATGGTTTCTGCCATGAGTATTGCAGTAGATTTTGTAGATGCAGACGGGGATTAGATGATTGCTCAACTCCAAAAAAAAATAATACAACCTGTAGAGGCCGCCCCTTTGGCGGTCTTTCGTATTTTTTTTGGTGTAATGATGTTTTTAAGTATTCTAAGGTTTTGGGCCAACGGCTGGATAGAGAAACTCTACTTAGAACCCAATTTCCATTTTACCTATTATGGTTTTGAATGGGTAAAACCTTTGGGAAATTTTACTTATGTGTTATTTATAGTTTGTGCTATTACCGCCGTAATGGTAGCTGTAGGTATCAAATATCGTTTAGCAATAATGCTATTCTTTCTCAGCTTTTCTTATATAGAGCTGATGGATAAAACTACTTACCTTAACCACTATTATTTTATTTCAGTATTAGCTTTTGTAATGTTCTTTTTACCTGCGGAACGCTATTTTTCATGGGATGCTTATAAAAGCGAAAAAATGAGAGCAAAATTTATTCCAGCGTGGAGCATTTTAGTCTTAAAACTATTATTGGGTATTGTTTATTTCTATGCGGGTTTGGCAAAGCTAAATTCAGATTGGTTGGTTAAAGCAATGCCCCTAAAAATTTGGTTGCCTTCTAAGTTTGATGTGCCGTTTATTGGTGACTTTATGGGCTTAGAATGGGTGCATTATGCATTTAGTTATACCGGCGCTTTGTATGATTTGGCTATTCCTTTTCTACTGTTTTACAAGCCAACGCGCAAATTCGCATTTATAATGGTAGTCATTTTTCATGTGTTAACTCGGGTATTATTTCCTATTGGGATGTTTCCGTACATCATGATAGTTTCTGCTTTGGTATTTTTCGATGCTAGCTTTCATCAGAAAATAATAGAATGGATTGCGAAACGACTTAAGGTTTCCATAGCCCTTTTTCAAAATAAAAGGGTATATCAACCTAAAGGAATAAAGGCAAAATTAGCAACTGGAGTATTGGTTATTTTTATGGCATTTCAATTGATATTCCCATGGCGTTACCTTTTGTATCCGGGCGAATTGTTTTGGACAGAAGAAGGGTATCGTTTTTCATGGCGGGTAATGCTCATGGAAAAATCGGGTTACGCGCAGTTTAAGGTGGTAGATACCAAAACCAGCAAACAATTTTATGTTGATAATTCGGACTTTTTGACCACATTTCAAGAAAAACAAATGAGTTTTCAACCGGATTTCATTCTAGAATATGCACATTATTTAAAGCAACATTTTACTGCCCAAGGGCATAAAAACATCGCCATTTATGTAGAAAGTTATGTGTCGCTAAATGGTAGGCTAAGTCAACCTTACATAGACCCAAAAGTCGACTTAACTCAAGAAAAAGAATCATTCAAACCTAAAAACTGGATATTACCTTTTAAAGATGAGATTACAGGTATTTAATGCACTATTTGCACTTTTTATCGCTACTACTACTTGGGCACAGTTGACTATAACAGGTACCGTAAAAAACCAAGAAGGGGCAACTATTGCAGATGCAGAGGTGTATTTAAAAGAGTTACAAGAATTGCAGACAACAGATGACAAAGGCACATTTGCTTTTACAGATATACCTGTAGGTAAATATACCATTCTGGTGTTTTCATTGGAATACGAGGTGTATGAGAAGGAACTAACCTTTGACCAGCCTTTTTCAGTAGACATTACTTTAAAACCATTACAGGCACAACAGTTGTCAGAAGTGGTTTTATCCCAACAACGGGAAAAAGTTTTCGCCTTACAAAAACTAAAAACGGTAGAAGGTACCGCTATCTATGCAGGTAAAAAGAGTGAAGTAGTGTTGATGGATAACTTGGTAGGCAATTTAGCAGCCAATAATCCGCGGCAAATTTACAACCAGGTGGTTGGACTCAATATTTTTGATTATGGCGATGCAGGTCTGCAATTAAATATTGGGGGTAGAGGTTTAGACCCCAACCGTTCGGCTAATTTTAATACGAGACAAAACGGGTATGATATTAGTGCGGACGCCCTTGGTTATCCAGAAAGTTATTACAGCCCACCAGCGGAAGCTTTGGAGCAAATACAAGTGGTACGTGGTGCTGCTTCTTTGCAATATGGTCCGCAGTTTGGGGGTCTTATAAATTTTGTGTTTAAGAAACCGAATCCTACAAAAAAAATAGAATTGATTTCTAGGCAAACCGTAGGTTCTTATGATTTATTTACCAGCTTCAATAGTTTATCCGGTACTACAGGTAAGTTAAGTTATTATACTTTTTTTAATTACAAACAGGGAAGTAGTTTTAGGCCCAATTCTGATTTTAGTAGTCGTAATTTTCATACACATGTTGGATATCAACTGTCAGATAAAACAAAGCTCAGCGGAGAAGTTACGCTATTGGATTATTTGGCCCAACAACCAGGCGGCCTTACCGATGCACAATTTATAGAAGACCCATCTTTTAGTAATAGAGAAAGAAACTGGTTTGATATTGACTGGAAATTATACAACTTAAAATTAGAACATAGCTTTTCTGTACAAACAGATTTTAGCCTAAGTCTAACAGGTTTACAGGCATCACGTAGTGCACTCGGTTTTAGGACGAATAGGGTAAGCCAGCTAGATGACACAGAAGAACCAAGAGAGTTGTTGGTAGATGATTTTAGTAATATTGGCGCCGAGGCTCGGGTGTTACACAGATATAAAATACAAGATAAAGATGCAATAGCTTTATTGGGCGTTAAGTATTACCAAACTTACAACGAGCAACAACAAGGTCCTGGCTCTGCAGCGGCAAATGCCGATTTTAATTTTGCAACCACAGAGTTTCCAGATTATGAAAGACAATCAAGTTTTACCTTTCCTAATCTAAATTTTGCAGTTTTTGGAGAACATATTTTTAACCTAAACAAAAAGTTCTCTGTGACGCCCGGGTTTAGATGGGAGTATATTAATACGGAAAGCAATGGAACGTATAAGAATATTGTAAAAGACTTAGCGGGCAATACCTTACTAAATGAGGAAATTGCCGATGATAGAAATTTTGAACGTAATTTCTTCTTGTTAGGACTAGGACTCTCCTATAAACCCAATAGCAATTTAGAATTCTATGGTAATTTTTCAGAGAACTATAGGTCTATCACTTTTAGTGATATTAGAGTCGTAAATCCAAGCTTTCAGATAGACCCAAACATAAGTGATGAGTCTGGTTTTACCGCAGATTTTGGTGCACGTGGTAGAATATCAGATGTTTTATCTTACGATGCTAGTATTTTTGGCTTGTATTATGATGACCGGTTAGGGGAAATACTAGAAGAAGAGACACGTACCAACTCACAAGGCCAAGAAGTGCCAACAGGCCGTATCGTCCGTAAAAGAGGTAATATTGGTACTGCTTTTATCTATGGTTTAGAGACTTTTGCGGATGTAAATTTAAAGTCGTTGCTTAATTTTAAATCGGATAAAATAAAGCTCAACTATTTTGCCAACATGGCATTAACAGCTTCGGAATATGTAGATTCTGAAAGAATAGGGGTGGCGGGCAATGAAGTAGAATTTATTCCAGATGTGAATTTAAAAACAGGGCTAAGCTTTGGTTATGGCAATTTGTTAGGAAGTTTGCAATACACCTATTTAGAGCAACAGTTTACAGATGCCACCAATGCGGAACAAGATAGAACAGATAATCAAAGAGGGATAGAAGGGGCTATTCCAGCATATGATATATTAGATTTTTCTTTGTCCTATACCTACAAAAGATATAAGTTAGAAGCGGGTATTAATAACCTTTTAGATACTACTTATTTTACCCGTAGGGCAACAGGTTATCCAGGGCCAGGGATTATCCCAGCAGAACCCAGAACATTTTATGCTACCTTGCAAATCAAAATTTAAAATAACCAATCATGTTTAGAAAAATAGCTCTAGCACTTTTAATTGTATTTATTGCGTTGCAATTTTACAGACCAGATAAAAATACAGCAGAAGGCGATGTTGTAGCGGCATTTGAGGCAGAAACGATGCCGAATGCAGCAGTAAAAACCATTCTAAGACAAAACTGTTACGATTGTCATAGCAATAATACTATTTACCCTTGGTATGCAGAAGTGGCACCAATATCTTACACGATTGCCAATCATGTGGAAGAAGGCAAAGAGCATTTTAACGTATCTGATTGGTCTCAATGGGAGGTAAAGAAAAAGGACCACAAACTGGACGAGCTAATTGAAGAAGTAGAAGAAGGGCATATGCCAGAAAGTTCTTATACATGGTTGCATGGTAGCATGTCTGAGGCAGATGTAGAAACTTTAATAAGTTGGGCTAAAGAAGCCAGAACAAAATTAAAATAAAGAGAAAGGGAGGTAAAACCTCCCTTTTTTAGTATTAAGCCATTGCTTGTGGTGCCCAACTGGAGCAACTCATCTCTGGAGCTGCTTTTGCAGGGTGTGCACAGGATGGCGTATTAAATCTTGAGCATGTACCGCAGGTCATATTCATCTTTAGCGCTTGCTGCATATTAAAACTATCACACGTGTGTCTTTCCGTAACTTTAGTATGGTGTTGTGTACAGGTATGGTCATTTTGGTAATTGGTACAGTTAACGCAATTATTTGCTAATCTTATAGGCATAACATTTCTTTTTTAAGTTTCACTTAAAGGTACTAGCATTAAAGAGTGGAATCAATATAAATAGCTGTAAAACAGTTATATATATTTAGATTGATTAAAAAAAGAAAGCGGCCAAATACCAATGCCGCCTTCTGCCAAACCATAAATGAGAACAAAGGTTTAGTTGTATTCTAAAGAATACTCTATTTCTTTATATGAAAGTAGTCTGTGTTTAGGTGCCTGAGAAAGGAGTTCTTTAAGCTCACGAATCTCTACACGTTTCATTAAAATGATAAAATGATTCTTGCCTACAGATATAGGAATCTTTCTGTCGTGTGGAGAGCTTTGTAACTGTTGTTCCCAGTACAATACATCTATATCATACAAGTATTCAATAAACGTACGTAATTCCCACTCATACAATTCAAAACATAAATTGTTAAATACAAATTGAAAAAGCTTGCTTTTATGGCAGTACGTAAATCTACCATGTGCTGTTGTGTTTAGTATTTGTAGCGAAGGACATTTCATAAGCGTAAATCTATTTCTACTCAAATATATCTATTATTTATAATAAGTCTTAATAAAATTAATATAAAATTGATTAACTTTAGGTAAATTATTGTAGTCCTATTTATTGTGGTATATTTGCACGCAATTAATCCGTAATTGCAATGGAATTTCACCAAAACAAAATTGTTGGCGAAGGTTTAACCTATGATGATGTACTTTTAGTACCCGCCTTCTCAGAAGTACTTCCTAGAGAAGTAGACATCACCTCTAAATTTTCTCGTAACATAGCTATCAACGTACCAGTGGTATCTGCTGCTATGGATACGGTTACCGAGTCTAAGATGGCAATTGCCATGGCTAGAGAAGGAGGTATTGGTGTGCTACACAAGAACATGACTATTGAGCAGCAAGCACTCAAGGTAAGAAAGGTTAAAAGAGCAGAAAGCGGAATGATTTTAGATCCGGTAACCTTACCACAAGACGCATTGGTAAAGGATGCTAAAGCAGCCATGAAAGAACATAGTATAGGGGGTATACCTATAGTAGACGATGCAGGCAAGTTAATAGGTATCGTAACCAACCGGGATTTACGTTTCGAAAAAAATAACAATAGACCAATTTCTGAAGTGATGACTTCTGAAAACTTGGTAACAGCAGGTGTTGGTACTACCTTGGACCAAGCTGAAGATATTTTGCAAGAAAATAAGATTGAAAAGCTACCCGTTGTAAACGAAAATTATAAACTGGTAGGGCTTATTACTTTCAGAGACATCACTAAACTTACCCAAAAACCTATAGCTAATAAGGATCAATATGGTAGGCTGCGTGTAGCGGCAGCCATAGGGGTTACACCAGATGCGGTGGACCGTGCAGGTGCTTTAGTAAAAGCTGGTGTAGATGCTATTATAATAGATACGGCTCATGGGCATACTAAAGGTGTGGTCAATGTATTAAAAGAGGTAAAGAAAGCCTATCCACAAATAGATGTTGTTGTAGGTAATATTGCCACGGCAGAAGCAGCTCGTTATTTGGTAGAAGCAGGTGCGGATGCAGTTAAAGTAGGAATTGGCCCAGGTTCTATTTGTACTACACGTGTTGTAGCTGGGGTTGGTTTTCCTCAGTTTTCTGCAGTGTTAGAAGTTGCAGCAGCTATTAAGGGCAGTGGAGTTCCGGTTATTGCTGATGGTGGAATTAGATATACAGGTGATATTCCTAAAGCAATTGCAGCTGGTGCAGACACGGTAATGTTAGGTTCATTATTGGCGGGTACCAAGGAATCTCCAGGAGAAACTATTATTTACGAAGGTAGAAAATTTAAGAGCTACCGTGGAATGGGGTCTGTAGAAGCTATGAAAGAGGGTAGTAAAGACCGCTATTTTCAAGATGTGGAGGATGATATTAAGAAGCTAGTTCCAGAAGGTATTGTGGGGCGTGTACCTTACAAAGGAGAGCTTATGGAAAGTATGCACCAGTTTATAGGTGGCTTAAGAGCCGGTATGGGCTATTGTGGAGCAAAAGATATAGCTACCTTACAAGATTCTGGCAAGTTCGTGAAAATTACGTTTAGCGGCATTGCAGAGAGTCACCCGCATGATGTTACTATTACCAAGGAGAGTCCGAATTATAGTAGGTAGAATTTAATATTTAATAAAACAAAAAGGCGACCAACTGGTCGCCTTTTTTGTTTGGGTATTTTATTTACCGACACCGGCATAGGTTTTCCAATCTTTTTCCTTGTAAATGTTTTCACCAAAATATTTAGCTATTTGCATAAACGGCTCCACTTTCTGGTAACCCGGAACAGGAGAAAGCATCTTTAATTCTTGGTCCAAAAATACTACGGTTGGGTAACTTAATCTTCCTTGTAATAAGGCAGCAGCTAGCTCATGGTATCCTTTTCTTCCAGAGGGGACAAATTTAAATGTTCTTCCCTGGTATTCAATTGGGTCTTTTCCTTCAGCATCAAATTTAACCATGATAAAGTTTTCTTTCATGTAAGCGGCAACCTCTGGATTCTGAAAAGTGTCTTTGTCCATTTTCTTGCACCAGCCGCACCAATCCGTATATACATCTACAAAAACTTTTTTGGTATTCCCTTTGTTTTGGGTTAATGCAACTGCTTCTTCCCAACTTACCCATTCAATATCTTGTGCACTTACTGTAAAAGTAAAAAGCAGTGTTATAGCAAAAATCCAATTTTTCATATCCATCATTTTGATAAGTAGTCTACAGACTATATCAAAACTAACGAAAATTATGCCAGATTATTTTGCGTCTACGGCTGCAGGTGCTGCCACGAACAAGTCCTTAACATCCTTTTGATTTCTCAAAATATCATCAAAAGTTTCTCGTTCACGTATAAGCTGCGCTTTTCCTTGGTACCAAAGCACTTCTGCAGGGCGGTATCTAGAGTTGTAATTACTACTCATGGTAAAACAGTATGCCCCCGCGTTTCTAAAAGCTAAAATATCGCCCTCAGATATTTCATTAATTCTGCGGTTGCTGCCAAAAGTATCCGTCTCGCAAATGTAACCTACTACACTGTAGTAGCGTTCCTTGCCTTTAGGATTGCTTATGTTTACAATCTCGTGGCTAGAACCGTAAAGCATTGGTCTTATTAAGTGATTAAACCCTGAGTCTACACTGGCAAAAACGGTAGAGGTGGTTTGTTTTACTACATTTACTTTAGCAAGAAAATAACCCGCCTCGCTCACTAAAAATTTGCCTGGTTCAAAAGCCAAGGTTAAATCGCGACCATATTCTTTGCAAAACTGATTGAATCGTTTGGATAGTTTTTTTCCTAATTCCTCAATATTAGTCTCAATATCCCCCTTTTTGTAAGGAACTTTAAAGCCGCTACCAAAATCTATAAATTCTAAATTTTTAAAGTTTTTAGCGGTGTCAAATAAGATTTCAGAGGCATATAAGAAAACATCAATATCTAAAATATCACTACCAGTATGCATGTGGATACCGTTGATATTCATTTGAGTTAGTTCTACAATACGTAGTAAATGCGGTATTTGGTGAATGCTTATTCCGAATTTAGAATCGATGTGACCGACAGAAATATTAGAATTTCCACCAGCCATAACATGTGGATTTATGCGGATACAAACAGGAATATCTGGATGCTTACTGCCAAACTGTTCTAAAATAGAAAGGTTGTCAATATTTATTTGAACCCCTAGTGCTGCCGCCTCTTCTATTTCTTCTAAAGAAACGCCATTGGGGGTGTAAATAATAGATTCCGGTTTAAAACCAGCCAAAAGTCCTAATTTCACCTCTTGTATAGAAACGGTATCTAAACCGCTACCAAGAGAATTCATTAGACGTAAAATGGAAATATTGGATAATGCCTTAACAGCATAATTTAATCGTAATTGTGGAACTGCCTTAAATGCACTTGTTAATCTACTGTATTGGGCAGTAATTTTCTCCGCATCATACACGTACACTGGAGCGCCGTGTTCCTTTGCAATGTTTAGTAAATCTGTAGCTTTCATTTGTCGATTTTAGTCAAAACTATAATAATACCTTTTGTACGACAAAAAATCACAAGCAAAATAAATAAATAACACAATTTGTTGTAAATGCAACAAGCTGTTTTGGAGGTGAACGCTTTCCGTATTATTTTTGATAATATTTAAGCTGTATGAGACTGCCTTTCTTTCCTTTAAAATCAATTTTCTTTCCAGGTGAAACTGTGCCTATTCATGTGTTTGAGGAGCGTTACCAACAACTTATAAAAGATTGCCGTAAAGAAGCGATTACGTTTGGGGTTCCCGTATATCACAATAAAGAAATGCATTATGGTACAGAGGTGCAATTAGTTGAGGTTGTAAACACTTATGATGGAGGGGAAATGGATGTGCTTTGTGTTGCTAGACAAGTATTTAAAGTGAAAAGCTTTGAACCAAATATGGAAGACCGTTTGTATGCAGGGGGTGTGGTAGAGTTTTTAGAAACTATTTATGATGCTACTGCTGCAGAAAGAAAAAAAGTATACGATAAGATTAGACTATTATACAAATTAATGCAGGTTGCTTTTCCGCCCGTGCCTTTTGATAAATTTAATAGCTATGCTTTTGCTCACAAAATGGGCTTGTCTTTTGAGCAAGAGTTTAGTTTGTTAAAAATGAATAGAGAAACCGATAGATTACGTTTTCTTAATTCGCATTTGGAAGACACCATAGCAGTGCTCAAAAAAATTGACCATACTAAAATGGTGATAGAAATGAATGGGCATTTTAAAAATTTTGACCCGTTAGATTTTAAAGATTATGGACTTAAATAGACCGTGCTAAGGTATTTAGTACTAAACGCAAGTCAATTATTTCAATTTAATTATTAATTCAGGTCTTGGTTTCCTATTTTTGTTTTCTAAAATTTAACAGGATACACCTATGAACCTTCATGAATATCAAGGCAAAGAGATATTAGCAAGTTTTGGCGTAAGGGTACAACGTGGTATTGTAGCACACAATGCAAAAGAAGCCGTTGATGCCGCAAAACAATTAACAGAAGAGACCGGAACCGGTTGGCACGTAATAAAAGCGCAGGTCCACGCTGGTGGTCGTGGTAAAGGTGGTGGTGTTAAGTTGGCTAAAAACCTTAAAGAGGTAGAAGAGTTGGCAGGTAGCATCATCGGCATGAATTTGGTGACACCGCAAACCTCTGCAGAAGGTAAAAAAGTACACCAAGTTTTGGTAGCAGAAGATGTTTACTATCCTGGAGATAGCGAAACCAGTGAGTTTTACATGTCTGTACTTTTAAATAGAGGCACTGGTAGAAACATGATTATGTATTCTACAGAAGGTGGTATGGATATTGAAGAGGTAGCAGAAAAGACACCGCACCTTATTTTTACAGAAGAAATAGATCCTGCAACAGGTCTTTTACCTTTCCAAGCTAGAAAGATTGCCTTTAACTTAGGCTTGTCTGGTACAGCTTTTAAAGAAATGGTAAAATTTGTTTCTGCCTTATATAAAGCATATGTAGAAAGTGATTCTAGTATGTTTGAGATTAACCCTGTACTTAAAACATCTGACGATAAAATCATGGCGGTAGATGCCAAGGTTACCATTGATGATAATGCATTATACAGAAGAAAGCAGTATGCAGAAATGAGAGACCTTAGGGAAGAAAATCCCGTAGAGGTAGAGGCTAGAGCTGTTGGTCTTAACTACGTAGACTTAGATGGTAACGTAGGCTGTATGGTTAATGGTGCTGGTTTGGCAATGGCTACTATGGATTTAATTAAGATGGCGGGTGGTGAACCGGCTAACTTCTTAGATGTTGGCGGTACTGCTGATGCTAAAAGAGTAGAAGAGGCATTTAGAATCATCCTTAAGGATTCTAATGTTAAAGCGATACTGATTAACATTTTCGGAGGTATTGTGCGTTGTGACCGTGTAGCGCAGGGTGTGGTAGACGCGTACAAGAACATGGGAGACAGCATTCAAGTACCAATTATTGTTCGTTTACAAGGGACTAATGCAGAATTAGCAAAAGAAATTATTGATAATTCTGGTTTGGCGGTACACTCTGCTGTACAGTTCCAAGAAGCTGCAGATAAAGTAAAAGAAGTATTGGCGTAACTAACGTCTAAAGTATATGTTAAAACGGGTAATGTTTAGGTAACATTACCCGTTTTTGTTTTTCAAGGGTTTTCTTACTTTCCTTTGCATTTTTTGTAGTGTTTTACTTTGGGTGCAAACAATAATAAGTTAAATATTGCTAATTGTATTTTTTCCTTCTAAATCGCATATTCTGGTTATTAACTTCCGCTAATTTTAGCAAACTGTTACCAAATTTAAAGTTGTATTAATTAGCGCTTTTCCATTTTTCTGATGGCTGAATGGCTATTAATTTTGACTTCGAAATTGATGCACTATAGAGCTGATTAGAAAATTATGTTAAAATTGAATTTCATTGTAACAATCTAATTTTTTGGTCGTCTTTTTAGCATATTCATCAAATTATCAATCACATAAAAACGAATGTATCATGAAAAGAGTTAGTTTATTTTTAGCAGCAGCATTTTTATTTGTTGTAACCGCAAGCGCAAACACTACAGAACCTGCCAAGGTTGCAAAACAACTTTCTGGAGAAATCCATTCCATGTTAGAGGGCAATTCTTTTAAAATTGAAAAAGATCTAACGGCAAACGTAAAATTTACAATTAATGCGGAGGGTGAAATTGTAGTATTATCTGTAGAAACTGCAGATGCTGCGTTAGAAAGCTTTGTAAAAGGCAGATTAAACTACCAAAAAGTAGACGTGCAAAACGTTGTAGAAGGTAGATACTATACTGTACCTGTACGTATAGAAGCTTAAAAGCCAAGGAAAAATTATTGAATTAGTCAAAAAGCTCTGACCTTGTCAGAGCTTTTTTTATAACTAAAATCTAATTTTTTACGTTATAACCATAGAGCTGTTGTATTATGAGGAGTAAAGAGGAGAAATTAAGCATCTTAAGTGAACTTATTGCATTTGCCAAGGTAGACCAAGAAATTAAGGTAGAGGAGTACGATTTTTTATTATCCGTAGCGCATTTATTAGAGGTTAAGAAAGCTACCCTAGATAGTTTAATTAAAAAAGAGCGCAAAGTTATTTTGGCAAAAAGACAGGCAGACCGGATAATTCAGTTTCATAGGCTGTTGTTACTTATGAATATAGATGATGAGCAGCATTCTAAAGAAGTTTCTAAACTTTATAATATTGGTTTAAAAATGGGCTTGCCTCCCTCAGTAATTGGGCAGGTGCTAGAAATTATGCATCATTATCCAAATAAAATGGTGCCACCAAAAGTCCTAATAGATTTATTTAGGGCGCATTACAATTAAAAAAAGACAAAAAGACATGAATTGTGTTATATTAACTGTCAAAAAGACAGTGATTGTGTAATGGTATAATCATTGTCTTATTCATGGTGTATTTAATATTTAAAAATTGAAAACCATGAGTTTAGTAAAAAGAAATAATGTATTGCTGCCTAATTTGATGAATGAGTTTTTTACCCCAGATTGGTTTGGAGGTATGGAAAACTTTAAAAACAATGTTCCTGCCGTAAACATTAAAGAAACGGAAAAGGAGTTTGAATTAGAACTCTCTATTCCTGGCTTTAGCAAGGAAGATTTTAACGTGGAAGTAGATAAAGACGTGCTTACAATTTCTTCTGAAGTAAAGAAAGCAGATGAGCAAACAGAAGATAATTATACACGTAGGGAATTTAGTATTTCCTCCTTTAAACGCGCTTTTACGTTACCAGAGTCGGTGAATTCTGATGCTATTAATGCGGCGTATGAAAATGGAATTTTAAAGTTGACATTGCCTAAAAAAGAAGAAGCATTGCCAAAACCAAAACGCTTAATCCAAATAGGATAAAAATATGTTTGAGAACACCAACTAAAGGTGTTTCATGATGGTTGGTTTGTTTAGTTGGTTAGTTAGGAAAACCCTGCTTTTGGCAGGGTTTTCTTTTATTCTTTTTCTTGTAAGATTTTAATTTCATCTCTTAATTTAGCTGCTTCCATAAAGTTCAATTCTTTCGCAGCCTTTTCCATTGCTTTGCGTTTTTCTCTTATGAGCTTCTCTTTTTGGTCTGGAGTTAAATAATCCAAATCTGGTTCTGCAGCACGCATCGCTTCTTTTTCAAAATGATAGGTAGAAACCGAATTTTTAGCTAGAACATTATCTAAGCTTTTGTTTAGAGCTTTGGGAGTTATGCCGTGTTCCTTATTGTAGCTCATTTGTTTTTCCCTTCGGTAATTGGTTTCATCAATAGTTTTTTGCATGCTATCCGTTATTGTATCTGCATACATGATAGCCTTACCATTTAAATTACGAGCCGCTCTGCCCACGGTTTGCGTTAATGAACGATTACTTCTTAAAAAACCTTCTTTATCGGCATCCAATATGGCCACAAGAGAAACTTCTGGTAAATCTAACCCTTCTCGTAGTAAGTTTACACCCACCAAAACATCAAACAATCCCTTGCGTAAATCTTGCATAATCTCTACACGCTCCAAAGTATCCACGTCACTATGAATGTAACGGCAGCGCACATCAATACGTGTTAAATATTTAGTGAGTTCTTCTGCCATTCGTTTGGTTAACGTAGTTACCAACGTACGCTCGTCTAATTCAACCCTAGCCTGTATTTCTTCCATTAAATCATCTATCTGATTTTCACTAGGGCGAACTTCAATGATAGGGTCTAAAAGTCCGGTAGGGCGTATAATTTGCTCAACATAAATACCTTGACTTTTTTCTAACTCATAATCTGCTGGTGTGGCACTCACATATATTGCCTGATTTTGCAATGCCTCATACTCTTCAAACTTCAAAGGTCTGTTATCTAGTGCTGCAGGTAATCGAAAACCGTATTCCACCAAATTTTCTTTTCTAGAGCGGTCGCCTCCATACATAGCATGGACTTGGGGTATGGTTACATGACTTTCATCTATTACCATTAAATAATCTTCTGGAAAATAATCTAATAAGCAGAAAGGTCTTGTTCCAGGTTTTCTGCCATCTAAGTATCTACTATAATTTTCTATTCCAGAACAATAGCCCAATTCCCGAATCATTTCTAAATCAAAATTGGTACGTTCTTCCAAACGCTTGGCTTCCAAGGGCCTTCCAATTTCTTTAAAATAGTCTATTTGTTTCACCAAATCGTCTTGTATTTCCCTAATGGCATTTTGTAAGACATCTGGTGAGGTTACAAACATATTTGCTGGGTAAATATTAAGTGTGTTGTACACTTCTATGACCTTGTTGTTGTGTGGGTCTAATGCTTCAATCTCTTCAATTTCATCGCCAAAAAAATGGATTCTGAACGCATGGTCTGCATATCCTGGAAACACGTCAACAACATCACCCTTTACTCTAAAATTTCCATTTCTAAAATCGGCAGTAGTTCTAGCATATAAACTTTGAACCAGCTGTTGTAAAAACTTAGTTCTAGAAATTACCTGATCTCTTTGTATGGTAATTACATTTTTTTGAAACTCTATGGGATTACCAATACCATACAAACAAGAAACAGAAGCCACTACAAGCACATCTCTACGACCAGATAGGAGGGAAGAAGTAGCACTTAATCGTAACTTTTCAATGTCCTCGTTAATGCTTAAATCTTTTTCTATATAGGTGCCACTGGTGGGTATATACGCTTCAGGTTGGTAATAGTCGTAATACGAAACAAAATACTCTACCGCATTCTCTGGAAAAAACTGTTTAAACTCAGAATACAATTGCGCTGCCAGGGTTTTGTTGTGGGCTAAAACAAGGGTGGGGCGCTGAACTTCTGCCACCACATTTGCCACTGTAAAAGTTTTACCAGAACCTGTGACCCCGAGCAAGGTTTGGTGTTCTTCACCAGAATGGATACCTTCTACCAACTGCTTTATAGCCCCTGGTTGGTCTCCTGTGGGCTTAAACTCAGAAACTACTTTAAACTTCATACCTCAAAGATACGAAGGCATTGCCAACCAGAGTGAGCGCTAAAGCATCAAACAGCGATGCAAATCCTACAAATCGCGCTTTTTTAACAAGGCGAAGCTCATATAGATAAAAATGAAGGTCCAAGCTAGTGCAATACCAATCTCATACCACTGTACATGATAATCTAATACTACGGTTTCCCCAACTTGATTAGCAAAAGATTGTACTGCGTTTAAGCGGCTAAAAGGCTCTTTTATTAAGTTAAAAAATGATTCTAATGGGAAAAAGCCCATAACCAAATCTGTACCTTCTTTGCTCAAAACCTTCCAGCGTAACATGCCTCTTACAAAGAGTTCAAAAATTTGCCATAGAAATAGAAAACCAAGGGCAAAAGCGGAACGTTTTACCAATACGCCAGCAAACAAGCAAAAAGCAAAAAAGCCCATAAGCTTAACAAAGAATGCCAGTAAAAATTCCAAATCCGAAAGAATGATGGATAACTCTGTATAATCAGAATAGACAAGTCCTAAAATTAGGGAAACTGCAAATACAAATACCGTAGATAAAACGGAAAAAGAAAGTACAGTTAAAAACTTAGATAACACAAATTCCTTTTTAGATAAACCGTCGATAAGGTTTTGTTTTAATGTTTTGTTACTGTATTCATTTGCCATCATAGACACAATAACAATAGCTAAAAACACCTTAAATAGAGCCGTCATGAAGGTGTTCAAATGCCAGATGTAAGGGAAATTAAAGATTCCTTGTTCTGCCAAATGAAATTTTATAGGACCAATATCAAACTTAATCGCAGCAATTAATGCAATGGAGGTTAATAGTATAAAGTAGGCAATGATTAATATTTTACTGGCTCGGTTATTCCAAAGCTTTATAAATTCTATTTCTAGTAAACGTAGCATATTTAGTTGTTTTTGGTTAGGGCAAGAAATTGTTCTTCTAAACTTTCTTTTCTTTTTACAAGCTGAGATAAAACAATACCTTCTTTAAATAGTAATTGGTTAAGGGTTGCAGCATCTAATTCCTCATTTAGATGTGCAGTAAGCAGATGCTCATTTATGCTAATTGTGCCAAAACTTGGATGTTTCTCTAAAAAGGCTTGTAAAGCAGGCATTCGGTCTGCTTTTAACTCAAAAAAGCCAAAACTAGACAACATATTATCTACCGGACCTGCATACAGTTTGGTCCCTTTTCTTAAAATGACTACGTGAGTACATACTTTTTCAACTTCGTCTAGTAAATGAGAGGCCAATAAAATAGTGGTGCCTTGTGCAGCAATTTTTTTAATTATTTCTCTAATTTGATGAATACCAGCCGGGTCCAATCCATTGGTAGGTTCATCTAAAATTAAAATTTCTGGGTCGTTTAACAGGGCAGAGGCTATGGCTAAGCGTTGTTTCATACCCAAAGAAAAAGTTCTAAATTTACTGTCCTTGCGTTCCAATAAGCCCACGAGTTCTAGTTTCTCTTCTATTTTGCTTTCTGGAACGTTTTTAATTTTACAAACTAGGCGTAGGTTTTTCACGGCCGTCATGTACGGATAAAAGTTAGGGCGTTCTATGATGGCTCCTACTTTTTTCAAAGCTTCATGGGTAGATGTGCTCCCATTAAACCAGCTAAAACTTCCGTCGGTAGCGTTGACCACATTAAGTATAATGCCTAGCGTGGTAGATTTACCACTGCCGTTTGGACCTAGTATACCATAAACATGACCTTTTTCTATGCTAAAAGAAAGGTCGTTTACAGCAGTTAATGGTCCAAATTTCTTTGTTAAATTTTTTACGGTTAAAATTGTACTCAAAATAAGTTGGTTTTTAGATTGATGTATGGGTTTGACGACTACTACAGGAATTTGTTACAATGAGCTTCTTTATCTTGGTTAGGTTTACAGTATGCCCGTAACTTATGCGTTAGGGAAATAAAGTATTTAAACCATTGAAAAATAATATTTTAGTGAGTGAAATAGTTAATTTTGCTTGTTTCTTAATTAGTTTACCGAGTCTATACCATAATAAAAACCACGTATGATGGTGTCCTTACTTGCTCTGTCCTTATCACTTCTATTTGCGTTTTTAGGAGTGCTGCATTTGTATTGGTTAGTTGGGGGTACATGGGCGTTAAACAAAGTAATCCCTACCAAAGAAGAAGAAAAGAGCAATTTAAAGATTCTGCCGTTAGCTACATTACTTGTTGCGCTAGGTTTACTTTTTTTGGCCTTTGTATACCTTGAACAAACCTCTTTTATAAACCACTTGTTGCCCGTAACATTAGGTGAAGTAGCCCTTTGGTTTGTACCGATACTATTTTTAATTAGGGCGATAGGTGACTTTAATTATGTTGGTTTTTTTAAGAGGGTAAAAACAACAGCCTTTGCAAAAGCAGATTCTAAACTGTTTTCACCATTATGCTTGGGTATTGCATTCGCAGGGTTTGCTATTATTTTTTTAGGATGATATAAGGATATAAAAAAAGTCGCACTTAGTGGTGCGACTTATTAAATTTATATGAAGAATGGTATCTTAGTTTTTTGCGTCTTCTTCTTCTGCCCATTTTTTTGCTCTTTCTGCTCTTTTGGCAGACCCTGGGTGAGAAGAGGTTAAAGACCCTTTACCACCGTTATCTGTTAAATCTGCTAATTTTTGAAAAGCAGAAGCCATAGCATGATAATCATGACCATTAGCTACTAAAAATTTAAATCCATAACTGTCTGATGCTGACTCGTGAGACTGAGAAAACTGAGCATTAGCCACATTTTCCATGAAACCACCTATTTCATCATCAGCTAAAATTTTTCCACCACTAGTATTAGCTTCGGCCAAGTCTTTTGCGGCAGAAACACTGTAGGCAGTTTGGTATCTTTTTTTAGAATGCCCTAGTTTTACATGGCCTATTTCATGACCAATTACTCCAAGAATTTCATCATCAGTCATTAAATCCATAAGACCAGCCATTACACGAATACTACCATCTGGTGTAGCAAAAGCATTGATATCTACTACCAGATAGACTTTAAAATTTAAGTCTAACCCATCTGCATTATCAAGGCCAGCAACAAGTTTATTCAATCTTTCGTAATAAGGGTCACCTGGTTCCGCAACGGGATTATTTTCATCCATCCATTGCACAGCTTCTAAAGATAATTTGGCCATATCTTCATCAGATAATGTGGCAGCTTTCACCAATTTTTTACCGGCGTTAATGTTTCCCTTTTTACCCAATTTACCAAGTTGGGCTTGGGTGTTCATCGCCATAATAAAAAGGCTGAATACAAGCAAAATTTGCTTCATAATGTAGTGTTTTAAGTTGTTTGATTGCAAAAGTATGGTATGCCCTAAATGTTTAGCATCCCAATTACCGTGAAATTACAAAATTAACGGTTTAGAGTAAAAATTATTAGAGAATTAATTTTATGGTTGGTAATTATACAAGTTAGTTCCTGTTTACTCTTATAGTAATACGCCTGTTTGTAATTACAGTCGTTGGTGTTTGGAAGTTTACCGTCACAGTTTCTGATGGGTCATCTACGGTAATATTGCCATCCGTTTGGTCTTGGGAATTATTTATTGTATTAGTATATGTAGCCGTTTGAGTATTTACATCTGGTAAATTAACTTGAGTAACTAGGGTTAAAGTTTCTAAATCGCCACTTGTCATAGTACCCACATTCCAATTAGGATAAGTAAAGCTTCCTTTGGTTACAGACGCATTGACTAAAGAAATACCGTCTGGCAAAATATCAGTAATTACAACATTAGTTACAGGGTCTAATCCTAAACTTTCTACGGTAATACTAAAGGTTACAGTATCACCATGCCTTACTGTATTCTGGTCTGCTACTTTTTTTATGACTACATCTGGGTCACAATAATAAGCGGTTAAAGGTTGGCTATCATATTGGCAACCTCCCTTTATTACTCTGACAAAATAATCTCCAGCAGCCGTAGGCGTATAAGTAGGGCCATTGGCGCCTGCAATTAAAGAACCATTTTCAAACCACTGGTAACTATCAAAATTGGGGTCTACAACTTCTACTGTGGCAGATGGTAAACAACCACCACCAGAAACTTGCAAATCTACCTCAGGGACCGTATCAAAACCAGAAAAATAACCAGCTACCCCACGAGCCCCATTAAAACCAATAAAACCAACAGCAATTGGACCAGATGAGTTTACTGTTACATTACCATTTAAATTAGGAACATAGAATGTTTTCCATAAGGTGGAACCTGTTACAGGGGTTGCAGCCGGTAGTGCAACTGTACCATTGCCATCGGTAACCGTAATATTACTATCAGGAGTGGAGCTAGACGCGACTATAGTTACACCACCAGTAACGGTAATACCTGCAACATTTCTTATGTCAGGAATATTATCCATGGTATCTGGTAGTAAACAATTTACGGGTGCTACAAAGTTTAATCCTTGAGTGTAAGCCGCAGTAGAACCACCCATACACTGGTAGGCATATGCATCTTTATTAGTAGTAACATACATATTGGCACCTACAGCGTTAGAAGAATAATTACTGGAAGGGATTTCAAAATATTCTCCATTATTTATAGTAGCAATAGGGGTAGTGTTACCGTTAACGTAAATTTCAGTATTGTTTTGGGTAGCAATAATTAAGGGAAACTCTGTCCATCCATTGGTATTACCATTACCTCTAATGAACACATATTCTTTACCAATTCTATTTTCTGGTACGGGTTGATCAATACCTGCATCTCTGTTAGTGTTGTTGGCTTGTCTACCGTAGTTCAAAGACCCATTGCTAATTACAATATCCTTATCAGAAACAATACTAGTACCTATCCATCCTTGGCTTTGCGCATCAGAAAATGTATTTCCCATATAGGCTTCAAAAACAAAAGATTCGTTGGCATTAAGTGTTATTTGGTACGTATCTGCTGTAATCGCAGATGCATTACCTCCTTGTCTAAAAACACAGTTAGGGTCATACCCAAAAACATCTACAGTAGTATTATCTTCTGTAGCCATAATACCTACCGTATTAGATTTGGATACGTGGGTTCCTAAATTGGGGACACCACCCCATTTAAATTGGGTACCCATGGCAGCTCTACCCTTAGAGGTTAAAGAGGCTCCTTGAGAACCAGACCTTCCTCTATAATTAACATAAAATCGTTCTCCGTTGGGAGCCACATATCGTAAGCCGGCATCGTTAATTACAACTCCGGTGTGGGCATTATCTACTAGGGTTACATTGTTATCTCCATTACCAAGACTGTGTACCGCTGGTGTTGTATTGCTAATGGTAAAAGAAGCTAGAATAGCAGGATTAGTGCCTTCATATACATTTACAGTGAATGGTGTAGTTTCTGGGGTAGATAAATGTACCTCTTGTTGTTGTATGGCTTGGTTGTTAGATCCTTGTTTTAATGGTGGTAAGTAATGCAAATCACTAAGTTGAGAAAACGCAGAAACGCCACAACTCAAGGCTATTAAAAACATAAAAACTTTCAGTTTCATGTTCATATATTGAAATTGTTAGTATTTTTTGTTCGTATGGTAAGTACTAAATAGCAATAATTAATTGGTTAGTTAAAATTATAGTAGTGTAATAGCCCAATCGTGTGGTGTACACTAGAATTTTTGTTACAAAAAAAGGGCGATAACATAGTTACCACCCTTTTAAAATGCTCATTCATTAGTTTTTATCTATATAATGTAAAGTGGCCAACAAACTCACGCTGGTCTGCTTCTCCATGTAATTTAACTACATACCAATAATCTCCAGACGGCAGGTTGGTGTTTTGGTAAATGCCATTCCAACCATCTTCATTATCCTTAAATCTATAAATAGAACGACCGTATCTATCATAGATATTAATAAAGATTTCTGGGTATATTTCTATGTTAGTAGGTCTCCAAAGGTCATTACTACCATCACCGTCAGGGGTAAAGAAACTTGGAAATTCTACATCTATAAACTCTATAAATATTTCTTGTGTAACGCTACAGCCATTTTGGTCTACTACGGTGACCTCATAGGTATCTGTAGCGGTTATGTAGAAATCTGATTTATCTGCATACTCTCTACCATCAAAGATAAAGGTGTAGGCCTCACTACCACCAAATGCCGCAGCACTAATTTGGTTTATAGTACCTTCTGTTAATTGCAAGCTCAAAGGCTCAAAAACGTCAACTGTAAACTCAAAAGTATTGGGACAACCGTTACTATGCAGCACAGTAATGTAGTGGTCACCTCCAGGTACATTGGTAAATACGCCATCCATGACCATCTCGTTAGGGTCGTCCGTATCTAAACCATATAACACTTCGCTTGCTACCGTAGTATCTTCAAAAGCTATGTTAATGGTGTTTTGAGTTATACCTTCATCACAAGAATAGAGTACTTCTGCTTCCCCGGCTAGGTTTGCACCAGAAGAAACTTCAAAAATCTGACTAATTTCGCAACCTCTTTCGTCTCTAATAAAGATTACATGAGTACCACTAGACAAGTTGTTGTATTCCATAACGCCTTCTACAAAATCAGCACTTGCATTAGAATTTAGGGCTGTAGAATAGACACCCGTACCACCCGTAACATTTACAGTTATTGCTCCGTCACTACTCTCAAAGCAAATTTCATCTTGTACGGTAAAAGTCATCTCTAACTCAGTAGGTTCAACTAAGGTAAATTCAATTACTTCAAAACAACCTGCAGCGTCTTGTGCTATTACGGTATAATCACCAGGAGCCAAATCGTCAAATACATTATCATTTACAAATTGGTCTAGGTTAGGGGAGATAGCGTACTGGTATGGAGCTGTACCGCCAGCTAAGTTTACAGTTATGCTACCATCTTCTTCTCCATAACAACTAATTTCTGTAATCTGAGTCGCTATAGAGAGTGCAGTAGGTTCTAAGATGTTTACTACCTCAGAAACTAATTCGCAATCATTGCTCTGTACGCGTACGTAATACGAACCAGCGGCTAAGTCCGTAAACAATCCATTAGCTTGGTTAGCTCTAATCTCATTGGTCAACGTACTATCTGAAAACAGTGCATATTCATAATTGCCCATACCACCTGTTGCTTGTACATCTATAGCAGCTGTACTTTCACCGTTACAACTAATAAAAGCTGCAGAGGTATTAAACTCACTAAAAGAGAGTGGTGGAATAGCATTTACATTTACCGTGTTAGATATTACAGAAATACAATTGTTGCTATCCTGTACAAAATATTGATAGGTGCCTGGGGTCATGTTGGTAAATAAGTGTGTGTTAGCGCCACTACTGTTATTCATGGTGTTAAATGTAATACCATCTGTACTCCATGTGTAAGGTCCAGTACCACCAGATGCGGTAAGTAATAATTCTGCTCCAGCAGAACAGCTAAGAATCTGGTTGGTAATTAATTGACCTTCTACTACAATAGGAGCTACAATTTCTATAATTGCGGTTTCAAAAGTACAGCTCATATTATCCATAACAGTTACACTGTAAAATCCTGCAGCTAAACCATTGAAGGTATCAGCAGTTTGTTGTACTGAACTTCTAAGTAATCGAGTTCCAGAAGCATCATCATAAGTATTTAAACTATAACGATAAGTAGCAGAAACATTCCTTGCAGCCACGCTGGCAGTTACAGAAGCGTCTGAATCACCCTCACATAAAAGAGAGGTGTTAGCTATAGAAGCATTGATTGGGTCTGGTACTACCAATGTAAATTCATTATTAAAGTTTTGTACACAACCTAGTGCATCTGTTACAGCTATGCTATATTGACCAGCTTCTAAGTTTTGAAACAAGAAACTATTTACATTATTTTCTGTAGATACCCCACCAGTGGTGGTATTTGTCAGCGTAATAGTGTATGGAGCCATACCGCCTTGTGGTCTTACGTTAGCGCTACCCTCATTACCATTACAACCAACCTCAGTTAAATCTACCGTTGCCATAGTCAATGCTGCAGAAGGTGTGGTAATACTAAAACTGCGTTCTTGTGTACAGGTTGGTAAACCAACTTGTGCTACCCGAGCAATGTAATTGCCGGCAGCAACTGGTATAGCTGTGGTAGTGCCTGTTCCAGTAAATATGCCTGCATCATCTGTACGCGCTGTTGGCGTACCATCTGCATTTAAAATTTCCCAAGAAAAATTGCCCGTATAACTAGCATCTGTAAAGGTTAGGGTAATGCTACCGTCATCTCCAAAGCATACCACATCTGATAACTTGGTAACGGCAACACTAAACGTATTTGGCTCTGCTACGGTGTGGTTTACAAACACTTCACAACCGGTAGTAACATTACGCACCCCAAAGGTATGAGTACCTACGCCTAGATTGGCAAAACTATTGATGGCTTGATAGGTGCCACTAGGCAATTGACGGAACTCGTAATTGGCAGGGTTTGTAGCGTAACTAGTTTGTGAACCGGTTGCTGCTATAGTTATTGTTTCTCCTGTATTTGCACAACTTATTGCTGTAACCACGTTTATTGTAGGATTTTCATCCAACGCATCAAACGGACTTATCGTTACTATATGTGTTGTAGGTGAAGCACAACCATTAGTATCGTAAACAATAACTTCTACATCACCACCAGCTAATTCCGTAAAACTATAAGACGCGCTAGAACTATCTTGTAATACCGTACTTGTAGTGTCATCAATAAACACAAAACGGTTATAGCTTCCAGTACCTCCAGTAATTGCAGCTGTATCTACTGTAATAATAGCATTATTGGTGTCATTATCTACAGCACAACCAAACTGGTATACGGTAGGCGTGGTGAAACTTATAACCGGATTTTCTGGTACGTTTACAGCTAAAGGTGTAGAAGCACAACCGTTTGGTCCGGTAGCAATAACTTGATAGTTTCCACCAGGTAAGTTTATAAAAGATTGTACAGAAGCATCCCAAGATGCCGTTGCTGGCATTGGGCTCAGCGTATAGTTTAACGGATTATTGCCATTATTAACTTGACTTAGCGCTATACGGCCATCTTCCGCACCACTACAACTTACCGCTGTAGCACTGGCAGAAAAATCTGGTTGAATAGCAGCTGGTACATTAACTTCTATACTTCTCTCACACTCTGGGTTATCGGTATCAGCATCATAGATTAAGACTGTATAGGTGTCAGCGCTACCTACTGTAACTGTTTGAGGGTTTGTTGCTAGTGTCTGTTTGGTGATTACAACAGCATTACTACTATCTCTAACTTCAAATTCGTAATTACCAGAACCAGTAGTAGCTTCTATCCTTATTTCAGCTTCGTTTCCAGGACCACAACCTAATTGTTGCGCTAAAGTCGCAGAAGCCTGTAGGGTTGGGTGTACTGTTATGTTTTCAGTATCTATACAACCTGTTTGGTCTTTTATGACTACATCATAATCACCAGCAGTAACATTGTTAAATACATTGGTAGTTTCAAATGTAGCGCCATTATCAATAGAGTAAAGTACGGTGCCATCTGATGAAGCAACGTTTATAGTTATAGTTGCATTAACATCACAATTTGCAATTTCTACATCGGCAATAACTGGTGGAGGCATTACATTCATAGTAACATCTCCTAAAGGATAGCTACAACCGTATTGGTCTTCTACACTAACACTATATGTTCCGAAAGGGGAATTAGCAGGTATTTCTATAGGATTATCATCATTTGATGTAATTGTTGCGAAAGGTGAAGGGCCTGTTACGGTGTAAAAATACTCACCGCCACCACCAGTAATATCTGGAATGGTAATTAGACCAGGGTTTTCACAGCTGATGTCTCTTAAAGAGGCTGGTGTTCCTGTAATGATATCTAATTCTTCTAGAATACTATTTTCACTGGCACTGGTACACTGTGCTGTTCCACCAGCATCTACTTGTTCTACAATTATATAATAATCGTTTTCTGCTAAATTAGAGACGGTTATAGTATTTGTGTAAGCAATGGTCCCAGGACTACTATCAATAACATTATTTGCTATATCATAAAGCGTCCAAGTCATGCTAGGTTCTGTACTTCCATCCGTATCAACAATGGTATACGTAATTTCACCCGTTGTCGCACCATTACATGTAGGAGCCACTTCGGCAGTAATTTCCATCGGTACTACTACCTCATTATTTACATTGACGTTACTTTCTCTTACACAACCCACAGCATCACGTACATAAAAAACATAGGTTCTACCAGGAATTAGACCTGGGAATGTGTGTTGTACGCCTGCAGCAAAAGGAGTTGTCCAAGGATTTGTAGGTGCGGAAGGGTCAAAATTGGCTGGGTCTTCTGAATATGTGTACTCATAAGGAGCTGTACCGTCTTGCCCTCTTACACTTACTTGTAATTCATTACAATTTATAACAATTGGGAATAACGTAATATCCAAATCATCTAACGGATAAGGTATCGTATACCTTGGTAAATCTGTCTGACAAATAGTGGTGCCACTACCATCCACAGTTTTAATAGAAGGATAAACTTCATCTCCTGACAGATAATCTCTAAACTGATTGCTTGTTTGCCAAGTAGTACCACCATCGTCACTAAACATTAAAGTCCCCGCCAATGTTAATGGGTAATTTTCAAAATTAAATCCGTAATCTGTAGACGGTCCAGTACAATCCGAAGGGGTTACACCAACGATATCTGCAGTAAGCTCAGCAGGTTCATCTATAACTACTCTTTCAGGAGTAGATGTACAACCTGCAGCATCTGTAATAATAACATCATAATTACCAGGAGGTAAGTTGTAGTATGTTCTTGTAGTGCTCGCCACTCCAGATTGGGTCTGACTTTCCACACCGTTATCCACATCTACCAATTCATAAGTAAATGGAGCTACACCACTAGTGATGTTAACTTGGATACTTCCTTCGCCACCAAAACAAGCAGCATCAGTTGCTGTACTATTATAAGCTAAACCAGGTAATGCCTCTACTTCTTCTGTAATCATGGTTTGGCAATAGCCTGGATTACCAAAGTTATCACGAACGTAAACATCATACTGACCAACATCTGCTAATGCCACGGAAAAATCTGTAATTGTTGGTGAAAAGTCACCATTGGTTACCGTAGTACCCTGCGGTACAAAAGCATATACTAAAGTTCCATTACCTCCTGTAGCAGTGGCGCTGATTTCTCCATCACCACAAGTACTTGCATCGGTAATTGTAGCCGATAGGTTTAAAGCAGGATGTATGGTGAACGATTCTGCTGTGGAAATACAGCCAAAGGCATCTTGTACTTCTACTTGATGCGTACCTTCACCTAAATCTACAAAAGTATACGTTAAACCATTAGCAGGGATAGGCGTTTGCCAAGGCCCTCCATCTATACGGAAAGTAACATTACCACTATTGTTGGCAGCTGTTGCTGTTATAAATCCGTCATTTAATCCAGAATAACACGTTGTGCCAGATAAGCTAACCGCAGGTTGTGTAGGCGCTACAACCGAAACTGGAATTGTTGTTGCTACTTCACAATTTCTAGCATCACGAACGCGGACTACATAATCACCAGCAGGTACATTTACAAATACATTAGTATTAGAAAAGGTTCTTTCAATAGAACTGTCTGTTCTTTCTAACTGATACGTATACCCAGCAGTACCTCCGGTAGCAGAAGCCTCTAAAGTGGCTCCCGTGTTTTGACAAGTGAAGTCAGCAGTTTGCTGTAAATCTGGAAGAATAATAGTTGGCTCCGTTAGGGTAGCAGTAGTTGCAGAGGTTACTATACAAGTGTTGTCATTTACCTTTCTAACAGTAATAGTATAGCTGCCGTCTCCTAGTACATTTGGCGTAGTAACCACGGCATCTGTGGTAGCTGTCCAAGAAGTGCCACTATCGGTAGAATATTCATAACCAGCAGCATCAAAATTAGTTACTTGAAAACGAATATTACCATCTGTTGCTCCATTACAGCTTGGGTCAGTACTTCCTAAAATCGCTACATCAAAAGCACGATTGCTTTCTACATTTACAATAATTTCAGCGGTATTTTCACATACTTCTGGAGTCTGTATGGCTTGGATGTCATCTAAAACTAAATCGTTACCATCATTGCTATTTACGTTATTTCTAAAAACAACATCTATTTCTGTATTTGCACCTGGATTAAAGGTAAGCGTACGCTCATGCCAATCCGCGTTATTGGTGTTTTTAGGAATTTCACCAGTGGCAGTGCTAAAGATAACCGTACCAGAATTGTCTAAAATTTCTACCAAAATCTCTGGATTATTACCTGCATTACCAGCGCTCATTAAGTTATAAGCAAAGAAGCTTAAAGTGATGTCTCTATTTGGTAAAACTTCCACATCTCTTTTTGCCCAAAGAATATTATTTAAAGATGGGCTGCCCGTGTCTGAGAATGTACTTACATCAATAGCAAAGAAACGGCCTTCTGTAAGTCCTGTATGGTCTTGCGGGCTTAGTAAGAATGGTACAGGATTGGTAACAAAATTGGTAACCGTGTATTCTCCATTTACTAAAATACCAGCAGGACCTCTATTACAATTGGTTTCTGAACCATTTTGAGGTTCATAACAATATTCTGGGCCAGCTTCCGCAACTTGTAAATTAGGTCCTGCGCCAAAGGTTTCTAAGAACAAAGTACTTTGGTTAGGCGCAAGGTTACTCGCGTAATTTACTTGTATGGTATGTTGTCCTGCAGCTACATTTTCAAAGAAATTTTGGTCAGCAGGTGTATTAAGGGTACCATCTATAGCGTAAGTATACCTAAAGTCTGTAGTATTATCTGTATTTATGGTCACCACACCATCACCATCGCACTCATAGGTAATATTTGGCGTTAGATTAGGTGTAGGTGTAGGGTTTGGTACTGTAATTTCCATAGGGAAAGTACAACTCAGATTGTCTTGTAATACCAAATTGTAAGTGCCCGGGCTTAAGCGTTGTTCCGATACAGCGCTGAACGATGTTCCCCCATCAAAACTATATTGATAAGGAGCCTGGCCACCAGATGGATTTAATATTTTAACCAAGGCTTCTCCAGAGGCATCACAAGAGGCATCTTCTATTATAGTAGCCGATGCATTTAAAGGAAAAGGTTGTTCAATCTCGTAATCTACGGTAAATACACAACGCTCTTCATCTGCACTGCCTGTAGCATCCCTTACTGTTATGGTGTAAATACCTGCATCTAAATTGTTAAAGAAATTCTCTATTTGATAGTTGGTGTCATCAATACTATATTGATATGGAGCGTTTCCGCCACTAGCAACAATTGTTAGGGTAGAGGTTTCACTATCTGCACATGTAATATCGGTATGGCTAAGTGTAGCTTCTACAGCTCCTAAGTCTTGCATGGTTACAGGAGCTGAACGTTGGTAACAACCATTATCATCCTTAACTAAAAATACATATTCCCCATCTTGCCCTGCCACATAGGTGCTAGGATTGCCTGTATAACCAAAAGAGAAGTTAGGATTGGAGTCAAAATCAGCATCAGGAATGCTTGCTTCGTCTGTATAGTAAGGCACTCCATCCTTACTCCATATTACATATTCATGACCAGTAGTGCCACCTGTTACGGACAAATTGATAACTCCAGGAGCACATGTTATGTTAGCCTCTACATTGGCAGTTAACGTTAATGCCGGAATTTCATCTACAGTGATGGCAGAAGATTCTCTACAGCCATTCTCTGTAGTAGTAACTACTAAATAGTCACCAGGGGCAACACCATTAAAGGTATGTGTGTTATCTGTTGTAGCTAATTCTGAACGAACAAAAGAACCATTACCACTATTACTACCATCGTCTATAAATAATTGGTAGCTATAGTTAGGTATTACATTTAATGCCTCTATACTAATAGTTCCTTGCGTATCACAATCGGCTGGTGTACTGCTTACATTAACAGTGAAATCTCTTCTTGCAATCCCAATTTCATCGGTCTCAAAAACACAACCATTAGCAACGGGTGCCCCTGTAGTAGGATTTAATTGGGTGATTTGTACTTTATAAGTGCCTGCGGTGTCAATAGGAAAGTTAGGTCCTTGACCAGCATCAAAACCAATTGCTACACTGTTGGTATTCACATTAAATAATTGATATCCGTAACCAGCACCAACACCAGTAATTCTAATGTTGCCATCTGTATTACAGATAATATCATTTTGGTCTACGCCAAAGTTGAGGTTGTTTTGGAATACGTTAAAGTAAAAACGGCTAAAGCATCCATTTTGATAGCGAATAACAACTCGGTATTTACCTTCGTTATTTACTGTGTAATTGTCCGTACTACCTACTGTTGTGTACCCACAACCATCTTGTCGGTTACCACATTCATCACCCGCATCTTGGCAATTGGCACTAAGATTTTCATCCCAACGCTCCCAAGTAATAGAATCAGCATCTGTAATCCCTAATTGTAAAGTAACATCATCATTGGTACCGCACAAGAATATTTGAGGCAGCTCACTACCATCGTTACCACAGGTAACTATTTGCCCTTGTATATCGTTATCAGGATTACTATCGCTATTTACTTGGTTAAAGAAGTCAATTATAGGATTGGTTTGCGTGGTTCCAAAGCGCTCTACATTGATTCTTTCAATCATATCTGGGCATCCGCTACCAGAAGATTTTTGCACCATATAATAACCAATGTTAGTTACTAAAAGTGTACTTGGGTCGCTGTCAGCGTCACTATCCGTTACAACGGTATCACTCGCATCTATAGTATTATTACCGTTGGTATCTAAGTACCAAGTATAGGTATCAAAACCAGTACCAGCAGAAAGCAATACATCGTCTCCACATAATTGCACGGTTCTGGCAATATTACAATCTGATAATCCGCCTATAATGTTATTGGTTGCTGTGGCTAAAGTAGTAGTACAAGCGCCAGCAGGGTTAGATCCATCTTCATCAGAAAAAGTGTTTGTATTGGCAATACCAGTATAGGTAGCAAATGCCTGATTTATTAAGGTGCCAGAACATGCGGCAACAAATTCTGAACATTCTCCAGAAACCTCTACAGTAATTCTTATAGTATATTCTGGGTCCCCAATTTCTACCAGATTGTCTGGAATAGTAAAGTTTAACGTATTGCTATTAATGTCGTATGAGTGAGAGGCACCTAAGGCATCTGTATAGTCAACATTAATTAATGAAACGTTAGCAGGTAATACATCTCTAATTGTGAAATTTGTAGCATCATCATCTCCTGTATTTTGGAATGTTAACACATAATCAAATGTAGCGCCCAGACTAATATCTTGTCCATTAATATCTGTTACTTGGTCTTGAAGCATGGAAGTGTTACCTAAAACAATAATAGGAGCCAAAACTTCTGTATAAGAAGCAGCATTTACTGTACCATCTGTGGGGTCAACCACGGGTACGCCAGTACCGTATTCCATACCGTCGCCACCATCTGCATTATCATCTTTATAATATTCGTTAGCATCACTACAACCATCACCATCACTATCTAAGTCTAAATGGTCTGGTATACCGTCATTATCGGTATCTAAGTTGGCACAAAAACCAGAAAAGGAGTCCGTATTATATGCCAAGAAAGCCACGTCAGCACTAGACGATAATTCTAATCGTAAAAACGCGACATCACCAATATTAGCTGCTGGAATTCCAAATTCTGACAGCTCTATAGTAGCTAAACGATAATCTCTAAAGGTGTTTGCGGCAAACACGCTACCATTTGCATTATATACATCTAAATTGTAAGACCCTATAACAGTAGAAAGAGCGCCACTACCGGAAGCTTGGATTTGAACGGCATTGCCAAGTGGAGCACCGTTTGCATCATACAAACTAATAATATGGCCAGCGCCACCAGGTTGTGCTATTTGCGTTAATAAGATATCTGGGATACCATCGCCTACTGTAGTAGCTACAATCGGGTCAATTTCATACACCCAATCATCACCAATATTGGCAATACCAGTACCTAAATCAAGACCATTTAAGCCATTGGTTAATAAGGCATTTAGAGGGTCTGTAGCAGGATTGCTAACTACAGTTAATCCCGTGGCATTAGTTGCATCACCATCATTTAGGCTTCCCTCCAAAGTCATTTCATTATAAATGTTATCAGAAGGGGTAAGGGCTAACCAATTAGATTCGGAGATACTAATATCAGATGTACCATCATTATTAGTATCTAAGCCATCCATTAAGCCATTGTTGTTAGCATCAAAAACATCATCATCTATGACCCCAGTGGCAAATGTTGTGCCGCCAGAGGTAAACGCTAACAATTCATGAGAAAGGTTAGGTTTAGTGCTGTTTAGATTGGTAGCAGCGCTTCTCCAAAAATCGTTAAAGTTGGTAAATATTTCCGTTACTGGAGTACCGCCCTGTATGGTGGCGGCAGGATTGGTAAATGTAACGGCATTAGAAATGGAACAAAGCTGTTCTACAGTATCGTAAATACCATCATTATCATCATCTAAATCTACAGAATCTATAACACCGTCATTATCATAATCATTGTGTACTATAATACGAGCAGATGGGCTATCTGGTGTAGCGTTTGTATCGGTTTGGTCTTGGGTGTTGGTAACCGTATTAGTAAGGTTTAATAAGGGAAGGATATCAATTTCATCACCTCTTACTTCTAAACGTAAAAATGCTCTATCACCACCATCTAAAGTACCAATATTCCAAGTATTTCCACTAAAACTACCTGTAATGGTCTGTGCATTGACTAAAGTAAGTCCGGCAGGTATATTATCTGTGATTTGTAGATTGGTCACGGGACCAACCCCATTGTTGGTGACTTTTATAGTAAAAGTGGCCGTGTCTCCCTCTACAATTTCTGCGTTATCTACTGTTTTTTCTAATACAATATCAGGATCGCAATATAAAGCTTGTATAACATTACTATCATAAGTACAGGGGCCTTTGGTTCCTCTTACAAAGAATTCACCTGCTCCTGCAGGGGCATAATTTACTGAGTTAGCTCCTGGTATTAACACTCCGTCTTTAAACCATTGGTAGGCATCAAAATTACCCGTAGCTTCAAAAATTTCTGAACCTACAAAGCATCCAGAACCACCTCGTATTTCTAGAATTACTTCTGGTACTGTATCAAATCCAGAGAAATAACCTGCAACACCACGAGCACCGTTGAATCCGAAAAAGCCAACAGCCATAGGGCCTGTAGATTGTACACTAACATTACCGTTAAGGTTGGGTACGTAAAATGTTTTCCAATTGCTAGAGCCGGCCACAGGTCTTGAGGCAGGTAGTGTTACAGGGCCATTGCTGTCTGTAACCACTATATTGGCATCAGGCGTATTAACCGCTGCAATAATGGTCATACCACCAGTTACATCTGTACCAGCCATATTCCTGATGTCTGGAATATTATCCATAACATCGGGCAGTAAACAATTTACAGGTGCAACAAAGTTTAAACCCTGGGTATAAACTTGAGATGCACCTGCCATACATTGGTATGCATAGGCATCTTTAGAGGTTTGTACAAACATGTTTGCTCCCACTGTATTGGAAGAAAAGTAAGTACTAGGCACTTCAAAAAATTCTCCTTCATCTATAGTGGCAATTGGGGTTGTTCCTCCGTTTACGAAAATACTTGTATTGTCTGATGTTGCTATTATTAGCGGAAACTCCGTAGAACCATTGGTATTACCGTTTCCTCTTATAAACACATAATCTTTTCCTAATCTGTTAACAGGCACAGGCTGGTCAATACCAGCATCTCTGTTAGCAGCTCCTGCTTGTCTACCAAAGTTGATAGAACCGTTACTAATTACAATGTCTTTATCAGATTCTATGGAGGCTCCTATCCAGCCAGATTCATGAGCTGGTGTTGGCGATGTACCAATATAGGTTTCAAAAACAAAAGATTCATTGGCATTTAATGTTACTGTATAAGAATCTGCTGTAATTCCCGCTCTGTCATTTCCCACTCTAAATTCACAACCAGGGTCATAACCAAACAAGGTCACGGTAGTATTATCTTCCGTAGCCATGATACCAAGGGTGTTAGACTTAGACCTTTCTGCACCTAAATTGGGAACCCCTCCCCATTTAAAACTGGTACCTAGTGCTTGCCTACCTTTGGCGGTTAAGGAAGCTGCTTGCGCTGCAGAGTTACCACGGTAATTTACATAAAACCGGTTGCCGCTGGGCGATTCAAAACGTAAACCGCTATTATTTAAAACTACACCGGTATTATCATTTGTAACAAGTGTAATATTATTATCACCATCTGCTAGCACCCATTCTGCCGGGGTAGTATTAGAAATATTAAAACTTGCAATTGGTGTAGGGTTAGTACCGCGATATGCATTTACCATAAACGTGGTTGGTTCTGGCGTAGATAAATAAATGGCCTGATCACGAATCCCTTCATTGTTGCGCCCTTGTTTTAATGGCGGAAGATAGTGTAGGTCGCTTAATTGAGCAGAACCAAAATAGCCTAAAAGTAAAACAACTAAGGTTAAAAAGTGTTTTCTCCAAGTAGTGTTAAATGTCATGGGGTTTGGTAGTTTGTTATAACACTACGAAAAAACCTAACTTTTAAGAGTTAGGCAGATCTATGTTGTATAGCTGTAATAAATGTTGTTAAAAGACACTTGTTTTGTGGTGTTCCATTTTTAAACAAAACAGCGCTCTTTTGTACCTTTAGACAAAATGTAAGAAATGATTGAGGAAAAACTGATGTCTAAAAAGAAGCCGGCTTTCCCTATAAATAGCAAGCTAGATGCGTATTTAGGTAAGTATAGTAGAAAGATTGAAATCCCTATTTTTTATGAGGATTTATTGCGTTTTTCTGGTTCTATAGCCGTAGAGGATAGTGAAGGTAATGATACCCTTTGGGTACGTGTTTACTATTCTGAATTTGAGCGAGAGGAAATAGATTCTAGCTTAAAAAAGGTCTATTCTATCTTACATTCTGATGGTAGCGAACGCATTTTAGAATACCTAAATATAGATGCCATTGACTACTGTACTTTTGGTAATTCTAAGCCATTTAGAATTAAAGTACGAAACATTTTGAATGACAATTACACACATTTTTACGTTAAAAAAACAGATGCTTCTAGGGTTTATGGTTTAGAATTAGAGCATATGTTATCTCCTTATAATCTAAACTTTTTGGTGTATAAAGATACCTTGATAGAAGAGCATATTGCAGGTATTCCTGGGGATGAATTTATAAATGAAATGCTACCTAAATGCACAGCGTCACAGCAAGCACAATTGGCGAAGGAATTTGTAAAGTTTAATGAGCGATGTATGATTCGTCTTTTAGGCGATATGAGGGCGTATAATTACGTCATTGTCCCTGTACATGATTTTGACCATGTGGTATACCGTATCCGCGCTATTGACTTTGACCAGCAGTGTTTTGAAGGGAAATTTAAGGTCTACCTGCCTCAGTTTTTTAAAGAAAATAATGCCATGGTGAATCTAGTGTCTCAAAAATTACAGAAAAATTCTGTTGAGCAGTATAAAATAGAAGAACGCTCTATAGTTGCTAAGCGAATTTTAAGTAGTGGAAATCGGATAAAACGCCTTATAAATATTGCTAAAACAGATTCTATTAGCTTACCAGAAAATATAGAACGCTTAAAAGGAGAGCTGTTTGATTTTACCCATGACATGGAGTTTAAAAAAGCGGATACTATGGGGAAAATCCTCGCAACAGCGCTAGATTTTGTTAAGCGAAATTACGAGGATATGAGTATGAAACAAATCATGGAAAAGCGCTTTTAAGCGCTTTTCTTTAGGATTTTTGCTCCTTATTAAAATACACTAAATAATAGTACATCTGTCTTTCTTCATCCCAACCTTTTTCTACAAATTTCTCTGCAGATTCTGGATTTATAAAATCCATTTTAATTTGGATGTTGGTATCTAACTGTATAACGTTTTTAATTTTTTTGCGTACATCGCTTACTGCTTTATTAGCAATATCAAAGTTAGAAACGTCTTCAATGCTATATTTTGGTCCTTTTTCTACTTTATAGTGTTTAAACTCCGGTATAAGTTCTGGATTATCTATTACCTCATTTAAAAAGCTAGTTTCTTCAAAATTATCATTCTTGGCAAAGTGGTTCACCGCTCGGTTCATGAACAAGACCTCTTGCTGCTTATCTTCTGCAGGGAGTACTACATCTTTAGCAAAATTCTGACAAAATTTTAGGTAGTTTTTAGTATAGAAATTTTCATCCGTTAAAGGGGTGAGACCTAAAAAGTTTTCAATCCAATACTTAGCATCATACCTATTACTATCTACGGATAGTACCTTATAACCTTCTTCTTTTTCGGTATTAAAAATGAGGCAACCTTTATCTAATTTATTAACGTTAATCCCTTGTCTAATTACGATATCTAAATTTTGCTGATTCTCTTCAAATTCTAGAAAATCATGCTTTAATTCACTTTTAAAAATACCTAATGCATCTACTTTTTGGTTGTCTAAGACCATATCAGAAAAGTAGGCAATGTACACCTCTCCATTTTTAATATGGGGATGGTTAGATTGGTCAAATAAATGCGTAGTAATATTTTTAGACAGTTGATGTGTTCTGGTAGGTTCTTGAAAAATACCCGCTGCTGCCTTGTAAATCTCATTAAATTCTACATCTATCTCATGAGAGAATCTAAAGTAGTTTTCCTCTTTTTCCCGGAAAGGTTTAAAAAAATACTCTTTTAAAATAGCAGAGATTTCATCGTTAAGAGCGTGTGCCTTTTCTGATAAAAATATGGGTTCATTTCTACTCTTATTACCAACACGATGTAAAGAAATGTTCTCTATTTGTGCCGAATATAAGTTTATCATAGCTATATATATAGTTAGTGGTTAAGTAAATTTTTTAAGTGATGAAGGCAGTAAATATTAGTTCCAGTTTTCATCAAAATCTAAATCGTCATAACTGCCAAAGCTGTCATCAAAATCTACAGATTTCTCTGCTTCAAAGTTCTTTTCTGGTGGGGAATCTGGTAATTCTCCAAAGCTAAAAAGTACGTTAGGATAAGTTCTACCATCCTCCTTTGCTACAATATCTGCTAGTTCTATAAAAAAGGTCCACATGCTTAAAAAATCATACACATAAATAAGCTTAGGAGTATCTTCTGTTAAGACATCATCTAAGCTTGTTTCGTTCATTAAACGCACATCAGAGCCAGTCTCACTCATATCAAACAAGGCAATTTCTTCATCTTGGTTCCATTCCTCATCGCAGGTGTAGAAAGATGCCATTTGGTCTCCTAAAAAGCCAAAGGCTTGTGTAATGGCGTTGTGGAATTCTTCCATTGTACTACCATCCTCTATCTCTAAATCGCGAAAAATATCTTCCTCCGCATCAAGAATAATCCTGATTTTATATATCATCCCTAGAAATTTTCAAGTGGGCAAAGTTACAAATTAATGTTGTTCTTAGTTTTATGGAATACCTTTAAAAACAGGTAAAATTGTATTCCAAATAATATGGAGGCTATAACTAAATGTAAAGGTTGGCTTCCAAAGGGAAAGTCTAAATAAAACATAGCCATGCCTGTTAAAACTTCTATTAAAATAAAAAGCATTACCCAATTTATTTCTGGGAGTTTCCAATCGTTTTTTCGGATTTTCCAAAATAAAAAGCAATTGGTAAGTAGTACTAGGATAGATAGTGAACGGTGCACATAAAATGTAATATCTGGGTTCTCTAACCATAGATTCTTGGCCAAATATCCTACAACGTCTATTTGGTGGTCTACGGCTTGCCTAACTTGGGTACCTAGTATTATTTGTATTAGACTTAGTATAATACTGAAAAGTACCACACTTCTAATTAGAGCTGGTCCTTTAAATGGTTTTTTACTTTGTTGCGCATTGTATATTAAAAAAAGAAGCATGGCTACAATAACCAAAGCCATGAACATATGTAGTGTTATCCTCACAGGAGCTAAAACAGAATACACCACTGTTGCCCCTAACCATGCTTGAAAACCCATGCCAAAAACAACCAGCCAAGCTAAAAGAGGAATTAATTTACTTTTTTTCCAAAACCAAAAAGAGAATATAGCTAAGGCCAAGGTTGCAAACCCCGCTAGAGCTCCAAAAAGCCGATTAATATATTCTATCCAAGTATGCCAAACGTTAAACTCTGCATAATCATGTTTGGTATAGGCTTCCCAGTTTTTTGGATTGTAAGTATTAGAAGTAGTAAAATTAGCGGTAGCTACCCAAAGTGCTTTATTTTGTATAATAACCTGACCTTTTTCAAAATCTCTGTTGGCTTGCCATTCCAATACGGTTTCATCCGTCGGGGGTATGTAATACCCGAAGCATTTAGGCCAATCTGGGCATCCCATGCCACTACCTGTCATCCGTACAACAGCTCCGGCAACAATTACCAAGTAGACTAAAACAAGGGTAATTTTTGCCAATTTTAAAAAGGACTTTTCCATAGCAAAATTTGAGTGCAAAATTACGCATTCTTTCTATGAAAAAGTCCTTCTATACCAGTGTAATTAGGTTTTGTTAAACCCTATTTTTTTATAACAATAAGTTCTGCCCTACGGTTAATGTGGTTTTGTTCTGGTGTACAGTTATTCCAGACTTTACAATCGTTCAATAGTTCATTTTCACCAAAAGATTTTTCATCAATTCTACTGGCATCAATACCATTTGCAACTAAATATGCTTTTGTTGTTGTAGCTCTTCTAGAAGATAATTTGTCATTATAAGCATCGCTTGCTAATGCATCCGTGTGTGCTCTCACTTCTATTTGTACTTTAGGGTAGGCCTTTAAAAATGCAAGGGCTTGGTCTAATGTATTTTTAGCGGTAGGGGTTAGATTATACTTATCCAAATCAAACAAAATTGGTTCTAATTTTAAATAGGCGATTAAATCTTCTCCCAAAGCAGGTAATGTAACTAAAGGCTCAAGATATAAGGTAATTTGTCGTTGCTCTTTCATCTCGGTGATTTTCATATCACTGCGCTTATATCCTTCTTTGCTTGCTATAATTATAGCGTTAGTGGTGTAACAGTCCAAAGCTACTACCGCATTACCATCTTTGTTAGTAGCGGTTTTAGTAGTGGGTGTGTCTCCTGATACATCTACATTAGCCATAGCTAACGGATTGTTACTACCTTTTTCTAGAACAATAATCTCTAAATCTTTAAAGCACTCAAAACGTAAGGGTTTCAATTGTTTTATGCCGTAAATGTCATCACTACCTTGTCCTCCCTCGCGGTTAGAGGCAAAGTATCCTTGTTTACTCTCAGAATTTAAAATCAGCGAAAAATCGTCCTCAATGCTATTTACAGGAGTTCCTAAATTAATTACAGGTAAAGGTTCTTCTTGGTCTAGTTTGGTAGCAAACATATCTAGACCACCTAAGCCTGGATGACCATTAGAAGCAAAAAATAATACCTCTTCTTTTGTGATGAAGGGGAAGCTCTCAGTACCTTCCGTATTAATCTTGTTTCCTAAATTTATGGGTTCCCCATAGCTACCATCCTCTTTAATTGCTACTTTAAAGATGTCTGACGCACCTAAAGTTCCTGGCATGTCAGAAGCAAAATACAACCATTTACCATCAGCGCTCACCGTTGGATGTGCTACAGAATATTCTTTACCGTTAAATGGCAGTTCTTGTACTTTTTTCCATTCGCCATTTATTAAACTCGCTTTAAAAATTTTAAGTCTGCTAACGCCTTCACTATCTCTAGAAAAATTACCATTGGTACTGTTGTTTCTGGTAAAATATAAGGTTGTGCCATCTGGTGATAGGGCAGGAGAGGATTCATGAGTTTTCTTGTTAATAGATTTGTTCATTTTCAAGGGTTCTGCCAAATCCCCACTAGCGGTAACTTTAGATTTAAATAAATCTAAAAATGTTTTGGTATTCCATGAGTGAATGTTTTTAGAAAACATGCCGGTATCTCTAGCAGAAGCAAATAAAACACCTTCTGGAATAAAAGCAGGCGAAAAGTCGGATTCTGTGGTGTTTATGCTTAAAGAGTTGACGCTAAAAGTACCAGCTCTTGATTTAATATCTTCTAAATAATCTCGATTTTTATTAAAATTTATAGCTCTTTGGTCATCTGTATTGAGTGCTTGAAATTTTTGCATCCATTCATCAGATTCCTTATAATTTTCCAAAGAACGTAAGGTTGTTGCATATCTGTAGATAAATTCTGGGTCACTATCAAAATCATCAGAAGTTACTAGTTTTTCATACCACTTTGCAGCTTCTTTATAATTAGCTACTAAATAATTAGAGTTACCAAGTCGTTTTAATACTTCTGTGGTACTGTATCCTTTTTTTATTAGCGTTTCATAACCTACTATAGCATCACTATATGCATAATTGTCATATTTCTTATCTATTTTTTTTAAGGTGGATGTTTGCGCTGCACAAACTAAACTAATACAAGTATATAACAGTATTAGGTTGTTTCTTAAAAATGTCATGGTTCTGTGTTTAAAAAAATCTAGGAGACAGTACTTTCTTATCTACCTTCCGAAATTCGTACCTTAAAAATAGTTCAAAAGAACCATCATTAAAACTTTGATTCCCTAATTCTGTTGTTTCCCTATCGTAGGCAAGGCCTAACATTAGTTGGTCACTTAATTGAAATCCTGCTAATGCACTCACCGCGGCATCCCATCTGTATGCTGCCCCAGCGTAAAATTTCTCATTAAATAGAAAATTGGCAGAAATATCTGCTTGTAGGGGAGCCCCACTTACAGCTTTTAAAAGTAATGCAGGTTTAAATTTGGTAAAATAGCCCAAATCAAAAACATACCCAGTAATAAAGTATAAATTCATTCGCTCTTTAGCCACATAAGATGTGCTTTCCGCTTCGTTATCAAAATGCTCGGTTTGCAAAAAGTTGGGTACAGAAAGTCCCGTATAAAAACGGTCTGTGTGATAAAATACTCCTGCGCCAAAATTAGGAGAAAACTTATTATCGATATTAGCTTGGTTACCAGGATCTGTGCTAGAGTCATAAATTCTCAATTTGTTAAAATCGATATTTAAAATATGACCACCAGCTTTTAGACCAAAGGAAAGTTTTCCTTGGTAAGAGACAGGAATACTATAGGAGAATGAAGCATCAAAATAGGTGTCTTGATTGGTTCCATTTCCTATTTCATCATTTATTACGGATAAACCTAAGCCTACACGTTCACTTACAGGACTGTGCAAGTTTAAGGTTTGTGTGGTAGGAGCTCCGTCTAAGCCTACCCACTGAGACCTATGCAATGCCGCAACACTAAACACCCCACGATTACCAGCATATGCCGGATTTATAGAAATGGTGTTATACATGTATTGGGTATACTGCGCATCTTGCTGGGCAAAAATACCTTGCAAGCTAAACAAGGCAATACATAGTAGAGAATATATAGTTTTCATGTCTTTAATTTTATGGGGAATTTTATCTATTGATGTATAAGTAGCCAGATTTTTTCTTGGCATTACCGTCGTTTTCATAATCTATAATGTAGAAGTATACACCAGCAGGTAACTCTTCATTCTGTTGTATGGTTACCCTGCCCTCAGAAATACCTCTAAATGCCTTATCTTCATTATTATAACCAGTTGCACTGAATACTTTTACTCCCCATCTGTTAAATACTTCTACCGTATTATTTGGGAATTGTTCAATGTTTACAATTTGGAATACATCTTGTCCCAAACTCGGATTCATTAATTCTGAAGCAATAGAAATATCGCAAGCAACACCATCTGGTATAGTACCACCGACATTGCTACATGCATCTAATGGGTCAGTGCCATCAGTAACTTCTTGTCCGTCTGCAATTCCATCTCCATCAGAGTCAGATAACACAGGGTCTGTACCTAGTGCATCTTCTTGGTCATTGGTTAGACCGTCTTCATCACAATCGCTGCTGCCTAAAGCAGTTCCGTCAACAGAATCACAATCATCTAAAGGATTTGTATTATCTAGTATTTCTTGGCCATCGTTAATACCATCACCATCTGAATCTGGATTTAAAGGGTCTGTTCCTAATAATTCTTCTTCACCATCTAATAAACCGTCATTATCAGAATCGGGATTGTAAGGTTCAGTTCCTAAACTTGCCTCTTCATCATTAGTAAGCCCATCGTCATCACAATCACTCGCTCCTAGAGCAGTACCGCCATTAGAATCGCAATCCTCTAAAGGATTTGTTTCATCTGCTACTTCTTGTCCGTCACTTATACCATCACCATCCGAATCTGGATTATTAGGGTCAGTACCTAATAATGTTTCTTCGTTGTCGTTAAGACCATCGCCATCCGAATCCACAGAAATAATAACTTCTCCAGTACCTACATTACCAGCAGCATCCGTAGCTGTAATCGCTATGATATCTTCATCAAAAAGAGTAGGGAAACTACCATTGATTGGCATTGCGGTTTCTGTATCTATACTCCAATTTCCTGTAGCATCAGTAGTTACAGAATAGGTTACATCTGTAATTCCATCACCATCAGAATCTAAGCCCACTGTTAAGGTCTCATTTGGACCATCAGTTCCTGTTAGGATAGGGGTAGTATCGATAGTACTAAAGCTATCCACAATAGGTATAGAATTATTTAGGTTGATAGGTTCGTTATCGGTAGCCGGATTACCCGCTACATCAGTAACATCCGCCGTTACGTTGATAGTTCCATTGTCCAATCCAGAGATATCGGCATCGGTAGCCGTCCACGCGTTACCCGAAACAGTAGCGGTAGTGGTCACTGGAGGATTCACCCCATCATCAAAAGTAACCGTTACTACTTGTCCATCTTCCACATCCGTAGTAGTCCCTGAGATGGTAACGTCCCCATCTTCGGCAGCATTTACAATGTTATCTCCTTCAATAGGAGTGGTAATATCGATAGTTGGTACGGTATTATCCAGTGTAATAGGGTCGTTATCGGTAGCTGGGTTACCCGCTACATCCGTAACATCCGCCGTTACGGTGATAGTTCCATTGTTTAATCCAGAAATATCCGCATCTGTAGCCGTCCACGCGTTACCAGTTACGGTAGCGGTAGTAGTTACTGGAGGATTCACCCCATCATCAAAAGTAACGGTTACCACTTGTCCATCTTCCACATCTGTGGTAGTCCCTGAGATGGTTACATCGCCATCTTCGGCAGCACTTACGATATTGTCACCCTCGATAGGGGTAGTGATGTCAATAGTTGGCACCGCATTATCCAAAGTAATTGGGTCGTTATCGGTAGCCGGGTTGCCCGCTACATCCGTAACATCCGCAGTTACGGTGATAGTTCCATTGTCCAATCCAGAAATATCCGCATCAGTAGCCGTCCACGCATTACCAGTTACGGTAGCGGTAGTAGTTACTGGAGGATTCACCCCATCATCAAAAGTAACGGTTACCACTTGTCCATCTTCCACATCTGTGGTAGTCCCTGAGATGGTTACATCGCCATCTTCG
>NZ_JAATON010000004.1:389842-390158 GCF_011882165.1 Croceivirga sp. JEA036
CCAAAGTAATTGGGTCGTTATCGGTAGCCGGGTTGCCCGCTACATCCGTAACATCCGCAGTTACGGTGATAGTTCCATTGTCCAATCCAGAAATATCCGCATCAGTAGCCGTCCACGCATTACCCGAAACAGTAGCGGTAGTAGTTACTGGAGGATTCACGCCATCATCAAAAGTTACCGTTACTACTTGGCCATCTTCTATAGCTGTAGTAGTACCCGAGATGGTTACATCGCCATCTTCGGCAGCATTTACGATGTTATCACCCTCGATAGGGGTGGTAATATCGATAGTAGGTACGGTATTATCTAAAGTAAT
>NZ_JAATON010000005.1:0-276416 GCF_011882165.1 Croceivirga sp. JEA036
TAAAGTAATTGGGTCGTTATCGGTAGCTGGGTTGCCCGCTACATCCGTAACATCCGCAGTTACGGTGATGGTACCGTTATTCAATCCAGAGATATCGGCATCGGTAGCCGTCCACGCGTTACCAGTTACGGTAGCGGTAGTGGTCACTGGAGGATTAATACCATCATCAAAAGTTACGGTCACGACTTGTCCATCTTCTACACCTGTGGTAGTTCCTGAGATGGTAACGTCGTTATCTTCCGTTGCACTTACAATATTATCGAACTCAATAGGAGTTGTAATATCGATAGTTGGAGCGGTATTATCCAGGGTAATTGGGTCGTTATCGGTAGCTGGGTTACCACCAAAATCGGTGACATCCGCCGTTACGGTGATGGTACCGTTATTCAATCCAGAAATATCTGCATCAGTAGCGGTCCACGCATTACCAGTTACGGTAGCGGTAGTGGTCACTGGAGGATTAATACCATCATCAAAAGTTACCGTTACCACTTGTCCATCTTCTACATCTGTGGTAGTCCCTGAGATGGTTACATCGCCATCTTCGGCAGCACTTACAATATTGTCACCCTCGATAGGTGTGGTGATATCGATAGTAGGAGGGTTTTTGGTGCCATTTAGTGTAATAATAAGGTTAGCCGTATCACTGGTATTACCATCTGTTAACCTGTAGAGAAAATTTTCTGTTAAGGTTTCTCCAATTAATAAACCAGCAACAGCAGGATTGCTAGTATCTGGGGTATATACATAACTTCCATCATTATTAACTACAATGCTACCATAGGTACCCATGTAAGTAGTATTTACATTTGCGCCGCTACCATCAATTTCGGACACCATAATATTCGGATTGTCTCCCTGCCAATAAATGTCAGAAACACCAGCAATTTGTCCAGAAGGATTTGCTGCGGTCACATCTGGTCCGTAGTTATAGCTTAATCTAAGCTCATTAATGGGTTGGTCAAAAAATACATTAATGTTACCAGTAGCATCACTTTGTATAGCATTCCCAGTTCCATAAAATGTATTATTGCCAGCATCTACAACTCCACCTGTAGTAGTAAACATATAATTAGAAGGTGTACCATCTAAAGAGCCATTGATTTTAATAAGGTCTTGCCATACTGTACCTTGAGAATAATCAATATCAACCAGTAAAAAGCCTAAGTTAAAAACTGGTTCAGAAAAAGTAATTACCAATTCGGTGTCATTAACCGGATTAGTTGCTCCATCTATTACAAAACCAAAATATCCCGTGTGCCCGCCATTCGTAGAATTTTGATACACCACTTGGTTTCTTGTTGCAACCCCTGCATTAGATGGGTCAGTAGAAGAAAAATTAACAGTAACTCCGTTAATATTTCTTGTTGCTCCGTTCACAGACGTTGATCTATTTGGGTCGTTAGCTACTACAGCACTAAATTCATTTTCCCAAATAAGTCTAGAGAGCCCTCTATCTATAAAATCGGCTCCATCTACACCAATATCAGTAACAATATTTCCTTCAACACTTGTTTCAGTAATAACATCAATTTGATTAGTATTATCTAAAGCTACCGGAGCGTCATCCACACCATTAATAGTCACTGTTAGGATACCATAGTCTATAAAGCCATAGGTATCTCTTATAGTATAGGATACAATATCTTGTATGCTTTCACCATTTTTTAATCCTACCACAGAGGTATTAGTCTCATCTACATCATATACATAAGAACCATTAGATTGTATGGTAATGCTACCATATAAGGTAGAATACGCGTTACCAACTTGTGCAGGATATACGTCTACTTCGGTTACACTGATAGAATTTCCCGTATCCGGAGTGCCACCAGTCATAACATTACCTGATACCGTTCCTGCAGTATTGGCAATAATGCTATTGGTGTCATCATTTGCAACAGGACGCGTATGAACAATAAGTTGCGACCTGGAGGTAGACACACCACCCACAGCAGTTACTGTAATATCTATGTTACGTACACCATCTGTATACGGATTGGCAAGATCTCCATATTGTAAAGCATTGATAAGTATTAAGAAGTCGGAGTTGGGAATAGGATTACCAAATTGCTCTGTAATGGTGAACGTGGTATTAGAAGTTTGTCTCAATACCAGTCTAGAGCCAGGTAGGTTGTATACGTAAGTATCGAATGCTGTATTAAAGAACAACAAATCAAAATTGCCACCACCTTTATTTACTGCTAATAATTCTCCATTTGGGGTATCCTGAACACCAGTTACAGTTATGGTAGCACTAGTGATGGTGTTTAAATCTGAAGTTAAGGTAGCTCCAGACGATATAGGATAAACATTAGATGTTGTTGGAATTATAATGTTTTGGTACGTTGTACCGGCACCTGTCCCGTTCAAATCCAAGACAGGAACAGCGAATGGCGCATTTGTAACTGTTTTAGTATTTGTTGCTAAATTTTTTAAGGGCCTACCAGAAAAAAATAGTAACACACAAAATGTTGCAGTCAAAACGCTTCCCAATTTTGACAATGCTTTCCAATACTCTTTCATACCTAAAATACCTAAATCTTTAATTATTCAGTTCTTGTAACTGAAATTTAAAATAAATCAGTAGTTAAATTCTTACTAAAAAAATGTTGTCATATGTCGATAACTGTAGGTAAAATCTTATATAAATGTAATGAGTATTAACGTAGCTGTAAGATTTTTATCGGATTATTTTGTTAGTTTATCTAAAAAATAACCCTAGCTTAAGACAAAAAAAAACCTTCAACTGGGAGTTGAAGGCGATACTTTTTTTTGATGTAAAAGGCAATCTATTTTTTAATAATAAATTCAGACCTTCTGTTTTTTTGATGTTCATTTTCAGTGCATTCTATGTTGTTGCTACAAGAATTTACCAAGCGTGTTTCTCCATACCCTTTTGCAGAAAGTCGAGCAGTAGATATTCCCTTACTAATAATGTAATCTTGGGTACGTTTAGCGCGCCTATTAGATAACCACAAATTATAGGCGTCTTCTTCTCTACTATCTGTATGAGAACCAATTTCTAAATTAACTTCTGGATGTGCTTTTAAATAAGTAACAACCTTATCTAAATTGGCGTAGGCATCAAAACGTAGGTAAGAACTATTTAAATCAAAATAAATGGGGTCTAATTGTAATAATTTAACCAAGTCTGTGCCAGTTGCATCGTCATTACCAATAGTAACAGTTATAGGTTCATGGGCTTCGTCATTCTTAAAATTGCGTATCTCAAAGGTACCTTGCCTATAGCCATCTTTACCCGCTATTATTGTTACTTCTTCTTGGCAAGGTAGTGTAGCGGTAAAGCTCCCATCTGTAGCCGTATTAACAGTAAGTAATTCTTGGCCACCATCACCAATAAAAAGTATACTAGCATCTGCTACAGTACTTTCAGTACTTTCTTCCTTAACCCAGCCCGTTATCGTTTTTTCACAGTTAGCATCTGCCAGTTTTACTGCGTAGATGTCGTCTTGTCCAGCACCGCCAGTACGGTTAGACGCTAAATAGGCAAAGGTAGCATCAGGATTTGTAACATAAGAAAAATCGTCGGCCTGACTATTTATAGGAGCGCCAAGATTTATTACTTTTTGTAGTTCCTCATCAAACTTAAAAATATCCATTCCACCCAAACCAGGATGTCCATCAGAGGCAAAATGCAATTTGCCATTTGTTGCTACAAAGGGAAAATTTTCTTTAGCTTCTGTATTAATTTCTGGACCTAGGTTTACGGGTGTTCCAAAACTACCGTCTTTTCGTATTTCCACTTTAAATATGTCTGATGCCCCATGCGTACCAGGCATGTCAGAACTAAAATAAAGGGTAGTGCCAGTGGTATCTAGTGCCGGGTGTGCAGTAGAGTATAAGTCACTATTAAAAGAGAGGTCTTCTGCTGGGCTCCATTGTCCATTTTTAAAATGGGAACGGTAAATTTTTAAACGACTAATACCATTTTTGTCACGTACAAATTTGCCCTTTTTCATATTATTTCTGGTAAAGTACATGGTTTTACCATCTTTACTAAACACAATAGAACTTTCATTAGCTTCTGTATTTATACTAGTAGAAAATTGTTTTGGACTCTCTGCTGGTATACCTTCGGTCAGTTCAGCAGAATACAAATTTAAATAAGGACGTTTCAGCTTTTCATCAGTATCTTTTGTTTTGGCTGTGGCATACACCAATTGTTGGTTTAGAATGGCAGGTGCAAAATCTGTTTCGCTGGTATTTATATTTTTAAGGTTGATGAGTTCTGTACCCACAGAGGCTTGGTTAATTTTTTTGAGGTAGTCTCTATTTGCCGCAAACTGCTTGGCGCGTAAATCTGAGGGATTTAACAAAACGAACTTTTCCATCCATCTGTCAGAAGCTTCATATTCCCCAATACTTTTAAGACACAAAGACAATCTAAAAAGGTAATTTGGGTCATAATCTTTTTCTGCTGTACGCTCCATCAATTTTGCATACCAATAAGAGGCAACATCATATTTTCCTTTTAAGTAATTAGCATTCCCTAGGGTCTTGTAAATTTCTAAGGGAGGCATGCCATTGTCTAATAGTTTTTTATAGGGCGATGTGTCTACCATGTACCCGTAATGGTCATAGTTTTTGGCTTTGTCCACTTTTTTTTGAGCGCTTAGGGATACAAAGCACAAACTGATAATTGCTATGGTGATTTGTTTAATCATTAGGCACTAAAAAAATCTGGGAGTTAAATCTATTTTCTCTTTTTTGATAAATTCATATCTAAGAAAAACTTCAAAAGAACCATTGTTAAAAGTTTCTCCTCCAAACGTAGAAGTCTCCTTATCGTAAGCTAGTCCCATCAACAGTTTTTCGTTCAATTGAAAACCAACCAAACCACTTAATGCATTATTAATACGGTAAGCACCGCCCAATATGAACTTTTGGTTAAACATAAAGTTGGCAGATACATCCACCGCTAATGGAGCTCCGTTGGTCATCTTAACCAAAGCTGCAGGTTTAAATTTGGTTTTAGCACCAATGTCAAACACATATCCCATAATTCCGTACCATGTAATATTTTCTAAATAAATACTACTATCATTGCTGTTATCGGTATCAAAATGCTCAGTTTTTAAAAAGCTAGGCGTGGAGAATCCCGCATAGAATTTTTCATTGTGATAATAAATTCCTGCGCCCACTGTGGGGGCAAACTTTTTATAGACGTCGCCATTACCAATGGGAGCTGTAGAGGCATCATAATTGGTGAGATTGGCAAAATTTACATTTAAAAAACTAGCTCCCGCAGATAATCCAAAAGATAGCGTGGAGTTGCCAGTGGGTACATGATATGCAAATACGCCTTGAAAAAAGGAATCTTGTATAGTTCCATTTCCTATTTCGTCATTTACAAAAGAGAATCCTAACCCAACACGCTCGCTTACTGGCGAACTTAAACTTAAAGTCTGGCTGGTAGGGGCGCCATCTAGACCCACCCATTGAGAGCGATGCAACCCGGTAATTCCTAAGCTTTCTCGCGAACCGGCGTAGCCTGCGTTTACTACCTGTGTATTATACATATATTGGGTAAACTGGGCATCTTGCTGACCAAATACAATTTGGATGCCTTGGAAAACCAATAAGAATAAAAGAATTTTTTTCATGGCTTATTTGTTGATAAACAGGTATCCTTTTTTTGTTTTATAACTGTCGTTTACACGGTATCTAATGGTGTAGTAATAAATACCACTTGGTAACTGTTTACCATCATTACCATAACCCTTAAAATTGTTACTTTCATTATGGTACTGCTGTGTATTCCAGACTAAGGTGCCGTATCTATTTAGTAATTCTACTGTATTTTCTGGATAATAAGCGATATTGAAAATTCTAAAATATCCATTTGTAGCGCTAGGAGTTACAACATCATTTTTAATAAACAGTTCACAATCACTGTTTGCAGGGGGTGTGCCTCCTAAGGAATCACATGGATCTAGGGGACTTGTACCGTCTAGTACTTCTTGTCCATCATCTATACCATCACCGTCTGTATCTGGATTGTTCGGGTCCGTACCCAAGGTGTTTTCCTCCGTGTCTATTAAGCCATCGTTATCTGCATCCATAGTGTCATTTAACCTAAAATCTATATTACCGTTTCCAGCATTGTTTACGGCGTCACTAGCGGTTATTTGTAGCACTGTGTCATAACTGTCATTTTCATAAAAACCAGAGATAGGTGTGGCTATAGCCAAATCTATTTGCCAATTTCCGTTAATATCTGTTGTGGTTTCATAAACAACGTCGGTTACGGAATCACTATCGATATCAATCTCTATAAGCAATTGTTCGTTAATATCAGCTTGACCAGTAATTACAGGAGCAAGAATAGTAGCTGTATAACTATCTACTATTGGAGCATTTATATCCACATTATAATTATGAATAATGGCTGCAGAACCTGTATTTCCAGATATATCTCTGGTCACAATTTGTGCCACTAGTCCCCAATCATCATCTAGTATCAAATCTTGTCCAGATACGTCAATGGCAAAAATTCCATTAGTATCAATAATACCAGAATAGGTAGTGTTATTACTGATTAGATTTACCGAATCTCCTGGACTAAAATCACCACCGACTATCCCTGTAACCATAATATTTGTTGTGGATTCAGCAATATTTATGATATTATCTAATGTGATTGCGTCTACCTGAATTGTAGGCAATAAAATTATAGGTGGACTTTCAGCACAATCGGGAATAGAATTACCATTTGCGTCTGTTGTATCCTCTATAACTTCCACTTCTGCAATGGCATCAACAGTACAAGGCGAAGTTGCGGGGACAGTGTAAACATATGTTCCAGCACCAGCCAAAGCGGGTGACCAAGTTCCAGTGTTGTCCGGAGTGCCACCGAGTTGCGCAAAAAGTTGTGCAGCGGTGACGGTTGCTCCTTCGCAAATGACTAAAGTTCCATTACTGCCTGCATCTGGAGCAGCTTGTTCAGTTACTTCCACTTCTGCAATGGCATCTGCAGTACAAGGCGAAGTTGCGGGGACAGTGTAAATATATGTTCCAGCACCAGCTAAAGCAGGTGACCAAGTTCCAGTGTTATCAGGAGAACCACCAAGCTGCGCAAAAAGTTGTGCATCGGTAACGGTTTCTCCCTCACAAATGACTAAAGTTCCATTGCTACCTGCATCTGGAGCAGCTTGTTCCGTTACTTCCACTTCTGCAATGGCATCTGCAGTACAAGGCGAAGTTGCGGGAACAGTGTAAGTATATGTTCCAGCACCAGCTAAAGCGGGTGACCAAGTTCCAGTGTTGTCAGGAGAACCACCGAGTTGCGCAAAGAGCTGTGCAGCGGTGACGGTTTCCCCTGCGCAAATGACTAAAGTTCCATTACTGCCTGCATCTGGAGCAGCTTGTTCCGTTACTTCCACTTCTGCAATAGCATCTGTCGTACAAGGCGAAGTTGCGGGGACAGTGTAAGTATATGTTCCAGCACCAGCTAAAGCAGGTGACCAAGTTCCAGTATTGTCAGGAGAACCACCGAGTTGCGCAAAGAGCTGTGCAGCGGTGACGGTTGCTCCTTCGCAAATGACTAAGGTTCCATTACTGCCTGCATCTGGAGCAGCTTGTTCAGTTACTTCCACTTCTGCAATAGCATCTATCGTACAAGGCGAAGTAGCTGTAACTGTGTAAGTATATGTTCCAGCACCAGCTAAAGCAGGTGACCAAGTTCCAGTATTGTCAGGAGAACCACCGAGTTGCGCAAAAAGTTGTGTAGCGGTAACGGTTGCTCCTTCGCAAATGACTAAAGTACCATTGCTACCTGCATCTGGAGCAGCTTGTTCCGTTACTTCCACTTCTGCAATAGCATCTATCGTACAGGGCGAAGTTGCGGGGACGGTGTAAATATAAGTTCCAGCACCAGCTAAAGCGGGTGACCAAGTTCCAGTGTTGTCAGGAGTGCCACCGAGTTGCGCAAAAAGCTGCGCAGCGGTGACGGTTGCCCCTTCACAAATGACTAAAGTTCCATTACTGCCTGCATCTGGAGCAGCTTGTTCGGTTACTTCCACTTCTGCAATGGCATCTGAGGTACAAGGCGAAGTTGCGGGGACAGTGTAAATATATGTTCCAGCACCAGCCAAAGCGGGTGACCAAGTTCCAGTATTGTCAGGAGAACCACCGAGTTGTGCAAAAAGTTGTGCAGCGGTAACGGTTGCCCCTTCACAAATGACTAAAGTTCCATTACTGCCTGCATCTGGAGCAGCTTGTTCGGTTACTTCCACTTCCGCAATAGCATCTATCGTACAAGGCGAAGTTGCGGGGACAGTGTAAGTATATGTTCCAGCACCAGCTAAAGCAGGTGACCAAGTTCCAGTGTTGTCCGGAGTGCCACCGAGTTGCGCAAAAAGTTGTGTAGCGGTAACGGTTGCTCCTTCGCAAATGACTAAAGTTCCATTACTGCCTGCATCTGGAGCAGCTTGTTCCGTTACTTCCACTTCTGCAATAGCATCTGCAGTACAAGGGGAAGTTGCGGGGACGGTGTAAATATATGTTCCAGCACCAGCTAAAGCAGGTGACCAAGTTCCAGTGTTATCAGGAGAACCACCGAGTTGCGCAAAGAGCTGTACAGCGGTGACGGTTTCTCCTTCGCAAATGACTAAAGTTCCATTACTGCCTGCATCTGGAGCAGCTTGTTCAGTTACTTCCACTTCTGCAATAGCATCTGTCGTACAAGGCGAAGTAGCTGTAACTGTGTAAGTATATGTTCCAGCACCAGCTAAAGCAGGTGACCAAGTTCCAGTATTGTCAGGAGAACCACCGAGTTGCGCAAAGAGCTGTGCAGCGGTGACGGTTTCTCCCTCACAAATGACTAAAGTACCATTGCTACCTGCATCTGGGGCAGCTTGTTCAGTTACTTCCACTTCTGCAATAGCATCTATCGTACAAGGCGAAGTTGCGGGGACAGTGTAAGTATATGTTCCAGCACCAGCTAAAGCAGGTGACCAAGTTCCAGTATTGTCAGGAGAACCACCGAGTTGCGCAAAAAGCTGTGCAGCGGTAACGGTTGCTCCTTCACAAATGACCAAACTGCCGTTAGTTCCAGCATCTGCTTGAGCAGCATAAGAAACAAAAACAGTAGCCGATGCATCTTGCGTGCATGGAGCTGTGGCAGTCACCGTATAAGTGTAACTATCGTTTCCATTATCTGTCCACGTTCCACCAGTATCTGGAGTCCCAGTAAGTGCAGTAAATAAATCTGTTTGAGTTGGTGTGGAACCCTCACAATACTTTAAAAGTGCGTTTCCACCGGCTTCAGGACAACCATTAACGGTAATAGATACGTTTGCATTTACAATATGTCCTAAGGCATCAATTATACCATATATAAAACTATCTGAACCCGAAAAGTCGGGGTTTGGAGCGTAGGTAAAAAAATCGTCTGTTGGGTCCGTTGGTGTACCGTTTACATTGAGATTAGCGACTCCGTTAGAAGGGTTGCTAAATAAAAATATACCTACAGTTCCAGGACCATTGCCACCGAAAGAATCGTTCGTTGTAACATAGATAGCTCTTGACACGTCTTCATCTGTACTCACATTGTCATCTTGTGGCACGGGAAAGAAGCTCTCAGTAACATCATTTTCAGTATTACCATCCGTATCGATGCCATCGTCAGAAATATCTATTGTATCTGCAGGACCATAAGGACTATCTCCTGTAACAGTAACTTGATTTAAAAATCCACCATTAGGTAAATCGCCTGCTGTAAGCGTATAGCTAGCAACATAGGTGGCTACTTCACCAGCTTGTAATGTGCCCATAGGAGACCCCATAGTATTAGTAACATAATTAGGTCCGGTAATGGTTAATGGGTTTAAATTGGCATCCGTAAAAGAGTCATTTAGTGTAATGTTATTCAGGGTTACATTACCTGTGTTTTCTACTTCTATAGTATACTGCACTACATCGCCTGCAGAAACAGGGTTACTATATGCTTCGGTTACGGTTTTTGTAACTTCAATTTGAGGTTCAGCAATAATGAGATTTGATAAAACAAATTCTACTTTATCAGAAGCCGTAAAAAGAGGAATTCCTAATAAGCCTCCAGTTACATTTGTATTCATTTGAATAACGTGCGAGGGCTCATTCACCGATAGGCTTCCAGCACCTGTTCCACTATCTAATCCATTTCCACACTCGCCACCATTACTTATTAGAAGCGCAGAATCATTTATATTAAAGGATGTTGCAGTAGATTGAAAAATTGGTCCAACCGAACTCAATTCGTTCCAAGTGCCATTGGTAAAATTAAAATTTGCTGTAGCCGAGTCTCCTAGTGTTATTGAAAATGTACCTATTTTATCTACATTTATGATAGGGTTTACTATATATACTGGAATGTTACCCGGAGTATTTTCATAAAATTCAAAAGATAGATTGCCTGCAGCTATAGAACTGACTTCAATCTCTATAGAAGAACTGCCCACAATAGCCGGGTCGGAATACGTATTGGTTTTAGCACAATCTATATTCTCGTTCCCATTAATAGCGGTACCGTTACTAACTTTACAAACCACAAGAACTTTTCCATCACTAGAAACACTTTGCCATTCGGTAAGACTATTTTGTGTCCATGTAGTAGTTTGTTGGGCTAAAAGGGTAGGTGCACCAAAAAAACTAAACAAAAATAAGGCACATATAGCACGTATATAAAACAAAGTTTGGTTGGTCAGTTGTTTACGCATATAAGTATACTGGTAGCCAATAAAATATGGGGGGAGTCTTGACTATTTTAATTAAGCGTAAAAGTATATGGGACTAACAGTTGCTAAAATTTTATGTTGTAAAATAGGGCTACACCCACGTGAATACCCTTGTTTCTGTGGGGATACAACTAAGCTTTATACTGTTTTAGTTGTTTTGTTCTAATCCTAATTCTTTTCCTTTAGTAAGCATAAAAGCAAAGGCAGCTACTTTATCGTTAGGAATTTCACCTTCTAAAATAGCTTCTTTAATAGCTTCTTTTATGATACCAATTTCTTTGGAAGGTTTAAGGTTAAAGGTCTCCATAATTTCTTCACCACTTACTGGAGGCTGAAAATTTCTGATGCGGTCCCGTTCTTCTACTTCCTTTATTTTTTGACGTACCAACTTGAAGTTGTTAAGATAACGACGTTGCTTTTTAGGATTTTTAGTGGTAATGTCTGCTTCGCATAAAGTGAGCAAATCCTCCACATGTTCTCCGGCATCAAACACCAATCTTCTAACAGCGGAATCTGTCACATGGTCTTCAGATAGAATAATAGGCCTAGAGCTCATTAAAACCATTTTCTGGACAAACTTCATCTTGTCATTTAATGGCATCCGTAAACGCTTAAATAATTTGTAGACCATTTTACTACCCACAAATTCATGCGCATGAAAAGTCCACCCTATTTTTTTATGAAACTTTTTAGTAGGTGCCTTACCAATATCGTGTAATAATGCAGCCCAACGTAGCCAAAGGTTATCTGTGGTTTTAGCAATATTGTCTACCACCTCTAAGGTGTGCCAAAAATTGTCTTTATGACGTTGTCCTTCAATCTCTTCAATACCTTGGAGTGCTTTTAATTCGGGCAATATATAGGGTAGTAGGCCAGTTTTATGCATTAGGGCAAAACCAATAGAAGGCTGCTCACTATTTAGGATTTTGTGCAGCTCATCAACAATACGCTCTTCGGAAATGATTTTGATACGCTCTTTATGTTCACTAATAGCTTGTAAAGAACTTAATTCAATTTCAAAATTCAACTGTGTCGCAAAGCGTATAGCACGCATCATTCGTAACGGGTCATCAGAGTAAGTTATCCCTGGTTCTAAAGGGGTACGTAGAATACCTTTTTGTAAATCGGCTAATCCTTTAAAAGGGTCTAATACTATTCCAAAATTATGTGCATTGAGCCCCAATGCCAAAGCATTAATGGTAAAGTCTCTACGGTCTTGGTCTTCTTGCAAGCTGCCGTCTTCTACAATAGGTTTTCTACTATCCCTAGTGTAACTCTCTTTACGTGCGCCAACAAACTCTATTTCCATGCCTTTATAATTTAGCATGGCGGTACCAAAATTCTTAAAAACTTTTACGTCAGAACTACCCTTAAGCAATTTAGCAACTGCTTTTGCTAAAGCAATGCCACTCCCAACAGCAACTACATCTATATCTTTGGCAGAACCTCGTTTTAAAAAAAAGTCGCGTACATAACCACCAATAACGTAGGCTTCCAGACCAAGTTCATCGGCAGCGGCACCAATAGATTTAAAAACAGGATGGGTTAATGCTTCTAGATATTTTTCCGACTTCATGTATGCTATTCCCTAATTACCTTTACCGTACCGTCATTCCCTAATTTAATAATGGAAGAAGGAGAAGGATTTGTTTTTTCGCGATGCAAATTTACTACATAATCTACGCCTTCTAAAATACGGTGGTCTATTTCTGAGAATTGCGCTGGTGTTGGTGCTCCAGAAATATTTGCAGAGGTAGATACGATGGGTTTTTTAAACCGTTGAATAAGATTTCTGCAAAAATCGTCCGAAGCTATCCGTATGGCTAAAGAATTATCTGCTGCAATTAGGTTTTTGGCCACACCTTTGGGTTGGTCGTAAATTATAGTGGTGGGCTTTGTTGCTAAATCAATAATATCCCATGCTACATCTGGAACTTGTTCTACCGTACGTTCTAACATAGCATCATTGGCTACAAGGCAAATCAATGCTTTAGAATCCTCCCTATTCTTAAGTGCGTATACTTTTTTTACAGCATCTACATTAGTAGCATCACAACCTATGCCCCAAACCGTATCTGTGGGGTACAAGATAAGTCCACCATTTTGTAAGGTTTCCAAACATTTTGCTAGGTCTTCTTTCATGGCTATTTTAAATTAGATTTTTGTAATCGTTTTAGTTCTTTATATCTACTGTGAACGCCTAATGCATTAAGGTAACAAATGACTATTCCTCTTTTACCGTCTAAGAAACCAAACCGTAAAATATAGTGGTTAATAAATTTCCAAAAAGGTCTAAATATAGAATGATACCATCTTGCTTTTTTACCATTGTAAAAAGCTTCTTTAGCTTTCATTTCTCCATATTTTATCATTTTATCCTTATATGTGCTGTAAGAGTTAAATGAATAGTGAATTAGTTTATTTTTTAATGTTTTGGAAACGCCATTAACTTCTAATGTTTCGTGAACAATCCTATCCTTCACAAACTTTACTTTATTTTTTTGAAATAGGCGATAATTCTTATCTGTCTGCCAACCACTAAAACGAAGCACTTTATTTTTATACATAAATGTCCTTAGAAAGTAATAAGCAGCCGCAGGGGATTTTAAATTAATGGTTACCTCAATTTCATTTTTGAGTTTTGGCGTAACTCTTTCATCAGCATCCATAAATAAAACCCAGTTGTTTGTGGCTTGGTCTAAGGCAAATTGTTTTTGGTCTGTATAATTTTTAAAGGCTCTTTGAATTAGTTTAACATGAGGATAATTAGCAATAATTTTTGTGGTATTGTCAGTGCTAAAAGAATCTACAACAATAATTTCATCACAAAAAGAAAGGTTTTCTAACACTTCCTTTATGTGTTTTTCCTCATTGAGAGTTATTAATAAAGCTGTTATTTTTTCTGTTCTATCCATGCAATAAATAGCCTTCTATTTCTTTGAGCTTTTTTGCTTTATCAAAATGATTAATAATATACTCCCTAGCTGCTTTCCCTTTCTCTATCAAATCCTCCTTATTTTCACTCAATTTCAGGATTGCTTCTACAAAAGCGTCTACATCGTTTGGAGGAGTTAAAACACCGGTTTTATTTTGTTTAATAACCTCTGGGTTACTACTAATATTAAAAGCCACCGATGGTAGTCCACAAAGGCCAGCTTCTGCTAACACATATCCAAAGCCTTCCCAGTGAGAGGGTAGTAAAAAAATATCTCCTTGCTTAAGAAACTCCATCGGATTATCTATAAAACCAGCCATGGAAATAGTTTCCCTTAGATTAAATTCTGATATTTTTTGTTCTAAATCTGTTCTTAAACGACCTTCCCCACCTATAATCATCTTAAATTCTACCTTACGGTCCTCTAATTGTTTTGCAACATCAATTAAAAAGGTCTGATTTTTTTGGTATTCTAATCGACCTAAATTAATTAAAGTGAAATGCTTTTTGTTATCCCAAGAGATACGATTTAAATTATCAGGAATGGCAATTCCATTATGTATTACAGTTATCTTATCTTTTGGAAATAGAGTGGGATTTTTTTGATTTATTGTTTTTTTAGTTGCTAGTGAGTTAGCTAATATTTCGGTTAGTACATTTTTAAAAAGATATCTGTTTAACCGATTATTTTTAATGGGAATAGCGCTACCTCTTCTGTAAATAATTCTTTTAACACCCAACTGTTTGGCAATGGGACCAGCTATTTTTACATCACTAGACAGATTCATGACAATGGTTTCTAATTGTCTTTTTGCTAAGGTCTTCTTTACAATTACTCTTTTTACTGGGTTTAAAAAGCTTAAATTACCGAGTGCGATGGTTTGAAAAGGAATATTGGTTTTGCTTAGTTTGGCGGCCAATACACTATCTGGATGCGCAATGACAAAAACAGAAAATCCTCGGTCATTCAAGTATTGACTAACTTCTAAATGCCATTTTTCTCCTCCACCCCAAGCTTTTGCGGTATTAAAAAAGCAAATTGTTTTCATCTACCTTAATTTGTTATAGATTGCTAATAAATCTGCTCCTACTTTTTGATCGGTAAACCGCTGCGCAAAATCGTACCCTTTGCTTGCCATCTCTGCTCTTATAGCAGGGTTTTTATACAAGTACTCAATTTTTTCTAGTATTTCTTTTGGGTCGTCTGGATTTACATAGATACTATGCGGACCTGCAGCTTCTGGAAAGCAACCATCTTTAGTTACTATAATAGGTAATTTACTAAAAAGCGCTTCTATCAACGGTATTCCAAAGCCTTCACAATAAGAAGGATAACAGAACACTGTAGCCGCTTGGTATAATTTAGGTAAGTCTTGTATGGAAATGTTTTTTACAAAAGTAACCTGTCTTTCCATTTGGTGATCAGCTATGTATTTTTTAAGTTTTTTAGCATACCCCTTTTCACCACCCACCAATGCCAGATGATACGTAGTGTCTTTTATAGCCTTTATAATGGTTAAAGCATTTTTACGCTCTTGTATGGTGCCTACATTTAAAATAAACTTATTTGGCAAGTTGTATCGTCTCCTTATGGCTTCCACATCTTTTTCTAGAAATTGTTGCTTAAATGCATTATGACAGCCTTGATATACCACACTAATTTTGGTAGGTTTTACCTTTAAAAAATGGATGATATCTTTTTTGGTCTGCTCGCTTATGGCAATTACATGATCAGCAGCATGTACCGCATAATTGAATTTTAATTTATAGATAATTCTATCCCAAATTTTGTAATAATGTGGGTGACTAAGAAAAATAAGGTCGTGGATAGTAACAATGGTTTTTACCCTCTGTTTTTTTAGTTTAATTGGGATTTCTCCAGATAAGCCATGATAACAGTTTAACTCATTTTCATTTATTTGTTTCCACTGTCCAAGTATCCTCCAGAGGGCAGGTATTTTTTTCCAAAACCATCCTTTAGGATAAACAATGGTGGTCTTTACATCTGGGATACTTCTATTAACGGTGGGTTGTCTGGTGTTAAATAAGTAAAAGGACTCTATTTCTGTAAAATCTGTTAGGATACGAATAACATCCCGGCCATAATTACCCAAACCGGTTTTGTTATGAAAAATTCGTTTGGCATCGTATCCAATTTTCATGTAAACTTTAAAATTTTAATTTAAGACTTACTTAATGTATCTAGCCCATTTAAACATACAAAGTTATTCGCTTCTTGTTTTTCTCTCAACAATTCTCGGTTTTTTTCAACCCCTTCCGCAGAATACCCTTTTTTATGGTATAAGTGGTAAACAATTGCCTTGTTTTTCATGGATTTACTGCCGATTCCATTCTTTTTTAAACGCCATTCTATATCTGTATCCTCACCAACGGCAGCTCTTATATAATCTTCATCGAATCCATTTATGGCAAGTAAATGTTGTTTCTGTATTCCCCAATTACAGCCCAATAAACCTTTGTCTTTTAGTGTAAAAATTAAGCTTTTGTTTTTTAAGTATATGGCTTCTTTTTTCTTGCCAGATTTAGATGTTAGAATATTAAATAATGCTAAATACCTTAGCGAATTTGTATTTTTAATTTTATTGGTAGTCACTTCATCTAGCATAACTCTTCTGCCTTTGAGCATTACATTGGGTATGGTTTGGTCAATATATGCTTTAACAAAATGTTTATGAGGTATACAATCACCGTCTATAAAAACAATGGTTTTGCCTTCAGCAACTTTTATAGATTTATTAAGCATTTGGTTTTTTCTGAACCCAATATCCTGTTGTTGGCAGGTATGCTTTATGGGAAAATTATACAGACCTTTATTTTTTTGTAAAAACAAAGATGTTTCTGGATTATTATCGTCCTCAGAAATTATTGCCTCAAATTCTTTTGCACTTTGATTGTTTAAGGCTTTTAGGATAAGCTTTAAGTTGTCTAGTGCTTTGTAGTAAGAAATTATAACAGATACTTTAACCATTGCAGTATCAATATTTACGTATTCCTAGTAATCGTTTAAACTTTAGTTTAAACAATCTATAGGCGTATGATTTTTGCGCTATAGATACAAAATAGAAATAGGGGTTTCCTCTTCTTAAATCACCATTAATTATAGATGTTTTAAAATTGTTTTTCCAAGCGGCATAATCAAAACTTAATTGGTCTCTCTTACTTCTGGTAGAGACCATTTGCCACCAATCTTCCATAACTTTTATAACCTCTGGGTCATTGTGTTTACGTACAAGGACAGCAGAAAAAATTAAACCATTATTCTTTGGGTAATTTTCTGATTTTAAAAATGCTATTTGCTTTTCCATTACTTCTGGAGCATCTTTAAAACTACCACGTTCCTTTCCCAGTTTTATAAGGGCATCAAACTCATCGTAGACGCAGTCTCTTTTATCATCACATTGGTTGTGGTCAAAAATTGCCATTTTAAAATTTCCTAGGCTTTGGATAAGCTCGTGTATGTCCCCAACAATTAAATAATTAGAGTCAATATAAATGCTAATATCGTAATCCTTAAAATAAAGATGAGGAAGTATTTTTGGATGTCGATTTTTTCTACCCTCATCAGGATGGTCACTGAGTAATTCTATGGTTTTCCAAGGTGATTTTATCTTGGTTTTATCATCAGTAAAGCAAAAGAAGTCGGCACCGGGTATTTTTTTTTGAGGAATTATACCGTAATTTTTCCCAAATGCACCTGTATAAATTGCAATTTTGTTCATCTAGGGGTAAAGATAGAACTATTATTATAGTCTTATATAAGTAAGCCCATTTACTTAGTAGAAAGGCTGAAATTCAAGAAAAAGAGGTGCAAATAGCCTTAATTAGGCTGTTTTTAGATGGTATTCCTTTTCTTGTTCAGTAGTAGAAGAAAGATGAAGTTCATTTTTAAGAAGATACAGTTTAGAATACCGTATGTATACACTCAATGCATTTAAATAGCAAATGATAAACCCTTTGTAGCCATCTAAAATTCCTAAACGGAAGAAATAATTATAGACAAACTTCCAAATAGGTTTAAAGACCAATTTTAAGATATTAAAAGATTTATTTTTTAAAAAAAGCTCCGAAGCTTTTAGACTTCCATATTGAACCATTTTTCTTTTGTAGTCCTTATAACTTTTGTAACAATAATGTGTCAACTTCTCATTTAGAGCAGAGGTCTCTCCTTTAACTTGTAAGGTTTCATGCACCAATCTACCTTTAGTAAAAGAGCAATGACTCTTTTTAAAAAGCCTTATATTTTTATCGGTTTGCCAACCACTAAAATTTAGGCTGTGATTTTTAAACATGAATTTTCTATAGAACCAATACGCACTGCTTGTATTTAAACTATTAATTGTAGTTAATATTTCATTTTGTAAAGGCTTGGAGACCACTTCATCTGCATCAATAAACAAAACCCAATTGTTAGAGGCCTTACTTAAGGTATATGCTTTTTGATCTGTAAAGTTTGAGAATTCTTTTTGTAGCACAATTACGTTTGACAACGACTTTAAATATTCAAAGGTGCCATCTGTACTGAAAGAATCCACTACAATAATTTCATCCGCGAATGATACGGAGGCAACACTTTGTTTAATGTGCTCCATTTCATTATAGGTAATTAATAAAGCGGTAAGCTTTTGGTTTGCCTTGCTCAAATCAACAACTATTTTGGTTAGAATTGTTATTGTACCATTATTAACTTGCAAAAAAGGTTTTAATTGTATTAATGAATACTTTTCTTACAAATTATTCTTTAGCTAGACTACATTAGTTCATAAAGGTTGCGTGTAAAGGTTGTTAAATTAATAAAAAAGCCCACGGCTATTTTTTGCAAACGGCCATGGGCAATGTTTTTTATCGGATGAGCAAACAGTCTATACTGCTACGTCATATTCGCGTAAAGCATCGTTTAAACTGGTTTTTTTATCCGTACTTTCTTTACGTTTTCCAATGATTAATGCGCAAGGCACCTGATATTCACCAGCAGCGAATTTTTTTGTGTAACTACCAGGAATTACCACAGAACGAGCTGGGACTCTACCTTTCATCTCAACAGGTTCCTCTCCAGTAACATCAATAATTTTGGTAGATGCAGTAAGCACAACATTGGCGCCTAGTACGGCTTCTTTTTCTACGCGTACACCTTCTACAACAATACATCTAGAACCTATAAAAGCGCTATCTTCTATGATAACTGGGGCAGCTTGTAGCGGTTCTAAAACGCCACCTATGCCAACACCACCACTTAGGTGAACATTTTTGCCAATTTGAGCACAACTCCCTACAGTAGCCCATGTATCTACCATGGTGCCTTCGTCTACATATGCACCTATATTTACGTAAGAAGGCATTAAAATAGTACCCTTAGAAATGTAGGCGCCGTGGCGTGCAACCGCATGTGGTACAACACGAATACCTTTTTCTTTATAACCTTTCTTTAAAGGAATTTTATCATGATATTCAAAAATGCCAGCTTCTAGAACTTCCATTTGCTGTATAGGGAAGTATAGCACAACACCTTTTTTTACCCATTCATTAATTTGCCAACCGTCTGCAGTTGGTTCTGCACAACGCAAACTACCTTCATCAATTAAGTCTATTACTTTTCTTATAGCGTTCTGAGTCGCTTCTTCTTTTAATAATTCACGATTATCCCAAGCCTTTTCTATAAGCGCTTTAAGTTCTGTCATTGCTTCAATTTTGCGGTAAAGATAGCTTTAGGAAGGCAATAAACTCGTCAATTTTTAAATGCATAACATTTTTAAGGCTATTTTTGCCAAAATTTAGTATTGTGGCTAGAATCTTAGCGTTGGATTATGGTAAAAAGAGAACAGGTATTGCAGTTACAGATGAACTGCAAATAATTGCTTCTGGACTTACTACTGTAGCTACGGAAGAATTGTTACCATTCTTAACCGCATACATTGAGAAAGAGTCTGTAGAACGTATAATTGTTGGTGAACCCAAACAGATGGATGGTTCTGCTTCCCAGTCAGAAGAGTTAATTCTTCCATTTATAAAAAAGTTACAACAACAATTTCCGCAGGTTCCTGTAGAACGCCAAGACGAAAGATTTACCTCTAAAATGGCGGTTAGAACCATGATAGATGGTGGATTAAAAAAGAAAAAGCGACAAGACAAGGCTATGGTAGACCAAATAAGTGCTACCCTAATTTTGCAATCTTATCTAGATAGAAAATAGAATTATGATTTTACCGATTACGGCTTACGGAGACCCCGTATTACGAAAAAAAGCAACAAACATAACCAAGGATTATCCTAACCTAGAAACCTTACTTAACAATATGTGGGAGACCATGTATAATGCTAGCGGTGTAGGTTTAGCCGCTCCACAAGTAGGTTTACCTATCCGTATTTTCTTAGTGGATACTACTCCTTTTTCTAAGGACGAGGATTTAACGGAAGATGAACAATCCCAATTAGACGGATTTAAAAAAGTGTTCATCAATGCAGAAATTTTAGAAGAAACAGGAGAGGAATGGGCATTTAATGAAGGTTGCTTGAGCATTCCGGACATAAGAGAAGATGTACAACGCAAGCCAAAAGTAACTATTAAATACATGGACGAAAATTTTAAGGAGCATACAGAAACTTTTGATGGACTGTTGGCGCGTGTTATACAGCATGAATATGACCATATAGAAGGAATTTTATTTACCGATAAACTATCGTCTTTAAAAAAGCGTTTACTTAAAGGACGTTTGGAAAAAATTTCCAAAGGAAAAATTAATGTTGAGTATAAAATGAAGTTTCCACAAATGAAAAAAGGACGTTAATCCTTTGGTGGTTACTTTAAAAGTATAAATTTGCGCGCATAAAATTTGAATAAGCATGGCGTTGGAGAAAATATTATCTATAGGTGGTAAACCAGGATTGTACAAATTGCTAACACAAACCCGTTCTGGTTTTGTAGGTGAATCTTTAATGGACGGAAAGCGTATTTCTGTGGGTTTACGTAGTAATGTTAGTGTGTTGTCAGAAATTGCCATCTACACCTTAGAAGAAGAAGTGCCTTTAAGAGAAGTGTTTCAAAAGATTAAGGAGAAAGAAGACGGTGGTAAAACTTCGGTACACCATAAAGACGAAAAAATTAAATTAGAAGAGTACTTTTTTGAAGTGTTACCTACTTATGATGAAGATAGAGTGTACGCGAGTGATATTAAGAAGATTGTACAATGGTACAATTTATTGCATGATAATGGTATCACCGATTTTACTTTAGAAGCAGAGGAGACTTCAACAGAAGAGGAATAAATAGAATTAGGTTCTATTACACAACTATAAAGCTCGGTTAGCCGAGCTTTTTTTATGGGATAATTTTGGTAGTATTTTGTAGGGTGTCAATAAGTAAAATACCCTCTTTGTTATAAGGTAACATTCCAAGTTGTTCCCCTGCAGTGTTGAAAAAGCTAGTCAGACCCCCGCTTACATAAGAATCGTTTGGTCCTATGGCATTGACGATTCCTAGGCCTAAAGATGTTTTTGTAGCAAGCTTTTTAAGATAGTTAAAGGAGTTTAGGCAGCTTTCTTCAGTTTTGGCCACACTGGCTATAACCATATCAGGTTGCTCATTGCTAATTTCTTCTGCTATTTGGGGTGTAAATGTTTCGTAGCAAATAGTGGGTTTTATGGTTTTATTTTTAATTGTCGCAGTATAGGATTCTTTCCCTTGTTCAAAAAAAGGAAATTCGTCTGCATGTAAAAAACGTTTAGCATAGTGGGTAAGCGTTTCATCTGCTTTGGTGATTCTTAAACCTATTTTGGACTTATTGAGCCCTGGAATGGGTAAGCCTAACCAAATTTCAGAATTTAATTGTGTGGCAAATTCTTCAATTTGGCTATAATCTAACTGGTTTAATGGCTCTAATAGGTTCTTTGCTAAAGAAGGCTCATAACCACTTAAACTTAATTCAGGAAATACCACTAAATTGGGTTGGAATGGTATGAGTTTACGTAACCAATTTAGATGGTTGGCTAGGTTGTACTCTAGATTACCCGGTTGAGCTTGTAGTTGTACTAGCGCAACATTCATTAGTATTAATTTTCTAGATTTTCTTCCTCTGGCTTTTTCTTTTTAACCTTTTTATAGAGTGGTATAAAATAAGATATGCTGTAGTTGTAGCCTACTCCCCATTTAGCTTCTTCTGTAACCTTATTAAAACCAGGAATCCATAAGTTGTCAAAATTATCGGGTTTGGTGTTAGATAAAAGGTGACTCATCCTAACACTCATCCCCAAATACATATTCTTAATCAATTCTACCTTTAGCCCTAAAACAAATTCTAGCCAAGTAGCGTTAAGCCCTTCATGATTAATTGGCGTGTCGCTACCAAAAATGAGCTCATTTTCTGGCGCATACGTTCTATTTAAGTTCCAATAATTAAAATTGTGAATAGTAGAGGAAAAGCTGCTATGGGCTAAACGCCCACCTACGGTTATTTGATTCCGCATTCCGTACCAGTTAGAGTAGGTATTGTAGTCCATACCTGCTTTGGCATAATTACCTTTTGTGGTATAGCTGTATAAGATAGATTGATTTAAGTTTTCATCATCAGACTTTTCTTCGTTACCTACTTCTACAGCTATGTACCATTTATCTGATAATCGGTAATCTGCTACAAACTCTAATCCATTATAATCTTCATTAAGCACACCCATTACAGGTTTGCTTAAATCTACCCCAATTCGTAAACCGTAGGCGTATTTTCTGGTAATCGTATCCTTAGGATTAAGGTCTATAGATTTATCCTGAGCCCAATTTAATTGGCTAAAAAGACCAAAAATTATAAGACTAATGAAATATCTTAACATGTATTAAAGTGTCTCTTTTAACAGTAGTTTCTACCACAGCTACGCTGTCTATCCAATTAGCAGAATCATTACTAAGTGTATAGCTTAACTCGTTGTAATTAGCAATAAATCCACAAGCTCTAGATAAGAATTCTTCCTGTACAGTGTAATTAAAAGTAATAGTATCAGAGTTACCAGATACGGTGCCATCGGTTGCTTGGCTATAGTTATTGGTAAGTACAAAAGTGGAGTTGTTAGTTTCTATGCGTAATGGTAAAGAGTCACTGGTTTTAGCTCCAACCGTATTTACAACTACATTTAATTCTGTCTCTACTGACCGTAAATTAGGAACCGATTTTTCGGTATCTGGGTCTTCGTAGTTAAAGAATCCAAGCATTAATACTGGCGTGTCTCCGGCAACACAAATGTCATCTTTTTCACAAGAGGAGAATTGTATTATAACTAGCAACAAAACAAATGGCAAAAATCGCTTCATGCGGTATTTTATCGTTTTTGTAAAAGTACTACATTTTCTACGTGATGGGTCTGCGGAAACATATCTACGGGTTGTACCTTAACAACTTTATACATATGGTCTAATAAGGCTAAATCACGTGCTTGTGTAGCGCTATTGCAACTTACATAAACAATTTTAGCTGCCCCAACGTTTAACAATTGTTCAACAACTTTTTTATGCATACCATCTCTAGGTGGATCCGTAATAATAACATCTGGCTGACCGTGTGTTGCTATAAATTCCGGGGAGAAAACATTTTTCATGTCGCCCACGTAAAATTCTACATTGTTAATCTTATTGTGCTCGGCATTTGCTTTTGCGTCTAAAATTGCTTCTGGTACAGATTCTATACCTATCACTTTTTTGGCCTTTTTTGCCACAAATTGAGCAATGGTTCCAGTGCCAGTATATAAATCGTACACCAATTCTTCCCCTGTCAATTCTGCAAAATCACGGGTTACCTTGTAAAGCTCGTATGCCTGCTCAGGATTGGTTTGATAAAAGGATTTTGCATTTATTTTAAATTGCAATCCTTCCATTTCTTCAAAAATGTGGTCACGACCGTGGTAACAAATAATGTCTTGGTCGTAAATAGTGTCGTTTTGCTTGTTATTGATTAGGTATTGCAAAGAGGTGATTTCAGAAAAGTTTTCTTGTAAGCCATTTAATAAGAGTTCTCTAGAGGCTTTATCGTCCTCAAAAAACTGTATCACTACCATTACCTCACCTATGGTGCTAGTTCTGAGCATTAAGGTACGTAGTAGTCCTTCTTGGTTTCTAGGATTAAAAAAAGACAGTTGGTGTTTTTCTGCAAATGCCTTTACCCACAATCGGATAGCATTACTGGGGTCTGGTTGTAAATAACATTTTTTTACATCCAAAATTTTATCCCACATTCCAGGAATATGAAAACCTAAGGCGTTTCTGTTTTCTATCTGTTGGTCAGAGATTATTTCTTCTTGACTCAGCCATCTAGAGTCAGAAAAAGAAAATTCCATTTTATTGCGATAAAAATACTGTTTACCAGAACCAAGAATTGGTGTAACCTCTGGAAGATTTACCTGCCCTATACGCGTTAAGTTTTCTTCTACTTCCTTTTGTTTGTAAAACAATTGATGTTGGTACTCCATGTGCTGCCATTTACAGCCGCCACAGGTACCAAAATGTTCGCAAACTGGGTTCGTACGTTTATCAGAATAGGTATGGAACTTTATAGCTGTGCCTTCAAAAAAATTCTTTCTTTTTTTAAAAGTCTGTACATCAACTACATCGCCAGGAATGGCGTTAGAAAGAAAAATTACTCTACCGTCTGGGGCTTTGGCAACAGATTTGCCTTTAGCGCCAGCATCTACAACAGTTACATTCTCAAAAACTTTTCTTCTATTATTTCTTCTCATGCCGCAAAAATACATCTTCTTTAAACTTTGAACTTACGCATGGCTTTTTAAAATGATTTTAAATTGATTTTATAGGTGCTGGGGATACTTTCGATTTTCGCACAGATTTATAAGATGTAATTCATCTTTCTTAAACGAATTACGTACAAACTTTTAAGTTTTATTAACTTTGGCACTCTAAGGGATGATTTCTCTCCCACGCTGCTTTTCTGAAGCTCTTCAGGAAAAAAAAGGTACAGAAGGAATGGTTATTTTAACAATTATAAAACTATTAAAATGGCTGTTTTACAAGATTTAACTTCACAGCAAGCAATTGAATTAGAAGACAAGTACGGTGCTCACAACTACCACCCACTGCCTGTGGTATTAACCAAAGGAGAAGGTGTTTTTGTATGGGATTTAGAAGGAAACAAATATTATGACTTTCTTTCTGCATATTCTGCCGTTAACCAAGGACATTGTCATCCTAAAATTATTAAAGCACTAACTGATCAAGCTCAGCAATTAACCCTAACGTCAAGAGCGTTTTATAACGACCAATTGGGAAAGTTTGAAAAGTTTGCCACTGAATATTTTGGATTCGATAAGCTTCTACCAATGAATACCGGAGCAGAAGCTGTTGAAACCGCTTTGAAATTAGCGCGTAAATGGGGGTATGAGAAAAAGGGAATTCCTGCAAATAAAGCAAAAATCATAGTTTGTGAGAATAATTTTCACGGTAGGACTATATCTATAATATCTGCATCCAACGACCCTGTAGCAACGGAAAATTTTGGCCCATTTACTCCTGGAATTGTTTCTATTGCCTATAATGATTTGTCTGCTTTAAAAACTGCTTTAGAAGAAGATAATATTGCGGCATTTTTAGTAGAACCTATACAAGGAGAAGCGGGTGTTTTTGTGCCAGACGAAGGTTACATTAGAGCAGCTAGAGCATTGTGTAAGGATAAAAATGTACTCTTTATTGCCGATGAGGTACAAACCGGTATTGCAAGAACAGGAAAGCTTTTGGCTACTTGTGGGGACTGTAATTGCGCGGATAGAAATTGTTCTGGAGAGCCAGAAGTGAAGCCAGATATTTTAATTCTTGGTAAGGCAATTTCTGGTGGTGTATTTCCAGTTTCTGCTGTTTTGGCAAATAATGAAATAATGGAAGTGATACGCCCTGGTAACCATGGTTCTACCTTTGGAGGTAATCCTCTAGCCTGTGCTGTTGCAACTGCTGCTTTAGAAGTAGTTAGAGAAGAACGTTTAGCCGAAAATGCTGCCGAATTGGGAGCACTTTTCCGTTCAGAAATGGAAAAAATTATTGCAGAAACTGACTTAGTAGTAAAAGTTAGAGGTAAAGGCTTGCTTAATGCAATTGTAATCAACGATACCGAAGATAGCAGTACGGCCTGGGATATTTGTATGGCCCTAAAAGAAAATGGTTTATTAGCCAAGCCAACCCATGGTAATATTATTCGTTTTGCTCCTCCTTTGGTGATGAATAAAACGCAATTGCAAGATTGTGTGGCAATAATAGCTAAAACCTTAAAAGGTTTCAAAAAACAAGCTTAGACCACAGCATTTTCTAACAAATGTAAAGACAATTGGTCTGCATCTAGTTGGGCCATAATTCCTGTGGGTAAGGTAAAGTTATTGGGAACATGCCCAAAACTGAATCCATACGCCGCAGGAATCCCCATTGGGGAGATTCTATCCAGGATGACTTCTTTTAAGGTGAAATTACGATTATCTTTAGGGGTGTCACAACCAATGCAAACACCAAAGAAAATACCTTTTGCTTTATTAAAAGTCGACGTAGATAACAGTTGGGTAAGCATGCGGTCTATGCGGTAAGGCCGCTCTTCTATATCTTCTAAGAAAACTAATTTATCTGTAAAGTCAAGTTCGTATGGTGTGCCAATTAGCGCCGTAACCAATGTTAGGCTACCGCCTATAAGTTCACCCGTTGCTGTACCAGCTGTAATTGTGTAGCGTTCATAGGTGGTATCTGATAACATTTCCACTTTAGTTAAAACCACATTTTTTAAGGTTGTGTGCTGCTGGTTGTGCATCACAACTTTTTTCAAGTATTCTTGGCTATAAGCATCATCCAGTGTGCTGCCTACGGGACCATGAAAGCCAACCAATCCCGTCTTTTTGTAAATGGCATTCAAAAGTGCTGTAACATCACTAAAACCTATAAGTACTTTTGGGTTATTCTGTATAGCATCATAATCCAAAAGATGTAGTATTCTGGTGCAGCCGTAACCGCCTCTAGCACACAGGATGCCATCTATTTCTGGATTTTTAAACATCGCCATAATATCTGCTGCGCGTTCTTCATCAGTATTACTAAAATAGCCGTAGTTACCTATAATACGTTGAGTATGTACAGGCATAAATCCCATTTTTTTTAGCGCATCTAAACTAGTTTCTAGTACTTCTTTTTTAACAGCATAACCAGGGGCGATTACACCAATGGTAGCTCCTTTTTCAAGTTTTTTCGGCTTAATTTTAGATAAGTTATTGTCTGAATGGGGTGTTTTACCCAAAGCAAATTGAGAAAAGTAAGTTGTTGCTCCCAGAGCAAGAGAGGATTGTATAAATAACCTTCTTTTGGTCATAGCAATTGTTTATTTAATAGGACTAAGGTTTAGCAGCACCATTTTTATTGGCTCGTTTTATTTGGCGTTGTATTTTTTTTATGGCACTCTCAATAGATTTTTCAGGTTCAATAATATTGTATTCTCCCCAGAAATCTGGATCAGAGAACCCAATAGCTTCATCTGCCAGAATAATACTTCGTTTTAGTTTTTCTTTATTCTTAAGATTTTGTTGTTCTGTATTTTGTTTCCAATCTGTTACTGCCATTTCAGCAGCCATGCTGTAGAGTGAATTAAAGAGCTTTCCTTCCCAATTTACTTTAAATTCCATCAAAATATTACTATAACCATAATACCATTTTCCGTTCTTTTCTCGGTAATCAACACGGTAAGCTACTTCTGTTGGCCACACATCTACTTGTGCAGGTTTTCTTCTGACAAATAATCTAGATGCTTTTTCGCGGTCTGTAATATTCAATTGGTATACGGCGCTTGCCAAAGTTTTGTTTTCTACATCAATATATAATTTTCCCTTATACAAAGGGTCTGCAATGCTCTCTAATTGATTAAAAGCGATGACGTAAATCTGGCGGTCATCAATTAATGTGGAACCTTCGTATTTAAATCGGTATTCATCTACTAAGCCACCAGCAAAGATGTATTCTGGATATTTCATCAGGTCTACATACAAGGTGTTAAATGGGCCGCCTTGTAGCTTTAAAGCCACGGTATCTAATTTATTATAATCGGTACTTTTACGAGCTTTGTACAAGCGCATCGCATCGTTTTTGTCTGATGCGTAGGGCGATTTATAAATGTTGACAACTGCTTCTGATAGCGAAACATTTCTTCTTCGCTTTTTAATAGTCTCTCTGTAAAAAGCTGTCATAATAGATGGCGCATCAAGGTAATGTTCTCCTTTTTTACTCAACACTTCACGCACCAATTTCTCTGCATCTTTTGGTGCATTAATATTTACTGGTTCTAAAGCGGTCACTGCCACTTTAAGGTGAATTTTATTATTTTTTTGATTTAATGTTGTAAGCGGAATTGATTTAGTTTCATACCCCAAAAAAGCAATTATTACTTGCGCATTTTTGGTGGTTAAAGGTACTTTTAAACTGAACTCACCGTCTGTATTTGTGATGGTGCTAATATTGGTATTTTCAATGCTTATGGTAGCAAGCGCTAAAGATTTGTTGCTGCCTTCTTCTAAAACTTCTCCATTATATTCTCGGAACTGTCCATTTTGGGCTACAACGCTAAATGTTGTAGTACAACATACAGCGAATAAAATAAGGGTGAATATCTTTTTCATAATCAACAGTTTCTAAGTTTAACTAGTTTGCAGTTTTACTACTAAAATTACAAAATATCAGCTTAAATTATGATTTCATACTTCATATAATTCTAACGGTAATTGGTCTGGGTCTTCAAAAAAAGTAAATCGTTTTCCCGTAAGTTCATCTATCCGGATAGGTTCTGTAGCAACATCAAAGGAATGCAAGCGTGCAATAGCATCATCTAAATTGGTAACGCAGAAGGCTAAATGACGCAGACCAGCTGCTTCTGGTCTAGAAGTTCTTTGTGGTGGATTGGGAAAAGAAAAGAGTTCAATACAATACTGATCAGCAACGTCTAAATCTAATTTGTAAGAAGCCCTAGCCTCTCTATAGGTCTCTTTACGAATAGAGAGACCTAGAATCTCCGTGTAAAAATGTTTCGACTTTTTATAATCAGAACAAATTATGGCGATATGGTGTATTCCTGTAAACATTAGTCTACCATGAACAGGGCATTAGCAAAGAATAGCTTGCCGTTTTCCCAAAAACCTCTGAATAGAGGATTATCTACCATATAAATTACTTGTCCACGACCGTAGTTTTGATTGCCAAAAACAAGAGTGTTACCCAGTTTTTTTTGTGCGTTAGTGCCTGCAAAGCCAGAAACTGGAGTAGCATCTTTCTCTAAGTAAACTGCGTTGCCTTGTTTTAGATAATCATAACTGTCTGTACCTAGTTTTAATGTAAAGTAGCTGTTGCCATACCCATATGCCAAAGGATTACTATTATCTATTCTAGTTTTAAAAATAGCTCCAGTAATAGCATTTTTCATTCGCTCTCGTTCTATAGCATGGCTAGGCGTAAGGGATGTAGCTTCAGTTTCCTTTTCTAATTCTTTTGTTTTTAGACCAAACCCATTACTGCCGGTTAAGCTTTTTAAGGCGCCACCCATAGCAATGAGTTTGCCACCTGCTTTAACCCAATCTTTAAGCTCTGCCATGGTGGTATCATCCAAATAAGAACTGTAACGGCCATTGGGCAGAATCAGTACATCATAGGCGTCTAAATCTATATTTTTAAAATAAGCTTCGTTTAAAATGGTCACGGGATAGTTCAATTGTTGCTCAAAGAAATGCCATACTTCTCCAAATTGTAGGGTGGAGCTAGGTTTACCATTAAAGACTGCAACCTTAGGCTTTTTAATCATTCTTACAGCACTAGAACCAAAATCTTTGCCGCCATCCACAAATCCGGTGTTTACGGCCTCTAAACTTTTAAAATGTTTGGTAGCTACTTCTTGCAATTTTGCTTCCATATCAGCCACTTGTTCGTTATCAGTTTTGGTGATAATAAGACTACCACGTTCAAAAGATTTTCCATTAAGTGTAAACGAATGGTGTGCCGCACGTATTTTTATTCCATTTTGGAGTAATTCTGCTAAAAAACGAGCATCATACATACTGTTCCAATCTGTTACATACGCATACGCATTAGAGGTTACTTTGGTTGTAATAGGTTGGTCCATGAAATTTTGCTTGCTAACAGTATTTGTGCTTGCTACGGCATCCAGACCGTACGCATAGGGTAAAGACCAAGCCGTGATATCATAAGTTAAAGAATCACTCAACTTGGCAGCGGGTTCAAATAATACTTTTACCATGGTACCTTTGGGTTGGTTGGTAGAAACCACTAAGCTATTCTCATTACTTTTTAAAGAAGTTTGGCGATTGGTTTGGTAGCCAAAACCCTTAACGGTACTGTTGGTACCTTGATGATATGCTATTTCATGTTTGTTCAATAGAGAACTAAGAGCCCTAATTTTATCAACATCACCATTTAATACATAATCTTTATAGGTAAAGTTTTTTTGCTGATAGAACTTTTTAAACTCGCTATTTAGACGTTTTGCGTTGCTAGCAGCTACTTCTACTGTAGATAAGCCTGTTGTAAAATGGTGGTCTATACGGTCTTGTAGCGTAAGCGTGTCCCCATTTTTTGTAATAATACCTAAGCCAGCACGGCCACTGCCGCCTTGCTCATACGTCATTCCAATACTTCCATTATACATAGGGTAGGTGTCTCCATAACTAGGATAGAGCAAATCAAAAACCTCTTTGGTGAAATAAAACCAACCCTTGGCATCAAAATATTTTGCATGATTTCTGCCTATAGTTTCTTGAAATTCGCGCTGAAAATCGGTTATCACCTCATGGTAAGGTTCTGCAGCAGGTGCAAAATAATATGGATTATCTACGCCTTGTTCATGAAAATCTACATGTACATGCGGTAACCATTGATTAAAAATTTTTAATCGTTGTTGACTTTCCACTTGGGTCAACCATGCCCAATCCCTATTTAAATCGAACATATAATGATTACTTCTGCCAGACAACCAACCCTCGTGATGCTCCACACTATTTGGGTCTACCTGATTAGGAGTGTTTTTATTCTGATTATACCAGTTTACATACCAATCTCTACCATCCGGATTAATACAAGGGTCTATAATCACTATGGTGTTTTTAAGATATTCTTTTTTATCGGTTAATAAGCTGTAAATGGTTTTCATAGAAGCTTCTGTACTTACGCTTTCATTACCATGAACGTTATAACTTAACCAAACGATAGCCTTATCATTAGTGCCAGTGCCCGTAGTATTTTTTAAATGCTCTTTGCGTATTTCTTCTAGATTTGCTAGGTTTTCTGCACTAGAAACATAAGCCAGTTGTAAAAGTCTACGTTCATTAGTCTTACCGTAGGTAATTAACTTTACATTTTCTGGTGCTACAAGGGCTAAATATTTATAGTAACCTACAACCTCATGGTGTCTGCTAAATTCGGTTCCTAGCTCATATCCCAAGAACTCAGAAGGACTTTTAAGGGTCTGTGCATAAGTGCTTAAAGCGATAGAAAGGACTAGTAGCGTAAAAATTTTTTTCATAAATGTGTTTGATTGTGGCGTAAACTCAAAGCTAGCAATATTTTTTGCAAGCGGCAATTAACGAAATTTTTAGGCTTCTACTGTTTGAAGTAACTTATCTTTAACCCGATTTTTTTTCTTGAGTTCATGGATGTAGACTGTATACCTTACCAAAAAACCGGTTATTTTTCCAAGCTTATTTGCGATTATATTTCAGAAGAGCCAAAGCTTTCTAAATTCTATGGACACTTTCCTAGAATTGAAAATTTTGAATCACAGATTAAGACAAAAGAACAATCGTTTTCTGTAACCACAAGAAAAATATTGGTGCAGGCCCTCAAAGCACAGTATCAAGGAATATCCACATCACCCAATACACAAGCAAATATAGAGGCACTGGGCTTAGAAAATACGTTTACTGTTGTTACAGGACACCAACTGAATTTGTTTACAGGACCCCTTTATTTCTTATATAAGATTATTAGTACAATTAATCTTACTGAAGAATTACAACAAAAGTACCCAGATAAAAACTTTGTGCCTGTGTACTGGATGGCAACAGAGGACCACGATTTTGAAGAAATAAACTACTTCAATTTTAAAGGCAAGAAAATACAATGGAATAAAAAGGCTGCTGGACCAGTGGGTAGGTTAGATACTACGGGTTTAGATGAAGTATTTAAAGTTATAGAGGCTCAAATGGGAACTACCCAACGAGCAGAAGAACTAAAAAAGTTATTTAAAGAGGGGTATTTACAGCACGCTACTTTGACAGAGGCTACACGGTATATTGTCAATCAGTTATTTAGGTCTTACGGACTGGTTATCGTAGACGGGGACGATGCTGATTTAAAGCGATTGTTAATACCGTACATGAAAGCAGACATTTTAGATCAGCAGCCTTATGCGTTGGTTTCTAAGACTATAAATGCTTTGAGCAATGCTTCTGAGGATTATAAAATTCAAGTAAACCCAAGAGAAATTAACTATTTCTACATTAAGGATAATTTGCGAGAGCGAATTGTACAGCGTGGTGCCGATTTTTTTGTAAATGATACTGAGATAGCATTTTCTAGGGAAGCACTCTTAAATGAGATGGATGCGCATCCAGAACGGTTTTCTCCTAATGTAATTGCTAGGCCGCTATACCAAGAAGTAATTTTACCTAATTTATGCTACATTGGGGGTGGCGGAGAATTGGCGTACTGGCTACAACTTAAACAGTATTTTGATGCATTAGAAGTTCCTTTTCCTATACTTCTACCGCGGAATTCTGCACTATTAATAACACAAAAAGCAGTGCAGAAGATTCATAAAATGGAGTTGTCTGTTGAAGATTTATTTTTAAAGCAAAGTAGGTTAATCAATAAGAAAATTAGAAAAATATCTAATATTGATATAGATTTTACACCACAAAAAAAGGCCCTAGAAGCACAGTTTAAAGCACTTTATGAGTTAGCGAAGCAAACCGACGAATCCTTCATCGGAGCTGTGAAAGCACAAGAAGTTAAGCAAAAAAAGGGATTAGATAATTTAGAAAAACGTCTTTTAAAGGCTCAAAAATTAAAACTTAAAGACCATGTAATTCGTCTTACAGAACTTCAAAATCAATTATTCCCTAATTATTCGTTACAAGAAAGACAACTCAATTTTTCTGAGATGTATTTAGAATATGGAGATGACTTAATTGCAATCTTAAAAGAAAAGTTGCGTCCACTACAGTTAGAATTTTTAGTATTACGGGACTAATAACAGACTCTCCCATCCACCATTTTGCTTGGTAAATTGAATCCGTTGATGTTGGCTGTTTGTGAGTTTTAAATATTCTAATGTTATGGTTTCTATTTCTACTTGGCAAAAAAAGTTTTGGTCACTCAAATAATCAATATCATCTGTTGGTGTTATAGTGCTTCCCGGAGCTTTTTTGGTGGTATAGTCTTTCTTTGCTTTATCAGATAATTGCGTCCATATTTTTTGCAATTCTTTGGTTTCCGTAACAATAGTCGCATTCCCAGTAAAAAGGAGTTGTATTTTTTTTTCTGGATGATAAAATAGTGCGGATATGGTGGAGTTGTTTCTTAATTGTTCCACTTTTGCAGATCGTCTGTCCGTGTAAAAGATTAATTTAAAATCTTCTTCTATAGCCCTAAGTACTACAGTTCGTTGTTTTGGCGTTCTACTTGCTATGGTACCACAGGTAAAATATCTAAAGGGATGTCCATAAGTGTTAAGTGCTGTTTGGAGTTCTTTTTTGATGCTTTGTAAAACTAATTGATTCACTTTAAAACTTTTTTTAAAAATAATTCAATTTTAAGGTAGGGTAAAGCAAAAACTAATTGTTATACTACAAATTGCTTTGATTAAAAAGCAAAGCTTTAAGTATGTGGATTAGTTAATTCATGTGTTTAGGTTGGTTTTGATTTAAAATTAAAAGCCCCGGAGTGGTTCCCGGGGCTTTTGCCATTTATTATGTTGACTTGTTTTAAAACAAATCTTTAAAATGAGATTTTACTTCAAACAAAGTCGCTTGTTTCATATCATCAAACCGAACGTCTGCATGGCCAACACGCTCCTTAGGGCCTATCCCTACAGCGTGGAAACCTCCTGCTTTAGCAGCATCAACACCGCTTTCGGCATCTTCATAAACTACACATTCCTCTGGCTTTAACTCAAGTTTCTCTGCTCCAAACAAAAAGATATCTGGCGCGGGTTTACTTTTACTCACACTATTACCGTCACCAATTACATCAAAATATTTGGTAGCATCTAGTTGTGCTAAAACTTTAGTAGAATTTTTACTTGCACTGCCTAATGCCACTTTAAAACCTTCTTGTCTTAAATGTGTAAGTAATTCTCTAGCACCAGGCAAATAATCCTCAGGAGTAATTTGGTTTAAACTTGCTACGTAAATCTCATTCTTTTTAGTAGCTAGTTCAACTACCTCTTTTTCTGGTAAATTAACAGCGTTGTGGTCCATAATAATACCTATGGAATCTAACCTAGAAACACCTCTAAGTTTTTCGTTCACTTCACGGTCAAAATTCCAGCCCATCTCGTCAGCAAGGGCTTTCCAAGCAAGAAAATGTAGTTCAGCGGTATCCGTAATTACACCGTCCAAATCGAAGATAAATCCTTTTATCATTTTAAATTTTGGTTTGGAGCACAAAGAAAGGTTTTAAATTGTTAAGAAAAAAGCTACAGAATGTTATATGTGCCTAGAATAATTAAAAATAAGGATAATCTTTAGGTTTATAGGTAGTTAGAAAAAAATAATGTCCTAATTACCTCATAATTAATCAATTTCAAAAGAACTGATAATAATCTTTAAAATTACCTTTCGGTACTATTTCAAATTGCTATTTTTGCTCATGCATAACCAAGTTTTAATCCTCGATTTTGGTTCCCAGTATACTCAATTGATCGCCAGACGCGTTCGGGAACTTAACATTTACTCAGAAATTAAACCATTTAATAATCCGCCTAAGGATTTATCTCCTTACCAAGCTGTGATACTTTCTGGTTCACCACATTCAGTGAGGTTAGACAATCCTCCGCATCCAGATTTATCGCAAATAAGGGGCAAAAAACCATTATTAGGTATTTGTTATGGAGCACAATACTTAGCTCATTTTAGTGGAGGTAGCGTAGCACCATCTGCTACTAGAGAGTACGGTAGGGCACATCTGTCTAAGTTTAAAACAGATGAAGCGTTTTTAAAGGGTATAGACGAAGGTACTCAGGTGTGGATGAGTCACAGTGATACCATTAAAGAATTACCAGAAAACGGAGTGTTATTGGCAAGTACGGAAGATGTTGTCAACGCAGCATACCGTATAAATGGGGAAGATACCTACGCAATACAATTTCATCCAGAAGTGTACCACTCCAAAGACGGAAGTACGTTTTTAAAGAATTTTTTAGTAGACATTGCAGGCTTAAAGCAAGACTGGACACCCACAGCATTTGTAGAGGAAACTGTATCTGAGTTAAAAGAAAAAATTGGTGATGAGCGCGTCATTTTAGGACTTTCTGGTGGTGTAGATTCAAGTGTTGCAGCCATGCTTTTGCATAAAGCTATTGGTGAACAATTACATTGCATCTTTGTAAATAATGGTTTACTGCGTAAGAATGAGTATGAGCAGGTTTTGGAGCAGTATAAAGGAATGGGGCTAAATGTTAAGGGAGTCGATGCTTCGGCACGTTTTTTGGATGCTTTAAAAGGGGAGTCGGATCCAGAAGGTAAACGTAAAATTATTGGTCGAGTATTTGTTGAGGTTTTTGATGATGAATCACATCAAGTAGAAAATGCAACATGGTTGGCGCAAGGAACCATTTATCCAGATAGGATAGAATCAGTATCTGCAAGTGGTGGGCCATCGGTAACCATAAAAAGCCACCATAACGTAGGTGGTTTGCCAGACTATATGAAGTTGAAGATTGTAGAACCTCTACATTTATTATTTAAAGATGAGGTAAGAAGAGTGGGTAAGAGCCTAGGCATGCCAGACAATATTTTAGGCAGGCATCCTTTTCCTGGACCAGGATTAGGTATTCGTATTTTAGGTGATATTACCGCAGAAAAGGTGTCTATGCTACAAGAGGTAGATGCCATTTTTATTGAAGGTCTTAAAAAAAGTGGACTTTACGACAAAGTTTGGCAGGCCGGAGCCATGCTTTTACCCGTAAATAGTGTAGGGGTAATGGGAGATGAACGTACGTACGAAAAGTGTGTGGCGCTAAGAGCGGTAGAAAGTACTGATGGTATGACGGCAGATTGGGTTAATTTACCTTATGAATTTTTACAGAAGGTATCTAACGATATTATTAATAAAGTAAAAGGTGTAAATAGAGTGGTGTACGATATTAGTTCTAAACCACCAGCCACTATAGAATGGGAATAATGAAAAATTCTTTTATCACTGCATTTTGTGTAGTTTGTACGTTTGTTTTGAGTACGTTTTGTGTTTCTGCACAGCAGCGTTATATAACCCACGGGGTAGAAAAGGGAGAAACACTATATAGCATTGCTAAAAAGTATAGGGTAACTCCGTTTGCAATTCTTAAAGAAAATCCTGAAATCACAGACAAGGAAAATATAAAACCAAATACAATTTTGGTCATTCCTGTGGGTGAAGACATAGATGGAGCTACAGAAGAAAAACCTATAAAGCCTAAGCCCGAGGTTGAAGAAAATCTAAACCAGGATAGGCCTATTGGCTACACAAGGCATAAGGTGCGTAAAAGAGAAACTTTATTTGGTATTACCAAGGCTTATAATATTACAGAAGAACAATTAAAAAGATACAATAAAGAGTTGTATGCTACGCCCCTTAAAAAGGGAATGGTTTTGCAAATTCCTAAATATCCAGAAGTTCCTGAGGAAGAAGAAAAAGATATTGAATTTTTTCAATATCAAGTACTGCCTAAAGAAACTAGGTGGAGTATTGCTAATAAATATGGTATTACCGTAGATAGCTTAATAGCTCTTAATCCTAATTTGCCAAAGAATAGTAGTTATTTGGCAGAAGGGCAAGAATTACGTTTGCCAAGGCCTAAAGGCGATAGCTTAAAAGAACAACAAGTTGGGATATTTGAGTCGTATACCGTTCCAAAATCAATTGGAATTTATAGAATTAGTCAGAACTATGGTATCCCTGTAGATTCAGTCATTGCACTAAATCCAGAGATAAAAGACCTAGGCGGCTTAAAAGAAGGTATGGTGTTGCGTTTGCCTAAACGTAAGCCTAGTGATGAGATAGTTAACACTGAGAACTTTATTTTTTACCAAGTAAAGCCTAAGCAAACGGTTTTTACATTAACTAGGAATTTAAAGATTAGTAGGGATTCTCTTTTATTGCTCAATCCAGAATTAGAAAATGGACTAAAGGCTGGCATGGTACTTAAATTACCAAAAAAGAAAGAAGAGGTACTGCAAGTTAAAAACGCTCTAGTGATTGACCAAATTAATTTGCTAGACAGTATAAATGTGGTAAACAAACCCAACCTAATGTTTTTGCTGCCCTTTAGGTTAGATAGAGTAGATTTTTCTAATAGCGATAAAACGCAAAATCAAATTACAGGTAGAAAAGACATCAGCTATGCTATGGGCTTATATTCTGGTGCTATGATAGCATTAGATAGTTTAAAGCATTTAGGAATTTCTGTAAACGTAAAAGCCTTTGATACGGAAAGAAACGCGGATAAGGTTAATGCAATTTTAGCACAGCACTTGTTGGGTATAGACGCTATTGTGGGGCCAGTAGATCCTAGTTTATTAAATACAGTAGCAGCGCAGGCAACTCAAAAAAATATTCCTGTGGTGGCTCCATTTGCATCCGCTAATGCGGTGAATTTTAACAATGTTTTTTATGCTATGCCCAATGATGAGTTGTTGAGAAATACATTGTTAGATTATATAGAAAAAAATAGAACTAAAGAACAAGTTATTGTTATTGCAGATGCCAAACACTTAGAGGCTAGGCAAGCTATTTTAAAACGATTACCCTACGCAAGAGTAGCCAATATGGCTAAAGACGGCTCGTTACACCTAGTAGATTTTAAGGGAATGCTTACTAGAAATGAAGAGAATTGGGTTATAGTAGAAACAACGGACGAAAGTTTGGCGGCTAGTGTTAGTTCTATTCTTAATGCATCTAACCATAATAATGAGACTGGAGGTAAAACTAAAGTACGTATGTTCACTACCAATTATAATAGTGCCTTTGAAGGAGAAGATGTTTCTAGACCTCATTTGTCTAATTTAAAATTCACCTTTCCTGCACCGTTTAAGGTAGATGAAACAAGTTCTTTTGTAAAAGCTTACAAGAAAAAATATGGAATTGATCCAGATAGGTATGCAGTAAGAGGATATGATATGACTATGGATTTAGTTTTAAAATTAGCTTACAAGAAAAATCTATTTGAAACCAATAAAGAAATTGGAGTAACGGAGTACAGTGGAAATAAGTTTGATTACTACCATAAATACACTGCGGGTTATTACAACAATGCTGTTTATGTACTGGGTTACGATAATTTGTATATTAAAGAGCTAAAATAATTAGGATGACTTCTAAAGTAACATATACTGGAGATTTAAGAACAACTTGTGAGCATTTACGTTCTGGAGCCGAGTTTGTAACTGATGCCCCTACAGATAATAATGGACTAGGACAGGCCTTTTCACCAACAGATACAATAGCTACAGGTTTGGCCAGTTGTATGCTTACTGTAATGGGTATAAAGGCTAGAGATATGGGTATAGACTTGGCGGGTTCTACTGCTAATGTTGCTAAATATATGGATAGCAACCCTAGACGAATTTCTAAAATTGAGGTAGAACTTAGTTTAAGAGGGGTGCAAGAACAAAAGCAGCGCACAATTTTAGAACGTACAGCAGAAACCTGCCCTGTACACTACAGCTTACACCCAGATATAGAAAAGGTAATTACATTTAATTGGGATTTAGAAAAGGAATAATTGTTATTAGCCTATTATTAGGTTTTGTTCTATCTGCGCAAGATAAAGAAGCAGGAGTACCATGGCAATCCAAGCAAAAGCTAAGCTGGAGCGATTTTAAAGGTAAAATACCTAAAGACGCTGCCGCCGCCGCAACTACAGCAAGCGGAATAACCTATAATTACTCTGCCAATATTTGGTATCATGAGGTTAAAGTTACAATCACTATTACCGCATTCTTTTACCCTAATCAATCTTGGTATAGACCAGAACTAGTAAATGAAAGGGTATTGCAACATGAGCAGTTGCATTTTAATATCACTGAATTGTACGCACGTAAGATGAAATTAATTGTAGAGCGTACCGCTTTTACAGAAAATGTAAAAGAAGAAATTCAAAAAATCTACAAGGATACGCTTAAAGAAATGAAAGATTTACAAGAGCGCTATGACTGGGAAACCAGTTTCTCTAGAAATGCAGAGGCCCAACAACGTTGGAACAAGCGCATTGCAGAAGCCTTAGAAAGGCTTAATGATAAAGCGTAGTGCTCTTGTAAATACTAACAAATGTGTTTTGTTACCAATCGGTAACAGAACCCCAGTTTTCTCCGCTTTTAATGCGGTATAATTGCATTTCAGAGATACCGAACTGCTTTGCAATCATTTTCATACGGGTTCTTCTGTTTGGATCGTGGATCTTTCTTTTGATCAACTTAACTTTTGCCTCTGTTAGTTTGGCGTAAGTTCTTTTCCTAGGTCGGTTCTTGTAGGCAGGATTGCTGAACTGGTGTTCCTCTTTCTCCTTTTTAGTAGCCCATTTAAGGTTTTCCACCCTATTGTCCTTCTTGTCGTAATTTACGTGGATTACGTACTGGTCGCCTTCTTTTTTCTCTAGAAAATGCTCTGCGACTAACTTATGGACGTATCTACTCGTAGATTTTCCATTTTGCTCCTGCTTCAATGGAAGGTTCTGGTATCCGTTGATAAAGGATTCAGTTACCAAAAATTCTTTATCTCCTTTACAGTTGATTACTCTACCGTAATTGGAAATCTTGAATTTGGCATCTTTTGAAATCTTTTCATCAAACTTAATCTCCTTCCATTCTTCGTTCCAAAAATTCCTAATCATTTGCTATCACTTAAAAGTTTTTATTTCACTAATGTGTATCCCCCATAAAAACTAGGGGAAATGTACAAAAAAACGGGGGGTTTTATAGTGTTAACCGTTAACCGGTTTAATTAAAACGCTGAAAATTAATAAAATAATATTAAAAAAGTAAGTATAATATTACAAAATTGTTAATCAAAGACTAATAAAAGCAAACTTAAACCATAAATTTTAACAATAATTTATAAGTTGTGCAGGGGTAAATGGATGTGTTTAGCGCTCCCAAGGTACCTCTTGAGCATTAAAATAGTTAATAGAATTGCGTTTTAAGTAGGGAACTTGTAGGCCTAACCGTTTTTTGTACGATTCCCAATCATAAAATTCTTCTTGTGTCCAGCCTAATTCTGCTATTCCAATAACTCTTGGAAAAGCAAGGTATTCTAAATCATCGCTATTAGTTATCGTTTCTGACCATAATGGTGCTTCAATCCCTAAAATATGTTCTTTCCCTAATCCTTTTATAAAAGTGGATGGCCTCCACTGGTAAGCAGAATCTACAGGTATAAATCCTGCCCATGTTAGCCCTAGTTTGGTATTTGCATCATACTTCATATCTAAGTACGATTTGTTACCAGGACTTAAAACTATTTTAGCTCCTTTTTTAGCCGCATCTACGGAATGATGTTTTTCTTTCCATAATTGATGAATGGTATTGCTAGAAATATCGGCTTGGGATATTTCATTCCATCCCATCATTTGTTTACCATGTTGGTTTACAATAGCTTCAACTTTATTAATAAAGTGTAGGTAATCTTTCTTTTTGGTAGCGAATGTCTCGTCACCACCAATATGAAAGTACGGGGACGGGGAAATAGCTGCCAGTTCACCAATTACATCATCTATAAATTTATATACAGTGTCTTTACGGGTATCTAAAGTGCTAAAGCCTACTCGCATTCCAGTGTAATTGTTTACAGATTTTCCATTACCATTTAAAAAAGGATAGCTATAAACTGCCGCATTGATATGACCAGGCATGTCTATTTCTGGGATAACTTCTATATGCCGTTCTGCTGCATAGGCTACAATTTCTTTATAATCTTCCTGTGTGTAAAATCCGCCTTTTGTGCCGCCAACTTCTGTCTTAGCACCTATAGTTGTTAGTTTTGGCCACGATTTTATTTCTATGCGCCATCCTTGATCATCTGTTAAATGCAAGTGAAACTTATTTATTTTATAGTAGGCCAATTGGTCCAGGTATCTTTTTACTTCTGCTACAGTAAAAAAATGTCTTGCCACATCTAACATTGCTCCGCGGTAAGCATATTGTGGAGCGTCTATTATTTTTCCACTAGGTATTAACCACATGGGACTACTACTTAGTGTGTCATTAGCCGCTTCGGGAATAAGTTGTCGTAGGGTTTGAACGCCTCTAAAAGCACCTGCCGCAGTACGTGCACTCAATAAGATAGTATCATTCTGTATATAAAGTTCATAAGCCTCAGGAGAATCCTGGGCTAAACTGTCTGTTTTAGTGATATAGATAATACGCCTTACACTCTCATCTATACTGGTATTGACGCCCAATTCTAAGGGAGTAACTTCTTTAATTTTATTAGCTAAAAATTGTCCTACCGCTTCAAAACCAGTGGCGCTTTGGTCTGTGAAAATTACGGTACTACTATCTAATCCAAAGGCTGTATGGGTAGGTATTACTTTAATGGGTTTAGGTATTAGGGCATTTACAGATAAATCCGTTTTAGGATATTCAATTTTTTTCTTCTCTTCTTTACATGATATTAAGGCAAGTAGTAAAGAAAATATGGTTATGGATTTTAGAATGGTCGATTTCATTATGGCTTGGTCAATAAAGAAATTGTTTTAGTTGTTGGTGCCAGATATCATAACCCGTGGGATTCATATGTAAGCCATCTGCTATAAAAATATCTTTACGTAATTTTTTACCATCGAGCATGGCATACCAAACATCCGCATAACTAATATTGGGAGAATTTTTGGCCAGTTTATCTAATTTTTTGTTGAGACGTTTGTACTTTCCTTTCAATTTCCAGCGGGCAATACTAGGCTTGGTAGATATAAGTACTACTTCTAAATCTGGGTCGTATTTGTAAAGTCGTTCTAAAACTTCTTGTAATGTTACTATAATTTCTTTAGGTCTTTTTTTGGCTGAAATATCATTATCTCCTTCGTAAATAAATACTTTTTTAGGATGGTAACGTAACACCACATCATCTAAATAATGTAATAAATCACTAGTTTGTGAACCGCCAAAACCTGTATTTAATACTTGATGTTCAGGAAAACATTCTTTTAGGTTTTTCCACATTCTTATACTAGAGCTACCAGTAAAAATTACCGTGGCTTTTTCTTGATTCCAAAGCGAATCATTATGCTTTACCAACGCAGTTATTTCGTCTTTAAATACATCTTGGGCGTTAGTAGATCCAATAACCCACAAAAGTGATATGAACAGATAAAATTTATTGAGCATAATATTTCTATTAACTATGGAAGGTAAAGATTTTTTTATCCTTTTGGTCAAAATGGAACAGCTCTTAAGTCTAATTTAACTTTTGGTGCAGCACGTTATTTTATGGTGTAATTTTAACCAGTTTCTCACTTACTGCCCAATCATAAAATCGGTCTATCCATTTATCAGAAGGTAGGTTTTGTGTTTTCATTCCAAAACCATGTCCGCCCTTAGCATACATATGCAATGCCACAGATTTACCTGCATGTAGATACGTATTATAAAGTGCAATACTACCACTAGCAAGTTGTAGGGGGTCATCTGTAGCGCAAACAAGTAGCATTGGTGGAGCATCTGTTTTAGGGGGTAAGGGTAATAATACGGTAGACCAATAATACACAGGGACCAAAAAATCTGGTCTGGATGCTTTGGTATAATTTTGGCTTACCCCAACCGTAACTGCGCCACCAGCAGAAAAGCCCATAAAACCAATTTTGTTTTTTACGATGCCATAAGTTTCTGCATTATTGCGCACATATTCAATAGCATTTAAACCATCCTTAATAGATAGTGGTATGTATTTAGTAACTTCTGTAACAATTTTTGCAGGATTGGTTTGACCTAATTCTGATATTTCTTGAACCCCATCGTCACCCGTAGGCACTAAGCGGTATCGCAATACAAAGGCGGTTATCCCTTTATCAGCAAGCCATTTACCAACGTCTCTACCTTCACTATTAATACTAAGACCATATAGTCCGCCGCCAGGAGCAACTATAACAGCTGTACCTGTATTTATAGCGGGGTTTGGTCTAAATACTTCTAGGGAAGGCATGGCTACATTGGTAACAACTTGGGTTTGCCAAATGTTAGAGAAATACTCCTTTTCTGGATGGGTATAGGCTTTTGTAGTTTCATCATTGTAAGGAAGGATAATTTTTTCTTGACTATAACCTAGGGTAATCATAATTGAAAAAACGGAAATAAGATAGGTTTTCATGCTATTTAGTTTCTTAAATGTAAGGATAATTTATGCAGTGCATTGACACCAAAACCATAATTGTTACTTTTTACAAATTAGCAGGTAAAACCGTTCAACAAATTGTAGTTTTGAAGCCTGAAAATTTCAGCATGAACTCTAGACAGGAACAACTCCAAGCTTTTGACCGATTATTAACCATTATGGACGAGCTCAGGGCTCAGTGCCCATGGGATAAAAAGCAAACCATGCAGTCTTTAAGGCATTTAACTATAGAAGAAACCTATGAGTTAGGCGATGCTATTTTAGATAATGATTTGGAAGAGGTTAAAAAAGAATTAGGAGATGTTTTATTGCACATTGTATTCTACGCTAAAATTGGTTCTGAGACTAAGGATTTTGATATTGCAGATGTAGCCAACAGTATCTGCGAAAAGCTGATACATCGTCACCCACATATATATGGTGATGTTAAAGTAACCGATGAAGAAGATGTAAAGCGAAATTGGGAAAACATCAAATTAAAAGAAGGCAAAAAGAGTGTGTTAGAAGGAGTGCCAAACAGTTTGCCTGCTTTGGTAAAAGCAAACCGGATACAGGAAAAGGTAGCTGGTGTGGGTTTTGATTGGGAACAACCAGAACAAGTATTTGAAAAACTCCAAGAAGAGCTGGGAGAACTACAAGAAGAAGTGCTAAAAAATGATGCTGATAAAATGGAGGCAGAATTTGGAGATGTACTTTTTTCTATGGTAAATTATGCTCGCTTTTTAAATATTAATCCAGAAAACGCTTTAGAAAGAACCAATAAAAAGTTCATTAAAAGATTTCAATATTTAGAACAAAAGGCTAAAGAATTAGGTAATACTTTGCAAGAGATGACCCTGGCAGAGATGGATGTTTTTTGGGAAGAAGCTAAAACTAAAAAGTAGGTTTAAATGAAAAAGTACACCAATGAGTTTGCCTACAATCTTAAACTAGCTGCCCCGGTAGTACTTGGTATGCTGGGACATACTTTTGTAGCTTTTGCAGACAATGTTATGGTGGGCCAACTGGGAACAGCAGAATTGGCAGCAGTGTCTTTGGGCAATAGCTTAGTTCTTATTTTTATGTACGTAGGTATTGGTTTTACTACAGCACTAACACCTCTAGTGGCAGAAGCGGATGGTGCTAATGACATTCCCATGGCTAAAAAATTATTTAAACATGGGTTGTTAATTTGTCTAATAATAGGTGCGGTAATGTTTACCTTAATTATGTGTAGTAAAAATTTGCTTTATTACATGGAGCAACCACCAGAAGTGGTTGCGCTGGCTATGCCTTATTTAAATTTGGTGGCAGTATCCATGGTGCCTATGATTATTTTTCAGGCATTTAAGCAGTTCGCAGATGGGTTTTCACAAACCAAATACCCCATGTATGCTACCATAGTTTCTAATGTGGTAAACATTCTACTGAATTATATTTTTATTTTTGGAGCATTTGGGGCACCCAAATTAGGTATTATTGGAGCTGCAATAGGTACACTGGTTTCTAGAGTGGTTATGGTACTTTTTGTTTGGTATTTAATGTATCATAAACCAAAGTTTAAAGTCTATTTTCAAGGTCTTACCTTTAAAACTATAGAGAAAAAGATAATAAATAAGATTATGGCACTGGGTTTCCCTTCTGCTATGCAAGTGTTTTTTGAGGTCGGAATTTTTACATCTGCTGTTTGGCTCAGCGGAGTCTTGGGTAAAAATGCACAAGCTGCCAACCAAATAGCACTTAATTTAAGCAGTATGACCTATATGGTAGGCATCGGCTTAAGTGTTGCTGCTATGGTAAGAGTGGGGAACCAAAAAGGATTACAGAATTTTAAAGAATTGCAACGTATTGCTTCTTCAGTGTTCTTTTTAACCTTGCTTATAGAAGTTGTCTTTGCTGCCCTTTTTCTAGTGTTTAGGCATGCTTTCCCAACCATATATTTAGATGTAGACGATTTAGCTAATCAACAAGACAACATTGCTGTAATTGCTTTGGCAGCTAAACTGCTTTTGGTTGCAGCTTTTTTTCAGATTTCAGATGGGATACAAGTTGTTGTCTTAGGCGCATTAAGAGGACTACAAGACGTTAAAATACCTACTATTATATCGTTTATTGCCTATTGGCTAGTTGGTTTTCCCATAAGCTATTACCTCGGCTTACACACGGAATTGGCAAGTACCGGAATTTGGTTAGGGCTTTTATCCGGCCTTACGGTTTCTGCAGTATTATTGTATATTCGATTTAAATTATTGACAGATAAACTGATTGTTCAAAAATCCCAGCAAGCTACGGCAAGCTAGGTACTATTAAATGTGATATGGAACTACCTAAATTTCTTTTGGGCGATAATACCGATTTTCCTGATGCAATTTTTATTGTGCATACAGACTACCCAAGGTTCATTATAAATCTAGAAAATGATGAGGTTGAATGGCTGGAAGAGTTTTCTAAGGAGGACGAAGAAGAATTAATGACCGAGGCAGAAAATCTGATAGAAGAGGCTACTGCTTTTTATGATAGAGAAGTTAGTAGATACGAAGATTAGCAGTGATAGGTTTGGAGCGACTAGATGCCATAGACAGAACAATTTTTTTATTTCTGAATAACCTTGGAACACCCCAATGGGATGGTTTTTGGTTATTTATGAGCGACAAATGGGGTGCTATACCGTTATATGTGCTCTTATTGTTTCTTACGTATAAAAAATTAGGCCCCAAGAAGACTGTTTTTTTACTCATTTTTATTGCATTGTTAATTACCTGTACAGACCAGCTTAGCAACTTTTTTAAATATGGTTTTCAACGTCCACGACCCTGCCATAACCAAGAGGTATTCAGGGTAATGCGTTTGGTAAAAAACAGCTGTGGAGGTAAGTATGGTTACTTTTCTGCACATGCCGCTAATGCATTTGGCGTAGCTGTATTTTTTGCATCTTTCTTTTTTAGAACGTACAAGTGGTTTGCCATATTTCTGTTAATTTGGGGTATTGCAGTGGGCTATAGTCGCATTTATCTTGGCGTACATTATCCAGGAGACGTTTTAACCGGTTTTATGGTAGGTATAGTTTTTGGCTGGGTGTTCTATAAGTTGTTTAAAACAATATTGCAAAAGGTTGGGTATGATATCTAATAGGCGGTATTGGTTCTTAATAGGCTTAATTTGTTTGGTATACTTAGCAGGCATGTTTGTTACCTTATTTGAAAACGACTCTGCCCAATTTGCTGTTATGGCGATGCGAATGGTACAAGAAAACGATTTTACGCATTTATTTAAAGGTCCAAACGAATACTTAGACAAACCCCATATGCATTATTGGTTGGCGGCCTTATCTTTTAAAATTTTTGGCATTCACGATTGGGCCTATAGAATCCCAGGAATTTTGGCCACCCTATTGGCGGCTTATAGTTGTTTTGGTCTTGGTAAACTATTATATAATGCAGATGTGGGTAGGTTTGCAGCTTTAATTTTTATGACCTGCCAAACTATAGTTTTAGGTGCCATAGATGTCCGTACAGATGCGGTTCTTACAGGGTTTACCATACTTTCAGTTTGGCAATTAGCTGCCTATATAGAAGAACAGCAGCTTAAAAATTTACTTTGGGGTGCATTTGCTGCCGCAATGGCTTTTGCTACAAAAGGGCAAATAGCTCTTGTGGTTATAGGATTATGTGTTTTATGCCATTTAGCGTATACAAGAAGATGGCATTTGTTACTAAATTACCGTGTGCTTTTGGCTTTGCTTGTTTTTGGTGTAACCATAAGCCCTATGTTATATGCATATTACCAACAATTCGATTTACACCCAGAGAAAGTTATTAGAGGTAGAAATGAGCGCAGTGGTATCTTTTTTATTTTTTGGGAGCAGAGTTTTGAACGGATGAGTGGAGAAGGTATCGGTAAAAATAGTAGCGACTTCTTTTTCTTTTTTCACACTTTTTTATGGGTTTTTCTTCCCTGGTCTTTATTGGCCTTGTTAGGTTATTTTTGGAGAGTTAAGACTTTTGTTAAAATGCGATTTAAGTACATACAAGGGTTTGAGTTTTTGACTTTAGGCGGTATTACATTCATATTCTTTTTAATCAGCTTTGCCCAATTTAAGTTGCCACATTATATGAATATTATGATGCCGTTGTATGCTGTACTCACCGCATCTTACATTTACAGCTTGCAAAAGTTTACCAAAAAGTCGATGATTAAAGCGCTGTTAGGTTTTCAGTATTTTGTATTGAGTATCGTGTATATTTTTGCGCTATTGGTTTGCTTTTACGTGTTTAAGTTTACAACTTGGTATAATTATGTGTTGCTTTTTAGTGGATTAGGTCTGGTTATTTATTTTTGTTTAAAACGAGAACCTAGCTATGTAAGACTAATTACCTTATCTGTCTATACCAGCCTGTTGCTTAATGGTGTTATGAATTTGCATTTCTACCCATATTTATTAGAATACCAAGCAGGTTCTACAATGGCAAAACAGATAAAGGCAAATGCTATTGATGTCAATGACATTTATAAAATTAGTGAAGAACATACTTGGTCATTGGATTTTTACAATAAAAAACCTGTGACTATTAGTAGTATTACCGACTTAATGCAAGTGGAAAATGCATGGGTTTATGCATCGGATAATGAGCTTAAAAAGTTACAAGAGGCTGGGATAGATTGGGATAAAAAGTTAACGGTTAATCAATTTAGAATTACTCGTTTACAAGCTAAATTTCTAAATCCCAATACTAGAAAAAAGATTGTCCATAAAAGGCATTTGGTACACCTTAAATAGTTGGGTTTGTATGTAGTTCTGGTTTTTTTAAATGGTAAATTATACCGGCTAACGAAACCAAGGCATTAATTATAAAGAATACAAAACTAATGCCAATAGCGGTGTCTGCTTGCAACCCCAACCAATGTGATCCGTATAAAAAAGTAACTTCTCTACTACCTATGCCACCTATAGTTAGGGGAATAACGGATACGACTGAGGAAACCATGAAAATAAATAGATAGGCCATAGTATTTAGGGTGATGCCTATAGCTTGTAGAATAGCTAAGATTGCTAAAAGTTGTATTCCCTGAACTAAAAAGGAATAAAAGAAGGAAGTCCAAAATACTCCTAGGGTATAACTAAAGTATTTTTTTACCACCAACCAAAAACTTACAATAGCTAATGGTATTGCGAGGACAAACAGCCATGTAAATTGTTGTAGTACAGGTGCTTCAACAAAAACGGCAAAAATGCAAGCAAAAATGCCAATTAATAACATTCCACTTAAGCGGTCTAGCAAAAGAACAGAAACTATTTTGCGTGTGCCCGTTTTATATTTTTTCTTAATAACGTAGCCTTTGTAAGCATCCCCACCAATACCGCCAGGTAAGAATAGATTGTAAAACATACCCAGTATATACAATTTAAAATTGCTAACATGGGTAAGTGGAATGTTGATACTATGAAAGTATAGATTTAAACGTAGGGCGTTGAAAGTTTTAGATATTATAAATAAAAAGAGCGCTAAAATTAAATAACCTATATGCGCTTTTTTTACAACCGCAATGACATCGCCAAAATTAATTTTGGTGAAAATAAAGTAAATCAAGACTACACTTATAACAATTTTAAGCGTAGTTAAGATGGATTTACGTTGTTTCTCCGTCACCTATGGTTATTTTCTTTATTCTATATGGTCTTTTAGACTGACTCTCATAATACGTACGTATAAGAAGCTCCATAACAATACCAATGGTAAAAAGCTGTATGCCACCTAAGATAAACATCATCCCAAAAATTAATAGTGGTCTTGTACCTATATCTTGGTCGAATCCAAATTTTACAATTAGCAAGTACATTTCTATAAAGACTCCTAGTATAATTAACAAGAATCCAAATATTCCAAAAAGATGAATGGGACGCTGAAAGTACTTTCTTATAAATAAGAGTAACATCATATCCGCTACAACTTTAAACACACGCTCTAATCCATATTTAGATTTGCCAGCATGTCTTGCATGGTGTTTAACAGGTACTTGCTTAATTTGTGCTCCTTCTAGATAGGCCAAAAGCGTAATAAACCGATGCATTTCTCCATAAAGGTTAAGCCCTTTAGCAATATCTTTAGTAAATACTTTTAAAGCACACCCATTATCTTTAATGTCTAACTTAGTCACTCTACGGACTAAAAAATTAGCAATTTTAGATGGAATTTTCTTTACTAGGGAATCCTTTCTTTTTTGACGTATTCCTGTAATTAAATCGTATTCGCCATCTACCGCATATTGCAACATGGAAGGGATATCGCTTGGATCGTTCTGTAAATCTCCATCCATAGTAATGATGAAATCCCCAGTAGCATAATCAATACCAGCAGCTAGCGCTAAACTTTGCCCATAGTTCTTTTTTAATTCAATCAACGCCACCTTGGGGTCGTTCATTTCTTTTACCACTTTTTTAGTGTGGTCTGTAGAAAAATCGTCCACATAAACAATTTGATAAGTGTACCCCACTAAAGCCTCATGTATCTTTTGGGTTAATAGTTGTACATTATCTTGTTCGTTATATAAAGGAACTACAATAGAAAGGGGAGAATCTGTTACCACCTGCATGTATACTGTTTAAATCGCCGCAAATTTAGGCTTTTTAATTATGTGTTTTCTGTTTTACCCTCTATGAGTACTTTGGCAGCGGCAAAAGGCGATATTTTATTGGTTTCTATTTGTGTTAATAGTGTTTTTAATTGCTCTTGAATGCCAGGGGTATTGTAAAATTGATGTTTTAGCAAGCCATCTACGGCTTGTAGAAACCAGTTTTTGTCTTGTTTTTTTCTGTTGGCCACAAATTGATGGTTATCTCTCATAGTAGACACAAAATGGGTTACAGTATCCCATATTGCATCTATCCCAGTATTGTTGAGCGCAGAACAACTTAAAACTTTTGGGAACCACCCGTTTGGTTTAGGTGGGTATAAATGTAGGGCTCTTTTAAACTCTTTTTTGGCCAGTTGCACTTGTTCTAAATTAGTACCATCTGCTTTTGTTATGACGATGGCGTCTGCCATTTCCATAATGCCACGTTTTATACCTTGTAATTCGTCTCCAGCGCCAGCTAGTTTTAATAGTAGAAAAAAATCTACCATACTATGCACAGCTGTTTCACTTTGGCCAACCCCTACGGTTTCTATCAAAATGATGTCATATCCGGCTGCTTCGCACAAAATAATGCTTTCACGAGTTCGTTGAGCAACGCCCCCTAAAGAATCACTCGCAGGGGAGGGTCGTATAAAAGCATTAGCATCTTTAGCTAGTGTTTCCATTCGGGTTTTATCACCCAAAATACTTCCTTTAGAAATAGAACTTGTGGGGTCTACAGCAAGTACGGCAACTTTTAACCCTTGCTGGGTTAAATAAGACCCAAAAGTTTCTATAAAAGTACTTTTGCCAACGCCTGGAACTCCTGTGATACCAATCCTAATACTGGTGTTGGTTAGTTGTAAGCATTGAATAATTAATTGGTCTGCTAATGTTTTATGGTCTGTATGGGTACTTTCTATTAAAGTTATGGCCTTTGCCAAAGCTGTTTTGTTCCCTTTTTTTAGTTCTGAGAACAAATCGTCTACCGCAATGGGCGCCTTTTTTTTATTTTCTGACGATTGCTTATTGTTTTTAAAAGATGGATTTATACCCAAGACACTTTGAATTTATTGCTAAAATAACAAGAATGCGCTCCTAAAGAACGCAAATGCTAGCTAATTGTACTGTATTGCTATATTTCACAAATTTTTAATATACCTTATTGTTGTGGTAGGGCAAACAAGTCTTAACTTCTCTCCTCGTAAAGAAAAATTAGATATGAAAACACTTTTTGAAACCTTTGCAACTAATGAAGGTGGTAGGGTAGGACACGTCACCAGTGATAATGGTGCTATAGATTTAAAGGTACAAATGCCAGATAACAATGGGCAACCAGAGGGTACCACAAATCCAGAACAATTGTTTGCTGCGGCTTACGCTTCTTGCTTTGCGGGGGCTGTACAGGCAGTAGCACAACAAATGGGAATTAAAGATTTAGGCGATTTTAGCGTAAAATCCACCATTTCTTTAAATAAAGATGAAGATGGTTATTTTTTAGAAGCTACTCTAGATACCTACTTGCCAACAGTAGATAAAGAAAAAGGAGAAGATATTATAAATGAGGCGCACGAAATGTGCCCATATAGCAAAGCAACAAGAGATAATATTACCGTTCACCTCAATTTATTGTTAGACGAATAAGTTTCTCATAAATACACATTTACCATCCCGTTGTCTAACGACTTCGGGATTTTTTTTTATAAATTTTGACAAAACTTGCCACATTGTATTTTTTAAATCGTCCTTAAAGAAAACAACAAAACAAACCAATCATTTTGCATCTAGAGTTAGTAGAAAAATGTAAACAAAATGACAGGGCTGCACAGCTTTCGCTTTATAAAAAGTATTGCGATGGCATGTATTGTGTAGCAATGCGCTTTTTACAAAATGAAAAGGATGCAGAAGATGTATTGCAAGAAGCGTTCATTAAAGCCTTTCAAAAAATAGAGCAGTACCAAGGAGAAGTAACTTTTGGCGCATGGCTCAAAAAAATTGTGGTGAATAGGAGTATCGATTTTTTAAAAGCGAAAAGAGAAAAGACTATTCCGTTAGAGGATGGTTACATGCATGTAGCTGAAGATGATAGTTGGGAAGTAGCAGACCATTGTACAATAGAAATGGTAAAACTAGCTATAAACAATTTGGCAGATACCTATAAATATGTAGTGCAATTGTTTTTACTAGAAGGGTACGACCATCAAGAAATTGCAGAAATACTGGCAATAAGTGAAACAGCATCTAGAACACGATTAGTAAGAGGTAAAGCGCAATTAAAAGAACAGTTAAAACAGATGGACTATGGCACAGGATCTTAGAAAAATGTTTAGGGAGGAACGGTGTAAAGAAGATTACCAGTTATCCCATGGGCACGAGACCCGTTTTTTGGAACGCTTAGATAAAGACTTGCCAAAACGGAAGGGTATATCCTATACTAGGTACATGATTGCCGCAAGTATTGCCCTCTGTGTTGGTATTGCTACGTATTTGTTTTTTGCAAAACCAGAAGCTTTGCCTAGCACTACCACAGTGGTACAGCAAGATGTAAAAAAAGAAGATGCTAAACTTTCTCTAGGAGCCTTGTCTCCAGAATTGCAAAAAGTAGAAACCTATTATACCGCTAATATTAATTACGAATTAAGCAAGTTAGATGTTTCTAAAGCTAATAAAGAAGTAGTAGATGGTTATATGGATCAGTTGGGGGCGCTAGATGAAGAGTATCAAAGCTTAAATAATGATTTAAACGTTTACGGCCCTAATGATGATACTATTGCAGCACTTATCCAAAATCTACAGTTGCGCTTACAACTACTACAAAAATTAAAAGCAAAATTAAATCAATTAAAATCATCAAAAAATGAACAGGAATCAGTTACTATTTAATGGTATAGGTATGTTCTTGCTCCCTATGGTATTTTGGGCGCAGGGCAAGAGCAGAACCTATACTGAAACCTTTAATGTAGGAGAAGAAACGGTATTGGAAATTAATACCAGCCATACGGATATAGCTTTTGAAGCTTGGGATAAAAACCAAGTAGAAATAATTGCTACAGTTACAGTAGAAGAAGCTACGGATGAAGAAGTAAAAAATTTTTTTAAAAACGAACCTTTTACCATTCTAGGGAATAGCAAAAAGATAGCTGTAAATAGTAGAGATGGGAGTAGTACATGGCAATTTATGGCTAATGATTTTAGCGGTGATGTGTATATGGACGTTGAACCTATATTTCTAGATTTAGAAATACCAGATTTGCCAGAAGTAGAAGCTGTAATTGGTACCATGCCTGCACCACCAGTACCGCCTTTGCCCCCAATGCCGAATAAGACTTTTGACTACGAAAAATTTAAAGCAGAAGGGGAATCGTATTTAAAAGAATGGTCTAAAGATTTTGAAAAAGGTTTTGATAAGGAATATCAAAAGAAAATGGAAGAATGGAGTAAAAAGGTAGAAGAGCAAGTAAAGCAGTGGGAAAAAAAGCATGGTAAACGTGCCAAAGCTATGGAAAAGAGAGCCGAGCTCATGGAAGAGCGTGCTCAAAAAAGAGCAGAATTACAGGAACGTAGGCAAGAAATAATAGAGGAAAGAATTTTAGCCAGAGAAGATGTTAGGGAGGCTATAAGAATTAGTCGTGCAAATGATACACCCAGCGTATTTTATTATAACAATGCTGGAAAATCTACTAAGTACAAGGTTAAGAGAGAGTTAAAAATAAAATTGCCAAAAAGTGTACGTTTAAAAATGAACGTAAAACATGGCGAAGTTAAACTAGCTTCATTGACCAAAAATTTAGAAGCAAGCTTGCGGTATGCAAGCTTGCTTGGCCAAACAATAGATGGTGACCATACTACAGTTAGCGCTGCATATTCGCCCATAGAAGTTCAAAAATGGAACTTAGGGCAATTAAATACCAAACATTCTGATGCTGTTTATTTAAAAGAAGTGGGGGAGTTGCAATACACCCTTGTTTCTTCTAACGCTAAAATTGGTAAGGTTAATAGTAAGGCTTACATAACCAACAACTTGGGTAAATTAAGTATTGCCCAGTTGGGGCAAGGCTTTAAAGATGTTGATGTAACCTTGGTGAATGGAGAACTTAACTGTAAGTTGCCAACCTCCCCATTGTCACTATATGTAAATGGTACAGCTAGTGAGGTGAGTTGTTCTAAAAATTTACAATTAGAACGTACCACAAATAATTCTACTGTTATTTACAAAGGTTATCAACAACAAAAAAATGGCGGCGGAGCACTAACAATAAATGCAAAATATAGTGAAGTGGTTTTGGAATAGCCGCTATAAAGTTGTCCCAAAACCACCTACTATTTTTAATGCAATTTGGCTTCTTCTTTTAAATAATCTGTGAAATTTTCTTTAAATCGGTTTAATCTAGGAATAGAAACAGATTTTATATACGGATGTTCTGGATTACGTTTTTCAAAATCTTGATGATATTCTTCTGCCTCCCAGAATTTTTTAAAAGGTTCTACCTGAGTTACAATTTCATTTGGAGCATATACCTTTTCAGAAACTAATAAGTTCATATAATCCATAATTATCTTTTTCTCCTCTTCATTCTTATAGAAAGCAATAGAACGGTATTGAGGTCCTTTATCTGGTCCCTGCCTGTTTAATGTTGTAGGGTCGTGAGAGCCAAAGAATATTTGCACTAGGGCAAAGAAAGAAACTTGCTCTGGGTCATAATATACCTTTACGGCTTCTGCATGTTTGGTTCTACCATAAGAAACTTCTTTATAGCTAGGATTTTGCTCTTCCCCACCAGCATATCCAGAAACTACTTCTTTTACGCCTGTAACACTCTCGTAAATAGCTTCTACACACCAAAAACAACCAGAAGCAAAATATGCTGTTTTAAACTGACTTAAATCTTGTTGTTCTACTACTTTTTCTTCTAGTTTGATATCATTCTTTGTTGCATTTTCCGTATCCGTTTTGGTTTGGTTCGGAGTTCCGTTGCACGAAATACTGACTAATGCTAAAAGGAGTATACTTAAATGTTTCATCTAATTTTTCTTTTCTTAGTAGTAATTAAGCCTTAATGCTTACAGTTTTTAGTACTTATATAAGGATACTTTCTCCAATTTCTGGAAGCAACAATTTCTTTTGCAGCCCGTCAAAATGTGCTTTTGCCACTTCTGCATCTAATTTAATAGGTGGAAAAGTATCGTAATGGCAACCTAAGATGGTATTACACGCTATAAAATCAGAAGCATGGGCGGCATCTTTGTAATCCATCGTAAAATTATCTCCGATAGGTAAAATGGCCATGTCCAGACTACCAGAGGTTAACGGTATAAGTTTCATATCCATGGTAAGGGCAGTATCACCAGCAATATACAATTGTTTACCGCCAGAGTTTAAAATAAAACCCCCAGGATTACCCCCGTAAGTACCGTCTGGCAAAACACTAGAATGGATTGCATTTACATATTTAAGAGTGCCAAAATCAAAAGTAAAGCTACCTCCATGATTCATAGGATGCCCATTAAAACCTTTTTCTTGGTACCAACTTATTATTTCAAAATTAGAAATCAGTGTGGCGTCTGGATTGTTTTTAGCAATCTGTTCTACATCTAAAACGTGGTCTTGATGGCCATGTGTAATTAAGATGTAATCTGCTTTAAGTTGATTAACATCTATATGACTTGCAAGTTCATTGCCAGAAATAAACGGGTCAATAATTAAGGTTTTGCCTTCTGTCTCTATTTGAAAAGAGGCGTGTCCTAGAAAAGTGATTCTCATAGTATGTGTCAAATTTTTAAGGGAAGGTAACAAAAACTGTACGCTTTTTAAATACCTTGGCGGTCTTAACCTAAGCTTTTAAGGTAGAATTATGATACCAGCACATTCCTTTTTACAAGAAATTGGTCCAACACGTTTATTTAAAGAGACTTTTAGCCATGCAGATTATATTCCGTTAGATTTATCTGTGACCAATAAAAGACTAAATGCCTATAATATTACAGACGCTCAGGAATGCCAAGATTACATTGATGAGGTGTTACGTGAGCAGAACGGTAAAATTGCCTATGGTGGTTATCTAGAAAAAAGAAACTTATACGGGAGTGCAGATAGATTTAAAGGAGAAGCGTTAAGAAACATTCATTTAGGAATGGATTTTTGGATAGCCGCTGGGACACCCATCTACTGCCCTTTGGCAGGTACTGTTCACAGTTTTGCAAATAATTCGGATTTTGGTAACTATGGACCAACAATCATTTTACACCATATATATAAGGATTACAGCTTTTATACTTTATATGGACACTTATCTTTAGAAAGTTTGGAAGGTTTGTTTGTGGGTAAAGCTATTCCCAAGGGAACTGTGCTTGCTACCTTAGGAGTACCAGAGGTAAATGTTGGGTATGCACCCCATTTGCATTTTCAGGTAATTTTAGATGTAGAACAGTTTAACGGTGACTATCCAGGAGTTTGTGCAATTGAACGGTTACCTTTTTATCAAAATAACTGTCCAAACCCCAATTTAATGCTCGGTCTTTAGATTTCTATCGACGAAATGCACCCCAGTTCGATGTGTTGTTTTTTAGTTAAGAAACGGTTATCGATAGATTTTTGCACTTCATCTAAACAAGTGCATTTAATCGACTAAAGCCCTATCCATGGCGATTTAACTTAGGTCTCGTTTTATCTGGTGGTAGTTTTACAGTATAAAATTATCAAAGACATGAAAGCAATAGTAACCTTTATCTTCATCATCTTAATCGGAAACGTAGCAATGGCTCAAGCTGATACTAAGGTAGAAGTTAAACCTCAAGGTGTTGAGTTGAACATCGCTGTGGCTAAAGAAGAGGTTAAGCAAGAGGTTAAAGAAACTGAAGTTGCTAGATTGTACATGTTTAAAAACTCTAGAGTTAAGAAAGCGCTTTCTTTTAACACTAAAAGAAACAAAGCTAAATTAGCTTAATCCATAAAAGCCTATGATAATTGCAAGTTTAATATTTAGTACGCTACTTTTAATTGGAGCAGCATACGTAATTTACATCAATCAAAAAAAAAGTAAAAAATTAAAACCTATGAAAGTAAGGGTTCGTTAAACGGAATTAATTTACCGATTAATAGATAAACGGTTAGGAGCTAAAATAAGCATTACCAGTGCGTTTCGTCGGTGTTTTAGTCGTTAATCGAGCTAAATTGCCATCCATCGATATATTTTGAAGTCGGTTTTGCATCAAAATTAAATTTGTAGCAAATCCTACTGACAATGAAAAGCTTAACCACCCTTATCTTAATCCTTATAACGAATACCTTGGCTTTTGCACAGACCGAAGCAAAAGTTGAAACCAAACTAAAGCCTGTTAAGCTAACAACTACTACTATAACGACAGCAACCCCGAACCAAACACAAAAAGTTGCCTTTATCCATTTATTTAAACAAACTAGAGTTTTAAAGGAACTAACCTTTCAACCAAAAGTGGTAGAGGCAAAAATGGCGTAATGGATTTATAAATTTTTTAATAACTACTTTATAATGTAGTGTATTTGCTGGTTAAGCCTGTAAAAGATTGTGTAATTGCATAGCACTGTTTTCAACAATATTCTCTATAAAGTATAAAGATTGCCATTTCTGTGTATTAAAAGCTTGTTTGCTTGTAGGAGCGTCCCCGCTTGGGTAAACCCTAAACCCACGTTTACCAACTTTTAGGTGGGTAGTTATAATACCTTTTTTTACTAATACGGTTTTTGGAAAAAGGAACAGCCCGGACTTACCATTGGCTTTTACATGAATAAGATAAAAGTGAAATTCATCTGTATGTTGATAGGGAATGGTAACCCCTTCTGAATTTCTTTTCCAGAAAGTAACAAACTGACCTGTTTTTTTAGGCGTAATTTTAGCGGTGCGGCACATTATGGTTTTGTTATTTACTTTAAAAGTACAAGCTAAATACTCCTGACTCTCCTGTTCAATCTTAAAATCTGCTATGGTATAGCCTGCTTTAGAGAATAAAAATGCGTTGACGTGTTTTCTCATTACTGTCGTATACTTAGTGGATAGCCTTTATTGTAGATAGGTATTTCATTATTTATCTTTCAAGACTTCTTTAATAATATTATTCAATAATTCTGGTGAACTACCAGGACCAATCGTTAAAATTTTTGGACCTGTAATAGGTTCTCCATTAAAAGGTCTTATAATAACCTCATTATTCGGCTTGCGTTCAAAAAAAGTAAACTTAGTATTTGTCCCTAATTGTGTACATCCTTTTATTCTTAAAATACTCCTTGGAATGGCATCACATATGGAATACAGATAATTTTCATTTGGAAATCTTGGTAAATCTATAGCGCTAGAAGCCCAATGGGATTTTAAGTGCTCCCATGGTTTTGGTTTATTATTGTTGGGTAATAGTATGGGGATTAATTGGTGGGTAACATGTTCCAGTAATACAATTTTTGTATTTGGATTTAAACGCAATATGCCATCTTTTACCGAATTTAAACGCTTATTGGTTGCATTGTTGTAATGGGTCAATACAATTGAGGAAGATACTTGTATTTGAGAAGCTTCTAAAGAATTGTGTTCCCCTCTTTTTTGCCAATTACTTACATCTACAACTGCTATCTGAATGGGTGGTAAAAACCTTTCTTTTAATCCTACGCCTAAGAAACTCATTAAGGAATAAGAATCAGAGGTGCCATTAGCCTCTATAAGTGTAACACCATTTTTTCTTTCTGGAATTCTATTAACATATTCTCTAAGTTCTTGTATGCCACTACAACATATACAGCTTCCACTTAACGCTTTTACTTGGCCTACAGGTAACTCTTGTATAAAATGTTGTGCATCCAGGAAAGCATTTTGGTAATCATTTAAAACGATAAATGGTTGCCAATTTGCAGACAAGTAACTGTTAGTCAATTGTTTTAATAAAGTAGTTTTTCCAGCGCCTAAAAAACCAACGATAGTTATAATTGCTTCCAATAGCTCAATTTAATTTTGATCGTCTATAAATTAGTTTCTGCGATGTGATCTTTTGCAGTTATACTTAATCCTCCTTAACTCTCATTAAAATAATCCCATGCCGCTTTGCAGATTTCTGCAATTAAACGTTCATTAGTAGCTGTGTCTTCCGTAGAATTTGTAATAAAAACACTAATGGTAAAGGTATCTCCATTAGGTAAATACACTATACCTACATTATTTACTGCTGCGCTTACACCCGTTATTTTATGTACTCCAGAATATCCTGTTTTATGCGCTACAATAGTTTCTTTAGGTAAAAGACCACGTAATCTTTTTTTACCTGTTTTGGTATTTTTTAATACATCCCAAAAGAAGGTATGGCTATCATTGGATAATAATTTTTGTTTATTGGTAAAAAAGGCATTTAGTACCCGGTTAGATTCTGTGGGTGTAGTCCAATTTAAAAATTGTTTATCCCAATTGTTCTGCATCTCCTCTTCATTAATTTTCACCTCGAAGTCAGTAAAGCCAAGATTATGAAAATGATTCTCTATTTTTTCTGGACCTCCCAGAAGCCGCAAAAGGGCGTCGCACCCTGCATTATCACTCAAGGCAACAGTATATTCTAAAACTTTAGCTAAGGAAAGGCTCGCTCCTTCTGGATAATCCTCTCTTATTGGACTCCATAATCCAGGGAGTAATTCATTCTTTTTGATTAGGACAGTTTGGTTTAGGCTAAGATTACCTTTATCAACTTCTGCTAATATGGTTAGCGCAATGTGTAACTTAAAAATGCTTTGCATAGGGTAGTGCATATCCGCGTTTATGCGGATGCTATCTCCATCTTTTGGGCCATCTATTGCCACACCAATTAAGGCTTTTTTTGTATTCAATAGGGCTTCTAGTGCTGCCCCTAATTGATTATCATTTTGAGCCCTTAGATTAGATGTTAGGCTTATCAATAAGACTAGCAGAAGCGTGATTTTTCCGTACATAGGATGGTGTATGATTAACCCGTTAATTTTCTAGTAAACCTATAAGTCTGGTACTTTTTATGATTTCTAGTCTTGTTGATTTATACTTTTGATTACCTGTTCTGCTACAAAATTACCGCCGCTAGCAAAAGCTGCCGTAACCAATCTGTTTTCCATGTCTACAACCTCATAATTAGTCTTTTTTTCATGATTATAGATTTTTAAATTGGCTCCTCTTTTTTGTAATTCTACCTCCATGTCATAGGGTAAAAGTTGTCCATAGTTAGACTGTTTCATAATGTTTTTTTCGTTCCATGAAGGGAAACTTGTCATAGTTTTGTCTTTTACTAGATATGCTCCAGACCTTAATTTTACGTTAATTAATGTGGCAGTTCCATGACCTAGAGAACCAATTGTACCTCCATTTTCGTAAATGGAGGAAATTAGTTCCTGTATATCCTTATTCTGGTGAGTATCCCAAAATTGTCCATATCCGCCAGGGATAATCACTGCAGCATAATTTTTTGCGTTTATTTCTGAAGGAACTAAGGTGTTATTGGTCTTATGAACAAATAGCTCACTTTTTATCACTTTTTTAATCACATCTGTAGTATCTCCGCTGTGGTAAATGGGGATTTTTCCACCTTTAGGAGAAATCAAGTCAACAGAATAGCCTGCTTCTGAAAATTTGGCGAAAGGAACCGCGAATTCTATCAAATAGGTGCCATTAGGAGCTCCATTTAATACATCTACGTTAGTAGTTATAAATAATATTTTGGATTTTTTTTGTTGTGACGTGCAAGAGAGGCTTAATAGCAAGATGAAAAGCAAGGAATAAATACGATGCATATGGTGATGGTGGGTATTAATAATTACAATAAAAATTGGTCTTCCAATACATGGAAAACTATACTCAAAGGTAAACATTGTAAGAGTTTAGAATGGAGCAGAATAATCATATTTTTAGTGTAACTTATTTTATTTAATATTGGGTAGGTTAAACATAATTATTTAAAACCGTGGATTATAAGCTTATGAAGCAATTTCTTGGAATTCTCTTAATTGCTGTGATGTTATTGAATTCTTGCATGAAGAAAACAAAACAAACGATTGAGAAACAAGTGGTGATAAAAGATTCGCAATCAAAATCGGAAGAAGAGCAGTAGAAGATAAGCTACAAGTAGGTTTAGAAGTATGGTCTAACCCTACTTGCAATTTAGGAAATTACATTTATAGCATCACAATTACCCCAGATACTACTAGAGCAGTAACCGATATGAGTTATAACCTACTCATGATACGTGAAAAGATGAAATTTAATGATTATAATAATTTGAAACTTAAAGATACCGTAGTAAATCTGGATGTCAATAAAAAGACCTTCTTAGAGGAATATAATAGGAGAAAAGGAGACACCTTAGTATTGCCCAATTTTTACATTACTAATATGGTGTATAATTACGCTAGAGCTTCTGAAATACATTTTGATGCAACCATGTTTTCTATCAAAGATACTGTGCATGCAGACGCTAGCTATCATATCTCCTATACAACGGGAGATTACCGATTAACTTATGATGTAGACAGTGTGAAAAACTCGTCAGTACCACAATAGAGATGATACAACACTAATGAATAGGAAGATTATTAAGTTTTCATAGGACTGAGGAAACTAAAATTTTAGCTGAAATCATTTAGAAATGGTACAGTTTAAAAGTGTCCATAATTTTTAAGATTGTAATAGCCCCAAACAGCCATTGCACATTCTAAAAGCATGCCAATGCTGTAAAGTAGAGAAAAACCATCCAAAAAGAGACTTACTAATTTACCAAAAGCTAAACCAGCCATAAAAATGATGTTGCTTGTGGTAGCACTCTTCCAATAGGTTACTTCATAAACGCCATACAACCAATAGAGTCCAATTGTAATATAAAGCCCCATTATAGATCTAAAAATGTTTTTCAGTTCTAGATTTTGAACTTCAAAGTCAAAAATTAGGGGCAAAATTTTTTGTGGATTACCACCATAAATAAAAGAAACAGCTATAACAACTAAGGAAGAAAGTAAGAGCTGAAGGTTTTTGAGTTTCATAATACAGTAATCAGACTAGGATTCAAGCTCTTATTATTAGGATTGAAAACGGCTTATAAGGTATAAAACGTGCAGACCAAATTCCGATGAATAGCATATTTAAAAGATAAAAGGTAAAGGTTTACACCTAAATAGATTCTCTACTCTAATGTTTAACGGAGCAAAAATAGGTATTCATCGGTTAACTGTTACTTTTTACCGTTCATCGACACTCTCTCGTATCCCATCTCAAAGCAATTAAATTTTTTCTATTTGCATTGTACTTTTAGATTATAATCAAAAAATTACACCCATGAAGACCCTTTTAATTGTTGCTTGTTGTCTATTTACTTCTGTAGTATTATATGCACAAAAGGAAGAGAAAGTTACTAAAACAGAAAAAATAGTAGTTGTGATTACTAAAAAAAAATGTTTTAATGATATTATTATTAAAAACCGTGTGAGGTATCCAAGTACAGTTTTTATTTACAGATACAAGAACCAACGAATAGATAAAGCTTTAAATTTTATTACTAAAGACACTGAAGTAAAAGCTGCTTAATCATTAATGCGGTATACCTGGTTGTGTAATAGTAAAATTTGTTTTTTTCTTTGCATCAGAGACCATTGTTCTCACCTCTGATAGTAACTTTTTAGCGTCATAGATGATTCCGTCTTTTATCGTATAACTAACACCACCAATACGTACTACTTTATTGTCATCGGTTAATTTTATAGCCCCTGTTCCATAGAGAACCTTTAAATTTTTAAGAGGATTTTCTTTTAGAATTACAAAATCTGCTAATTTTCCAATTTCTACAGACCCTATTTGGTCTGCCATCCCAAGAGCTTCTGCGCCGTTGAGTGTGGCACTTCTAATAACCTCTAAAGGATGAAAACCAGCTTCTCTTAACAATTCTAACTCGCGTATATAGGCAAATCCATATAACTGAAATATAAACCCAGAGTCAGACCCCGCTGTTACGCGGCCACCTCTATTTTTATATTCGTTAATAAAGGTCATCCATAGCTGGTAATTTTCTTTCCAAGCTACTTCTTGTTCCGTTCCCCAATCATGCCAATAAGAGCCGTGACTAATTTTACTGGGTTGGTAAAATTTCCACAAAGAGGGGAGTGTATACTCCTCATGCCATTCTGCACGCCTAGCTCGGTGCAAGTCCCTGCTAGCTTCGTAAATGTTAAATGTTGGGTCTAAGGTAAAATCTAAGCTAATTAGCTCATCCATAACCTTGTTCCAATGTTCAGAATACGGTTTGGCAGCTTGTTGCCAAAGTTTGCCTGCATTTTCAAATCGGTGTTGTTCGTTCTGGTAATTATAATCTAATGGATAATTCTGTACGGTTCTATCATCAAACAAAGCCTCTGGTAAACCATACCAATGTTCCATACTGGTAAGACCAGCCCTTGCAGAATGTAAAACGTTCCATCTGGCAACATCCATTTGAGCATGGTGGCAGGCAGAACGTAAACCTAACTTCTTATTCTCATCCAGGGCAGCTTCCATAATTTCTGGTGGCGCACCAAAGAACTTTATACCATCGGCACCTTTTTTTGCATTCTCCCTTACCCAAGCACGAGCCATTTCTGGTGTGCTAATTGAGTTCTTACTGCCTTGTCCAAAGCCAGTATAGGCCAAAATTCTAGGAGCAACAATACTATTTTTAGCACTTCTTTCTTTTAAATCCAAAGCCCAATCTAAACCACGTCCACTGGGTTCTCGCACAGTTGTGATGCCATGTGCCATCCATAAACTAAAAACATATTCTGGTTCTGCGCCTTGGGCAACACCACCTATGTGGCCATGCATATCAATAAAACCAGGTAATAAGTACATACCCTGGCAATCCAATTCTTTACCTCCTGGTTTTAATTGTGGTCTTTTGGTTGGTTCAATAGCCACACCAGGATAACCAACTATAACTATATCTGTAATTTTATTCTGCTCTACTACAATATCCACGGGACCCCTTGGGGGAGCTCCATTACCATTTATGAGGGTAACGCCTCTTATGATAAGTTGGTTAAATGGTCCTTCACGTGTATTGATTTGGGCGTTTAGCGTATGTAATATCCCAATAAAGAATAGAGCTATAAGTTTTTTCAAGGCTATTTATTGTGGAAGATTAATATAATTGCCTAAAAAGAGCGCATTCAAAAACAGGCGATTGGTTCCATACCATGACCCTCTAAAATTGGGGTTGTCTGCAAATAAAATAACCTTACCAGCTTTATGCTTACTCACTAGTAATGATGCTGAGGGTTTTAAATATTCTTCTATATTCTTTTTAGTGATAAAACCATCTATATGTGGATTACTACTATACTTAGCTACAGTAGCGAATGGGTTTTTACTTGGTTGTAACCAAACCGTATTGTTTTTGTAAACTGGTATTTGCGTATCTCTATACCCAAAAGCTAGGGGGTGTGTAATATCTAAATCCACCTTAAAAATAGCACCGCCCACACGTTCTTTTCCTAAGAATTCTCTCGCATCTACATAAGGCTGTCGCTCAGTTGCTGTAGAATCTTTTTTGCTTTCTGTCAAGCTTTCTTTTACCCATTCTTTCTCTATCACAAATTTAGACGCTGTACCAACGGTGACCAAGGTATTACCTGCTGCCAACCAATTTTTAAGCTTTTCTTCTTCTGCTTTAGAAAAGTTATATTGGCCAGAAACCATTACCAAGGTGGTATATTTAGCTAAACTGGCTCTGGATAAATTTCGCATAGGGATTTTAGTTATGGGCATATGTACTCTAGTGTCCAATAAGTGCCATACTTCTCCTGCTTCATAAGAATTGATGCCCTCCCCAATTAGCATCGCCAATTTGGGTTTTTTAATTGGGGTGAGATACCCACTACCTAAATCGATACCCTTGGTATTATAACCGGTAGATACACTATACATGGGCACCTGATATTTTTCTTGTGCTTTAATAAGTAACTCATGCACTTCTGATGCGGTTTTCTTTTGTAACGAAACAGGGACAACTAATGTGCCATAATTAAATGCTATTTCTCCTTTATTAGTAGCTGCAGTAAATGGTTTAAAAGACGATGAAATAACTAAACCATTTTGTTGTAAATAATTGAGAACTGCTACAGCATTATAATCATCATAATCTATAAGATAAGCATAATTGGTTGAAGGAACAGGTGTTAAGGAAACCAAATCCTCAGTAGTCTTTATTTTAGTTCCTAGAGCTCCATTAGTGGTACTTTTATACTTAATATTGTAAAAATTGGCTAAAGACCATGCCGATGCATCATAATAAACGCTATCTCTATACTTACTATACGTCTCGAACATGGTTTGCACCATTCGGTACTGTGGTTGCTGTGTAGGGACTACAAATGCATCGCCGTTTTTGTAAACATCTATTTGGTGTAAAAGCAGTTTATCCACAAAGGCTTTTACTCTATTTTTATCATTTTCAGCATTGAATGTATAAGCTTTGAGCTTGTTCTTGCTTGCATTTGTTAAGGCACTTTTAAAAAACTTTTTTTGGTAATTGTAAAGTACTTCTCTGTTTTCTACGGCTGCTTTAACCGTGGTAATACTGCTGGTGTATTGATTACGAATGGTAAAGGGAAAAGTGATTTCTCCAAAAGCGGTTGTCTGTTTGTGCCCGCGAGAACTTGCTTGCTCAAATAATAATCCAAGGCCTCCTTGTAAATCTGGATAAGAAGACCCATAACCAGGATAGGTGCCATCAAAAACTTCCTTGGTAAAATAAAAACTACCAATACTATCTAGTGCTTTAGCATAATAATCACCAAATAAATTATTTAAGTCTTCATAATTTTCTTTGGGCATAATAGGGTTTAAGCTTCCATTATCCTTCATGGGTTCAAAAAAGTAGGTGCTTTGAGAGCCCATTTCATGAAAATCCGTTACTACATTAGGATACCACTCGTGGTACCACTTTAATTTGCCTCGGCTTTCTGGGTGAATAGCCAATAACCAATCCCTATTTAAATCAAACCAATAGTGGTTAGTTCTACCTCTTGGCCAATATTCATTATGTTCAGCATCTTGTGGGTCTGCAACCAAGGGGTTTCCTTGGTAAGCGTTTGCATATTGCGTGTGTCTATCACGACCGTCGGGATTTATGGTAGGGTCTATAAAAAGAACCGCATTTTGTAGGTAGTTTTTAATTTCTGCATGTTCTGAAGCTACAAAAGTATACGCCGCTAGTAATGCAGCCTCTGAACTAGAAGGTTCATTACCATGTACGTTGTAGGCTAAATTAATAAACACAGGTAAATCTTCTGTATACGTAGGGTTTTCTTCTGGTTTGGTAAAGGCTAAATGTTTTTCTTTTAAGGACGATAAATTCTCTAGGTTTTCTGGGGAACTAACTTGCAGTATAACAAGTTTGCGCCCCTCATGGGTTTTACCATAATAGGTGATTTTGGCTCTGTCTGAAACAGTGGCAAGTTTTTCTAAATAGGCTACAATTAAATCGTGCCGTGTGTGGTGTTCCCCAATACCATATCCTAAAAAGGCTTCAGGTGAAGGAATATCTGGGTTAAACGGGTAAAACTTTTTGTAGAAATAGTCTTGTGCGGAAAGGCCTGTGGTGCATAAAAGCACTACAAATAGTAATTTTTTTAGCATGGTTGGTATAATTAGTCCATCTAAAGATAGGACATCCTTATGAATCCAACGTATTAAAGCCTTCTATTACTTCTTCAAATGTTATTTGATAATATGTGCCTTTCTTTGAAGTATCTCTTAATAATGTGCCGCGCAACTGTCTAGATAAGTTATGAATAAGCTTTAAACCTAGAGATTTTGTGGTTTTAGGGCTCACATCTTCAGGAAAACCGATACCATTGTCTCCCAAGTACATCTCATAGCCGTTAGCTCTTTTTTTAACCAAGTTTACTTCTATTTCTCCGTGGCTGTCTCCAGGAATACCATATTTAAGGGCATTGGTAATGGTTTCATTAATAATTAAGCCTAAAGGAATAACGGTATCAATACTAAGCTTGTAATCTCCTAAATCCATCTTAGTGGTAATGTTATGTGTGTTTCCTTTTACAGAACGAATAAGGTACTCGCATAACTCCTCAACATAAGGTTTAAAATCAATTTTAGAGGTATAATCGTCCCTTTTGTATAGCATCTCATGAACCATAGACATAGAAACTACGCGGTGTTGACTACTACGGATAATGTTTTCTATTTTTTCATCGCCAACGGAACGGGATTGCAAACTTAAAAGACTAGATACTGTTTGTAAGTTGTTTTTTACTCTATGGTGAACCTCCTTTAATAAAGTTTCTTTCTCGTTTAGTTTTTTAGTTAGGTCATTTAAATGTTGTAGCGTTTCTGTAAAGGAAGCTCCCATAATTAAATTGGTTACAAAAACAGCAGTTAATGCAGTAAGGGCAATAGGTACTAATAAGGCTCCCCCAAAAAAATAATAGGCAGCCAGGGCTATTGCAATTAATGCTCCTAAACTATTAATAACTTTTAAAATTAAAAGTCTGTTTTTGTCCTGTGAATTATCAACAGTGCGTTGCTCCATATGCATGGTTTGCCCTTTTTATTGAAAAATAACAACAAAATGTAGGGACGTTCTTACCGTAAATCTAACTATGTTTTAGAATATAATCAAAAAAGGTAACCAAAAATTGGTTACCTAAATTTAACATATTTTAATAAAGTCTGGTAATTAATCATTTACCAAAACCCATTCTCCTTTACTAATAAGTGGTTCTGCCTGCTTAAACTTTACAGTTTTGCTTTCGCCAGACATTACATTCTTAATGGTAACCTTGTCATTACGTCCAATTTTTGGAGCCTCTCTAACAATAGTTTCTGTTTTTTGAGGACGCTGTTGTGATTGTGTTTGACCTGCAGCTCTATTCTGCGCGGCAAGTTCATCACTATTTGGAATTTCTTCTTTAGAAGTCTGTAATTTTTCTTTAGGCTTACTTACCATTTTAGCCTCTTTTATCTGGGTACTATCTTGTGTTGGTAATTCGCCTTTAAATAAGAAAGAGATTACTTCTTTATTCACTTTGTCTATCATCGATTTAAATAGTTCAAAAGCTTCAAACTTGTAAATCAATAAAGGGTCTTTTTGTTCGTGTACCGCCAACTGCACAGATTGCTTTAGCTCATCCATTTTTCGCAAATGGGTTTTCCAACTATCATCAATAATAGCTAAGGTAATGTTCTTCTCAAAATCATTGATAAGCTGTTTTCCATTGCTTTCATAAGCTGCCTTTAAATTGGTAACAACATTCAAAGATTTTATCCCATCTGTAAACGGTACTACAATGCGCTCAAATCTATCTGCCTGATTCTCAAACACGTTTTTGATAACTGGGAATGCTTGTTCTGCACTGCGAGCTACTTTTTCTTGATAGTGTTGATAAGCACTATCATACACCTTTACGGCAATAGCTTGGAAGTTCATTTTTTTGAATTCTTCCTCAGTAATTGGTGCGGTAATAGAAAAATACTTAATTAACTCGAATTCAAAATTTTTGAAATCGTCTGCCGTCTTATTAGTTTCAGCAATTACTTCGCTGGTATCATAAATCATGTTGGCAATGTCCACCTTAAGACGTTCACCTTGTATGGCATGTCTTCGTCTTTTGTAGATTACTTCTCTTTGGGCATTCATTACGTCATCATACTCTAACAATCTTTTACGAATACCAAAGTTGTTTTCTTCTACCTTTTTCTGGGCACGCTCTATGGATTTGGTCATCATAGAATGCTGGATAACTTCGCCTTCTTCTAAGCCCATTTTATCCATCATTTTAGCTACGCGGTCAGAACCAAACAAACGCATCAAATTATCTTCTAAAGACACATAAAACTGAGAACTACCAGGGTCTCCTTGCCTACCAGACCTACCACGCAACTGTCTGTCTACACGTCTAGAATCATGGCGTTCTGTACCAATAATGGCCAAACCACCCGCATCTTTAACTTCAGTGCTTAATTTAATATCCGTACCACGCCCAGCCATATTTGTTGCAATTGTTACAATACCGCCTTTACCTGCTTCTGCAACAATGTCTGCTTCTTTTTTATGCAACTTAGCATTTAATACATTGTGTGGCACTTTACGTACGCTTAGTAATTTGGAAAGTAATTCAGAAATTTCTACAGATGTAGTACCAATAAGTACGGGTCTACCAGCTTGCGAAAGTTTGGTTACTTCCTCTATGATGGCATTGTATTTTTCTCGCTTTGTTTTGTAGATTAAATCATTTCTATCATCACGCGCTATAGGTCTGTTGGTTGGGATTTCTACCACATCTAATTTATAAATTTCCCAAAACTCACCTGCTTCTGTTACGGCAGTACCTGTCATCCCAGAAAGCTTGTTGTACATTCTAAAATAATTCTGTAGGGTAATAGTAGCAAAGGTTTGTGTTAACGCTTCAATCTTAACATTTTCCTTAGCTTCTATAGCTTGGTGTAAACCATCAGAATACCTACGGCCATCCATGATACGGCCAGTTTGTTCATCTACAATGAGAACTTTATTCTCCATTACAACGTACTCCACATCTTTCTCAAACAATGTGTAAGCCTTTAGTAATTGGCTCATAGTGTGGATACGCTCACTTTTAATAGCAAACTCTTTAAATAGTTCGTCTTTAAGTTCCGCTTCTTTTTCTATTTCTAGGTTCTGATTTTCTATTTGGGCAATTTCTGCTCCAATATCTGGCATTACAAAGAAATCAGTGTCTTGGCCGCCAGATAGGTATTCAACTCCTTTTTCTGTTAGTTCTATCTGGTTATTCTTTTCGTCAATCGTAAAATACAGGTCTTCATCTACCTTTACCATTTCTCGATTGTTGTCTTGCATGTAAAAGTTTTCCGTTTTTTGGAGAAGTTGTTTTACGCCTTCTTCACTTAAAAACTTAATTAATGCTTTGTTTTTAGGCAAACCGCGGTGTACGCGCAACAATAGAAAACCACCTTCTTTTTGGTCACCTTCCTTAATTAATCGCTTCGCTTCCGCCAATACGCCTGTTAAGTGTTGCCGTTGTTTTTGTACAATGTCTGCTACTTTTGGTTTTAATTCTGTAAACTCATGTCTATCACCTTCTGGTACAGGACCAGATATGATTAAAGGTGTACGAGCATCATCTATTAAAACAGAGTCTACCTCATCTACAATAGCATAATGATGCGGGCGTTGCACTAAATCTTTTGGCGTATGCGCCATATTATCTCTTAGGTAATCAAAACCAAATTCGTTATTGGTGCCATAGGTAATATCTGAATTGTAAGCCGCTCTTCTGCCTTGAGAATTGGGTTGGTGATTGTCTATACAATCCACAGAAAGCCCATGAAATTGAAATAGCGGCGCCATCCAAGCACTATCCCTTTTTGCCAGATAATCATTGACTGTTACCAAGTGCGCACCTTTGCCAGAAAGGGCGTTTAAGTAAAGCGGTAGGGTAGCCACTAAAGTTTTACCTTCTCCTGTTTGCATTTCTGCAATTTTACCTTGGTGCAATGCAATACCACCTATGAGCTGTACGTCATAATGTATCATATCCCAAGTAACCTCCTTGCCGGCTGCGTTCCAAGAGTTTTTCCAAATGGCGTTGTCTCCTTCTAAAGTTACATAGTCTGCGTCGCCAGACAATTGTCTGTCAAACTCATTAGCTGTAACGGTAAGGGTAGGGTTGTTGGCAAAACGTTTGGCTGTTTCTTTGACCACTGCAAACGCTTCTGGTAGAATTTCATTTAAAACGTCTTCAGAAAGTTTATAGGCCTCTTCATTCAGCTTGTCTATTTCTGCATAGATTTCTTCGTTTCTATCTATATCTGTAGAGGCTTCTGCTTCTTGCTCTAATGCTTGTATTTGCTCGTTAACACCAGCGCAGCGTTCTGCGATCTTATCTTTAAACTCTTGGGTTTTTTGTCTTAGTTGGTCATGGCTAAGGCTCTCTAGCGCCTGCTCAAAAGATTTTATCTTCTTTACTAAAGGTTGTAAGGCTTTTACATCTTTCTCGGATTTATCCCCTACAAAAACCTTTAGTACAGCGTTTAATATGCTCATGAATTAATATTTGTTTAGTTTCAGCAAAAGCTGTTCCATTGTCCAGAAGGACAAAAAATTGGTTACTAGGCTGCCAAAATTACATAAAAAAAAGCCTCTAAAAGAGACTTTTTATTGAGTTGTTTTACTAAAGGATGTTAATACTCATCCTCATTCCATAAGTAATCTTCTTCGGTTGGGTAGTCTGGCCAAATCTCTTCTATGGATTCATATATCTCTCCACCTTCTTCTTCCATAGATTGTAGGTTTTCTACAACCTCTAAAGGGGCTCCTGTTCTAATAGCGTAATCTATAAGCTCATCTTTAGATGCTGGCCAAGGTGCATCACTTAAATAAGAAGCCAATTCTAAAGTCCAATACATAGCAATGGTCTGATTTTAAAATTTTTGCAAAAATAATTTTTAAACCCTAAGTTCCAAGGATTTTCCAATTTAATTAAAGATTATTTTTAACATTTCAAAATTGAAACGGTAAAATTCTCAATTTATTGGTCGACTTTGGTCGGAATCCATTTCACCTCTTCGGCTTTTAATTCTTTTGACAACATCCGTGCCAACACAAATAAATAATCTGATAAACGATTTACATAAGCTAAAACGGTCTCTGGAACCGCTTGTTCTTCGTTTAAATAAGATATCATCCGTTCTGCACGTCTACATACCGTACGTGCAATATGACAGTATGACACTGTAGTATGGCCGCCAGGTAATATAAAGTGTGTCATTTCTGGCAATTCATCATTCATTCGGTCCATTTCCTGCTCTAAAACGGCAATATCTTCTGCGCTTATTCTTGGAATTTTAAGCCGATTATCTTTATTGGGCTCGGTAGCTAATATGGCTCCTAAGGTAAATAGTTGGTGTTGTAACTGTGCTAAAAAATCCTTGTAAAACGTAGGTATTTCTTGGTCTCTTATAAGCCCTAGATACGAATTAAGCTCATCAATTGTTCCGTAACTTTCTATTCTAATATGGTGCTTAGGCACTCGTTTTCCTGTAAATAGAGCGGTGGTAGCCTTGTCACCTGTTTTAGTATAAATTTTCATGCAATTCTTTTCAGTTGTCAAAATGTTTCTCTTCAACTAGTTATCAAACCTACGTTTATCATCCATGAACTTTCTAGATTTTCTATTGCGTTGGTTCCGCTTGTTGTTAAAAAGGATAATAAAATACACCAAGGCTAAACCTCCTAGAATAAAATATATGGTGTTGTTCATCTTTTTGTTTTAAAATTAAGGCATTAAATTCTTATCGTGAAATGCTCTTTCTCTTGCTCTTTGCGGATAAATAAAATTCCGCACCAGAAAGCATCAATACTAACTGTAATATCTTTTGTGTTAATAAGTTGTTTCCAATCCCTTTTATTAGTTTTAAAAAGATTTGTAATAACAAAAACAGTGTCATTATGAATTTCTCCTATTTCCATAAGGAAATCAAAATTGATTTGAGGTAATTCTTCTACAAAAACCAAATCATAAGGGGGGCTGCCAAAAATTACATGTGGGTAGCATGCAGCTATTTCCTTTTTAAATTCTGCATGACCGTGCCAGAGGACATGCTTAATATTGAAATAGGGTATACTTTTTAAGACTAAATTTTTTGTTCTATTGTAATGTCTTCTCGGTCTTTTATACAAGCACTTAGTGAGTAAATTATATACAAACGGACTATGTACGCCATGCTGGTTGGTAGACTTTACCAAGAAACTTAAATATGTGATAAAGTTAGCAATCATTAGCCTTCTAAAATAGAAGAAAGGTGAAACCACCGCTCTGTTTTGGCTTCAATTTCAGCTTCTACTTCTCCTAATTCAATAGATAGCGATGTAATTTGCTCCCCATCTAAAGTATCGTCTGTAAATTTTTGCTGTAGTTCTTCTTTTTTCTTTTCTAGTTTCTGAATTTCTTTTTCTAAGTTTTTGTACTCCTTTTGTTCCATGTAGGTTAACGTAGGGGTATCTTCTTTAGTTTTCCAGTTGGCTTTTTCAGAGGCTACATTGTTTTCTCTTTTTTCTTCTCTTGCTTCTTGCAAGCGGCTACTCTCATACACCCTATAATCCGTATAATTGCCAGGGAAATCTTCTATTAAACCATCGCCTTTAAAAACAAATAAGTGATCCACTATTTTGTCCATAAAGTAGCGGTCGTGAGATACCACAATTAAACAGCCCGGAAAATCTAGAAGAAAGCTTTCTAAAACGTTTAAAGTGACAATGTCTAAATCGTTGGTAGGCTCATCTAAAATTAAGAAGTTGGGATTTTGAATTAATACGGTACACAGATATAATCTTTTACGTTCTCCTCCGCTTAACTTTTCTACAAAATCATATTGTTTTTTACGGTCAAAAAGAAAGCGTTCTAACAATTGCTGCGCAGAAATTTGTCTACCTTTTTTAAGTGGAATATAGTCGCCAAACTCTCTAATAACATCAATTACTTTTTGGCCTTCTTTAATTGTAATTCCTTTTTGAGTATAATAGCCAAACTTAACTGTTTCTCCTACTACAATTTTACCGGCGTCTAACTTTTCGCCCCCTGTTAGTACATTTAAAAAAGTAGATTTTCCTGTTCCATTTTTGCCAATAATGCCAACACGCTCCCCTTTAGTAAAACTGTAATCAAATTTTTGAAGCATTACCTTATCTCCAAAACTTTTGGTAAGATTGTGTAGTTCTACAATCTTGCTGCCCAAACGTTCCATATTGAGTTCTAATTGCACCTCGTGCTCCTTTCTACGCTGGTGTGCTAAAGATTTTATTTTGTAAAAATCGTCTATTCTAGATTTAGATTTAGTAGTACGGGCTTTAGGCTGTCTCCGCATCCAATCTAACTCTTTCTTAAACAAAGATTTATTTTTATGTTGTTCTACGGCTTCTCTTTCTAGGCGCTCTCCTCGCTTTTCTAAATAATAACTGTAATTACCCTTATAACTGTATAATTGATTGTTGTCTAGCTCTATAATCTCATTACATACACGTTCTAAAAAATAGCGGTCGTGCGTTACCATAAAAAGCGTAATGTTCTCTTTTCTAAAAAACTCCTCTAACCACTCAATCATTTCTAAATCTAGGTGGTTGGTGGGCTCATCTAAAATTAGGAGTTCTGGTTTATTAATTAGGGCGTTAGCAAGAGCTAAACGTTTTTTTTGCCCGCCAGAGAGCACTTTTACTTTTACATCTAAATCGGTAAGGTTTAATTTAAATAATATTTGCTTGTATTGGGTTTCAAAATCCCAAGCATGGTGGCGCTCCATAGCATCGAACGCTTTTTGATATTGCTCTTGGTCTTCTGGGTTGGCAATGGCCTCTTCATAAGCCGCTATTACGGTAAGGATTTCGTTTCCAGATGCAAAGATGGTTTGTTCAATGGTTAGTTCCGGGTTTAAATCTGGCTCTTGTTCTAAAAAAGAAACTTTAATTCCTTTTCTGGTATTTATTTGTCCTGTTTCTGAGGTGTCTTTGCCAGATAAGATGCGTAAGATAGAAGTTTTTCCACTGCCGTTTTTGGCAATTAATGCAATTTTCTGGTCCTTATTTATACCAAAAGAGATATCAGAAAACAAAACTACCTCGCCATAGCTTTTAGAAATGTTTTCTACCGTCATTAAATTCATCTTACCCTATTTTATTTTATTGTAAAGGAACAAATATCGGATGGATAATGCTGCCATCAAAAATAGATTTAGAGGTGATATGGCGTGGATGCCAAAAATCCACAAAAGCATCATAATTACAATTCCGCCTAGAGCTACCAATAAATAAGTTTTTAGCCATTTTGGAAACCCAGCAGATTTGCTAACTGTAAAGGCCATATAAGTGTTAAATGGTAAAAGCCAAATAAAATTTAGATTAAAACGTGTAACCTCATGGTCAGTAGCTAACCATAGTAATAGAATAAAACAGCCTGCGAAACCACTTAAAAAGAACAAGCTAAAATCTAATATTTTGCTTCTAAACCCATGCTTTCTGTCCAAATAGGTTATGGCAATAACTAATCCTAAAAGAATTAGAAACCAAAACATAGGCGTAGTGATAAAAATGCTACCCTTTTTCACTTCTGGGTACTCTAAAACCGTGCGCTCCCTTTTAACTATAGGTTGGTCATCTATAGTGGTGTTTTTTAATTGTTCATGGGCGTAATACGGTAAAAACATTTGTTCTATCGCACTTGCTTTACGGTCAGTAATACCGCCAAAAGCTAAATCTATCCCAAAAGCGCCCCATGAGTTAATGGGTATAAACTCGTGGACTAAATTTCTAAAGGTTTTTTGTTCAGTAAGGTGATGGTCTTTAAAAGTTATGCGACTGCCAAATTGATTTTTAAGGACGACCCCAGTAATGCTAGAGCAATTGTTAAATAGAGGGTCATATAAATATTCTCTGTTCTCTGGCAGATAATTCTGTTCAAAAAACTGAAACATCTCATTTGTTTCTTTTGGTGTTAAATTCAAGATTTGCTCCTTTACCCATCGCTTATCAAGTTCATATTCGTACAAGAAGCGGTCAAAGCTCCGTCTACTAAGGGAGTAAATTAATTTCCCTTTTGTGAAATTAAGGTAAAAATTAGGCCTATTAAAATCGAACGTGCCATAATTGTAAATTACATCAATACCTTGTGCAGGGTCCTGTACTCTAAAAGCAGAATGTCCAAAGGAGTAATACAAAACATCACCCGCTCCACAAGTCATTACGCTAATTGTAGCCTTGTCAGACAAGGTAATTTGCTGTGCAAATGTCCATTTAAAACTCAGTAAGCACAACAGTATAAGGAGGTAGAAAGTTCTTTTCATAATCTGATATGCGCAAATATCCATATAATTGTTAATTGTTAAAAAAGTACAGTGCTTATATGCTTGTTTTTTAGCTTATTTTTACCAAAACACTAATAGATGAAACAATACATTCCTAATTTAATTACGCTTCTTAATCTTTTTTGCGGTTGTGTTGCCATACTCTTTGCTGTAAAGAATCAGTTAGATTTGGCTGCTGCATTTGTGGTTTTAGGAATTTTATTTGATTTTTTTGATGGATTTGCAGCACGATTGTTAAATGTTTCTAGTGAAATAGGAGTGCAGTTAGATTCTCTAGCTGATATGGTAACGAGTGGCGTAGTCCCAGGAATCGTAATGTATCAACTACTAAGTATGGCTCAGGTGGGGGGCTGGAATGTAGATGTATTTGGAGTGCACTCATCTGTAGCTCTTTTGCCTCTCTTTGGTTTTGTAATTACATTGGCATCTGCCTACCGTTTAGCTAATTTTAATGTGGATGAGAATCAAGTTTCTTCTTTTATAGGCCTGCCAACACCTGCTAATACTTTGATGGTATTGTCTTTACCATTAATTTTGCTATTTCAGCATAATGATACTTTGAATTCTATCATTTTAAATCAATGGTTTTTGTTAGGTTTTACTGTTCTCAGTGCCTATTTGCTAAATGCGAAGATTGTATTATTTGCATTAAAGTTTAAGAACTGGGATTTTAAAGAGAATGGTGTAAAATATCTGTTTTTGATTGGGAGTTTGATTCTCTTGCTTACCCTAAAATATTTAGCAATACCCATAGTGATATTGCTTTATATAGGGCTGTCTTTAGTTTCTAAAAAGGAAGGGGTTTAGAATTCTAGCTTCTTTTTACGTAGTTCAAAGTTTTGACCCAAATACACTTTACGTACCATTTCGTCTTGTGCCAAATCTTCTGGAATACCTGCTTTCAAGATTCCACCTTCAAACATCAAATAAGAACGCTCTGTAATGGCTAACGTTTCTTGTACGTTGTGGTCTGTGATAAGAATACCTATATTCTTATTTTTTAGCTGCGCTACAATCCGCTGAATATCTTCTACGGCTACAGGGTCTACACCAGCAAAAGGCTCATCTAACAAGATGAATTTTGGGTCTGTAGCCAAGGCTCTTGCAATTTCGGTTCGTCTACGTTCCCCACCAGACAGCAAGTCACCTCGGTTTTTACGTATATGCCCAAGGCTAAATTCATCTATCAAAGACTCCATCTTCATGTGCTGTTCTTTTTTAGAAAGATTGGTAGTTTGCAACACACTTAAAATGTTATCTTCTATACTTAGTTTTCTAAAAACAGAAGCTTCTTGCGCCAAATATCCTATACCGTTTTGTGCACGCTTATACATGGGAAACTCGGTTATCTCCATGTCGTTTAAAAATATCTTTCCACCATTGGGTTTAATAAGCCCAACAATCATGTAAAAAGAGGTGGTTTTACCAGCGCCGTTTGGGCCTAGAAGACCAATAATTTCGCCTTGTTTTACTTCTAAAGATATACCTTTCACTACCTTTCGGCCGCGATAGGATTTCATAATATTGTCTGCGCGTAGAATCATAATGGATAGTCAAAGCTAACCAAACCAACTGAAATGCCTAGTAGGTTTGTGAAAAAATTAGTTCTCGTTTTCTTCCAAAGCTTCCCAATACTCGTAGGCCCTTCTTAAGTGTGGAATTACAATGGTGCCGCCAACTAAAGTTGCTATACCTAAAGTTTCCATTACTTCTTCTTTAGTTGCTCCGTTTTCCTTAGAACTTTCTAAATGGTATTTAACGCAATCATCACAGCGTAATACTGCTGATGCCACTAACCCTAAAAGCTCTTTGGTTTTAATGTCTAATGCCCCTGGCATAAAAGCGTTGGTGTCTAGATTAAAAATCCGTTTGATTAATTTATTGTTATCACCTAGAATTTTATCATTCATTTTTGCCCTGTAGGCATTAAATTCTTCTACTTGATTAGCCATTTTTTGCTGCTTTTTCTTTTTTAAGGTCGCGCTTAATTACCACGCCTGAAATATAAATACTTACTTGATATAAAATAAGAACTGGTATGGCCACCACTATTTGGCTGGCTACATCTGGAGGTGTAATAACTGCAGAAAGTATAAGAACCACAACCAGTGCTATTTTACGGTATTTCTTGAGAGTTTCTGGAGTAACTAGTCCAATTTTAGTTAGGAAAAAGATAATTATGGGGAGCTCAAACATTATACCACATGCAATAACAGATGCTCTTACAGTAGAGATAAAAGAACTAATGTCTATCTCATTAGTAACCTCTTTACTAACTTGGTACGTTCCTAAAAAATTTATAGACAAGGGAGCAACTACGTAGTACCCAAATAAAACCCCAAGAAAGAATAAAAAGGAGGCAACAAATATGAAGCCTTTACTGTATTTGCGTTCTTTCTCGTACAATCCAGGACTTATAAATTTCCATAGTTCATATAACAAATAGGGAAAGCCAAGAATAAATCCAGCCCATATAGATGTCCAAATATGCGCGGAAAACTGCCCTGCCATTGTTCTGTTTTGTATGGAGAAAGGGAGCGACTCTCCACAAAACTCAGAATCAATACCAAAGGTAGTCGCTATTTTGCAAAAGAATTTATAGGTGGGGAAGTCCATTTTTTTAGGACCAAAAATGACGGTGTCAAAGATAAAATCTTTCATAACAAATGCTACACAGCCAATGATAACAATGGCTAATGTGGAGCGTATTAAGTGCCATCTTAGTTCTTCTAAGTGGTCAAGGAAAGACATTTCGTTAGGGTCCTTTGCTACTTTTGCCATTAGGTTATTCCTTCGTTTATAAGATTATGAATGTGTATAACACCCTTGTACTCGTTATCTTGTACTACTAAAAGCTGAGAAATTCCGTGTTGCTTTAAGAGTTCCATGGCTTTTACTGCTAAGATATCAGCTTCTATAGTTTTAGGAGCTCTGGTCATAATATCTTTTGCGGTTAGGGTGCTTATATTATCGTGTTTATTTAACATCCTACGGATATCACCATCGGTCACCACACCAACAACCTCCTTGTTTTCCATTACGGCTGTTACCCCTAACATTTTCTTAGAGATTTCTACAATAACCTCTTTAACGCTAGCATCTGCCGCTACTATAGGTTTTTCATTAGTCTCTACGATGTCTGCTACCCGCAAATACAAGCGTTTGCCTAAAGAACCTCCTGGGTGGTATTTAGCAAAATCTTCTTTACCAAATTCTCTCAATTCTAGCAAGCAAATGGCCAGTGCATCTCCCATAACCAATTGCGCGGTTGTACTTGTGGTTGGTGCTAAATTGTTTGGGCAAGCCTCTTTTTCTACATAGGTGTTCAAAACAAAATCTGCCTGTTTAGCTAGAACTGATTCTGCGTTACCGGTTAAACCAATTAAAGTATTGCCGCCTCTTTTTATAAGAGGAATGAGCATCTTAATTTCCTCCGTATTGCCACTTTTAGATAGGCAAATAACCACATCATTATTCTGTATGGTACCAAGGTCTCCATGTATAGCATCGGCAGCATGCATAAATATAGAAGGTGTACCTGTAGAATTTAAAGTTGCTACTATTTTAGAGGCAATGAGCGCGCTTTTACCTACGCCAGAAATAACTACCCTTCCCTTACTATTAAAAATGGCAGTAACGGCACCTTCAAATTGTGTATCTAAAAAGGGAATTAAATCAAGTATGGCTTTGCCCTCGTTCTCTATAGTTTTGCGGGCAATTTCTAGAATTGCTTTGTTAGCGTTCAATGTTGTTGTGCTATTATGGGTTGTAATCTAAAAGAATGTATTATCTTTAATTTTACAAAATTAAACAAAGAAATCTGTATAGTTTATATAAAAAGGACGCTTGGATAAAAACTATGACCAAATCCTCTCATCTTGACCAACTTAATTGTTTGTCCTTTTTAAACTGAAATTAGAGAATGAGTGCTATTGCAATGGAATTACAGAACGCATTAAAGAAGTATTTTGGTTTTTCACAGTTTAAAGGACTTCAAGAACAAGTAATCACCAATATTTTAGAAGATAAAGACACGTTTGTAATAATGCCTACAGGTGGTGGTAAATCGCTTTGCTATCAATTACCTGCATTAATGCAAGATGGAACGGCAATTGTGGTTTCTCCTTTAATCGCCTTAATGAAAAATCAGGTCGATGCTATAAGAGGGGTGTCATCAGAACAAGGTATTGCCCATGTATTAAATTCGTCTTTAACTAAAACAGAAATTAAACAGGTTAAGAATGATATATCCTCAGGGGTTACAAAATTACTGTATGTAGCTCCAGAAAGCTTAACCAAAGATGAGAACATAGCGTTTTTACGTAGCGTTCAATTATCTTTTGTTGCGGTGGATGAAGCACATTGTATCTCTGAATGGGGACATGATTTTAGACCGGAATATAGAAACTTAAGGAGTATAATTTCTAGATTAGGAGATAATATTCCTATCATAGGGCTTACTGCAACGGCAACGCCAAAAGTGCAAGAAGACATCATTAAAAACTTAGGGATGGTAGATGCTAAAGTGTTTAAAGCATCTTTTAATCGTCCTAATTTGTTTTACGAAGTACGCCCTAAAACTAAAACAGTAGATGCAGATATAATTCGTTTTATTAAGCAAAACGAAGGCAAATCTGGGATTGTATATTGTCTTAGTAGAAAACGCGTAGAGGAGTTAGCGCAAGTATTGCAAGTAAACGGTATAAGCGCAGTGCCCTATCATGCGGGGTTTGATGCTAAAACTAGAGCCAAATACCAAGACATGTTTTTGATGGAAGATGTAGATGTTGTGGTGGCTACTATTGCCTTTGGTATGGGTATAGACAAGCCTGATGTTCGTTTTGTCATTCATCATGATATTCCTAAAAGTATAGAGAGTTACTACCAAGAAACAGGTAGAGCGGGTAGAGATGGTGGCGAAGGCCATTGTTTGGCATACTATGCGTACAAAGATGTGGAAAAACTAGAAAAATTCATGTCCGGGAAGCCTGTAGCGGAGCAAGAAATTGGTCATGCTTTATTACAAGAGATAGTTGCCTATGCAGAGACTTCCATGTCTAGAAGAAAATTCATTTTACATTATTTTGGAGAAGAGTTTGATGAGGTGAATGGGGAAGGAGCAGACATGGATGATAATGCTCGCAATCCCAAACCAAAAGAGGAGGCCCAAGATAATGTGCTAAAACTTTTACGTACAGTATCAGAAACAAATGAAAAGTTCAAAACTAAAGAGATTGTAAAAACCCTAGTGGGGAAAACTAATGCACTAATAACATCTCATAAAACCAATGAACGGGAGGTTTTTGGTATAGGTGCTGATAGAGAAATTGGCTATTGGATGGCGCTCACCAGGCAAGTATTAGTTGCAGGCTATCTAAAAAAAGAAATAGAACGGTACGGCGTATTGGGAGTTACTAAAGAGGGTAAGGATTTTATGCAAAATCCTAGCTCTTTTATGATGACCTTGGATCATGAATATTCTGAGGCGGTCAATGATAACATCATTACAGCAGGCAAAGGAGCTGGTGCTAGTACGGACGAAAATCTTTTAAAACTGTTAAAGGATTTACGCAAAAAAGAAGCAAAAAAGAATGATGTACCACCATTCGTTGTGTTTCAAGACCCTTCCTTAGAAGATATGGCACTTAAATATCCTATTTCTATGGAAGAATTACTCAATATCCACGGAGTAGGAGAAGGTAAGGCTAAAAAATATGGGAAACCGTTTGTTACCTTGATTAATAACTATGTGACGGAGAATGATATTGTTAGGCCAGAAGATTTAGTGGTGAAAAGCACTGGAGCCAATTCTGGATTGAAACTATACATCATACAAAATGTAGATAGAAAATTACCCTTAGATGATATCGCTTCTGCAAAGGGATTAGAGTTGCCCGAATTGATTAAAGAAATGGAACAGATTGTCTTTAGTGGTACCAAGCTTAATTTAGGCTATTGGATAGATGAGATTTTAGACGAAGACCAACAAGAAGAAATTCACGATTACTTTTTAGAAGCGGAAACCGATAGTATTTCCGCAGCTATGGAGGAGTTTGATGGAGACTATGAAGACGAAGAACTGCGTTTATATCGCCTTAAATTTATAAGCGAAGTAGCGAACTAGTTTATAATGGAGAATTATCAATATCAAAAAAAGCCCTTGAATTTGTTCAAGGGCTTTTTATTATGAGAAAATTGAAATTTTAATCTAATTCAATTCCTAATTGCTCATAAACTTCTCTCTGTTGTTCCATATAGCCTTCCCAGCCGCCAGCAGATATAATTTGGAAAATGCCTAATCCAAGAACTAGAATGCCTAAAACCAAGCCTACAATTGCCAATATTCTGGCTGTATTTACTTGACTATAGTTAGAATATTGTTCAGGAGCAAGTGCATATGTCTTTTTATCTTTATTAGCTAATACTAGTGCTATAGCAGAAAGGATAATACCACCAATACCAGCACTAAAACAGCAGCATAGATAGCCAAAAATGCTAAGTACGATAGAAATGGTTGCATTAGGTAACTTTTGTTGTTCCATAAGAAATTGTTTAATGTAAAAGTTTGATTATATAGTTGATTATTATTAACCCTACAGTAGCGAAACTAAAAATATTGATAAGCAAGGTTACATTTTTTTTGGGACTTAACTTGCTAAAAATGAATAAACCTAATAGCGGAATTAAGGTGTATATCGCCGGATACATAAAAAAAGCATCTATAAATTCACCTCTAAGCAATAGTGCAATAGATCGTTGCAATCCACAGCCAGGACACTCTATCCCAAAGAGCTTTTTATTCATACATGGTAGCATGAATTTTTCTAAGGAGGCATGTAATGCTAACATAGAATTTAAGTTTCGGTTTTAATCAGGTTCAAATTACTATTATTTTTGAACTAGAAAACAGATAAGGTTAAAATTGTTTTAACAAATATGTTTAAAAAAGGAGATTCGGTAGAGGTGTTAGACGAGCCCATTAAAGGTAACGTCATCGCTATCAATAATAATCAAATTACAATAGAAACCGAAGATGGTTTTCCATTAACTTTTTCTGCTAAGCAATTGGTTAAAGTGGCTGGGGAAATTAAAGTAAGTAATTTTGAGGCTTTTCAAGTCCAAAAACAAAAAGACCGCCCACAGAAAAAGCGCAAACCTGTTGTTAAGCCAAAGGAACGTAATGCTCCTAAAATGGAGGTAGACTTACATATACACCAACTTACCAAATCTGTAAGGGACCTAACTAATTTTGATATGTTGAACCTTCAGTTAGATACTGCAAAACGTCAGTTAGAATTTGCAATCAACAAACGCATACAAAAAGTTGTCTTTATCCATGGAGTGGGAGAGGGCGTATTAAAAGAGGAGTTACACTATCTATTTGGCAGGTATAGCAATGTGTCTTATTACGATGCCGACTACAAAAAATACGGCCTCGGAGCCACGGAAGTATATATTAGCCAAAATGGTTAATTACTCGTAGTGGTAATTACGCCAAACTCATTGATAGTTAAATCTGTAATTCGCTCTTTGTTATCATTTTCTAATGTGATGCCTTGTAATTGAATCGTATGCTCAAAGGTAGTCTCATCTACAGCAACAGTGGTAATTAAGACCTGACCATCAGAAGCTTCTATCTCTTCTGTTACTGTTGGTGTGGCAGGCGGAAAATCTGAGCAGAAGTATGCGCTAGTCACATTATCAGAAAATATTCGGTAGGTTAATTGGGAACCGCTAGTGCCAATGTTACTGGTTATGGTACTTGAGCTAGCTTCGTTTTTTAGTAAACCGCTTGCTAATTTTAATATAAGGGCTTGGTCGTCATTTAGTTTAAAAAATAGCGTTGTACTTGTGGTAAGTGTACCACAATTTTGTGGGTCAACACTATCAAAATCAATGGTTTCTATTTGTAAATCGCCGTCGCTGCAGGCTATAAAGCTGCCCAAGGCCAAAAGTAAAAGTACTCGTTTCATGTTTTCAAATTTAAAGCAAATACATTTTATGCCGCAGGGCAAGCACATCAAATTTAGAAGTAATTAACAGAAGAATGGCTAATTTTGCTTTTTAGAAAATACGGATAGATGCAACAGGTTTACTTAGATAATGCGGCCACAACCCAAGTAAGACAAGAGGTTATTGTTAAAATGCAAGAAGCTTTAGCGACTGTTTACGGCAATCCTTCTTCTATACATAGTTTTGGTAGGTCTGCTAAAACAGTTGTAGAAAAAGCAAGAAAGACCATTGCTAAGTATATAAATGCACACCCTGCAGAAGTTATTTTTACATCTGGTGGTACAGAGGCGGATAATATGATATTACGTTGCGCTGTAAGGGATTTAAATGTTGAAACTATAATTACCTCTAAAATAGAGCATCACGCCGTGTTGCATACGGTAGAAGAATTGGCTAAGGAATACCAAGTAAAATTACATTTTGTGCAAATAGATGCTTATGGTAATCCAGATTTAAACCATTTAGAATCTTTGTTAGCTAAAGATGAGACTAAAAAGTTGGTTAGTTTAATGCATGTAAATAACGAAATAGGGAATCTGTTAGATTTGCATGCAGTTGGTAATTTGTGTCAAAAATATGATGCACTATTCCATTCAGACACGGTACAATCTTTAGGTCATTATCCTTGGAACTTTAAAGAAACACCTATTCATTTTTTAACCGCTGCAGCTCATAAATTTCATGGGCCAAAGGGTATTGGTTTTGCTGTAATTAAGAGAAATTCTGGGTTAAAGCCACTACTATTTGGTGGTTCTCAAGAGCGTGGCTTTAGAGCAGGAACGGAGTCCTTTCATAATATTGTTGGGCTAGAAGAAGCATTTACCATTTCTTACAACTCGTTGGCAGAAGAAATGGCCTACGTTAAAGATTTAAAGGCACATTTTATTAATGGTTTAAAAAGAGAATTGCCAGGGGTGGCTTTTAATGGCTATTCTGCAGATATGGATAAAAGTACCTATACTTTAGTCAATGTTAGGTTACCGTTTAATGAGCAAAAGTCTTTAATGCTTCTATTTCATCTAGATTTAAAAGGGATTGCTTGCTCCAAAGGTAGTGCATGCCAATCGGGGAGTGATTTAGGGTCTCATGTATTGACTGAGATTTTACCAGAGGAAGAACTTAAAAAGCCGTCGGTTAGATTCTCTTTTTCTAAATACAATACTAAAGAAGAGTTAGATTATACCATTAGTATACTTAAAGAATTTGCCAATAGCTAGTTATTCTTTCTACGTTTCTTTTCTTTATCATATGGAAACTTTCTAGAAGCTGCTTTCATCATTTTGTCAATTAACTCGGTTGTGTTTTTTCCAGTTTTTTTTGTGATGGCCTTTTCGTATTTCCAAAGTAGTTTTCCAGTATCGCCATCTGCAATTTTAATGCCGATACGACCGTAATTGGCATCACCTCTAAAATAATCAAAGAAGCTAAACTCTGTAGATACGCCCTTAGAAAGTAAAACATTAAGGTCTAAGCTACCACTGATAATACCATCTACACCCAATATTTTGGACAGCTCTTTAGTGCTATACACATCTAAATTAGTGTAATCTATACCCTTTTCTTTTAAAATACGGTTGGTTTCCTTGGTTTCTTGAAAATCTACATTAAATTTCTTTTTCTTTTTGCGAATAGAAAAATATGTTTCTAAAGCATTTTGCACAGCATACGCTTCTCTTTCAGTAAGCGATTTTAATTCTTCTCCTGGACTTTGTTCTAGCTCTAATTGCGTGATAAAAGGTAAAATGGCTAGTATTTGGTGGTCATCCGTAAGGTCGTCAAAAGAAGCGCTCTCATAAATATTTTTCTGTGCATCAACTGTAAAACCTAGAAAAAGTAAACTAACTAAAAGTAAATATCGAATCATGAGTTCATTAAAAACGCATATTCATTTTTAAATTGAATAAGCGAGAGGTTAAAAAATTGGGTACCGCAATTTGATTTTGGCTTTCTACATCTCTAACCCATGTATTTGTAATGCTATTTTGATTGTTAAAGAGGTTAAAAATTTCAAAACCTACATCTAACTCTTTAAAAACGGCCAACCAATGGTTTTTAGGTCTGTTAGAATTTCCGTCCGCTAAAATATAGGAAATTCCTAAATCCACCCGTCTATAGTCTCTTAATCTACGTTGAAACTCATAAGGATCTTCATAGTTAGGCGAGCCACCTGGCACTCCTGTATTATAAATAAGATTCAGGTATAATTTTAAATTGGGTATTGTAGGCATATAATCTTGGAATAACACTCCAAATTTTAATCGCTGGTCGGTTGGCCTAGCAATATAGCCACGGTTGTTCCAATTTTCTTCTGTTTTTAAATATCCTACGCTCACCCAAGAATCTGCGCCAGGAACAAAGGTGCCGTTTAATCTTAAGTCCACACCGTACGCGTACGCCTTTGCAATATTAGCCGCAGCATAGCGGATGCGTACATCTTCTATAGTATAAGGGTTTACGTTATTTAAGTGTTTATAATAAGCTTCACTAATCAATGTAAAAGGACGAGAAAACCACTGAAAGGAATACTCATTACCTATAACTAGGTGTGTTGAGCGTTGTTCCTGTACAGAAGGCTGCACTATGCCTCTAAAGTTTCGCATTTCTCTATAAAATGGAGGTTGTTTATAACTCCCTACAGCAATTCTAAATAAGGCATCTTGTTCCCAGTTTGGTTTTATAGAAAACTGGGCTCTTGGACTAAAAAAAAGATGTGAGTTATTGTTGCCATTCTCCACACGAGAGTTCCAATAATGACCACGAATGCCAAGGTTGTAATAAATGTCATGGTTGCCCCATTGCGTTCTATTTTCCCATTGTAAATAAGCACTTAAACGGTCTGTCTTAACGTAATTTAGGGCTGCTACCTGTTCAAAAGGGATTATGGCGCCGGTAAATGGTTCTTCTGGCTGGTTATTAGGTATTGCCGTATTTGGAGGTCTTAAAGAAAAACCTGCAGAATCTAAGAAAGTCGCCTCTTGTAGCTGGTCTCTAAAATCTTCTAAACTAAATTTTACACCCCATCTAAATTGTTGGCTATCATTTTTAATTATCCCTTTATGTTCTAAATTTAAAATCAGGGCATCCAATTCGTTCCTAGCTCTACTTAGTTGAGCGCCTATACTTCTTGCATTTACTGCTTGTCCAAAATCAGTAGTCCCCAAATTATTTGCCACTTCACCAATTTGGTAGGCCGCAATAACATCAGATAGTTCACTCTCATTAGTATGGTAGGCACTGGCAATAACATCTAATTTTACATTGTCTTTTGGTAAAATACTTGCTTTTAGGGCTCCAAATTCAGTTTGGTATTGTGTTTTTTCTTTTCCATCATAATAAACAATTAAAGCCTTGGGCTCATTTATGGTGCCAAAATTAGTTTGCCTAGCTATAGGCGTATTGGTGTAATTGTTAAGTGCTACATGCCCCAAAACATTAAAAGAAAGAGTGGGGCTCACTTTAAAAATAAATTGAGATTGAGCATCTAAAAATCGAGGTCTTACTGTAGTTTGCGTTTGTTGACTATTTACAAAAAGGCTATTATCTCTGTAGCGTACGCCAGTGATACTGCTTACATTTTTGTTTTTAGAAATCGTTTCTAAAGTACTGCCGAATCCAAGAAAGCTAGCATTGGCCGTAACTGAAAATTGAGTTGGCCTCTTATAGGTTATGTCCAGTACAGAAGACAAGCGGTCACCATGTTTGGCTTGGAAACCACCTGCAGAAAAATCTACCTTAGAAACCATTTGTGGATTTATAATACTAAGACCTTCTTGTTGCGCAGACCGAATTAAAAAGGGACGATATACCTCTATTCCGTTAATATATATAAGGTTTTCATCAAAGTTGCCACCTCTTACATTGTATTGTGTGCTGAGTTCGTTGTTAAAATAAACTCCAGGAAGTAGTTTTAGTATGTTTTCTACTCCGGCGTTGGCAGCAGGAATTTTACGTACAAGTTCTGGAGCTATGGAGGTAATACCTTTTGTAATCCTATCTCCTGTGGGGCTTACCTCTACATTCGCCATTTGTATGGCATCTGCACGTAACACGGGATTAAATTCAAACGTTTCATTCGTGTTTAAAACCAAATTATTTACGGTAATTGTTTTAAAACCAATGTGTGTAAAAGTCAGTTGTAGGTTTTTATCTGCTATAACCTCTAATAAGTAACTGCCATCGCTGTTGGTTACCGTGCCATAGGGAATAGCGGTAATGTTAACGCCAGCTATGGGTTGTTGTGCTTCATCTAAAACAATACCTGTTATCACTGCGTTTTGAGCAAGAGACAAGGGAAGGGAGCAAAAGAAAACTAATAGAATTAGTAGGCCCCGATTGGTAATTTGTGCGCTATTTTCTAAAGAAAGTTTGTTCAAGTGTGGTAGTATTACCAACATTATCGGTTACCGTAACTTTTAAATTGCATTCGGTCTTATCCATAATCTTATCATCAAAAGTGTAGGTTATGGTTCGGGTCTTTGGCTCATATTCCATTAGAATCCATTCGCCATTAATTGTTGCATTGTAACTGTTTATGCCACTTAAATCATCAGCAATGGTTAAGCTTAAATAACGATAATTAGTTAACCATTGTTTCGCTTTAAAATTTTTAGGCGTAATAACTGGTGGTGTTGTATCTTTTGCTATTGTATAAGTGCCAAACGTTCTAGTTCTAGCCGTAAATGTGTTGCCTCGTTTATACGTTTTGGTGTAACTCGGGGTTTGGTCACTATCTTTTAGTCTGGCTATGAATAGTTGTTTTCTTTCTTCAGCAGGGAATGCGGAAGCATCAAAACTTATGGTAAAGTTTCTGTGTGCAGCGACCGTGTTATCATGAATGCCAACCGTATCTTTTCCTTTTTTTAGGTCGATGTAAAAATCGTTGTAAAACGTATTCTCAGGAAAAAAAACCTTAGCAGCACCAAGGTCAAAGCTATTGGGCTTATTGGCTAAGATATAATTATCAGTTTTTTCCACTTTTTTAGGGCTCTTAATGGCTTCTTTAGCTCCTTTGACAGGAATAATTAATTTGGTTTTATTTCCTTTATAATCTGCTAAAAGGATTTCCACATTATAGGATAACCCTTGCTCAATAATAATCTTACCGTCTAAGTATAGCTGTTTATATATGCTTAACTTATTATAGGGTTCTTTAAATAATTTCTGAATTCGTTGACGGTGTTTACCAAAATGTTTGTAATCTATTAACGTATTGATGTAGCGCGATTCCGCAAAAGAAAAGGTTTCAAAATCAAACTCAGAGTATACTTTTCCGTTTACAATTTGTTTTACAGAATAAACACCATTTTTATTTGCGGCCATATCTAAACGGTCAAATCCATTAACTCCAAAACCAATGGTGCCTAAAGCAGTAACTTCATCCGCCAAAAAACTACCATCTTTTTGTTTGGTAAAATTAATTTGTAACTGATTCTCACTTCCGTTTATATGAGCATTTTCTAAAGGATAACCATATAGCCCAAGTAAGGTGGGGTTGGTTGCATCCCTTACTTCGTAACCATATAACAACGGATTGGTGGGTTTTTCTGTAACACTGCTACGGATTTCAAAATGAAGATGAGGACCACCAGAGCTCCCCGAGTTTCCGGAATATGCAATTACATCACCTTGTTTTATTTTTAATTCACCATAATCAGGAAATACCTCTACCTCATAAGACTTTTTCTGGTATTGTATTTTTTTAATATACGCTTCTATTTCTGGACTAAATTTCTGTAAATGTGCATAGACAGAGGTATATCCATTAGGGTGTGCAACATATAGTGCTTTACCATATCCCCAATGAGATATTTTTATGCGGGTTACCGTTCCATCTGCAATGCCGTAAATTGGTAAGCCTTCCCTTAACTGAGTTTTAATATCTATCCCTGCATGAAAATGATTGGAGCGTAACTCGCCAAATGTACCAGCCAAAATTATAGGTATATCCATGGGAGACCTAAAGACATCTTGTGGATATTTTGTTTGTGCCAATGAGCTAAAAACGGATAAAAATAATACACAGATTAAGGGTATGCGCATAGCAAGGAAAAGTATTTAGGCACTAAAGTAACTATTCGCTCTCAATATAAAAAGCAGGGAAAATGTTAAGAAAGTGAAAATGTAAGAATAATGTAAAAACTATTGTAAGGTATTTTTAGGATAGTTAACTTTGTTTGAATACGCATTGCAATTTGCATATGGCCGAACTTATTGAAATAGTTGATGCTTTAGAAAACAGAATGAGCAAAGTGTTGCACAAATTAGAAGTGTTGCAGCAGCATAATTTAAGTTTAACCCAGGAGGTTAACCGTTTAAAAGGGCAACAACAGGTAGACAAAGAGGCTTTAGAGGCTTGGGAAGAAAAGTACAATTCCTTAAAACTCGCAAATTCTATGCTGGGTAGTAATACAACAAATAAAACAGAAGCAAAGCTCAAGATAAATACACTGATACGCGAAATTGATAGCTGTATAGCACAATTAGCGGAATAGTGGAGAAGGATAATATGGGGGAAAAGCTAAAAATAAAGCTTTCCATTGCGGATAGGGTCTATCCATTGACCATTGACCCTAAACAAGAGGAAGGTTTAAGAAAGGCGGCCAAAAACATAGATATGTTGGCCAAAAAATTTGAGCAAAACTATGCGGTTCGTGACAAGCAAGATGTGCTTGCCATGTGTGCATTACAGTTTGCCTCCAAAATTGAGCAAGGAGATATACAAGAAGCAGAAAGCGTTAAAGAGGCAAAAGAGAGATTAAAAGCCTTAGACCAATTGGTCCGCACTAAGCTTGGCGTAGAATAAGTTCTTTTAAATAGAAAATTGTTACTGCCCACATTGGTACTATTTTTTTGACAAACTCAACACTAATACAATTAAAAAGGGTGAGTTTGGATTGTAAAGGCATGCCTTCTTTGTCAAGGATCCCTGATCAGTCTGGTAGCCCTAAACCTGTTAATAGGAGTTTGTACAAAACTTCTTGGCTAATGTGGGCTTTTTTTTTTAAATCAAACTAAATATAGAGATGGATATTACAATTATTTCAATTGTAGCGGTGATTATAGGATTAGCAATAGGTTTTGGTATTGCTAAGATGTTAGAGAAGGGAAAGGCTACTAAGACAATCGCAAATGCGAAAAAAGAAGCAGAAAAAATACTTAAAGATGCCCAGAAGGAGGGCGAAAACATAAAAAAGGATAAGATTTTCCAGGCAAAGGAAAAATTTTTAGAGCTGAAAGCGGAGCACGAGAAAGTTATAATAAACAAGGATAAGAAGATTGCAGAAGCAGAAAAACGTACTAGAGACAAAGAATCTCAAGTGGGTAGTGAATTGGCTAAAAACAAAAGGTTAAAAGATCAACTAGATGCTGAACTAAAAGACCTTGAGCACAAAACCGACATTCTAGAAAAGAAAAAAGCAGAGGTAGACCGTTTGCATAAAAGTCAAGTACAACAATTAGAAGTTATTTCTGGATTGTCTGCAGATGAGGCTAAAGCACAATTATTAGAGTCTTTAAAAGAAACTGCAAAATCTGATGCCATGGCATTTATGCAAAGTACCATGGAAGAAGCTAAACTTACTGCACAACAAGAAGCGCGTAAGATTGTAATTAATACTATACAGCGTATTGGTACAGAGGAGGCTGTGGAAAACTGTGTCTCTGTATTCAACCTAGAGTCAGATGATGTTAAAGGTAGAATTATTGGTAGAGAAGGTAGAAACATACGGGCTATAGAGGCGGCAACAGGAGTAGAGATAATTGTTGATGATACGCCGGAGGCTATCATTCTTTCCTGTTTTGATTCGGTAAGGAGAGAAGTAGCACGTTTGTCTTTGCACCGTTTGGTAACCGATGGAAGAATACACCCAGCGCGTATAGAAGAAATAGTAAAGAAAACAGAGAAGCAGATTAATGAAGAGATTGCTGAAATTGGTAAGCGTACGGTTATCGATTTGGGAATACACGGTTTGCATCCAGAACTTATAAAAGCGGTCGGTCGTATGAAGTACCGTTCTTCTTACGGTCAGAATCTATTACAACACTCGAGAGAGGTGGCAAAATTATGTGGTGTAATGGCTTCAGAATTGGGTGTTAATCCTAAACTAGCTAAACGTGCAGGTTTATTGCATGATATAGGTAAAGTTCCAAATTCTGAAGTGGATGTAGAAACACCACACGCAATTTTGGGAATGCAGTGGGCAGAAAAGTATGGAGAAAAGAAAGACGTTTGTAATGCCATTGGGGCTCACCATGATGAGATAGAGATGACTAGCTTAATATCACCTATTGTTCAAGTGTGTGATGCTATTAGTGGAGCAAGACCAGGGGCTAGAAGACAAGTGTTAGATTCTTATATACAAAGATTAAAGGACCTTGAGGATATTGCTTTTGGTTTTGGTGGTGTACAAAAGGCATATGCTATACAAGCAGGTAGAGAGTTACGTGTTATTGTAGAGAGTGAAAAAGTTAATGATGATCAAGCAGCAGAATTATCTTTTAATATCTCTCAAAAAATACAAACGGATATGACCTATCCTGGACAGGTTAAGGTAACGGTTATACGAGAAACACGCTCTGTTAACGTTGCTAAATAATATGTAAAGCCCCGAAATTACTTCGGGGCTTTTTATTATAACTTCTCGGTAATTAATTTACTCCATTTTTTTGCTAAATCAAATTCACCATTAGGTTGAATTTTTTCATTTAAATTAAAAAATTCTAATAGCAGTGGTGGTTCTCCTTCTGCTTTTGCATAAAGCTTAAGTCCTAAGGAATTAATTGTTGCTATCCTTTTACTACCTTGTTTTGTGTTTATATAAGTGTCATAGAACTCACATTTGCGGTATAATTCCAAATCTATTGTTCTTTGTTCATTATTCTTGATGAAAAAGAGAATTTTGTCGTGTGCATCTAGCCCTATGGCCATATCTAACAATATGTCTTTTTCTACAATAGTAGCGTGTATTGGAGTAGCCATTGCAGCTAAACCTAGGGTTAATTTTTTACCATTTTTATTACTCATCTTGCTTAACCAAACAATAGGAGATAAGGATACGATAAGTAGTAGTACCCCTATTAAGGTATTGTAATAGTCCATGATTAATATGTATTTTATGTGATACATGCGTTTAACTACCTAATAGTTAGCGCCTTTAAAACTTAGTTGTAAAGTGTATTGTTACACAAAATCATGGAAGGGGTAGACAATGTCTTCCTTAGAAAATTTAGGAAATAAAGTGTTATTTTCTAATAACTTTTGGGCAAGTTGCTGGGTTTTATTTGCAGATAATACCTTTGTAATTATCGATTTGTTAAACCATTTTGTAAAAGGATTTTGTTGCCGCTTAACAGTTAAGATAGGTTTATAATCTACCTCTTGTACTTGTTGCTCGTGCTTTTGTATACTTTGGTGTACTACAAAGGTCTGCTCGTCTTTAGAAAGTACATCCTTTTGAATCTGCTCACTTGGTACAAAAGCCAATTGTTGTACCAATGTAACTAGGTACAATAACAAAAGGGGCAATCCTCTATACTGTTTGCAAATAATATTCATGCAAACAAAGGTATAGCTTAAAAGTAAAAGCCCTATTATTTTAAGCAGTTCTTAACGTTCTTTAGTTCGTGCTCATTTTCTGCCAGGACAACAAGAATATCATTTGGTTCTATTACGGTAGAACCGTTTGGAGTGATAAAAGAATCATTGCGCTTAATCATAGCAATAATGGCATTCTTAGGAAAACTTAGCTCTACAATTTTCTTATGTACTGCTGTACTATTGCTGTCGATACTAATTTCAGTAATGGTGTTTTTTGGTAATTCTGCGATAAATTGCTCGGTTTCGTTGGTTGTTTTTTCACCTTCCGGATGTATTACATTAAGCCACTTTGCAACTACCGATAGCGTTGTTCCTTGCACTAATACAGAGGTCACCGATATAAAAAATACAATGTTAAAAATGATGTTAGCCTTATCTATGCCTGCTAATAAAGGATAAGTTGCAAAAACGATAGGTACTGCACCACGTAACCCTACCCAAGAGATGTAGAACCTGCGTGCTAATTTCATTTTAAAAGGCATTAAACTTAAAAAGACTCCTATAGGGCGAGCTATAAAAATTAAAAACAAAGCTATTAATAACCCAATACCTATATAAGGCACTACCTGTGTGGGAAAAACTAGTAAGCCTAAAGTTAAAAAAAGTACGATTTGCATTAACCATGCCAGTCCATCATACATTTTTAAAATAGTCTTTTTGTGTATTAAATCTTGATTGCCTAAGTAAACAGCACAAATATAAATGGCTAAAAATCCATTACCTTCGATTGCATCTGTAGCAGAGAATGTGATAAACATTAATGTTATCACTAAAACCGGATATAAACCCTCAAAACCGAGTTCTATTTTATTAATAATCCATTTGCTTAGTAAACCAAAACCGTAACCTGCCATCGCACCTAAAATCATTTGTAAGAAGAAGGTGGGCACTACACTTAGTATGTGTTGATCTTGATTTACAACCAAGGATAAAAAGGCAATGGTAAGTACATATGCCATTGGGTCATTACTACCACTTTCTAACTCTAAGGTTGGTCTTAGATTGGTTTTAAGAGCTATATTTTTAGACCTTAGAATAGAAAATACGGCCGCAGCATCAGTAGAAGATACAATAGAACCTACCAACATACTCTCATACAAAGTAAAATCACTTATAATGTATACAAAAGTACCTAGGCTTGTTGCAGTAAGTAAAACTCCAATAGTAGATAATGCCATGCCTTCTTTCCAAATAGGTTTTACGGCATTCCAATTGGTATCCAAGCCACCAGAAAATAAAATAAAGTTTAAAGAGACAATGCCAATAAACTGTGCCTGTTTGGGATTGTCAAAGGCTATGCCACCAATACCATCAGAACCTGCTAACATTCCTATGAATAAAAATAATAGTAATGTAGGTACACCAAATTTATAAGAGGTTTTTCCTGCTACAATACTTATAAAAAGTAGTACGGAACCCACTAGTAGTATATTTTCAATGGTAAGTTCCATAATTCGGTTTACTATGATTAGGTTTAAGCGCAAAACTAAAGCCTGAATTTTTATAGGAAAGTTAAATAACCTATAAAAGTTCAGGCTCTGTTTTAATGTTGTAGAAGAAAATTATTCTTCTTCCGAGCTGGCAGTGTCTTCTTCGTCTTCTTTAGCCAGCTTATTTTCCATGATATTCAGGTTTTTAAGTTTTGCTTTCCAAGTAGCTAAAGCATCTTTATGTCTATTTATGTTGTTGACTACCTCTTTAACTAGCGGATTATCTTCTGATGCGTTAGAGAAAAACTGCAGGTTATTTTCTAATTGACGAATTTCACTTTTGCTTTCGTCAATTTTACGTTTTATAAAGGTACGTTCGTTACTAATAGCGCGTTCGTTATTATCTGCATTGGCTAATTGCTTTATTTTATCGCCATATTTCAATAACTCAGATTCTTGCTTGCTGATGTCTAGCTTCTTAAATAGCGCATCTATAATTTTATTAAACTTACCGTTAATATGCCTTTTGTTGAAAGGAACGTGACCTACCTTTTTCCACTCGTTAATAAAGCTTTTTATTTTTGGTAAATCTTGGTCTTTGTCACCTACCAACTTAAATTCTTTTAAACGACCAAGAATTTCATTTTTTAGGTTAAGGTTGGTAATTTCTTCTTTTTGACTTTCATTTTTTTGCGCATGTAACCTGTCAAAATAATGGTTGCAAGCATCTTTAAAATCTTTCCAAATGCTATCAGAATACTTTCTTGGAACATGACCAATCTTTTTCCATTCGCTTTGAATGCGCTTCATTTCTGGAGTCGCATGGTCTAAATCTTCAGAATCTTTAAGCGCCTTTGCAGTCTCTAATAAGGCTCTTTTCTTTTCTAGATTATCATGCTGTTCTTTTTTTAGGTCCTTGTAGAAGCTATTTTTCTTTTTATTAAAACCTCTAACGGCATCTTTAAATCTGGCCCAAGTTTCTTCATTAACGCGTTGTGGCACTTTCCCTGCTTGGAAAAACTCTTCACGCAATGCTTCAACTTGTTTTATTTGGTTTTGAATTTCTTTGTGGCTATTACCAACAGCATTAGAAATTTCTTCTATACCAGCAATTATTTTGTTTTTGGTAACAAGGTTTTCTTCGTAGGTAGATTCTAATGCAGCAAAATGCTCTTGCCTTCTTGCATGCATCGCTTTTGTAGCCGCACTAAACTTATCCCAAATCTCTTCCCTAATTTCCTTTGCAACAGGACCAACCTCTTCTTTCCAGATTTTGTGTAATGTTTGCAGTTCGCGGAACGCTTTACCTAAGTCTGGCTCTTCTTGTAGTGCTTCTGCACGTGCAATAAGTTTTTGTTTTTCTTCTAAATTATGCTTAAAATCTAAATCGCGTAGCTCACGATTTAAATGAAGAAAATCATAGAAAATTTCTATGTGGTGATGGTAGGTGCGCCATACATCATTATAAGAATTACGCGGTATTGGCCCAGCATTACGCCATTTTTCTTGTAAATCTTTAAAGTTTTTGTACGTAGTATTAATATCTTCTTCTACATTAACTAACCCTTTTAACTCTTCTATTATCGCTAAACGGTTCTCTAGATTAGATTTTAAGGATTTTTCTAAATCCATGTAATAGGCATCTCGTTTCTCTCGATACTCCTTGTACACTTCATTAAATTGTCTTTTAGTAACAGAATTGTATCTAAAATCTATTTCATTACCACCAGCATCAATAAATTCTTCCTTTTTTTCTTCTAAAAATGCTTGAAATTTAAGGTCAAACTCATGCTTAATCGCATTTACATGTTTGCTTATGGCTTGTACTTTTTCATTCTTTACTAGACGTTGCAATTCACCAACCAAGTTTTCCATGCTAAGGGCATGATAATCTAGGAACGGAATTTCATGTCTTTTTTCATTTTCAGAATCCTCTGCGTCTTCCGCATTTTCTTGGTCAATTTCATCTTGCACCTCGTCATTTATCGCAGCATCAGAAGGAGTAGTAGTACTTTCTACATGTATTGTTTTCTCTTCTGCGCGTTCTTCTGGCGTAGGTATCAACCCGTCTTTGTTTTCTACTTCTTGGTTCCCCCCAGCAGTTTCCTGTGGTTTATTTGCTTCATTGTCCATCTTAAATGGTCGTTTTAATTATTAGATTGATGGCTGTGTGCGGTAAGTTATAAAGAAAACCCACCGTAAACAAAAGTAATCATTCTTCTTTTGTCTCTGTACCTATAAGACGAACAACTCTATAAATTAGATGGTAGTCTGAATCTTAAGTTAAGAATTCCATATTTCCCAAGCCTTTTCTGCTTGGCCTACCAACATAGGATAACCATTTTGTACAACACAACCTTTTTTTTTGCCTTCCGCTAGAAAGGCTGTCACTTCTGGATTGTAAATTAAATCGAACAGTACATGGTTTTTGCCTAAATATTCGTAGGGTATGTTAGGCTTTTCTGCTACATTAGGGAATGTGCCTACAGGACTGCAGTTCACAATTATGGTATTAGATGTTATAATTTCTTTATCTAATTCTATATAACTCAATTGCCCTGGCTTTGCGCTTCTAGAGACATAGGTGTATGCAATACCTAATGTTTTAAAGACATATGCAATGGCTTTGGAAGCACCTCCGGTACCTAAAATCAAGGCATTTTTATGGCTTATGTTAAGTAAAGGGGTAATGCTATTTTTAAATCCGTACGTGTCTGTATTGAATCCAATCCGTTTATTATCAATAAATTTAATGGTGTTAACAGCTCCAATTTCTTGTGCTGTTTTATCCAATTCATCTAAATAGGGTAGTACTTGTTCTTTGTATGGAATGGTAACATTGAGCCCAAATACTTCTGGGTTTTTTAAAATAGATGCTATTTCTTCAATATTTTGTAAATCAAAGTTTTCGTATGAAAAACCTTCAATTTTCATCACATTAAATTTTTCTGTAAAATAGCCCTGAGAAAAGGAGTACGAAATATCTTTACCTATTAGTCCTAGTCTTTTCTTTCCTGTTTTTTCCATACCAATCTAAACTTAATAACACAAAGATGCCGAAGATAATAAAGAAAATTGCGCCCCAAGTTTCCATTACCAAGATATCTGGCCAATATCTTTTGTAATTGAGTATTATGCTATCTCCATTGCTGTCCAAAAGTACCATTCCTGAGAGGTCTGTTTTAAAGACTGTTTTTTTCCAAGGCCATAAGACGCCCAATGAACCTGTGATAAAGCCAATAATAATTGCAGTGGTATGCGCTTTGTAATGTTTTAACAAAAAGCCTAGGAAATGAGATAGTGTTACTAAGCCTGTTGCAGAACCTAACGTAAAAACTGCTAAAATTTTTAATGTTTTTAAACGTTGTGGATTACTCCAAAAGCTAAAATCACCTTGTAGTACTTCGGCTATCGTAAAATATAAACTATTAACAGAATCTACCAATAACAATACGTAGTTGCCAATAAGGATAAGGATGAAAGAACCAGATAGGCCAGGGAGTGTCATCCCAGAAACACTAATTATACCACAAAAAAAGATAAACCAAAGGTTGTCATTCTCTTTTGCAGGATTTAAAAAACTAATGCCAATCCCAACCAATAAACCAATGATGCCTAGGGGAATGGTTTTTTTGTTCCAATCCTTAAAATCTTTAGAAATATAGTAAATGGAGCCAATTATCATTCCAAAGAATGCAGCCCAGACATAGAGTTCTTTTCGTTCTAAGAAATAATCTAATAATCTAGAAACGCTAAAGTAACTGATAAGCATTCCTGTGATTAATAGCACTAAAAAAGCTCCGTTAATATACCTGAAAAAACTTTTAAAACGACCGTTAAACAGTAACTTGAATGCTTTAAAATTTACTTTTTGAAGGGAATAAATAAATTCCTCATAGAAGCCACCTACAAATGCTACGATTCCACCAGAAACTCCTGGAACTTTATTAGCAGCCCCCATGCAGAGGCCTTTAATAATTAAGAATATTTTATCTGATAGCGTTCTTTGTGTTTGCATTAATCACTTATCGGTCTGTTTTTAGCTGCAACCCTTTCCAAGATAAAAATAAGTGAAAATCCTAGGATAGCTAAACCGATAGCGGGAATTAATTGCGCATCACCCTCAAAAGCAAAAGGAGAAACATTTTGTTCATTTATTGGTATCACCTTATCATCAAACACCTTAGTTTCTAAAACTACTTTCCAAGGCCATATTTTATTTAAAGAACCAAGAATAAACCCTGTTAATAAAGCTAAGGTTACATTTTTATAGTTTTTAAACATCCATTTTAATAGGCGAGCAAAACTTAACAAGCCAAAAACAGCACCAAAACCTACCGTTGCTATGGTTATTAGATCTCTTTGGTGTACAGCATCTAAAATAGTTTTATAAGACCCTAGAAGTACCAAAATAAATGCACCAGAAATACCAGGTAAAATCATGGCACAAACAGCCAATGCGCCTGATAGGAATAAGTAAGGAATACTATCTACATTTTCAGATGGGGGTATTGTGGTTATTAAATACGCGCCGACCGCTCCAACAATAAGAATTATAATACTCATAGCGTTCCATTGCTTAATTTCTTTGCCTACTAGGAAAATACTGGCTACCACAAGGCCAAAAAAGAAGGACCATAATAAAATAGGTTCATTGGCTAGTAACCAGCTCAAAAACTTAGCTAAAGAAAGTACGCTAATAAAGATGCCTATAAATAAGGCTACTAGAAAATTACCGTTTAACTGTTTCCAGCAGGCTTTAAAACCTTCCTTACGTAAGGTTTTGATTAAACTTAGATTAATGTTATTGATGGAACTAATAAGTTCTTCGTAGATTCCAGATATAAATGCAATGGTTCCTCCGGATACTCCTGGGACTACGTCTGCAGCACCCATGGCCATTCCTTTTAAACTTATGATGGCATAATCCAATAACTTTCTAGGCATGAATCTTATGTTTGGCTACAAAGATACTATTTAGGTAGATGCTTTTGGACTTCTTTTAATGGTATCTTGAATCCATTTAACTTGTTGGAATTCTGGATACAATTCTGAAAAAACCTTAGATTTTTTAGGGTTTAGTTGTAGTGCTATGGTTAATTGTTCTTTAGCTAAATCTTGCTGATTATTTGTAAGATACAGACCTGAAAGCTGATAAATAAGTTCCGCATGGTTAGGGTAAAACTCTAACCCTTGCAGTAGAACTTGTATAGCAGCCGCACTATCCTTTAAATGATGTAGTGTTTTTGCCCAATTAGACCACGTACTAAACTCGTAATTACCCAATTCCACAGCTTGTTTATAGGCGAAGTCTGCTTCTGCATAATTACCCAAGGCATAAAAGGTATCTGCATTTAATCTCCAATATGTAGGGTTGTCTCCGTCTATATTAATAGCCTTGTTTACGTAGTGAAGAGCCCTTTCATAGTTTTCTTTTCTATAATAGAATTTGGTAATGGCAAGCCAGCCTTTATCCAATAAAGGGTCTTCATGTACGGTATGGTAATAATAATATTTGGCCAACTCGTCATTGCCTAATTTTTCATGGCATTTGCCAATACGTAAATAAGCGTGAGAGGTGGGGTCTTCTATTTCAATAGTAGTTTCGTAACAAGCTATAGCTTCATTAAGTTGCCCCATCTTTTCTAAAATCTTGGCTTTCTCAAAATAAGCACCCAAGAATGTATCATCAGAAATGATGGCGAAATCAAAAGCACTCAAAGCCTCTTTATGCATGTTTTTTTCGTCATACATTTTTCCCAATTGATGCCAAGCTACTTCGCAATACGGGTTTTTCTCTAAATAATCATTTAAAAATACTATAGCGCCATCAAAATCTTCTAAAAACTCAAAGCAGTAAATAACATTATACAGAGAAGAGTAATCAGAGTCATCCACATCCAAGCATTTTATGAAACACTCTTTTGCTTTTTTATAGTTATCCATAAACAAATATTCCATGCCCATTAACGAATAGATATCAAAATTATCTTCGTTAGCATTAAGAATTAATGCTTTTCTAAGCATGTTTACTGCTCCGTTATGGTCATCTTTTTTAGAAAGAATATTAGCACGTTGAATATAAATTTCCTCGTTGTGTGCATCAATAGTTTCTAGCTCGTCTAACAAATCTTGTGCTAAGGTAAATTGGTCTTCAAAAACCAAAACTTCTACCTGTAAAAGTTTTATTTCCATACAATTTGGATGCTGTTGCAGTCCAATTTGTATGGCCTTTTTTCCTAGGGTTACCTTACCAATGTTTAAGTAGTGGTGAATAATCTCCTCAAAGTCCTCTGCATCAAAAAAATAGACATCGTCTGTTTTAAGCATGGACTCAAATTTGTGAATGGTAGGGTTATGATTTTCGTTAGTATTTAACGCCATAGGTCTAGTTGTGGTTAACTATAAACTTAAAATTAGGATGATATTGCCCTAATTTTTGTCGATAGACAGTGTTGTTATTAACAAATTAGTTAACAGGTTTAGGAATTTGTGTTGTTCAGAATGTCTAAAATCTGCTTACAACCCTTTGTAATTTCTGCTTCGGAAATGGTTAATGGTGGTGTAATTCTGACCGCTTTTTTTTCAAATAACAACCAAAAAAGAATAAGTTTCTCTTTTGCGGCTGTTAGTACTAAATGGTTTGCAATTTCTTCATTATCTAAAATCAAAGCCAGCATTAACCCTTTACCTCTTATTTCTTTAATCAAAGGATGTACCAAAAGAGTTCTAAAAAGCTTTTCTTTAGCTACAGTAGCTGATATTAGTTGGCTTTTCTGCAGTTCCTGTAAAGTAGCCAAAGATGCTGCCGCAATGACAGGGTTGCCGCCAAAAGTTGTAATATGACCTAATTTTGGGTTTTGTAAACATGCCATTATTTGGTTAGAAGCTACAAAAGCACCTACGGGCATGCCAGATGCCATGCCTTTGCCAACTACTAAGATATCTGGAATACATTGGTAGTGTTCAAAAGCGAAGAGTTTGCCCGTTCTGCCAAAACCGGGTTGAATCTCATCTAAAATAAGTAACGTCCCAGTTTGGTCGCATTTTTCTCTAACTTTTTTTAGGTAATTATCTTGTGGGGTAATAAAACCTGCTCCCCCTTGTATGGTTTCTAGAATAACGGCAGCTACTTTGTCAGTAATTAAGTTTAGGTCTTCTTCTACATTAAACCCAATAAAACCTACATCTGGGATTAATGGGCGGAAAGAGGCTTTACGTTCTTCCATGTTCATAAGACTTAAGCTACCCATGGTATTACCGTGATAGGCATTTTTTGCTGCTAATATTCGTGAACGCCCCGTATATCTTCTAGCTAACTTTAGGGCACCTTCTATGGCTTCTGTACCCGAATTTACCAAATAGGTGCTCTCTAATGATTTGGGCAATACTTGGGCTAATGCCTTAGCATAATCTACTGCTGGCTTTTGTACATATTCCCCGTATACCATAACATGCATGTATTCTTTGGCTTGTTGGGTAATCGCAGCAACTACGGCAGGGTGGCAATGCCCCAACGTACATGCAGAAACTCCTGCAACAAAATCTAAATGGGCATGCCCCTCGATGTCAAAAATATAACTCCCAGATGCCTTACTAACTTCTAATGCTAGTGGGTAAGGCGATGTTTGTGCTTGGTATGTATAAAAATCTTCCGTCATGTAACTCCTACAAAATACCTGGTACTATTATCTAACCGCTTTTTTTACTTTGGATTTAGTGGGGGTAGTGGCTTTGCTGTTGGGTTTTGCATTAATGGGTTGTTTCTTCAAGGGTTCACCACTACGTTCACTTTCTTCTGCATCTATATCTATGGGTGCGTCTATACCTCTTATTTTAACTAAGACAATGTTGTTATCATCCTCATCAAAAATATCTTCTTTCTTATAAATACGCTCGTCTCCACGCCAGATAAACCCTTTTAGTTTTCTGTTTTCTAAGGGCAAATCCTTTTCTGGATATATTTTACCTTCTGGATTTACAAAAAACGTAATATTCTCAATATCACTATTGTTGAGTTCTAATCTTATTTTACTGCTTATTGTCTTGTCTATGCCAATGAGTTCATTGTCATCATTATACATGTAATAGATTACCTCTGTATTTTTTATAAGATCAACAATTTTAAGCTCATTCTCTATAAACTTACCCAGTAAATCTTTGCCTTTAGCTTGGTTATAACCTTGTTTACCAATGGTATCAAAAGAGCTAATAAATGCGTTGTTAATTACCTTTAAAGAATCTAATTCCTCCGTTTCTAAATTGGATAATAAATGGATACTATCACCTGTCATTTGGTTGTCCATGTTCCAAAGTACAGGATTGGTAATTAATTGTGTAATTCCTGTTTTCTCAGAAGAATGTATGGAATCGCACTTGCCACTCATGTCTGTTTTATAGAATTTAGCATTACTAAATGCCCGTAAAATTCTATTTTCTGGTTGCCCTGTTACCATTAGGGTATCGCCATGAATATAAAGTGAGTCTTGCTGAACTAAATTAATTGCCACAGCACGTTTAGTAGCGAAAACGGAATCTTTATCTTTAAAAACTTCAGCATAATGGGCGCGTATTACCCCGTTATTTACGGTGTCTGTAACTTTAATATTATTGGTAGCCGAGGCAAAAGAACTTGCTTTGTCAAAATATACGCTATCCCCTTCAATGATTCTATTACTGTAATCTATTCTTGTATTTTTTACACCATACCCTTGTTCTATCTTAGTATCATAAAACCCACGTTCGCAATAGATTTTATAAGCCTCTCCAGTAATGGTAGATGGTCCGTACATGTACGCATTTTTAGATACTCTGTAGTAGTTTAATTGTTCAGAGTCAATCACGTATTCTGGATTGTCTATATGCACATTCTTTTGGAATTGCACTTTTTTCAGTTCCATAAAGTACGTGCCAATAATACTAGTCAATACATTAGCAGAGTCTACCACTTTACCACCAGATTTATAATAAGACTCCTGCTTTTCTCTATCAAAGTATAGTGTATCTGTAGTCAAAGTCATTTGTTGGTCGCTCAAATCTACAGCTTCATAAGCTCTGGCTAGTTTGGTATTACCGTTATAGTCTAGCTTGCCACTATTCATTTCTATAGAATCTCCTTGCTGTAAACGTACATTGCCAATAGCACGTAAGCGGTTTTCTTGGGCATAAAATACGGCAACATCACACCACAAATCGGCCCCTTGATGTTCAAATTGTACTTGTCTCTCTTCATCTTTACTAAAAATAGAGGCTCCTGGAAATTTAGCTTCATCCTTGGTAAAGTTTGCTCCGTAAACAATGTTTATTTGTCTGCCCTCAGCTGGTTTTTCTTGCGCAAATCCAACAGAAAATACTAGTAGTAATAGTAGTGATGTAAATGGTTTCAATTGCTTGAAAATTTTGTTCAAAAGTAGCGTTTTTGAGCTTAGATTACTTTTTGTTTAATATAGATTTAGCAGAAGGATGATTCAGACCTATTTCCTTCGCTTTAAAAGCCGTAGTATATGCGCTTATAATTTTATGTTTTCTATTGGTATATAGAACGTAGGAGAAAAGGTAAGCATAGCGTTCATAAGTTGAAATCCACTATAGTTTTGTAAGGATGCAAGCGTAATTTTTTGCTCTATAAGTATACCTTGGTCTAACAAGCGCTGTCTACAAGTACCTTGCAACAAACAACTATCTGGCGTAACCCATTGCTCACCTTCTAAAAAAGCTATGTTGGCAAAATAGGTGTCTGTAAGTAGCCCATTTTTTAAGATGATAATATCATCACAATCTCCACGTTCTTGCCACAACTGGGTTAAAGGAGAGCGGTCTGTAAATTTTAAATCGTAATCTATAACGTTATCCTCAACTACTTTAAGGGTTGTAATTTTCTTTGGAGCGTAGGTAGAAAATTCATATTGCTTATTGTACTGATTATAACAGATTTTTAATTTTACAGTTCCTTTTTTATAAGTATTTGGTATGGTTATACCTTGTAGCAATGAGAAAGAAGGGCTTGTTCCGTAAAATTTTAGAAACGACCTTAAAAAACGAACCTCATGATATTCAGCATGCTGAATATCCCCATCCATTATACAAATAGTTTCAAAGAGTGGGAACATACACTTTTTTTAAAAGTTCATCATACTCTTCATCTAAAACACTTTGGTGTGTTATACCTCCGCCACTTTTAAAATAGGCTTTGTCATTTATTTGTTCAATAAATCTTATGGCAACTCCTATATCTATTGTATTACCGTCATAAACACCAAAAACACCAGTGTAATATCCCCGTTTATACTGTTCTGCTTCTTTAATTATGGAGATTGTTTTGTTTTTGGGAGCACCACTAATAGAACCAGCAGGAAGTAATTTAAATAATAGTGTTGCAAAATTGTCTTTCCAGTTTAAAGGTAATTTGCCTCGTATTTCGGAACTTGTTTGGTACAGTCCGCCCGTGACGGTATTTATTTTATCTACATATCTAAACTTAGTCACAGTAATTTCTTTAGCTACTAAGGATAAGTCATTTCTAATTAAATCTACAATGGTGTTATGCTCTTGTATTTCTTTGTGATTTTTAAGTAACAACTCTAAAGCATTAGGCAAATGTGCAGGTATGGTACCCTTCATAGGGTAGGAGTAGATGTGGTCTTCTTTTATTTTGACGAAGCATTCTGGAGAAAAGCATACAAATTGGTCTTTGAATAGTAATTTGTAAGGCGCATTGGCCAGATTAAATACTGTTCTTAAGTCCACGTTGCGCTTTAATTCCGTTGGGAAAGTTAAATTCAACAAAAAGCTATTGCCGGCATGAATATTATTCAGAACATGGTCGAAAGCTTTTTTATACCGTTCATAGTTGAGTGGTATTGGGTCTAAAGTAATGTTTGAATCCGGTTCTGTTTTTAGGCTGGGAGCGTTAGAGAATCCTTTTATATTAAAAAGGATATTTTGTCTTTCCGCTTCCTTAGGAGATAGCGCAATGCAATTTTCTTGTTCAAAGTCAATAATAAAAAAGAAAGGCTCTCCGTTGCATAAAAAACCTTTGGTCTTTTGTTCAAAAGAGAGCCTATCCATTAAAGTAATACTATTTTAACGTAGAATGGTCTGTAGTCTATCTGGTCCTACAGAAACAATCTTAATTGGAACATTCAATTCTTTTTCTAAATATGCAATGTATGCGTTCAATTCTGCAGGTAATTCTTCTGCCTTAGAAAGTTTGGTTAAATCTTCTTGCCAACCTTTAAGTTCTGTGTATACAGGAGTTACATATTCTGCTTCTATATTATACGGTAAATGTGTTATCTGTTCTCCTTTATAGTGGTATGCTGTACAAACTTTTATGGTGTCAAAACCACTTAGTACATCAGCTTTCATCATCATTAATTCGGTAACACCATTAATCTGTACGGCATATTTAAGTGCTACTAAATCTAACCAACCACAACGTCTTGGTCTGCCGGTAGTAGCGCCAAATTCGTTTCCAACACGGCCCATGGTAGCACCAGCCTCATCAAACAACTCAGTAGGGAATGGACCACTACCTACACGTGTAGTATAGGCTTTAAAAATACCAAGTACGCTGCCAATTTTACCAGGTGCAACACCTAAGCCGGTACAAGCCCCTGCTGCAGTAGTATTAGAAGAGGTTACAAAAGGATAGGTTCCAAAGTCAATATCTAAAAGAGAGCCTTGCGCACCTTCTGCTAGTATTTTTTTGCCAGCCGCCATGGCATCAAAAATGTACTGTTCACTATCTATAAATGTCAGTTTTTTTAAGGTTTCTACGCCCTCAAAGAACTCTGCTTCTAATTCATCTAAATTATATTGAATGTCTACATCATAGTAGGCAATCATTGCCTCATGTTTATCTGCTAGGGCTCTGTATTTTTCTTTCCAATCGGTAAATTCTAAATCGCCTACACGCATTCCGTTTCTGCCTGTTTTATCCATGTAGGTTGGTCCAATACCCTTTAAGGTAGAACCTATTTTTGCTTTACCTTTTGCAGTTTCTGAAGCTGCATCTAATAAACGATGTGTTGGTAGTATTAGGTGCGCTTTTCTAGAGATTAATAATTTAGCAACAAAGTCTATTTGAAATTGTTCCAAGTTATCTAACTCTTTTTTAAAAATTACAGGGTCTATAACTACCCCATTACCCACTACGTTCATAGCATTTTTGTGGAAAATTCCAGACGGAATGGTGTGTAGAACGTGTTTTATACCATCAAATTCTAAGGTGTGGCCTGCATTTGGACCACCTTGGAAGCGTGCTATAATGTCATAGTCTTTGGTTAAAACATCAACAATTTTTCCCTTGCCTTCGTCTCCCCATTGGAGTCCAAGTAATAAATCTACCATTAAGTTTGTGCTTATTTGGTTACGTTTTCTTCGTTTTTGTTTCTGGTGCCGTAGAAGTATAAAGAATGGTTGTTGATTTTAATATCAAAAACCTCTTCAATGGTCTTTTTAATAGATTGTATACGTGGATCACAAAATTCTACTACCTCTCCCGTATCGGTTAAAATAACATGGTCATGTTGGCGGTCAAAATAGGATTTCTCGTATTGCGCTTGGCTAGTGCCAAATTGGTGTTTACGCACTAATTTACAATCTAAAAGTAGTTCTATAGTGTTGTAAAGGGTTGCTCTACTAACTCTATAATTTTTAGTTTTCATTTTTATGTACAAGGATTCAACATCAAAATGCTCATCACTGGCATAAATCTCTTGTAAAATAGCGTAGCGTTCCGGCGTTTTTCTATGCCCATTCTCTTCTAAGAAGGCAGTAAAAACGTTTTTTACGATTTCCTGATTTTTATCGTTCCCCATAATAGTGTAACAATCAACCCAACAAAGTTACATCTTTATTTATATACGTACCACTTTATCAATACCGTTGATGCCTTTTAAATTGTCGATAAGTTTTTTTAGTATGGTCTTGTTTTTTACAATTACGGTGATTTTGCCAGTGAACGTTCCGCCTTCAGCACTAAAATTTAAATTACGCATGTTAACATGCATATTATCAGAGATAATGTTGGTAATCTCATTCATTAGCCCCAGGTTATCAATACCAGTAAGTTTAATGTCTGCGGAGAATTCTTCTTGGGTAGAGTCTATCCATTTGGCACTGATAATTCGGTACGCATAGTTAGACTGTAATTGTATGGCATTGGGGCATGTTTTGGTATGTACCTTTATGCCATCTGTGACGCTAACAAAGCCAAAAACTGGGTCTCCAGGGATGGGATTACAGCATTTAGACAGTTTATAATTTAATTTTTCTTCCTCGCTCCCAAATACGAGCATATCGTATTTTTGGGTTATTTCATCTTTGTCTAAATCTTCATTTACCTGAGTACGTCTTATCTTATTTTTAAAGAAATTGATAAACGCATTGTTATACGTAGAGGTAAAGTCTTTTATTTTTTGATTGTCTATAGCGCCATTGCCAACTCGGAAAAATAAATCTAAGCTAGTTTTAAGCTTAAAATAGTTCACCATTTGGTTCACTACATCTTCATTTAAGGTAATACGTTGTGAACGCAATTTTCTGCGCAACATTTCCTTACCCTCATCTGCAATTTCTTTTTTCTCTTCTCTTAAGGACGATTTTATCTTTGCTCTTGCCCGTGCAGTATGGGCATAATCTAACCAGTTCTGGTTTGGCTTGCTATTACCAGAGGTAATAATTTCTACTTGGTCACCACTCTTTAATTTGGTGTTTAGGGGTACCAATTTACCATTAACTTTTGCGCCCCTGGTTCGCATGCCAATTTCCGTGTGGATGTGAAATGCAAAATCTAATGGCGAGGCTCCTTTTGGTAAGGATTTTAGTTCTCCTTTTGGAGTGAAAACAAAGATTTCTTTGCTGTAAAGGTTTAATTTAAATTCTTCTACAAAATCTACAGCATTAGTGTTAGAACTCTCTAAAGCCTCTTGTAGGCGGTTTAACCATTCCTCAATACCCTGCTCGTTTTGGGCGCCATGTTTGTATTTAAAGTGAGCCGCGTATCCTTTCTCTGCAATTTCATGCATACGCTCACTACGTATTTGTACTTCTACCCATTTGCCTTGCGGTCCCATTACGGTAATATGCAGGGCTTCATAACCTGTGGATTTTGGAGAGGTTATCCAATCTCTTAAGCGTACAGGGTTAGGTGTAAAGTGGTCTGTAACAATAGAATAGATTTTCCATGCTAAGAATTTTTCATTTTTACGGTCAGACTTATAGATGATTCTTATGGCGAATTTGTCATATACTTCATCAAAACCAATATTCTGTGCCATCATTTTTCTTCTTATAGAAAAGATGGATTTCATTCGCCCTTTAATATGATAATTTAGGCCTTCATCGTCCAAAGCATCCTCAATGACCTTGGTAAAATCTTGTATGTAACGCTGTTGTTCTTCTTCGGTATCTTCAATTTTATTAAAGATGTCATTATACACCTCTGGTTCGGTGTATTTTAAACTTAGGTCCTCTAAGTGTGTTTTAATATTATATAATCCAATTCTATGGGCTAAAGGCGCATAAATATAAAGTGTTTCTGAAGCAATTTTAACCTGTTTATGCTCTGGCATGGAATCCATAGTGAGCATATTGTGGTAGCGGTCTGCAATTTTTATAATGATTACCCTAACATCATCATGCAGCGTCAGCAACATTTTACGAAAGTTTTCCGCTTGCTGACTAATATTCATGTCTTTTTTAAGGTGGGCAATTTTGGTAAGACCATCTACTATGCGGGCTACAGTTTCTCCAAATAGTCTTTCTAAATCAGCTAAAGTATATTCCGTATCCTCTACAACATCATGCAATAGAGCGGAAGCTATTGAAACAGCATCTAGACCAATTTCTGAGGCTACAATTTTAGCAACGGCTATTGGATGAAAGATGTAGGCCTCCCCAGATTTTCTACGCTGGTTTTTGTGGGCATCTACGGCAACATCAAAGGCAGAGCGTATCAATTTTTTGTCCTCATCGGTCAATGTTTGATAGCTAATGCGCAGCAATTCTTTGTATTGCTGTGCAATTTCTTTGTTTTCTTTTTCTATTGCAGCTTCCGTCATAGTAAATTAAAATTACGTCAATCTTTATTTGGAAGCAACAAAAATTATGCCTTAAGATTTCTAATGCGTTCTACAAGCGGAGGATGGGAATAATACATGAAAACGTAAGCTGGGTGGGGACTCAAATTACTTAGGTTATTTTTAGATAATTTTTTTAAAGAACTGATGAGCGGTTGTGCGGCATATGTTTCTTTGGCATAATTATCTGCTTGAAACTCGAATTTTCTAGACAGATAATTCATCACCAAACCAGTAAGGGTAGAAATAGGGCTGTATAGCAGTCCAAAAGCAAGTAGCGCAGCGTGGTAGCTTGGTATTTGGACTTTTATGGCTTTGGATAAATCTGGATTGTTGATGAATAACGAAAGAACAAAAAGGGTAAAACCTGTCGTTAATACAGATGCCAATAAGTTAACTACAATATGTCTTTTTTTATAATGCCCAACTTCGTGCGCTAAAACGGCAACTATTTCTTCTTGTTCCAAATCATTTAGTAAAGTATCAAACAAGGTCACGCGCTTTTGTTTGCCAAAACCAGAAAAATAGGCGTTGGCTTTAGTAGACCTTTTAGAGCCATCTATTACAAAAATGTTTTGTAATTGAAAACCAACTTTTTGAGCATAATTTTCAATCTTCAATTTTAATGTACCAGAACCTAAAGGTTCTTGCTTGTTAAATAATGGAACGATTAATTTGCTGTAAAATAAGTTTATAACAAGCATAAAGACTATAAAAACTCCCCATACGTAGAGCCAAAATTGAACACCAGCCCATTGTAAAAACCATATTAGAATGCTTAATAAGGCACTGCCAAAAACTATGGTTAATCCCCATCCTTTAAAAATATCTGTTACAAAAGTGGTTATCGTGGTTTTATTAAAACCAAACTTACTTTCTATTTTAAAGGTTTGGTAGTATGCAAATGGGATGGCAGCCAAGTTGCCTACAAAAAAAAGAATACCAAAAAATAATAAAGCTAGAACGTAGGGGTTGTCTGTATAAATACGTAAAGTTTGGTCTAACCAATTAAAACCACCAATCAATAGAAAAATAAGGGTGCTAAAAAAGGAAAACGCTTTTTGCAAAAAGCCAAAAGAATAATTGGCATTCTGGTAGTTTTTGGCTTTGCGGTATTCTTCTTGGTCAAAAACATCTGCCAGTTCTGGGGGAACTTTTTGTAGAAAGCTTTTGTGGTTTAATACCTCTAAAACCGTTTCAATTAAGTATTGTATCAGTAAAATTAATACGATACAATAAAAAAGGATGTTGGTATCCATGGTTTAGTTGAATCCGCGTTGGCGCTTCGCCTCAAAGATAAGAATTGCTGCGGATACAGACACATTCATACTATCAATTTCACCCTGCATAGGAATAATAATGTTTTGCGTAGAAGCTGCTAACCAATTGTCTGATAAACCTGTAGCCTCTGTCCCTACTATAATGGCAGCGGCTTTACTATAATCAATTTCTACATAATTTTTAGAAGCGCTAAGAGCAGCACAATAGATAGCAATATGCTTCTCTTTAAGAAAATTCAATATCTCTTTGGTAGACCCCATACCTATTTGTGTGGTAAAAGAACAACCTACACTAGAACGGATTGTATTGGGATTGTAAATATCTGTTTTTGGGTTTGCAATTAAAACCGCATCTATATTCGCCGCATCTGCCGTACGTAATAAAGCACCTATATTGCCTGGTTTTTCTGGAGCTTCTGCAACAAGGATAAGCGGATTGGCTGTAAGTTCTAAATTATTTAAAGTATGGCTTTTTGTGTGTGCTAAGGCTACGATACCTTCAGTGGTATCCCTATGTGCAATTTTTTGGTACACTTCTTTGCTCACCCCAATAACTTCTTTAGCCGGGTAATTAATTAGGATTGAAGTGTCTGTTAAAATTGCATCGCAAAATAATATAGTTTCTAGTTGATAACCGCCTTTTAGGGCTAAGGATAATTCTCGTATCCCTTCTATCATAAATAATCCAGATTTTTTACGTTCTCTAGATTTGTCCTTTATTTGTACGAGCTTCTTAACCAAAGGATTATTTGGGCTACTGATGTATTTGGCGCTTTCCATACGCCAAATGTACTTATTCCTGTAAACTATTCCAGTGCTTTACGACCAAAGCAAAAACTACAATAACAAAACATGAAACAACTTACGCTATGGGTGTGGGTACTTATTTTTGTATCCTGTCAACCTAAAAAAAAAGAATCTGAAATTAGCAATGTATCCGAGGAGACTACACAAAAAGAAGTTCCTCATAAGTATCCAGAAGCCTTAGAACAGGTATTAGAAGCGCATGGCGGATTGGTTAGTTGGAAAAAGCAACGCACCTTAAGTTTTACTATTCCAAAATCCGATAATGAAGAAGTACACACTGTCGATCTAAGAACAAGGATGGATAAGATTGAAACACCTGCGTATGATATAGGGTTTGATGGCCATAATCCATGGTTTTTAGCCAAAGAAGGAGCGTTTAAGGGTAATGCTGAATTTTACCATAACCTGATGTTCTATTTTTATGCCATGCCTTTTGTATTGGCGGATGATGGGATAAATTATGCAGAAACTGAACCATTGGAAGTTGAAGGTGTAATGTACCCCGGCGTTAAAATTACCTATAATGAAGGCGTTGGCACCTCTTCTAAGGACGAATATTATTTGCATTATGATGCCAACACATATAAGATGAAGTGGTTAGGGTATACCGTTACGTATAGGACTGGCGAAAAGTCTGATAAAGTGAGTTGGATAAACTATAAAGAATGGGATAGCTTTAATGGCGTAGTGTTACCTACAACTATAGCATGGCACAAAAGCGAAGGAAGAAAAATCATGGAAGAACGAAATGCAGTGTCGTTTAAGGCTATTAGTTTAAGCGAACAAGCCAAACCAATAGCGTTTTATGCTAAACCAGAGGCGGGTGAATTTTATGTAAAACCAGAATAATTAAAACTGTATTAGTATAGGTAAATGGTCCGAAGGGTAAAGTAAATTTGCTCTTCGGTCATCTATGGTGCGATAGGTTTTTGGTTTCAAATTTTTGGTCAGTATGTAATCAATTCTTCGGTCTAAAGGATGGGTTAGGTTAAATGCATTGTACGTACCAAAAGGACCATACACTTTTTCAGAGTTACGGTAGGCGTCTTCTAATTCTTCTATCAATATTGTTATTGGTGGTTGTTCTGGACTAGCATTTAAATCGCCCATAACAACAACTCGTTCCCCTTCTAGTTTAAGCGCATGTATAAGTTTTAGGATTAGTTTAGACGAAGCAATTCTTGCTTGCTCCCCAAGATGGTCATAATGGCAATTAAAAACATATAGGTCTTGACCTGTATTTTTTTCCTTAAAATGGGCAAAAGTGGTTATCCGTTCCATGGCGGCATCCCATCCAACGCTTACCTTTTCTGGAGTATCAGATAACCAATATGTTTTGGTCTTAATCAAAGATACCTTAGTAGTGTCGTAAAAAATTGGAGCGTATTCGCCCTTAGTATTTCCGTCTTCTCTACCAACACCAACATATTGATAGGCACTTAGATTGGAATCTAAAAAGGTTACTTGATTATTCAGGGCTTCTTGTACACCAAGTATAGTAGGTTGGTAAAAGTTAATCAATTGGGCAACTTCATTTTTTCTATGTTCCCACCAGTTTTCTTTATCCTCTGGATTGTTATATCTAATATTATAGGTCATAGCTGTAGTTTGCCCTAAGGCAACTAAAGTAATATTTAGTAGTAGAAGCGATGTTAAGATATTCTTAGTCATTTTTAGTCTGTTAGGTTGATTTTACACTACAAAAAAACCGATATGCCATAAATTATCAGCATATCGGTTTATTAATTTTAGGCTAAATCGGTTATTTTCCCGCTTCGTATTTGCCCATATAACGTTTCCATAATTTGGTTTGATGACTTTCTAAAGAAATATCTCTACCATCAATAAAGGCCTTATCTAGTACATTTCCTTGCATATCTAACGCATCGCCTTCAGCAATAAATAAGGTAGCACTCTTACCCACTTCTAACGTTCCGTAAGCATTATCTATGCCTAGAATTTTAGCGTTATTACCAGTGATGATTGCTAATGCCTTTTCTTTATCCATACCTTGAGCTACAATCTGCCCCGCATAAAATGGCAAATTCCTTGTTTGAAAGTTTGCAGCATCTGCATTTTGCATGCCTACCAAAAGACCAGCATCGGCCAAAATTTTTGGTAATTTGTAAGGATAATCATAGTCGTCATCTTCAAATAGGGGTAAGTTATGGGTGTGTCTTACCAAAACTGGAACGTCATGCTTTTTAAGCAAGTCCGTAGTGGCTGGCGCATAATACCCACCTACTAACACAACAGAAGCAATACCTGCAGCTTTTACGTTGGTTATAGCGTCTATAATTTCTTTTTCTCCATGAGCATAAACGTAAAGCTTTTTGTCCCCAGTAAATAAACCATTCATGGCTGCAAAAGCAGGATTTTCCTCTACAGATTTTCCTTTATTATAGGCCGCAGCATTAGCTAAAAATTCCTTTAACTGCGTTACGTTTTTATCATAATCTTTGTCTGGTCTGTATCCTCTAGGTTCCCCCATCCACCAGCGACCTCTACGGTAAGAACTTGGCCAGTTTAAGTGAACACCATCATCTGTCTTAACTGCAGCGTCCTCCCAGTTCCAAGCATCAAATTGCACAATAGAAGAGGTGCCAGATATGGTGCCTCCTTGTGGGGTAACCTGTCCAATTAAAACGCCATTGGGTCTCATGCTTTCTACTACTTGAGACTCTGCGTTGTACGCTATGATACTGCGTACATGCGGAATCATTTCACCTATTTCGTCTTGGTCTCTTGTAGGCCTAACTGCATCTATTTCTACCAAACCTAAAGATTTGGCTGGTGCAATAATGCCTGGGTATACATGTTTACCTTCTGCATTTATGGTTTTACCTAATCTTGCAATTTTGGTATTAGCACTGCCAACAAATTTTAGCTTGCCTTCTGCAAACATAATTAAGGAATTCTCTATAATTTCTCCATTACCTAAATGTGCTGTAGCCCCTTCTATGGATATGGGTTCTGATTGCGGTTGTGCTGGAGTTTGTTGTGCATGGGAATAGAAACCTAGGGCAATCACAACTACTGCAAATATTTTTTTCATTTCTGGTTGAATTTTAAAGGGTTTCACACTCAAACAATGGCTTCTTACGTTGAATAGGAGCTTGGGTTTTAGCACCGCTAGCTTTTTTATTTAGCATCATAGTAATTAGCTTAGCACGCTCAGCTTTTATCGCTTCTCTTTGTGCCTTGTCTTTTTCTATATCAAAATAAACGGCTCCTTCTATCAATGTTTTTTCAGCTTTAGCGTATACAGACATTGGGTAATCTGACCAAAGCACTAAATCTGCATCATTACCCTCTTTAATACTACCCACGTGGTGGTCTATATGTAATAGTTTTGCTGGGTTTAGCGTCACAGTTTTCCACGCTTCTATCTCTGACATGCCACCATATTTCATAGTTTTGGCCGCTTCTTGGTTTAATCTCCTAGACATTTCTGCATCATCACTATTGATAGCTACAGTAACCCCTTGGCTAGCCATAATTGCAGCATTGTAGGGAATAGCATCTTTTACCTCGTACTTATATGCCCACCAATCGCTAAATGTTGATGCGCCAACGCCGTGTTCTGCCATTTTATCTGCCACTTTATAGCCTTCTAAAATGTGCGTAAAAGTGTTTACTTTAAAACCGAATTTTTCGGCAACTTTCATCAGCATGTTAATCTCGCTCTGTACATAAGAGTGGCAACTAATAAAGCGTTCGCCATTGATGATTTCTGCAATTACTTCTAGTTCTTCATCTACACGGTAGGGCTGTCCACTTTTCTTTTTGGCATCGTATTCTTTTGCACGTTGAAAGTAATTCATAAACACTTGTTCAACACCCATTCTAGTCTGTGGAAAACGAGAATAACTATCCCAGTTGCTTTGCTTTACATTTTCTCCCAGTGCAAACTTGATGAATTTAGGCATATCTGGAAATAATAAATCATCTGCACCTTTTCCCCATTTTAGTTTAAGAATGGCAGACCTGCCTCCAATTGGGTTTGCGGAACCATGCAGCAATTGTATGGTAGTAACTCCGCCTGCTAGGTTACGATAAATGTTTACATCTTTAGGGTCTACCACATCTGCCATTTTAACTTCTGCAGAAGAGTTGTGGCCAGCCTCGTTGATAGATAATCCAGCAATATGGCTATGTTCGTCAATTACGCCAGCCGTAAGGTGTTTGCCTGTAGCATCTATAACTTTAGCATTACCAGCACCTAAGTCAGTGCCAATCTTTGCTATTTTTCCATTTTTAACTAATACGTCTGTGTTTTTTAGAATTGCTTCCCCAGTCCAAACCGTAGCATTCTTAAATAGTATATTTTCCGCCTTTGGCAACTCTGTATTTCCTAACCCTATGTTGGGATAGGTCAATTGTACTAACTCTGGTGAACTTGCGGTTGCTTTTTCCTTTTCTTTCTGTTGAAAAGATTTTTCTTGCGCAGCAGTAAATTGTGTGGATGTACCGTTGGGCAAGATTAGTTTCCCAGCAATGTTTTTGCTTGTGCCATCCACTTTTGCTGTGGCACGATATAAATCGTTTTCCTTAGAGAAGGAGAAGGTAAGCCAGTCTCCATCATAATTTATTTTTGAAGTAAGTTTAAGAGTATCTAGTTTTACTTCTAATTTAGGCTTACTTGCTTCACCAGAAATAGCTAAATTAAAGGTTTTGCCTTGTGCCTTAAGAACATAATCGCCACGAATGTCTACTTGGTCCATAGCATTGATTACGTTTTTTTCTCCTTGTACCCAGTTTTCATAGAGGGTAGTACTAGTTTCAAAAATATCACCAGAAGCAATTAAAAAATTAGCTTGCTTGCCCTTTTCTAAGGTCCCAATGGTACTAGATTTGCCAATAATACTAGCAGGTACAGTAGTAAGAGCCTCTAAAGCTTTGGTTTTAGAAAGACCGTAGGTAATTGCTTTGTTAATATTACTTAGAAAATCCTTGGTCTTTATGTCATTCAACGTAAAGGAAAAGATAACTCCATTTTCTGCTAATACTTTTGGATTAGACGGAGCTAAATTCCAATGGCGCATATCAGATAAGTTTACATATTTTGCAGCGAAAGGGTCTGTTACATCATAAGCCTCTGGAAAGTTTAAAGGTATAATTAAACGTGCATTAGTTTGCTTAACTTGGTCAATAAACTGATACTCATCTCCTCCTCCAAGTATAGTGTATTGAATTCCAAATTGGTCACCTACTTTATCTGCACGCATAATGTTACCGTTATCACCAGCCGCAAATATTTGTGGTAAGCTTTTGTTAGTTATTAAAGCTTCTATTGAGCGGTCTTTGGTAGCTACATTCCCTTTAGCATACCAGTCCATGTCATAATACAACTGTCTCATTAAAGCTGTTGCCCCCATAAGACTAGTTGGGTAAGATTGTCTAGAAGTTACACTTTTAGAAAAAGAAAAATATTGAGCGGATTCGTCTTCTAAGATACGGTCTGCATCATTGCCGTCCGAGTTTAAAGCTACCAAGACACCTGTACCTCTGGCAATGCCATCTTGCACGTGTGCATTCACAACACCAAAACCAACTTTGCGTAATTCTTCTGCTTTTTTATCATCAAACTTAAACTTTTCAATAGCTGCCATTTCTGGCATAATGTGGTCGTTCCAATAAAATCCTTCTCTGGACGGTCCGTATTGCGAGGCTCTGCCGCTACCTGAGGCACGTTTAGGTTTTTCTATTCCAAAATCCGAGTACACATCTATAAAAGACGGGTATATACTCTTACCTGCAACATCTGTTACAATGGTGTTTTTAGGAATACTTACTGTTGTGCCAACACTGACAACTTTGCCATTTTGGATTAATAAAGTGGCGTTTTCTAAAACCTGTGTTGGTGTTACGTAAATTTTAGCATTGGTAAATGCCCTGTAGTTGTTGTTCTTTGCTTTTACGCCTGTATTATTAGGAAAGTAATCTTGCGCAAACAAAGAAACACTGCACCAGAATACTGCTAGTGCTAGGAGTCTCATTTTCATTAGTGGAATTTATTTGAATTAGTCCCTTTAAAGGTAAACTAACACAAATAACTGTGCAAAAAGCACACTAAAATCCTTTAGCTTTATGATAATTAATCAATAACCCCACCACTTTATTATAACTATGAATACCATCTGCCTGTTTATTTGCTTTTAAGAAACTATTAAATAAGGCTTTGAAAATTGGCTCTGTGATGTTTTCATAATTATCCCAAAAGCTTCTAAGTTCTGCGTAATTCTTTTTTACACCTGGATTTAAAGTTGCCCATAAACGATTAAAATCAGATTCGCTTTTTGCACGTAGGTCAGACAAGCAGTAGGCTAGTGCATGGGAATATGCGGCATATTTAAAATACGGGTCCTTGTTATTAGCAGTCACTAAAAAACCAATAAAATTGGTAGCAGATTCAGAAGAATAACCAATTTGATGCCCCGCTTCATGTCCGCTGATGGTTGGGAATCTAAGAATTGGAATTTTACCGTTTACTTGAGCTTCATTAGTAAATGGATTTAGATAACCACCATAACCCATGTAAGTTAGTGGCAGGCTATATAATGATGTTTTGAGACTTTTAGGTTGATATTTAAATTCTGGATAGATTACAGATAACGATTTATAACCCGCTGTGGTTTTTTTGAAAACTTCTTTTTGGCTGTAAGGGATAAAAACAGCTAGAGCGGTGTCTTTTGTTATGTTAAATTGAAGTGTATTGGTTTTTTCTATCAAATAGGTATTAAATTCTACCAATTCTTCTAAAGTGTAGTTCCTTTCTATCCCTAATTTCTCTTCAATAGGTAGCCTATGGTAATTTAACCCCCAAAATAAGTGAAATATAAAATAACCAATAGATAACGAAACACCGGTATCAGTAAAAAAATGCAATGGAGCCTTCCATACGTTTTTGCCTTTTAAAAAGAGGTAACGTAGTAAAGAAAAAGCTAGAAGGGTGTAAAAAATGTCGCCTACAGAAAAGGGAATCCAACCAGTTAATACGCGTAAAAATGTGCTTATCCAAAGATATATACCTTCGGAATAATAGGTTTCTACAAAATTAGGGTAGTGACTAAGCAAACGTACTAGCACAATTTGTGGTAGTAGGGATAACGCTATAATCCGTTTTGTTTTTGTATTCATTAATACTAACGAAGCTACAACAACTAGTGCATTCTTCCAATTTGTTATTCTATAAAGACCGAAGAAACTTTGCCATTAAAATTACCCTCTTTTCTACTATGCAAATTTAGAATTAGGCCAAAGGTTTGGTCTCTATGTGCTTGTAGACTGATTGCTCCATTACGCAATTTGATTTTTCTCCCATTTAGCCGTACCTCAATAATTCTGTTACTTAGGTTGTAGTTATGATGCATATTGTCATCATCATAATCATCATCGTCTAATTTGTAATAATTAAAATTAAGGTTGTGTCTGTTGTATTCTTTTAGATAGATTTCCATTTGGTTGCCATCGTCCAAGAATAAAGAAATAAATATCTCGCCGTGACTCTCTATATTCGCTAAAGCGTCTTCTACATAAAAGGAATATACAGAACCATAATTTTGATGGGTAATTTTTCCTAAATTATGATGATTGCATTGAATAGTGCAGCGGTGCGGAACGGGTTGTCTTCTTGGGGGAGCAGGTCTTCTACGGTTAATTACAACTACTTCTGGAAGGTCTATTCCAATTTCAATATGGCCACCAATATGGACCTGCGCGTTGGTTGGGATGCAACTAAGTAATACAACTAGAATTGTTAATCTGGTAAGTATTTTCATTTACTTGATTTTACAAGTGAAAATCAAGCATTATGCCAAAAACAAAAAGCCCTAACCGTTTGGTTAGGGCTAGATGGTATATAAAAAATATGTTATTCAGCTATACCGGTAATTTCTAAATCGAAAACCAAAGTAGAGCCGCCAGGTATTGGGCCATAATCGTTGTCTCCGTATCCTAAATGTGGTGGTATAAAAAGGCGAACTTTATCACCTACTTTCATAGTTTGCAAACCTTCTCTAAATCCAGGAATTAATTTAGCCTCTGGTCCATAAACCATAGGGAATGGACGGTAACCCCCTTGGTCTCTACGCCCAGGGTTAAGCTGTCCGTACTTTGCAGCAACTTCTTCTATATTACTGTCAAACAAATTACCATCTGTAAAATAACCCGCATAGTTAACCAAAACTTGTTGCCCCATTTGTGGTTGCCGTCCATTGGCATCATTTAATTTTAATACTTTTAGGCCGCTTTCTAGTGTTTCTGCTTTCTCTAACTGCTCTGCAATTTCAAAAGCAAAATCCTCTTTCATCTTTTTCATGGCTGCAATAACTTCTTCTTCTTCTTTAAAGTAGTCTTGCATTACTTTAATTGCATCAAACTTTTTAGCGTCTTTACCATTACGAATAATTTCTACTTTATTCATAGTAACTGGCTCAACAGGCTTGTCTCCGCTTCCTGTTTTTACTGCAGCAATAGAATCTACCACTTCTATGCCCTTCACTACTTCACCAAAAACGGTATGTTTACCATTTAACCAAGGAGTTTCTTTATGGGTGATAAAAAATTGACTGCCATTGGTTTTAGGTCCAGAATTGGCCATGGAAAGAATTCCTTTCTTGTTATGCTGTAATGTATCTACAAATTCGTCCTTAAACTTATAACCTGGGCTACCAGAGCCAGTGCCTGTTGGGTCGCCCCCTTGAGACATAAAGTCTTTTATAATTCTATGAAAAGTAAGCCCATCATAATATTTTTTGTCTTTAAATTCTTCAGAAACAAATGGATTATTCCCTTCTGCAAGAGATACAAAATTCGCCACCGTTACAGGGGTGGCTTCTTTATGTAATTTTACTACAATGTCTCCCTTATTGGTTTGGATATCTGCATAAATACCATCGCCCAAATCTGCATATTTTCCAGATTTACATGCGGTCATTAAAAGTAAGAGGGTGCTTATCCCAAGCAATAATTTTCTCATCAAGGTCTATTTAAATTAGTACTGTCTTTTTTTATTTCGATTAGTGTAATGCTCGATTTTACAGGCATGTTAGGTCCTATTTTATCGTTATCTCCCTTATAGCCGTAGGCTTGGCTAGACGGAAATAAAAAGGTGGCTTGTTCTCCTTCTCTTAATAGTTTTACGGCATTACGAAGCCCAGGAAATAATTGGGATTTATCTACGGCATGTTGTACCAAGCCGATATCTTTTCTTTTGTAAATGGTATCTCCTGTAAAACTCATGATATTGTAGGTAAGAAAAACTACATCATCGGTTTGTGGTGTGTAAGCCAAACTATCTTTCTGGGTTTCATAAAAATACCAAAAACCACTAGTGCTGGTTTCGTATTCATTTAGGGTATCTTTCTGTATTATCTCCTTAATCGCAGTTTCTTCTGCAGCTAATAGGCGTTTGCTTCGCTCTGCGGATTCTCTAATAAAACTTGTGCTTTTTTGTTGCACAGGTTTTCTAGGTTCTGGCTCGCCACAGCTTAATAGAACTACACCTGCAAGAATACTTAAAATACTATTTTTCATGCGTGTAATGCTGTTTTGTATGCTTCTAAAAGCTTTTTAAATTTAGTCACCGTTGCTTCCATTGAGTCATCACTTCTACCTCCTGCTGCATTATCATGTCCGCCACCGTTAAAATGTTTTCTAGCGAATTGATTTACAGAAAAATCACCCACAGATCTAAACGAAATTTTAATAATGCCTTCCTCTTTATTTTCAATAAAAATCACCGCAAATATAATCCCTTCTAAGGTAAGCCCGTAATTAACAAACCCTTCGGTATCTCCCTTGGTGTAATTATGCTTATCCAATTCTTCTTGGGTCATGGTAATAAATGCAGTGCGATACTCTTGCAGAATTACCAAATTATTTAGTGCAGTACCCAAAAGATGTAGGCGAGAAGGAGAATTATTATCAAATATATTCTGATTAATCGTAGTACCCTCTGCTCCTTGATCTAGTAAAGAGGCAATTACTCTATGTGTTCTACTGGTTGTAGACCTGTATTTAAAAGAGCCTGTATCTGTTAAAATACCAGTGTACAAGCTGGTAGCCATTTCCGGACTAATTAATGTTACCGCATCAAATGCTTCAACAACGTTGTAAACCATTTCGCAAGTAGAACTCATGCTGGTATCAGAATAGGTTATTTCAGCGTAATCTGCGGGTTGTTGGTGGTGGTCTATCATCACAAATTTAGCCTTGGCGTTTGTTAGCAAGGCTTCCATCTGTTGTCCAGTCCTAGAAAAATGATTAAAGTCTAGAGTAAATATAAGGTCGGCATTCTCAATTAAGCTCTTGCAATGCGCTTGTTGATATTCGTAAATTAGGATGTCTTTGCTGCCAGGAATCCATTTTAAAAACTTTGGAAAATCGTTTGGAACAATTACTTGAGCATCATGCCCTTGAGATGCTAAAAAACGTTGTAAACCTAAAGTAGAGCCAATAGCGTCCCCGTCTGGATTCTTATGAGGTACAATTACGATGTTTTTAGCCTTAGCTAGCAATGCTTTTAACTGCTTTACCTGTGTTGTATTCATGAGCCCAAATATAGTATTATAATAGCGTATTGCCGTTTTAAATTAGGCGTATAAAAAAGATATGTAATGTGTATTGGTAATCTTTAATTAAAGTAGATACTCTTGTGACTTTTATGAAAAGGCGTACTTTTGCGCAAAATTTCTAAAAAAATGACAGGTAATAGAACATTCACCATGATTAAGCCAGATGCTGTTGAAAACGGACACATAGGGGCTATTTTGGATAAAATCAGCGGTGCTGGTTTTAAAATCGTAGCAATGAAGTACACCCATTTAAGCAAAAGGGATGCAGAGGCTTTTTACGCTGTACACAATGAACGTCCATTTTTTGGTGAGTTGGTAGAATTTATGACCCGTGGTCCAATAGTAGCCGCTGTGTTAGAAAAAGATAATGCTGTGGAAGATTTTAGAGCTTTAATCGGAGCAACAAATCCGGCAGAGGCTGCAGAAGGTACAATCAGAAAATTATATGCTACTAGCTTAGGTGAAAATGCGGTACACGGTTCTGATAGTGATGAAAATGCTGCTATAGAAAGTGCTTTCCACTTTTCTGGTAGAGAAATTTTCTAAGTAAAAAGATTGCTAAGCCGTATAATACGGTTCGTTATACAAGAAAAGCCACCTGTGAGGGTGGCTTTTCTATTAGCGTAATACTATTTTTTTTACGAGTTCTGAACCCAACTCTTCATTAATCATGGCAATTATCTTTTGTTTACCCATGCTCAATTCTTGGCGTAAAACAGAAGAGGTTAAGGATACGTATAGCGTTTCGTTTTTTAATTCTACTTGCTGGGTGTAGGTGTTAATTCCTGGCCCCATGAGATTGGTCCAAGCTTCTCGCGCATTTACCTTATTTATCCCTTTTTCTAGATTATTTTCCTTGATAAACGCTTTTAGTACATCTCCTAAATGCTGTTGTTCGTTGTGTCTTTTAGCCATTAGGGTATAATATTTATAGGGTCGTATCTTTTGTAGCTATAGGTAATACCTTCTTTATCCTTGATGGAAAAATTAAGAGAGTCTAGATGGTTTAATTGCTCGGTCCATTGGTTTAATCCATTTTTATATTGCAGCAAAAATTCATCGTCTTTTTTTAGAATGCTAAAAGGCTCAACATCCTTAGTGCTAGTATACGTCCCATCTAATTTTGGTTGTACTTTGCTTTTAATTCCTTTAAATTGATTTAATTGAATAAAATCTATAGTGGTATTTACAGTGTATTCTTTTTTAGTGCCATCGGCAAATTCTACCGTAGTAATTTCCCAATATCCGTTGAGTAAATGTAAGTCTGTCTCAGTGATAGATTTATCTGTACAACTTAAAATACCCAATAATAGGCCAATAACTATCCAATACTTCATACTACAAGTTAAATATTTTATAAGATTGATGTATGTTTTTTACCACCTTTTCCGTTCGGTCTGCATGGGTGTCGCTTATAAATAGTTGACCAAAATGGTCATCATCTACTAATTTTACCAACTGCGCTACACGTTGCTCATCTAACTTATCAAAAATATCATCCAATAGTAGAATAGGAGTGGTGTTGGTTTGTTCTTTAATCATTTTAAATTGCGCAAGTTTTAATGCAATTAAAAACGATTTTTGCTGTCCTTGACTACCAAATTTTTTAATAGGATGTTCTGCGATACTAAAATCCAAATCGTCTTTATGTATACCAGCAGAGGTGTATTGTAGCGCTCGGTCTTTTTCCAAACTGCTTTCTAATAAGGTAAGTAAATCATTATCATGCAATTTGCTATTATAATGTAAGGCGATGCCTTCTTCCTTTTTAGCTACATTTAAATATTGTTCTTTAAACAATGGTATAAAGCGTTCTAAAAAATCTTTTCGCTTGTTGTAAATAGTAGTGCCGAGTGATGCTAGTTGTTCATTGTAAACCCCAAGAGTTACTGCGTCAAAAGTGTGGTTGGCAGCAAAATACTTTAATAGGGAATTGCGTTGCGTTACTATCTTATTATAGTTGATAAGGTTTTGTAAATACCCGTTGTCTGATTGTGATATCACACCATCTAAGAATTTACGGCGGGTATCACTCCCTTCAATTATTAAATCACGGTCGGCTGGCGATATAATAACTAAAGGTAAAAAACCAATATGTTCAGAGAAGCGTTCGTACGCTTTCCCATTTCTTTTAATTATTTTTTTAGTTCCTTTCTTATAGCTACAAATTACCTTTTCTTCTCGCTCATTCTTTTCAAAAAGGCCTTCTATCATAAAAAAGTCGGTCCCATGCTTAATATTTTGCGTGGTTACGGGGTTAAAGTAGCTTTTGCCAAAAGAAAGGTGGTAAATAGCATCTAACACATTTGTTTTGCCCACGCCATTTTGTCCTACAAAACAGTTTATTGTAGAATCAAACTCAAAATTTTCACTATCAAAACTCTTGTAATTAACTAAGGACAAATGTTTTAAATGCATAAAAAGGTGCTGTGGATTAAAAAAAGCAGCTCAGAACCCAAAAAATGGGGTTTCAAAAATAACGAATAATTTACCTTTCGATTTTAGATAAAAACTTTATTTTTGCCCGATTAAAAAAAGGAAGATGGCCACATATAAGAAGCGCGGTTACAAACCAAAGACAAAGGAAGAAGAAGTAATTATAGAAGAACAAGAAAGCACAACAGCAGAGGTATTTAATACACTGGATGAGGGTGCTTCTAAAACCGAAGCTTGGGTTTCTAAAAACCAAAATTACATTGTTGGTGCTATTGTAGCAGTTGCTGTTGTGGTATTAGGGTATTTGGCCTACACTAAATTTGTAGTGGAACCAAAAGACACTAATGCGGCGAATGAATTCTCTTATCCAATGCAAAACTTTAATGCAGCACTGACTAATGAAGCTCAGAAAGACTCTTTAATGACGTTAGCTTTAGAAGGTACGGAGGGTAAGTTTGGTTTTATTGATATTATTGAAGAATATAGCGGTACACCAACTGCAAACATGGCAAAATATGCTGCAGGTATGGCGTATTTAAACTTACAAAAGTATGATGAGGCTATTTCTTATTTAGAAGATTTTTCTTCTGACGATGAGGTTTATAGCGCTTTAGCTTTAGGTGGTATTGGCGACGCTTTTTCCCAATTGGAGCAACAAAAAGATGCTTTTGATTACTATAAAAAAGCTATTTCTGCCGCTGGGGAGAATGATTTTACGGCGCCTAAGTTTTTATATAAAGCAGGCGTTGCTGCCCTACAGTTGGGGAATAAAGAGCAAGCGTTGGATTATTTTAATAGAATTAAAGAAGAATTTCCAGCAGCAAAAGAGGCTAACTCTATAGACGCGTTAATTGGTTTTGCAGAGTAAGCATGGCTACAGAAAATAAAAACCTTTCCGTTTACAATAAAGAAGAATTGCCAAATGTGAGTCATTTAAAAATCGGCTTGGTAGTTTCTGAATGGAATGACAGTATAACAGAGCCCCTTTATCAAGGGGCTTTTGAAGCCTTAATAGATTGTGGTGTAGCACCAGAGGCAATTACGAGATGGAATGTTCCTGGTAGCTTTGAACTTACTTTTGGCGCTAAAAAAATGATTAAAGAATTGCCTGTAGATGCTGTGATAACTATTGGCAGTGTTATAAGAGGAGAAACTAGCCATTTTGATTACGTATGTAGTGCTACAGCACAGGGCGTTAAGGATTTAAATGTGCAGTTTAATGTACCTGTGATTTTCTGTGTACTTACAGATGACACTATGCAGCAAGCCATTGACCGCAGTGGAGGTAAACATGGTAATAAAGGTACAGAAGCCGCCATTGCTGCACTAAAAATGGCTATGCTAGGCAATTAAATTCCTTAAGGAGTGCTACTTGCACCCTGTTGTTAACAAATATTGTGAGCTGTAGTTTAAGGCTTCCTGCTATTTTAAGTAACTTTGAAGCTACAGTAAAAGGAATATGCGCAACTTTTTAAAGTTAAGGACAAATCGGGATTTTGATTACAAACCACGTTTTTACAAAGGCGAGGGAAACCCTTACAAGATTGAGCATAAATTAGATCAATTTAGGACAACTGCCACACACCAAAGAGGAATAAAACGGAAAGTAAGTAATGCCTTAAACGACCTTAAAACAGAGGGGGATAAGGATATGAAGAGGCGTTTTTTAATTATCCTTGGAATTTTGGTGTTGTTATTCCTTTTTATCATCGATTTTGATTTATCTATATTTTTAGGCTCCTAATGGCAGACATCATAAAACTATTACCAGACCATGTCGCTAACCAAATAGCAGCAGGGGAAGTGGTTCAACGACCGTCCTCAGTGGTGAAAGAGTTGTTAGAAAATGCCATAGATGCTGGAGCGGATACTATTAAACTCATTGTAAAGGATGGTGGCAAAACGCTAATTCAGGTAGTCGATAATGGTTCCGGAATGAGCGAGACGGATGCGCGATTGGCATTTGAACGCCATGCTACTTCTAAAATTACTTCTGCAGAAGATTTATTTAATTTACACACCAAAGGTTTTAGAGGAGAAGCGTTAGCTTCTATTGCAGCCATAGCACATGTAGAGTTGCAAACTAGAACTACAACCATGGATGTTGGCGTTTTAATTAAGATTGAAGGGAGCCAGATAAAAGAACAAGAAATGGTGGTGACGCCAGAAGGCACATCTATCGCTATCAAAAATATATTTTTTAATATCCCAGCGAGAAGAAACTTTTTAAAATCTAACCAAGTAGAATTACGTCATATCACAGACGAATTTCAACGGGTAGCTTTGGTACATCCAACCATTGCTTTTCAGTTTTATAACAATGGTTCTGAATATTTTAACCTTCCTTCAGAAAGTTTTAGGCAGCGTATTGTACATATTTTTGGTGCTAAAATGAACGAGAAATTGGTGCCTGTAGCAGAAGACACAGCGGTTGTAAAACTTAATGGTTTTATTTGTAAACCAGCGTTTGCCAGAAAGAGTAGAGGAGAGCAGTTTTTCTTTGCCAATGGCCGTTTTATAAAGAGTCCATATTTGCATCATGCTGTGGTTTCGGCTTTTGAAGGTTTGCTAAAACCAGAGGTATACCCTGGTTATTTTATTTGCTTAAATGTGGACCCAAAGTCCATAGACATCAATATACATCCAACAAAAACGGAAGTTAAGTTTGATGATGAAAATACCCTGTATGCAATTTTACGTTCTGCTGTAAAGCATAGTTTGGGGCAGTTTAATGTGGCACCGGTATTAGATTTTGACCGTGATCAAAATTTAGATACACCCTACGCCTACGAGCAAAAGCAGGCAAGTTTGCCAAAGGTTTCAGTAGATGCTAGTTTTAATCCTTTTGCCAAAGAAAAAGTATCGACAACTCAAAAAGGAGGCATAAAAGTAGCCTTGCCAAAAAAACCAAGAACGGAAGGATGGCAGGAACTATATGCATTTGATACTGTAGAAAATAATGTTTTTTCTAGCATTCAGGTAGAATCTGACTTAACGGAAACTAGTCTTTTTGATACAGAAGGAACAACGCAGGATGCCACCCACCAAACCTTTCAATTACAACGTAAATTCATAGTAAGTACAGTAAAATCTGGTTTGCTACTTATTAATCAAAATAGGGCACATCAACGGGTGTTATTTGAGCGTTTTTTGGAAGAAATAACTATTAAAAAAGCAGTTTCTCAACAATTGCTTTTTCCGGAAGTCTTGGAATATACTAGTACGGAGAAAGCACAAATAATGGCTGTAGAAGAGGTGTTGCACAATTTGGGATTTGATATAGATTATTCTCCCAAAAATGGGGTAGAGGTGCGGGGTGTTCCTACATTGTTGCCAGAAGGAAGTGTGGCTTTGGTCTTAGAAGACATTTTAGCTTCTACTGCTATTGGGCAAGAAGAAATAGGATTTTCTCAAGCAGAACAAATGGCAAAGATTATGAGCAATGCTTTGGCGGTCAAAACCGGTCAAGAGTTGAGCTCAGAAGCACAATTAGGGTTGTTAAACGATTTATTTGCATGTAAAGAGCCCAAATTGAGTCCAACAAACAAAACAATTTATACCATAATTGGTGTTAACGAATTAGAGAATAAGTTTTAAAATGGGGAGGATTACAGAAGGGATTAAGCACTTAATCATTATAAATGTTATCTTTTTTATCGCAGGGATTTCTGGATTGGCAGATACCTTGTATCAATATTTAGCATTGTGGTTTCCTTTGAACCCTAATTTTCAGATATGGCAAGTGTTTACCCACATGTTCTTGCATGATTTTACAGGCTTTATGCATATTTTATTTAATATGTACGGTCTTTGGGCGTTTGGTACGCCTTTAGAACGTATGTGGGGTCGTAACAAGTTTCTTTTCTTTTATTTTTCTGCAGGGTTAGGAGCGGGGTTAATACATATTGCAGCCAATTACTTTTTCTTTAGTCAAGGTTTAGATGCTGTAATGGCCAGCGGCTTAGCTAAGCAAGAGATTATTGATGTTTTGGCTAGTGGCAGGTATAGTCCCGATTGGTATAATTTGGCATCTAAAGGAACTATAGATGGTTTTATATCAGCCTTTAATGCCCCAGCAGTGGGAGCCTCTGGTGCGGTATATGGGATTCTCGTTGCATTTGCTTTTACCTTTCCTAATGCAGAATTGATGATGATATTCTTGCCAATACCCATAAAAGCAAAATATTTTGTGCCTTTGATTATTTTGGGCGATTTGGTCTTTGGATTTAGTAGTGTAAATACAGGTATTGCCCACTTTGCACATATTGGTGGTGCACTCATAGGTTTTATAATGATGTGGTACTGGAAAAAAAATCAGTTTAATAATAATCGTTGGAACTAACCATGAAAAATGGTAATCTACAATATCAGTTTGCAAGGCTTTCTGTAGCAGAGAAGTTGATAGTTATCAATATCATCATTTTTATTGTAAGTGGCTTAATACAAGCTTTGTTTAGTGCTAGTCCTAACATGGTAATGGGCTGGTTTCAATTGCCTAAAAATTTTGGGGAATTTATAGTACAGCCTTGGTCTTTAGTTACGTATTCTTTTTTTCATAGCGGCATTGGACATATATTTTGGAATATGTTGATGCTTTGGTTTGCCAGTCGTATTTTTTTAAACCTTTTTGATGCACAACGCTTTCTAACCGTCTATTTTCTTGGAGTTATTGTAGGTGGACTGTTTTTTTTATTGAGCTATAACATCTTTCCTGCGCTATTGAATACTAACACGGCATTGATTGGCGCTTCTGCTGGTGTTACAGCAGTATTGCTGTTTGTATGTAGCTACATACCAAACCAGGATGTTAGAGTTTTTATCGTGAATGTAAAACTATGGCATGTGGGGGTGTTTTTTGTGTTAATCGATTTAATACAAATTCCATATGGTGGTAATATTGGTGGTAGGTTAGCACATTTAGGAGGTGCTTTAATAGGGTATATCTATGCACGGCAATTACTAAATGGAAACGATATAGGGGCTGGTTTTTCTAGATTTATAGAAGGTTTTCAAAATATATTTAAACCGAAAGAAAAGAAACCCAAGTTTAAGAAGGTATACAAAAACCAAGCTGCAAGCAGCACTACAACAAGGGACTATGATAAGGTTGCAAGACAGAAAAGGATAGATGCTATTTTGGATAAGATTAGCAAAAGTGGTTATGAGAGTCTGTCTAAGGCAGAAAAAGATTTTTTGTTTAAAGCTGGTAAAGAAGATTAGTTAGCGTAGTGAGATTGTCCTTTTGTTTACGTTGGTTAGTTAAAATTAATCTTGTAGTTGTTCTAATTACAGTTTTGTTGATTTTGTCTAGTTTTTCAAAAGAAAGTTTTTTTGGAGTCTTTTCTTTTCTAGGTTTGTTTATTCCTGTAATAGCCTTTGTACATTTTGGTTTTATTGTATTATGGTTAACGACTAAAAAAAAGTGGCGAGCTTTGTATTCTGTGCTGTCCATTGTTTTTATTTATTACGCTTTTGGATTGTTTTTCAGACCATTTTCTGGCCCTGGTGAAGAAACCATTTCAATCATGTCCTTTAATGCAAGAGGGTTTAATAGATATGATTGGATGGCAGATGAGAAAGGAGGGGACAGAATATCTAAGTTTTTGAATAAAAAATTTCCTGATATACTTTGTATTCAGGAACATACAAGAATTCGTTACAAACAACTGAAGTCCTATAAATACAGGGCGGAAACTCCCTATGGCTCCGACAAATCTACACAAGCGATTTTCACTAAATATCTAATAGTTAATAAGGGGTCTTTAGATTTTCCAGGGACAATTAATAATGTAATATTTGCGGATATTGTTATTCAAATGGATACGGTGAGGGTATATAATGTCCATTTGCAATCATATGTTGTAGATCCAAATGGAGATGTACTAGAAAAAGGAAAATATAAAAGTACTCTGAAAAAGATATGGTATGCGGTTGGTAAACAACATGAACAAGCATACCTATTAAAAAATCATATAAAGACTTCTGGTATACGTAAAATTTTAATTTGTGGCGACTTTAATACAACGCAGTTTTCCAATATTTATAGAACAATTAAAGGTAATCTACAAGATTCATTTTTAGAAGCGGGTAGTGGGTTTGGTAAGACATTTGATTTGTATGGATTTCCTATGCGTATTGACTACATTTTAGCAGACGATAATTTTGAGATTACATCACATAAAAACTATGATATACAATTATCAGATCATTATCCAGTAATGGCAACTGTAAAATTTAGGGAATAAACTGGCAATCTACAATATCTGCTAGTATATGTATTAATAATGCTAAACCAATAATTCTCGTTTTTTTTACTACAAACAGGCCTACATAAACAATCATAGCCCAATAGGTGTGTAGGGGATGAAAGTTAATACTGCATCTATTAGGGTCAAATACAGGTGTACTCAATAGGTGGTCAAGGTCTATTACTATGCCTAATAGTAAGATTAAGCTAACTTTTTTCCATTTATGAGGATATATGGTGGCAGCTAGCATAACCGGTACTAAGAAATGTATGCCGTAATGCAAACAAAACCTAAGCATGTAAAAACGATAAATCCGCCTCTTTTAAAAGACTTAGCGCATTTGGCCCTTCATTAAATAACAAATCTAATGCACTAGTATTGGGTATAAAAGCATGGCGGGCCATGAATACTTGATTGTATTTGGGGGCATTAAAAGGGAGTTGTTGCTTAGCATTCACCAAAAAACGACCATCTTGATGGTTCTCTATTGTTTTATGATAGGTTTCTGTTTTGGGAAAATCTAAATTTATGCTCAAGGCATCCTCAAAAAAACGCAAAGTATCAAAATTAAAATCGATAAGATGCGTGTAATCTTTTGTGAATAACGGTGCTAATTCGTCTTCATAAAATTCAAAAAATGGTGACGTGCGATAAGCCGTTTGCAGCGTACGCCAATGCTGCCGTTGCCATTGCTCTTTATTATCAATCTTAACCTCACCATATTTTTGTCGCCCCTCGTTCTTTTTAATATGCTGTATAGGTATTGTCAGTGTATGTTTACCTTGGTCTGTACAGATATGATATCTATTCCGATAGGTTTGCTTCTGGAAATTATCTTGTGCTTCCCAGATACCTTGGTGCTGTATAGCCGTGGCAAGGGTAGCAATATTGGGAAAACAAACAGGATGTAAAACTATAGTTGCCAAGGTATTAAATTAAGCTTCTTCTGATTTTTTCTTCTTTTTTCTAAAGAAATCGAACACAAAATAACCCGCAAGCGCAATTAAAAAGAATTTAAAGTAAGATCTAGGTTCGCCACTACCACCAACTGTTGTAAAAACACGATCCCAACGTACTTTTTCATTAAATTTAATACCGTCTTGAAAGTTGTCAAAACTCATCCAAATGAATACAGGTTTACCTACGATGTGATTCTCTGGAACAAAGCCCCACGTTCTACTATCTTCTGAATGGTCGCGGTTATCCCCCATCATCCAAAAATAGTCCATTTTAAAGGTGTAACTATCTGCCGGTTTTCCATTAATCAAAATCTGGTTTCCAGATACCTTCACTGTATTATGTTCGTAGTCTCTAATCACCTTTTTGTAAAGCGGTAAATTTTCTAAAGTAAGTTTAATACTTTTGTCCTTTTCCGGAATATATAGTGGTCCAAAATTATCGTTATTCCAGCTGTATAGCTTGTTCTGAGGAAAAATGTTATAACCTGCCTTGCCTTTAGGCTCTACTGCTCTAACGACAGAATCTACACTGCTATTTTTCTCTAATGTAGCTTTCATCTCTTCTGTTAAATTCACCAAACGTTGCCTTGGTGTCTCTTCAGAAAGATTCGTTAATCTTGCATTGCGTATCACCTCAACAGGAATACCGTTCTGATTAGTAATGAGCGAAATTTTGCCATCAGAACGCTTGTCTGCAGCGAGTAAATATGGCGTAAGAATTTGAAGTTGCTGCTGTGTAATAGGTTCGCTTACATACGTTCTCTGGAAACTGTCTGCTCCAACTTCGTTTAAAATACGGCTACTAACCCCTTTGTTAGCGTATACTATGTTGTTAAACATTGGTTTTGCGCGGTCATCTAGCTGTAATTTTTTACCATCTATATAAACGTCACCATCTATTACAGATAAAGTGTCTCCTGGTGTACCCACACATCTTTTTACGTAATTAGACTTTTTATCAATAGGCTTTTTTACACCCTGTTCTTTAACAAAAAACTGTCTAACTGTGTCTGCAGGCCAACTAAAAACAACGATATCATTTTTTTTGGGCGACTGAAACCCTGGCAATCTAAAATATGGGATTTGAGGCTTATTTAGATAGGATTTAGTACCAACAATAGGCAAGGTGTCGTGTACCATAGGAGCGGCAACCGCCGTCATTGGTGTTCTCGCTCCAAAATGAAATTTACTTACAAATAAAAAGTCGCCCACACGTAAGGTGCGCTCTAAAGAACCCGTGGGTATTACGTAGGGTTGTATAAAATAGGTATGTACCATGGTGGCGGCAACTATAGCAAATACAATGGAACTAACCCATTCACCAACACCTGTAGTTGGTTTTAAACTACGGTCTTCTATATATTTTGCATCCATGGTGTAATTGACTACATAGATGTAAAATCCTAGGGTTAAAATTACTGCCCATGTTTGCCATAATTTGTTTTGTCCAAAACTTCTTATAGTTTCTACCCAAATTACAGGAAACATCAATAAGTTTATAATGGGGATAAATAGTAGTATAGTCCACCATTTTGGCCTATTGATGATTTGCATTAAAATTATAGCGTTGTAGACAGGTATTGCTGCTTCCCAAGCTTTTCTGCCAGCTTTAACATACAATTTCCAAGTGCCAAGAAAATGAATGACTTGTACTATTAGTATAAATAAAATCCACTGGGTACTATCCATAATTAATTGTTTATCTCGTAATCAGACAATAATTTATCGTGTTTGTTACCAATTAACTTAGGTTTAACACATCTTTCATGCTGTAAACACCTGTTTTGCCTTGCAGCCATTCTGCGGCTATGATTGCGCCCATTGCAAAACCATTGCGGTTGTGTGCAGTATGTTTTATTTCGATGCTATCTACATCACTATCATATTTTATGATGTGTGTGCCTGGAACTTCTCCTTCTCTAATGGAGGTAATGGCAATTTCATCGGGATGTGCACCTACCAATTGCCATCCTGAATAATCAGAATTAGCAATTATGCCTTCGGCAAGGGTAATCGCTGTGCCACTAGGGGCATCTATTTTATGTACATGATGAATTTCTTCCATATGGGCATGGTAATCCTTAAAACCATTCATCATTTGGGCTAGTCGTTGGTTCAACTCAAAAAATAGGTTTACGCCTAGACTAAAATTTGAGCCATAAATAAATGCGCCGTTTTTAGCTGAACACAAGGCAATTGCTTCTTCATATTTGGCCAACCAACCTGTGGTGCCAGATACAACCGGAATACCTTTCTCAAAGCACAAGGAAATGTTATTGAAAGCTGCATCTGGAGTACTAAAATCTATAGCTACATCTATCGCGTCAAAGTCTAGTTGATTTACATCTGTATCTAAATCTACTTTAGCAATAATGGTATGGCCTCTTTCTGTTCCTATTTTTTCTAACATACGGCCCATTTTACCGTAGCCGAATAATGCAATGTTCATAAGCTTAAAATTTTACTACCAACGTAAAGCCATAGCTTGGGTCGCCCGTAACTTCGTTGAGGTCTAGGTATGGTGATATGTCGTAGGCTAACTTATCACTAACATTAAATTGTTTTAAGTGTGCGGTTACATTGGCATCAATTATATTTAGTGCGTAAATACCAATGTTCAGCAATAACCACAAGTCTCTAGATTGCTGTATGTTTTCTTGTGCGTTCTCTAATCCTTCTGTAGATACGTTAATGACACCATTGCCATCTGGGTCATAAAACTCATCATCTGTAAAACCAGCCTTTCTACGTTTAAAAGCATTTCTGTACCTTCTGTATTTGGTATGTTCTGTAGAATAATTGTAGATACCCCAACCCATAATACCCCAAACAATGGGTGCTTTCCAATATTTTTTATTGTAAATCTGCCCTAAACCTGGTAAAACTGCTGAGTAAAATGCTGCTTTACTTGGGGCTAGTGGGTCAATAATTTCTGGAACATAAACAACTTCTTCAACAGTAATTCCTTTAGCTTTTGCGTTTGCTTTAATGGAATCCACAGCAGAAACGTTCCTAATAGAATCGGTTTCTACTTGAGCTAGAGCGACAAAAGAAAAAAGTAAGCATAGGGTAGTATGAAAAAGGGAATTATTCACCCGAAAGTATTTTTTGTAAACGTTGAAATTCTTCTTTGGAATGAAACGGAATTACAATTTTACCTTTTCCGTTGGCCGAAGCTGTTATGTCCACCTTAACGGCTAAATTTTCTTTTATGGCATCAAAGCGTTCTTGTATAAATTCTGGCAACTCTTTTTTTGCCTTTTTAGCTTTTGCACTGTTTTTATCACCACCTTCTTTATAGGCCTTTACCAATTGTTCTGTATCTCTTACAGATAATCCTTCAGCAACAATTTTCTCGTAAACGTCTATTTGGTCTTTATTTTTTTCAATATTTACTAAAGCTCTACCATGACCCATACTTATAAAGCCATCTCGCATCCCTGTTTGTATAATAGGATGTAATTTTAATAGGCGTAAATAATTAGTTATTGTAGAACGTTTTTTGCCAACGCGGTCACTTAATTTTTCTTGTGTGATTTCAATCTCATCAATCAATCTTTGATAAGATAGTGCAACTTCTATGGGATCTAAATCTTGGCGTTGTATATTTTCTACCAAGGCCATTTCTAACGACTCTTGATCATTGGCTATCCTGATGTAAGCAGGTATGGTCTCTAAACCAACAATTTTAGAGGCTCTAAACCTACGTTCCCCAGAAACCAGTTGAAACTTGTTATAGTCTAATTTACGTACGGTTATGGGTTGTATAATCCCTAATTCTCTAATGGAGACGGCTAGTTCTTGCAGTGCTTCATCACTAAAATTTGTTCTTGGCTGAAAAGGATTTACCTCAATAGAATTCAAATCTAATTCTACCACACTACCAATAACTTTATCCGCATTTTTATCAGTAACGGATTGTATGTCGTTTTCTGGATCTTTTAATAAAGCGGAAAGCCCTCTTCCAAGGGCTTGTTTTTTAGTTGCCTTCGCCATTTAAACTTTTTCCTTGTTTTTATTCAATATTTCGTTGGCCAAGTTTAGATAGTTGCTTGCGCCTTTGCTGCTTGCATCGTATTTAATAATACTTTCTCCGTAACTTGGTGCTTCACTAAGTTTTACATTACGTTGTATTATGGTGTCAAAAACCATATCTGCAAAGTGTTTCTTTACTTCTTCTACCACTTGGTTAGACAGGCGTAATCTAGAATCATACATAGTAAGTAGCATACCTTCAATATCCAAATCTGTATTGTGGATTTTTTGTACACTTTTTACTGTGTTCAATAGTTTACCTAGTCCTTCTAGAGCAAAATATTCACATTGTATAGGAATGATAACAGAATCTGCTGCCGTTAGTGCATTTAAGGTAAGTAAGCCTAAAGAAGGTGCGCAATCTATTAAGATGTAATCATAGGCATCTTTTAGGCCAGCGATTGCTTCTTTCATCATATATTCCCTGTTGTCTTTATCTACCAATTCTATCTCAATAGCAACAAGGTCTATGTGAGCAGGTATTAAGTCAACATTTGGAGATTCGGTGGTTACTACAGTTTCTTTTGCCTTGTATGTGTGCTCTAATAACTGATAGGTACCCAGTTCTACACCTTCTACATCTACACCTAGACCAGAAGTGGCATTTGCTTGGGGGTCTGCATCAATTAGTAACACCTTTTTTTCCAGCACTCCTAAAGAGGCGGCAAGGTTAACGGTGGTGGTTGTTTTACCAACCCCTCCTTTTTGATTTGCAATAGCAATGATTTTGCCCATTGAACGCGTTAAGTTAGGGGTTAAAAATACAATTATTTACAACGCTAAAAAACGGAAATTGTTAACACTGGGTGAATAACTTGGGATAAACTCGTTAAACTACGTTAAACAAATCTTTAATTCCGAATAATTCAGTTTTAATTCATTAAAATTTCTAATAATGTAATAGCGGCTTTACTAATTTTAGTCCCAGGTCCAAACACTGCAGCAGCACCTGCACTAAACAAATAATCATAATCTTGTTTGGGTATAACGCCACCCACAATAACCATTATATCTTCTCTACCATGTTCAGCTAATGCTTTAATCACAGCAGGTATAAGTGTTTTGTGCCCACCAGCTAAAGAAGAAACTCCTAAAATATGCACATCATTCTCCACGGCTTGTTTAGCAACTTCTTCTGGTGTTTGGAAAAGTGGTCCTATATCTACATCAAAGCCCAAGTCTGCATAACCCGTAGCTACAACCTTAGCGCCGCGGTCGTGCCCATCTTGCCCCATTTTAGCAATCATAATTCGTGGACGTCTACCCTCTTCTAAGGCAAACGTATCTGCTAGTTCTCTTGCTTTTAAAAAGCTCTCGTCATTATTTATCTCTTTGCTATACACACCAGAAACCGATTGTATTTTTGCCTTATGCCTGCCAAACGCCTGTTCCATAGCATCACTTATTTCACCAAGTGTTGCTCTAGCTTCTGCCGCATCCACAGCTAAAGCTAACAAATTTTTAGAAGAATCGCCAGCCAATTTAGCCTTAGAAACAGTAGTGATTTGTTCTAACAACTGTTTTACTTTTTTAGTGTCTCTTGTGGTTCTAATTTGGTTCAAGCGTTCAATTTGTTGCGCTCGTACTTTTTGGTTGTCTACCTCTAAAATTTGTAAATCGTCCTCTTCTTCTAATTGGTATTTGTTAACGCCTACTAAAATTTCTTTACCACTATCTAAACGTGCTTGTTTTTTTGCTGCAGCTTCTTCAATTCGGAGTTTAGGAATACCCGCTTCTATAGCTTTTGTCATACCACCAAGCTTCTCTACTTCTTGAATGTATTCCCAAGCTTCATTCGCAATTTGGTCCGTTAGTTCTTCTACATAATAACTGCCAGCCCAAGGGTCTACCGTTTTTGTAATTTGGGTTTCTTGCTGTAAAAATAGTTGTGTATTACGAGCTATTCTAGCAGAAAAATCTGTTGGTAAAGCAATAGCCTCGTCCAAAGCATTAGTGTGTAAACTTTGCGTGCCTCCAAAAGCAGCTGCCATAGCCTCAATAGTTGTTCTCGCTACATTATTAAAAGGGTCTTGTTCTGTAAGACTCCACCCACTAGTTTGGCTATGCGTTCTAAGCATAAGAGACTTTTGGTTGCTAGGTTCAAATTTGGAAACAAGTTTAGCCCATAGCATACGAGCTGCGCGCATCTTTGCAATTTCTGTAAAATGCCGCATGCCAATACCCCAGAAAAACGATAAACGTGGTGCAAAATCATCTATTTTTAATCCTGCTTTTAGTCCTGTACGGATGTATTCTATACCATCTGCTAGAGTGTAAGCAACTTCTAAGGCAGCCGGAGCACCAGCCTCATGCATATGATAGCCAGAAATACTGATACTGTTAAATTTTGGCATCTGTTTGCTGGTATATTCAAAAATATCTGCAATGAGCTGCATGGATGGGGTAGGAGGATAGATATAGGTATTGCGCACCATAAACTCCTTTAAAATATCGTTTTGGATGGTACCTGATAACTGGTCCAAGGCTACTCCTTGTTCTTTTGCAGCAACGATGTAGAAGGCCATTATGGGTAATACCGCGCCATTCATGGTCATAGAAACAGACATTTTATCTAGTGGAATGCCATCAAATAATACCTTCATATCTTCCACACTGTCAATCGCTACGCCAGCTTTACCAACGTCACCAATAACTCGTTCATTATCACTATTATAACCTCGGTGTGTAGGTAGGTCAAAGGCTACAGAAAGACCTTTTTGACCAGCAGCAAGATTTCTTCTATAAAAGGCATTACTATCTTCTGCGGTCGAGAATCCTGCGTATTGTCTAATGGTCCAGGGTCTTCTAACATACATAGTAGAATAAGGGCCTCTTAAAAAAGGAGCAATACCTGCAGCAAACCCCTCATGTCCATTTATAGGTTTAGCTTCGCTACTTTGTGAACTTAGTTCTAAGTTTTGTATGTTGATTCTACTCATCTTTTAATCGGTTTTGTTCTACAGTTTCTGCTAATCTTTTACGTAGAATTGGTGGTAAAAGGGTTTTTCTTTTGTTGCATACCATGAAGGGCGATTTCTGTAGTGACGCCTTCATTTTATCTTGCGGATTTTGATATACATTAGTGCCGATTAAGGGTAGTTGGCCAGCATCAAACAAGGACTGTTCTTTTTGTGCAGCTGCTTTTATCTTTTTCTGTAAAATGCCTTTTTTTAGATTAGCTAAAAACCCGCCTGAAGTTTCTAATTGTTTCCATAAATCTAACGCAGCCTGAGCCAATTGATACGTTAATACTTCAATATAATAAGTGCCATCTGTAGCATGTAATGCTTCATCTAGGTATGCTTCTTCTTTTAAAAGCAATAATTGGTTTCGTGCTATGCGGTCACCAAATTCATTACTATAATTAAAAAGTGTATCATAAGGGGTGTTTATTATAGTATCCGCACCTCCCAAAACAGCTGCCATACTTTCTACAGTGGTACGTAGCATATTCACATTATAATCATAAATAGTTTTGTTCCGTAATGTAGGTGTAGCTGTTAATTTAAATGTAAAATTACCTTCGTACTTATTTTGCAGGCTTTCTAACAACCAACGTAAAGCTCTTAATTTTGCAATTTCAAAAAAATAGTTGCCTCCAATGGCAAGATTAAAATTTATATAGCATTGGCCACCAGCTTCTGCTAGGTTTAAATACTCACTCGCGTGTGCAAGTCCATAAGCTAATTGTTGCACGCAATTGGCACCCGCATTTTGGTACAATTCCAGATTTACTGTATGGCTGTAAACATTTACGGCGTTATTGGTAGCCATTAAGTCCTTCGCAGCCTGTAAATCGGTCTCCATAGTGCTAGACCAATTTCCGGTTTCTGCTAATTGCCCAATAGGATCATAGGTCAAAACCAAACTTTGATATTCTGGTTTCCATTCTTCTAATATACTTTTATAGTGTGTTGTAGAAGGGTTCGTGAATCCTAACTGTAAAGCAATTTCTTTTTTGTTTATTCCTTTTAATAGTGTAGATAGGTCTGCCGTAGTAGGGATAGCAGATATACAGATTTCTTGAGCACCATTATTAATGGCCTTTAATGCAACACTATTGCTTTCTTGTTCCGTGGCAAAAATAAGGTGTTGCGCTGCTCTCCACTGGTGCTTTTTAGGCATTTTGTAACGGGGCAATGCTTCTAAATCTTCTTGGGAATAGAAAGGTTTTACTTTTATACCTTCTAAAGTTTCCCAAACTAAGGTGTCATTATAGTCCGCTCCTTTAAGGTCTACCTGTATTTTTTGTTTCCATTGCTTGGCGCTAACCTCAGAAAACTCATCAAAAAGAGGATGTTGATCCATACTTTAAAGATTCAGTTTGTTAGTGCAAGGCCTGCAAAAGATATTTTATTAGAGCCTTGCTATTGCTTTAGTTTTAGACTGTCTTCGTATTCAATTAAAAAGATTTCTTCACCATCTTTTTTCATAAAATACTTTTCCCGAGCAAACTTTTCTAGCTCGTCTTTACTAGACAATTTTTCCAAGAGTTTTTTATCGTGCTCAATCTCTTTTTGTAAAAACTCCTTTTTCTGTTCAAGTTTATTTATTTCCTTTTGCAGCTCCCTGTGTATTAAAAGGGAATTGGTGTCAAAAAAGGCCATCCAAATAACAAAAATAGTCAAGACTAAAACATAGGTGTTAGTCATGATTTTAATCCATTTTTTTTGTCTTAAGGCCTTTAACCCCATTTATATCAACTTATTGTTAATAATGGTACGTACCATATCTACCGCAACTGTATTATAATGGTTGTTAGGTATAATTATATCTGCAAACTCCTTGGAGGGCTCTATAAATTGATTGTGCATAGGCTTTACGGCAGTTTGGTAGCGGTAAAGTGCCTTTTCTAAGTCGTGCCCACGTTCTTTAATATCGCGTTGTAAACGTCTTATTAGACGTTCGTCTGAGTCTGCATGTACATAAATTTTTATATCAAACAACTTTCGTAATTCAGGATTGCTTAATACCAAAATGCCTTCTACAATTATAACCTTTTTAGGTGCTGTAGGTATGGATTCTGGTAAACGTGTTTCTTCTACAAAAGAATACACAGGAATAGCTATAGGTGCGCCTGCTCGTAAGGTGTTTATATGTTGTATGAGCAAGTCAAAATCTATAGAATTGGGGTGGTCAAAGTTTACTTTGCTTCGCTCCTCTTTGGTAAGGTAAGATAAATCGTTGTAATACGAATCCTGTGAGATAACCACAACTTCATTTTCTGGAAGTTCATCAACTATTTGTTTTACAACTGTAGTTTTACCACATCCGGTACCACCCGCGATTCCGATAATTAACATGAGAATAATTTTACGCCAAAAATACACATTTGACCCTATTTGCAGGGTTTTAAATGTGCAATACCTTAAATTTATATGTGCTTTTTGTCTTTCTTACGAATTAAGCATTTAAAAATCAACAAGTAAAATTCATTTTTTGAATATTTGCTAATTATTTAGCAAATAACCTATCTTTAAATGCGAGAAATTTAATGATTTCAATGGAAAATAAATATATTCTTAAGGTTGATGGCGGTTCTGAGTTTTCGTTAACAGCAAAAGACCTTACACAATTAAATGTAGTTGCGTCTGGTCAAAATCTTTTTCATGTTTTACATAACGATGAAAATTTTAAAGCAGCTGTAGTAGGGAGAGATTTTCAGAATAAAACCTATCAAGTAAAAATTAATGCCACTGTACACACGGTTACTATTCAAAATCCACTTGCCACACTAATCAAAGACATGGGTTTAAGTGTTAATGCAGGAGCTGTGGTCAACAGTATAGAAGCGCCCATGCCCGGTCTTATTTTAGATATTGCAATTAAAGTAGGGCAAGAAGTAGCGGAAGGTGATACCCTGTTAATCTTAGAAGCGATGAAAATGGAGAATGTATTAAGCGCTCCACGCGCTGGGGTCATAAAAGAAATTGCAGTGGTTAAAGGCGATGCAGTTGAGAAAAAACAAGTGTTGATTACGTTTGAATAATTCTTGTAAAGTAAGATGAAAAAAATATTAGTTGCCAATAGAGGAGAAATTGCCCTTAGGGTAATGAAAACCGCAAAGAAAATGGGAATTAGAACCGTTGCTGTTTTTTCAGAAGCGGATAGAAATGCGCCACATGTAAGTTTTGCGGACCAAGCTATTTGTTTGGGGCCAGCACCTTCTAATCAATCGTATTTATTGGGTGATAAAATCATTGCAGAGGCCCAGCGTTTGGGTGTAGATGGTATACATCCAGGGTACGGATTTTTAAGTGAAAATGCGGATTTTGCGGAGGCGGTAGAAAATGCAGGTTTAACCTTTATAGGACCCAAATCTCACGCTATAAGAGTTATGGGTAGTAAGCTTGCTGCCAAAGAGGCGGTTAAAAGTTATGATATTCCCATGGTTCCTGGTATAGAAGAAGCCATTACAGATGTTGCCAAGGCTAAAGCCATCGCTAATGAAATTGGCTTTCCTATTTTGATAAAGGCATCTGCAGGTGGTGGTGGTAAAGGCATGCGTGTAGTAGAAAAGGAAAGTGATTTGGAGCAACAAATGAATCGTGCCATAAGCGAAGCTACTTCTGCATTTGGTGATGGCTCCGTATTCATAGAAAAATATGTTACCTCTCCTCGTCATATTGAAATTCAGGTTATGGCAGACACGCATGGTAACTATCTTCATTTTTTTGAGCGGGAATGCAGCATACAGCGCAGACATCAAAAAGTAGTAGAAGAAGCGCCTTCCGCAGTATTAACCCCTGCCTTACGTACAGAAATGGGGGAGGCAGCTAAAAGAGTAGCCAAGGCCTGTGATTATGTGGGAGCTGGTACTGTAGAGTTTTTGTTAGACGGAGACCATAATTTTTACTTTTTAGAAATGAATACCCGCTTGCAAGTAGAGCACCCGGTTACCGAATTAATTGCAGGGGTAGATTTGGTAGAATTGCAAATAAAAGTAGCCCGTGGGGAAGCACTGCCTTTTAAGCAAGAAGATTTAAAAATTACTGGGCATGCTATGGAACTTAGAGTGTATGCAGAAGACCCGTTGAACGATTTTTTGCCAAGTGTAGGTTTGCTGTCTAAATACAACATCCCTGTTGGGGAAGGTATTCGCGTGGACAATGGGTTTCAAGAAGGTATGGAAATTCCTATTTATTATGACCCAATGTTGGCTAAATTAATTACGTATGGTGCTACAAGAGAAGAGGCCATTGCTTTAATGGAAAAGGCTATTGCGGCCTATGAGGTAGAAGGGGTGCAAACTACCTTGCCTTTCGGAACTTTTGTTATGCAACACCATGCATTCACCTCTGGTGATTTTGATACTCATTTTGTTAAAAAATATTACAATCCAGAACAATTAAAAGAAGGACAAGAAAAAGAAGCACATTTGGCCGCCCTATTGGTCTTAAAATTGTATTTGGACGATAAAAAAACACTAAGACTGCCCATTGCTTAAAATTATGGACGATAAAATTAAACAGTTACAAGATAAAGTTGCTCAGGCTCATTTAGGAGGCGGGGAAAAACGTATAGAAAAGCAACATGCTAAAAAGAAATTAACGGCTAGAGAGCGTATTGCATATTTACTAGACGAAGGTTCTTTTGAAGAGATGGGAATTTTAGTGACCCATAGAACAACGGACTTTGGAATGGAAAAGGAGCAGTATTACGGTGATGGCGTTGTTACAGGTTATGGTACAATTTCGGGTAGGCAAGTTTATGTTTATGCGCAAGATTTTACCGTGTTTGGTGGTGCGCTATCAGAAACGCATGCAGAAAAGATTTGCAAGGTTATGGATTTGGCAGTAAAAGTAGGAGCCCCAATTATAGGCCTTAACGATTCTGGAGGAGCGCGTATCCAAGAAGGGGTACGTTCTTTGGGTGGATATGCCGATATTTTTTTTAGAAACGTACAGGCTTCTGGGGTAGTTCCGCAAATTTCTGCCATTATGGGGCCTTGTGCGGGTGGTGCCGTTTATTCCCCAGCAATGACAGATTTTATCGTGATGGTAGAGCAAACCAGTTACATGTTTGTAACAGGTCCCAACGTGGTTAAAACTGTTACCAATGAAGAGGTGACATCAGAAGAGCTGGGTGGCGCTAGTACACACGCAAGTAAATCGGGCGTAGCCCATAGGACATCTCCAAATGATGCTGCTTGTTTGGAGGATGTTAAGAGATTATTGTCCTATTTGCCTCAAAACAATCAAGAAAAAGCCAAAAAACTACCCTTTGTACCTGGAGAAGAGGTGAGAGAACAATTAAAGGGAATTATTCCAGATAATGCCAACAAACCGTATGATATGCATCAGGTAATTCATGGTATTATTGATGTAGATTCTTTTTATGAAATTCATAAAGACTACGCAGAAAATATAATTACTGGTTTTTCTCGTATTGGTGGGCGTAGCGTAGGGATAGTTGCTAACCAGCCCATGGTTTTGGCAGGAGTGTTAGATGTAGATAGCTCTATAAAAGCGGCACGTTTTGTTCGTTTTTGCGATGCTTTTAATATTCCACTTTTAGTTCTTGTAGATGTACCTGGCTTTTTACCTGGAACGGACCAAGAATGGAATGCAATTATTACCAACGGCGCTAAATTACTTTATGCTTTGAGTGAAGCCACCGTACCACGGGTTACCTTAATTACTAGAAAAGCATATGGTGGTGCTTATGACGTAATGAATTCTAAGCATATTGGAGCCGATTTTAACTTTGCTTGGCCTTCTGCAGAAATTGCAGTAATGGGCGCTAAAGGAGCTAGTGAAATTATTTTTAGAAAAGAAATTGCTGATGCAGAAGACCCTGAGGCTAAATTAAAAGAGAAAGAAGCCGAGTATGCAGATAAGTTTGCTAATCCTTACAGAGCAGCTAGTCGTGGTTTTATAGACGAGGTAATTTTACCGGAAAATACCCGTAGAAAATTGCTGAAAACCTTCGCGATGTTAGAAAATAAAACTGTTGTGCCTCCTAAAAGAAAGCACGGTAACATTCCCTTGTAGTTAACAATACAAGCATAAGTGTTTAACTTAACAAAAGTTAAACACTTATTGTTTCTGGCATGTTCTAAGAGTACCTAATTTTGCCAGATGCAAAACACAACCCAAAAACCTAGTTTTGAGTTCATCGCATTAATGGCTTCTTTAATGTCTATTGTAGCCTTGTCTATAGATGCGCTTTTACCTGCTTTTCCAGAGATAGGTGTGAGCATTAATAGTTTAGACGCTACAGAACATCAAAAATTGGTGACGATGATTTTCTTAGGGTTGGGTGTTGGACAACTATTTTTTGGCCCGTTATCAGACGCTATTGGTCGTAAAAAAGTGGTGTATTTAGGTATGGTTATCACGCTTTTAGCAAGCTTGGTTTGCGTGTTCTCTCCTAATTTAGAATGGATGCTTTTTGGGCGAATTGTTCAAGGAATAGGATTATCTACCTCTAGGTCTATTTCTATCTCCATGATAAGAGATATGTACAAAGGAGATGTAATGGCAAAAGTGATGTCTTTTGTGACTGCTTTTTTTATTCTTGTCCCTGTTGTAGCTCCCGCATATGGTAAATTGGTTTTGGACCTTGCTAACTGGCAAGCCATTTTTTATTCGCAAATGGTCATTACAATACTTGTTGGGTTTTGGTTTTGGAAGCGTCAACCAGAAACGTTAAAGCCAGAATACAAACAACCTTTTACAATACGAATGTTTTGGGACGGGTTCAAAGAATTTTTAAAATACAAAGAATCAGTGGCTTTTACTCTTATTTCTGGTCTAGTGACGGGAGCATTTTTAGTGTATTTAAGTGCGTCTCAACACATATTTGAAGACCAATATGGATTAAAAGAATCGTTTCCCTATATTTTTGCAGGTTTAGCTATATCTATAGGGTTGTCTACACTATCTAACGGTACATTAGTATTACGTTTTGGTATGCGTAGGCTTTCCTTAACGGCACTTATTCTTTTCTGTATCATAGCTCTAGCATTTGTTGTCTTGTACATGGGGGGTCCAAACCCTAATGTGTATGTTTTGGTAGCCTTTTTATCGTTACAGTTCTTCTGTTTAGGGTTTATGTGGGGTAATTTTAGGTCTATAGCCATGGAGCCAATAGGGCATATTGCTGGTATAGGAGCTGCTATTAATGGTTTTTTCTCAACTGTGGTAAGTATCCCAATTGCTACTTTTATCGGATTATTTGTAGATACTCATGTATATCCTTTATTTCTCGGACTTGCCGTCTGTGGACTATTGTCCTTAGCTATATTTCTTTACGTTCGCAAAGCGAAAAATTTGGTGCCGGCTACTTCTTAATTTGGATGATGTAACACGCCAGAGCAAGAATCTCTACTAGCACCGGTTACAGATTTGAGTATATTAATTTGGTTTTCTACCCTAAGCACTCCCATAAAAGCAAAAACTAAGGCCTCTTTGTAATCAATTATAGTTTTGGATGGAACTATTAATTGAATTGCTTCTGGTAAATAAGTGGTTAAAGTTTGTGTGTAAAATGTATTCAATGCTCCGCCACCTGTGACCAATAGTTGTGTGTTTATAATTGGTTTTTCTTTTTTGATAGAAAATGCTATTTGTTGGCAATTATGATGAATTATAGTATGTAACAGGTCTTTTGTGGATGCGTCTTTAAATTTTTCTAATATAGGAATAACCGCTGCCCTAAACCACTCGTATCCTGTGCTTTTTGGGTAGGGCAATTGGTAATATGTGAGTGCATTTAACTGCCTAAGCAAATCTGGGAGCAAAGTTCCTTGACGTGCCAAGTTGCCATTCTCATCGTAAGCTAGTCCTATTTTAGCGGTTAAATAATTTAAAGGCATATTGGCAAGGCCGATATCATAAGCAATACGTTTCTCCTCCTTATCAAAAGAAATATTACTGATGCCTCCCAAATTAAGACAAAATTGATGAGAAGCAAAGAGTAACTTATCTCCAATAGGTACTAAAGGCGCACCTTGACCACCAAGAGCTACATCTAAAGTTCTAAAATCATTAATTACAATACAACCTGAAGCTTCTGCTAACGCTTTGCCATCCCCTAATTGAAAAGTAATTCCCTCTGCGGGTCTGTGGTGAGAGGTATGCCCATGACTAGCTATAAAATCAACGGATATATGGTGTGTGTCCAAAAAGTTCTTGGCTTGTGCTCCAAGCCATGTGCCATAAGTAATATGTAGTTGTTGGTGTGCAGCAGGTGAAAGGATAATGGCATGTTTAAGTTGCTGGTACAGCTGTTCTTGGTAAGGTATTGTTGTAGCTTGATTAATGCTGAATTTCCACTCATTTCCTTCCTGCCAAAGGCTACAATGTGCAATATCTAATCCGTCTAAGGAAGTGCCAGACATTAACCCCAAAACCGAATACTTTTTCATATCAATCTAAATGTACGGGCAACTCTCCGTAGGAGGGCAGTTCTTCTAAAAACTGCTGTGCAGCGTAGGTTTGAAAAGGTTTAAAATCTTGATAAGTAATATAGATTCCTTTAGCCTTTTTATATGCTAAGGTATTCAGAGCGTATGGGTTGCCAAAGTGATAAATAAGAGCATCTTTTGTAGCCACAAGCGTATTGAATAATTCTATTTCTTCTTTACTTAATCCAAAATTGTCTAAGGGTTTTGCAGAAGGCGGATTTACTACGATTAAGACCTGTTTGGAATTGATAGCTTCAACCAGATTAGCTGCCCTTTGTTTTAATAGTTCTGTAAAATAGGATGTTTTCGTTCCTAGGTTTACCAACTGAAAGGGTTCTTTTTTAAAGCGAGATAGATTAAAGTTTGGAGTGTAATTGGTAAGACTGTATTGAGCAATAGCCGCATTCAAACTACTTTCATTGGCAAAATTATGTTTTGTTTTTTGTTGTAACGCCTTTTGTTTTAAACGTTGAATGCGTTGGTATTTTTCATCGATTTCGGAAGCACTTGCTTCCGCTTCAATTTTAGCAATACCTGCTGCGGTATTTTCTGCAAAGCAAAGTATGTCTACCCCTGCCTTAAAAGCTTGCAGTTCAACTTCTCCTTTTATTGTAAACAATTTGCTAATACTGTGCATGTTTAAAGCATCAGAAATAACCACCCCATTGTACTGTAATTCTTCTCTGATCAAGCTGTTAATGATGGTTTTAGAAAGTGTAGCGGGTTTCTTAGGGTTCTGCTCTAACTGTGGTAGTGCCAAATGCCCAACCATAATGCTATCTAAATTTTCCTTGGCAATGTGTTTAAATGGGTATAACTCGTTTTCTTGTAAATTCTGTAGGGATTTGTTAATAATGGGCAACCCTATGTGAGAATCTACAACAGTATCTCCATGCCCAGGAAAATGCTTCACAGAATTTAGAATACCACAAGACGCCATACCGTCTAGAAAGGCTTTTGCCTTAGCGGTTACCCGAATTTTATCGCTCCCAAAAGAACGATACCCTATTACCGGATTTTTAGGAGTGCTATTTATATCTATTACGGGAGCTAAATTCCAGTGAATACCGGCGTGTAAACAGTCTTGTGCAATTTGTTGCCCTACTTGGTAAATCAGTAGGTTTTTAGAAAGAGGCAAAGCACCCAATGTAATAGCGTATGGATACTGCGGGGTATTTTCAATGCGCATGGCTAAGCCCCATTCTGCGTCTATTGCTATCAAAAGCGGGTATTTTGCCGCTTTTTGATACCGGTTGATGAGGTAGGTTAACCGCTCAAAACTTTGTTCATTGTAAAGAACCTTTTTTTTACCCTCAAAATTAGTGGCAGCGCTTGCTCTGGAGTGAAAAAAGCATAGTGCCCCTACATGATGTGTGGCAATCAAGCCTTCTAAAGATTTAATTTCTTTTTCTGAATCGTTTATAAAAGCAGCGGGCATAAATAGCTGACCAATTTTTTCTCGGAGTGTCATTACTAATTGTTTAAGGTTTTTTTACCAAAATCCGCAGGGTAATCTAAAAATCGTACTAATACGAGCGCAGGAATAGCTGCAAAAGCAACCCAAAAAAAGAATCCGTCGTAACCCAACCACTCTTGGATATAACCGCTAATCATTCCAGGTAACATCATCCCAAGAGCCATAAAACCTGTAGCTAAAGCATAATGACTTGTTTTGTAAAAACCCTCTGCTACGTAGATGAGGTATACTAAAAAGGCAGCAAATCCAAAGCCATAACCAAATTGCTCTATGATTACGGTGCCTACTATGGCAAACATACTGGTAGTTTTAGTAATTGCTAAAAGTGCGTACAACAGATTAGGTAAGTTAAGCGAAAGAATCATGGGAAGCATCCATTTTTTTAATCCATCTTTAGAAATCAAAATTCCACCAAGAATACCACCTAACGAAAGAAAAATAATGCCTACTGTTCCATAAATTGTTCCAACAGCTTCAGTAGCTAATCCCAAACCGCCTTTTGCGGTATCATCCAATAAAAAAGGAGAAGTCATTTTTACCAATTGAGACTCCCCTAGGCGATAGGTTAAAATAAAAGCTAAGGATAACCAAATACCTTTTTTTGAAAAAAATGTGCTGAAAATAGTTCCAAAATGCGCATTTTGATTGACTTTAGAGCTATTTTCCTCTGCTTTGGGAGATGTAAAGAAATTGCTAATGGTGAGTACGGCCATTAATACGGCGGTGGCTATCATTGTAAAACTCCATGCTTTAGCCGTATTTTCTAATTGATGCTCTAGAAAACCAGCTAGGATAACAATAAGACCTTGACCTGTAACCATGGCTAGACGATAAAATGTACTGCGCATGCCAATAAAAAAAGATTGCTTTTTCTCACTCAACGCCAACATATAATAGCCGTCAGATGCAATGTCATTGGTGGCAGAGGCAAAAGCAACCATCCAAAAACAAGCAAGGGTAGCTGTTAAAAAAAAGTCGGTTTGTAGAGTAAGTCCAATCCCCAAAAAAGCCAAAGAAATAAGTAATTGCATACTCAAAAACCACTTTCGTTTGGTAAAATTTAAATCTACAAATGGACTCCACAAAGGTTTTAAAACCCATGGAATATAAAGCCAGCTTGTGTATAGTCCAATTTCTGCATTGCTTAGGCCAAGCTTCTTATACATGATAACAGACAAACCTACTACAATAATGTAGGGTAAACCCTGAGTAAAATAAAGGATTGGCACCCAAAGCCATGCATTTTTATCTTTATCGTTTGTCATTAATTTAATTTTATAGCTATGGGCAAACTATGCTGCCCATATTTACTTTCAAAAACCAGCACAAGTTTTTTTCGGTTCTTAGTAAGTTTTATTGGAAGCCGTAAAATGCCATCTTTGGAAAGATACCGTTTTCCTAAAAGTCTTTTAGGTTCTGTGGGTTCTTTTTTATAGATAAGCACGCTGCGTTGTTTTTGTTCTGATTTAATATTGAAAATGTAATTTTCATCATTTTTTTCTAGTTGAGTTACCGTAATGTTTTGCGGTAAGGGAGCATCATATAACGGTGAAAGGCTAGGAGTGTAAGCTTTGTGTTTGTATAATTTACGCTTAATGGTATTGGCTATTTCTTCATGTGCTAAAAGCGATTTAGCACTAAAGAACACGTTTCCAGAAATGTTGTTGGCACTTCTTGCATAGTTTAATTGAGTGGGTAGTTCTAGTGGATTTCCCCAAGCAATATCTGCATTGTTTTTAATCTTGTAGGGACCATTACCAATATAAATACGGCTATCAAATGCGTTGGTACTCCACCAATCTGCTAATATTTTATGTGAGGCTGGAGCAAAATCCATGCTCCAATAGATTTGGGGAACTAGATAATCTATCCAACCTTTCTCCATCCATAATAGTGGGTTTGCATACAAATCGTGATAGGTAGTCTGCCCTGCTTTGGTAGCTGAACCCTTTGGGTCTGTAGTGTCGTTTTTCCAAACACCAAACGGACTGATGCCAAATTGAACCCACGGCTTAGTGTTTTTAATGGTAGTATAGACATTTTTAATCAATGAATCTACATTGCTGCGTCTCCAATCATCTAACGGTAGTTTTTTTGGATTGTAATTTGCGTAGCTTGTGCTATCTGCGAATATCTGGTCTTTAATGGTGTAGGGGTAAAAATAATCATCAAAATGTAGGGCGTCTATATTGTATTTTTGTACCACCTCTTGCATTATTTCGGCTAAATGTGCTTGTACTTCTGGATTTCCAGGGTCATAGTAGTACTTGGTTCCGTAAGGAATCATCCAATCTTTATGTTGGTAAAAGTCATGTGTAGTGCTTAGTTGCAAAGTATCCAAGGTCATGGTAGCCCGGTATGGGTTTAACCATGCATGGAATTCCATACCTCTTGCGTGCGCTTCTTTTATTAGAAAAGGAACTATGTCTACCGTTTCTTTTAAACTTGTCCCTTGTTGGCCGGTTAGATAAGTAGACCAAGGTGCTAATTTAGTAGGGTAAAGGGCATCTCCTGCAGTTCTTAGTTGTACTATTACAGCATTAAAATTATGAGCTTGATAGTAGTCTAAAAGCGCCAAATAATCTTTCTTTTTTTTCTCAAGGTTATCGCTCCCGTTTTTGGGCCAGTCAATATTGGCAACTGTGGCAATCCAAACGCCTCTAAATTCGGCAGGTGGCGTAGGTACTGCTTTAAATGTACTGCAAGAACCTATGAGAATAGCTAAAATAAGGGCGCTAAAAATAATTTTCATATTTGGGATTACTACATAAAAGGCCTACAAAAAGCTGTAGACCCTTTACAAAGGTAACTAACAAAATATAGCTTTAGCACTTAAAAATGATATTGAACAAAGCCCTCCATAGCCTCATATTCAGCAAGGCCTAATGCATTATATTTTGCAGCTGTTTCTGTATTTCTTTGTTGTGCACGCTGCCAAAATTCGCGCTCATCATTCCCAGGAAACATAGCACTATCTTTTTGGGATTGATGTTTAAATATGGCATTAATTTTACGTTGCATATCTTTTGGTCCAATGGGTACTGCCATTTCCATAGCAGCAATGTCCCATTCTTGCCATGCGCCACGGTATAGCCAAACTTTGCAATCTTTTAACCATTGAGCCCCCGATGTTTTTAACTGTTCCAAAGCCAAATAAATTATTTGTAGGCATACTCTATGAGTACCGTGTGGGTCCGATAGGTCCCCAGCAGCAAAAATTTGATGCGGTTGTACTTTATTTAATAGGTCTACAGTTAACTGAATATCTTTTTCTGAATGTGGCTTCTTTTTTACGGCACCAGTTTCATAAAACGGAAGGTTCATAAAATGTGCATGCGCTTCTTTTACGCCACAATAGCGACAAGCGGCTAAGGCTTCTCCTTTACGGATTAGGCCTTTATATTCTTGTATTTCTGAGCTATCTATTTGGCCGGGTTTTTTGTTGTTTAAAAACTCCCGAACCTCCTTCATTTTAGTTTTTAACTTTTCATCTCCCTTTTCTATTTCTAAGGCAAAATCTAGAAAACGAATTACCTCATCATCAAATACCGCAATATTACCAGAAGTTTGATAGGCAACATGTACCTCGTGGCCTTGGTCTACTAACCGAAGTAGAGTACCGCCCATAGAGATTACATCATCATCTGGATGTGGACTAAAAATAAAAGCGGTTTTAGGGTAGGGGAGCGCGCGTTCTGGTCTATGGCTATCATCTGCGTCAGGTTTACCGCCAGGCCAACCCGTAATAGTAGCCTGTAATTGATTAAATACTTTTAGATTAATCTGCTCAGCAGAACCTATTTCTGCTACCAAATTTCCCATTCCATATTCATTATAATCTTCATTAGTGAGCTTTAAAATAGCTTTTGATAGCTTTTCTGATAACCAAATAGTGGCTTTTTTGATAAGGAAATCATTCCAAATTACCTCTCCTACTAACCAAGGAGTTTCTACACGAGTTAAGAAAGAAGCTGCCGCTTGGTCTAGGATAAAATCGCATTGAGTATGTTTTTGTAAAAAGGTAGCTGGTACGGTTTCTCTAATTTTGCCCTCAACAGCTTCTTTGACGATGTGGGATTTACCTTCCCCCCAAGCCATTAGTATTATACGTTTAGCGGCCATTATAGTACCTACCCCCATGGTTATGGCGCGTTGTGGTACATTTTCCTCGCCAAAAAAATCGCTCGCAGCATCTAATTTGGTAACCCGGTCTAACCGCACTAAACGGGTTTTACTATGAATGCTAGAGCCAGGTTCGTTGAAACCGATATGTCCTGTTCTACCAATACCAAGCATCTGAATGTCTATACCTCCTAAATCTTGAATGCGCTGCTCATAGGCGTCACAAAATGGCCTAATATCACTGGTATGCAAATTTCCATCAGGAATATGCACGTTTTTGCGATTTATGTCAATGTGGTTAAAAAGATGCTCATTCATAAAACGAACATAACTATGTATACTTTTTGGGTGCATAGGGTAGTATTCGTCCAAATTAAAAGTGGCAACATTTTTAAAACTTAAGCCATCTTCTTTATGAAATTTTACCAAATAATCGTAAACCTTAGTAGGCGTAGAACCAGTAGCTAAGCCTAAAATTGCCATTTTGCCTTCTGCCTGTCTCTTTTTAATCAGTTTGGCAATTTCAGTTGCTACAAAATAAGATGCACGGTCAGCATCTTCATGAATTAGGGTGTTAACCTTTTCAAATTTTTGAATTTCTGCTAGATTAGCATCTGAGGTAATTTGCTGTTTATTGATAGTTTTGGTCATGTATATTTGGTATTTTGAGTTTAAAACAGCATAAAACTACAAAATAATCTTTTTTATGCTTTTTATTGCTGTTAAATATGCGTTAAATTGCGTTTTATTGTATTAATACGATTTTTTTATAATAAAAACAGCATAAATCCATTTTAGCTATCTTTGTATTTCTAGCAACGAATCATGTTAAAAGAAGAAAGGCAACGCATTATCCTCAACGAAGTTGAATTACATAATAAAGTTTTGCTAACGGATATAGCAGAACAATTAGCAGTGTCTATAGACACGGTGAGGCGAGATGTAAAGGAATTAGATGGGGAGCAAAAACTTAGGAAAGTTCACGGTGGTGCAGTTTCTTTGGGATTTGCTAATTACAGTCCATCCAGAGCCAATGTATACGCTTTAGATAAAAAAACGACTATTGCAGAAAAAGCAATAAAGCTTATCAAAGCAAATAGTGTAATATTAATAGATGGAGGAACCACCTGTTTAGAGTTAGCTAGGTTATTGCCACAGCATTTGCATTTAACTTGTTTTACCCTAAGTTTACCAGTGGCGATGGAATTGCTGAATAAACCTAATGTTGATACTATCTTTATTGGCGGTAATTTGTCTAAAGATTCGCAAATATCGTATGGAGCTAATACCATCAACAATCTGAGTCAACTAAAAGTAGATTGGGCTTTTATTGGTACAGGTTATGTTGATGCAGCTTTTGGTTTAACAGAGTTTGATTGGGATATTGTACAAACAAAAAAGGCAGTAATCAAGGCGGCGAAAAAATCGGTTTTACTGTGTATTTCAGAAAAACTGAGTTCTCAGCACCGCTATAAAACCTGCGATGTAAGACAGATACACACCATGGTAACGGAGTTGCCTGCAGACCATAGAGATTTAAATCCATTTAAAAATCAAGAAATAACGATAGTATAGTATGGCTACATTCCAAAAAATAACGGAACAACCTTCTTTGCATAATGATTTAGAGCAACAATCTACCTTAAACCTATTAGAAAAAATTAATGAAGAAGACAAAAAAATTGCGGCAGCGGTGGCTAAGACTATTCCCCAAATAGAGCAATTAGTAGAAGCTTTGGTAAGCCGTTTTAACCAAGGGGGGCGTCTTTTTTATATCGGAGCTGGTACTAGTGGTCGCTTAGGAATATTAGATGCTTCAGAAATCCCGCCGACGTTTGGAATGCCCTATGACCGCGTAATTGGTCTTATAGCTGGTGGAGATACAGCAATCAGAAAAGCGGTAGAGTTTGCAGAAGACAATACTGTACAGGCTTGGAAAGACCTTTCTGAATATAACATAACTACAAATGATGTAGTAGTTGGGATTGCAGCTTCTGGGACAACTCCTTATGTGATGGGTGGTATAGAAGATGCTAAAAGGCATGGAATACTCACTGCGGGAATTACCAATAATCCGGGTTCTCCTTTAGCATTACAAAGCGATATTGCCATTGCGGTAGAAGTAGGGCCAGAATTCGTAACGGGCAGTACCCGTATGAAGTCAGGTACCAGTCAAAAATTAGTGTTGAACATGATTTCTACAACATTAATGATACGAATAGGACGTATTAAAGGAAATAAAATGGTAGACATGCAATTGAGTAATAAAAAGTTGGTAGACCGTGGTACCCGCTATTTGGTAGAAGCTTTGAATCTATCTTATGAATCAGCGGAGAAGGCCTTAAAAGAGTTCGGAAGCGTACGTGCAGCTATGCAAGCCTTAAAACCTTAGTGTTTAGCTGGAACTAGTTTATATATCCCTTTATTCTCTACACCAATATAAATAAAACCGTCAGAATCTTGGGTCAGGCTTCGTACCCTGCCAATGCCGTCTAACAACTTTTCACGCCGAACAACTTTGTTGTTTTCAAAAATTAATCGCTCTAAATATTGAAAAGCTAAAGAGCCAACGAGTAGATTGCCTTCCCATTCTGGATAGATACTTCCAGTTACAAAAAGCATATCACAGGGAGCAATAGAGGGTACCCAATAATGAATAGGTTGCTCCATGCCGTTTTGTGCTGTTTTATCTGTAATTTTTGTGCCACTATAATTAATACCATAGGTAATTTGGGGCCATCCATAATTTTTACCCCTTTGTATAATATTTATCTCATCCCCACCTCTAGGCCCATGTTCATGAGACCAAAGCTCTTTTGTTTTAGGATGAAAGGTTAATCCCTGAGGATTGCGATGACCGTAACTGTAAATGGCTTTTTTTGCTTTAGAACTATTTACAAAAGGATTATCATCTGGGATACCTCCATTGGTAGTTATTCTGTAAATTTTACCACCATCTCTAGAAATATCTTGCGGGTTCTTGTCTCTATTGCCTCTATCGCCAACAGAAAAATATAAATTTCTTTTACCGTCTATAACTAGTCTTGAACCAAAATGATGAGCGGTACTACTATTAGGGCTCGCTTTATAAAGTACTTTTACTTCTACAAGCTCTTGATTGTTAAGTTTTGCTCTAGCTATGGCTGTATTACTTCCGTTACCTGTACCTTCTGGAGAACTGTAAGCAAAATATAAATATCCGTTATTTTTGTAATCTGGATCTAAAATTAAGTCGAGCAACCCACCTTGACCACTAGTTTTTATGGCAGGTAAATTTTTTATTTCCTTGGATTCACCATTTTTAAAATGAAGTAGTTTACCTGCTCTTTCGGTAATTAAAATACTTTGGTCAGGTAAAAAAACAAAGCTCCAAGGAACGCCAGTATAGCGGAGGTACAAATCTGCCGTAATGCCTGTTTTTTCTGGGGTTACGATAGTTTTGTCAGTTGTTTGCGCACAAGAGGTGTTGAGCAGTACAACGAAAAAATGCAAGGTGAGTATATACTTTTTCATAAATTCATCGTTAGAATAATAGTTTTATAGGTTGAAATGCAAATTTCTATCTACGAATAAAAATAATGAGATTATAAGCTAAATAATTACGCAAAGAAATATTAGGCTCCCAAATCCCGGTATTTCTTTTAACAGACTTAACCTATGCTGAGCAATAAGACCTCACGTGTTTTATATGCACTACTTTTGGTACTAGTATCCTTAGTAGGCTATGCTTCTTTCACTAAAGCCAATTTTAGTGGACTAAGCTTTTATGAGTCTAATACCCCCCTAGCAGACCAAAACACAATCCCAGAAGAATTAAAAGAAAGCCAAAACAGTTCTGCTGATATTAAAGATTTATCTTTTGAAGCACCTGCTGCAATGATGTTTACTACTATCATTACCAATGCAGATGAAACTATTGGTTGTTCTGATAATGGATTTACCATTGCACGTTACAATTTGTGTGGTGAGTTTGATGATAGAACAGTAACCCTTTCTGGTTCTTATAGTTCTTACGTATGGGAACAATACACATACACAGGAACTGGAGCAGCAGACATTAATGATTCTTGTCCAGATACCAATAATGCCAGATGGTCAGTTGTAGATAATGATGCCAATTTTACCATTGATGCCAGTACAATAAATCCTACGAGTGGAGGGGAATTTAGAGTTAGAGTAAACGGTGGAGCATATTACTACTTTAAAGTTAAAAAGAGTACTATTACCCAAACATTTGTAAAAAGAAATTACATCTGTGACGTTCCTGGTAGAATACAAATTACGAATCTTTCTAGTGCCTACGAGTATGCAATAAATCCGGGAACTGGCTACGGCGCATGGCAAAATTCTGCCATTTTTGAAGGATTAACTCCAGGCACCTATATAGTGAAAGCAAGATTACGCAATACGCCAAATACTTGTGAATATCCGTATGAAGCCATAGAGATAGAAGAAAGAGAGATAGATATAGATGTTACTTATACGGATGCTAATTGTTACGGTGAAACAGGTAGCATAACCGTACAGGTAAATGATGTTCCTGGCCCATACAAATACACCCTTTTAGATCAGAGTGGTGTACCCCAAGAATTTACAACATTCATTGCCACAAACCCCTATACTTTTTCAGCTGTAGGTTTTGGTACTTATAGTGTACAAGTAGAGACACAGCAATGTGCCGGTGACCCTGGCAATGGAATCCCCGCTCCCAGACAAACAACAGATGTTAATGGCAACCCCATCACTATTGGTGATGGATTGGTGCCATTGGCGGCTTCTACGGAAGTTAATGAAAGTTTAAATGCAGCTTGTGGTGTTAATAATGTAGATATTGTAGTCCGTACCTCTGGTGGTGCTGGTCCGTTTACTTTTACTACGAGTGATGGTGGTAATAGTGGAGGCTCTTATACTACCTCTACTACTTACAATGTATCCGCGGCCGGAGATTATGAATTTTATATTACTGATAGCAATGGTTGTACTATTACGGCAACAGCTACAGTAGAAGAGCTTACGCCTCCAGATTTAACGGTAACAGGTACCAATGGTACTTGTAGTAATGGTGGTGCAAAACTTAATTTTTCAGTGAGTGACTCTAAAGGATATAACTTGTCTTTTAGAGCAACTCCAAGTGATGCCTGGTCTCCTAATCCAATTCTTTCTGTGGCAGCAGGCACGTATGCTAATATCCAAGTAAGGTACCAACAAGGAACCGTTGATTGTATACTGAATGTGCCAACGAGTGTTACGGTGACCAGCGTTGGTACTATTACTGGAAATGCCGTTAAGATTGCAGATAGAACTTGTGATGGTTCTGGAGGAGTAGATGGTGGTATTATTGAGTTTCAAGGCCCGTTTGGTGGTGGTTCTGGTAGTGGCTATGTATTTAGTATTTCTGGTGATGCGCCTTCTAACTTTTCAACCCAAACCACCTATAGCAATTTAGCACCAGGTACTTACACCCCTATAATAAGAGATGGTGGTGGATGTAGATTGGAGTTAACACCAATAACTATTTTAGATGTAGATCCGCCTACCAACATAGATTTTACCCAAAGCAATACAAACTGTGCTGCTAATACCTCTGATGTGCAACTAACAGTAACAGCCAATGCTGCTATCGCTACTTTTGAAGTGATAAGTCCGGTAGCAATTAACAATGGGGCCTCAGATACTTTTATTGGGTTAACCAATAATACCAATTATACCTTTAGGGTCACAGATGTAAATGGTTGTCAATACGAAGAAAGTTATAATCCATCGGTTATAAGTTCTGTAAGAGCTAGAGTCAAATCTGGTGGTGATTTAAGAGTTTGTTCTGGAGCTTCAGATGGTTCTGGTACATTTATAGTGGATGGTTTTACCAATAATTATACCTATAATATTAATGGTGGGGCAGAAAGTGCACCGCAGAATGCTTCCGAAGTAGACATTACAGGCTTGGCAGCAGGTAATTATACAATTACGGTAACTGACGTAGATTCGGGGTGTACAGATACAGCCACCTTAACGGTAGCAGAGCCAGCTTCTGCTATTAGTTTAACAGGTACGGTTACTGCCATGAGTTGCGATAACAACAATTTAGGTAGGGTAGTAGCCAATGCAACTGGGGGTTGGGGTAGTTATAGCTATACATTAGATTATCCAGATGGTACCACACAGGCAGGCCCTAAATCGGGAACTTCCTTTGGTAATTTAGGTCAAGACGGTACCTATACGCTAACGGTTGAAGATGTTGAGGGTTGTACAGATACGTTTACCTTCAACTTAACAAGATTAGATGCTCCAGTAATAGCATTAGATGCAGCTACAGATTATTGCTACGACCCAAGTTCAGGAGCAACGGTGGTAGTTACTGCTTCTGGCGGAACGGCAGGGCCTCCATATACCTTTAGATTAGACAATGGTACACCCCAAGCCTCTGGTACGTTTACCAATGTAGGTTCAGGAAGCCATACGATAGAAGTAGAAGATGCTAACGGATGTACTGATGAGGTTACGGTAAATATACGTCCACAACTGCGAGTAGCGGCTAATATTGTTGCAGAGATACCCTGCGGTGGTGCAGATGGAGAAATAGAAGTACGTGCACGTAACGGATACTTATCGGGTTCTGGAATAAAAGCTTATGAGGTTAGTGCAGACAATGGTACCACTTGGTCCGCTGCCACACCCTTGACCACCAATACATTTAGCTATTTTACCAATGTACCTGGTACGTATGTCTTTAGGGTAACGGATAATCAAGGTTGTGTGGCTACCTCCTCTCCGGTAGAATTGGCGCCACCTGTAAATATAGACCCCGCTAGTACAGAAGTTTTCCCAGCAAGCTGCGGTGAAACAAATAATGGTAGAGTTATTATTACACCAGATGGAACTAGTGGTTTACCGCCATACGAAGTTAATTTTGATGGTAGAGGATGGGATTCTCAAACCGCTTTCTCTAACCTAAACGCTGGGCAAACCTACGCGTTTCAAGTTAGGGATGCTAGAGGTTGTTTAACTGTTTTAGATAATGTTACAATTCCCACAGATGCTACCCCTGCGCCAGATGCAGCAGTGAGTCAAGTATTGGCTACCTGTACAACCGGCGTTGTAGAAGGTGGTATAAGTATCACTGGAGTAACCGGTGGTGTTGCTGATTTTACCTATATTTTGCAAGATGAATTTGGAACAGAACTAGATATAATAGGACCTACGGCGAGTACTACGGAAACATTTACGGGTTTTGAGCCAGGGAATTATAGAGTAATTACAATTGATAGAAACGGTTGTACAGATACAGATGAGGTAACGGTAACACAAGCGACATTAGATGTGATTCCAGACCCAGTACCATTTCCAGTATGTGGTCCATCAGGCTTCTCTAATACCGTAGAAATTGTTGGCGGCACAGGTCCTTTCTTAATCCGTTTGGTAGGGGATCCAAATCCGCCTGTGGTTCCAAATGTGCCGCCAAGAAGACACACTTTTAACGATTTACAATATGGAGTAACCTACGTGGTAGAGGTTACAGACCAAGGTACAGGTTGTATTTATGAAGAAGAAATACCGCCAATTACTGGTCCAACAGCCTTAACAGTAACAGCAAACTCCACACCTGGTGCCTGTGATGTAAACAGAAACGGAGAAATACAATATACTATTGACCAATTTACAGTAGGTGATGTGTTGGAGTTAGAATTGATGAATTCTGATGATGGTACCGTGGTAAATCTAGGTACAATTACACCAGGTGCTGTTCCATATTCTGATGTAATAGCAGAATTAGCAGGGAACTATCAATTAATTGTGACAAACCTTACAGATAACTGTAATGCGGCGGCATCTGTAACTATTGAAGAAAATTTACCGAGTTATCTCATCTTATCAGAAGAACCTGCAAACTGTAATGCTTTAGGGCAGATTACAGTGCAAGGTTACGGTGGTGATGGAGGTCCTTACGAGTTTGCTTTTATGCCAGATGGCGTAACGCCAGCAGCAGGAGATTACAGTAATGAAACCACTTTTGTAGGTGCTGCAGGAGATTATGATGTATATGTAAGAGACGGTTCTGGTTGTACCTCTTTTGATATTGCAACAATCATTGCACTTAGACCAGATTTACCAACGCCAGTGATAAATGTGGTGAATCAGTGTGATGTTACTGCAACTAGTTTTGAAATCAATGTAAGTATACCTACAGCTCTTGCAGATACCCCAAGATTTACTATGGGTGGTACTACGCAAATTGGTGTGGTAAACGGAAGTGTTTATGAAACTACATTCTTTGTGAATTCACCTGGAAACTATACTATAGATGTACAAGATGCAGATGGTTGTACTAGTGTGGGTGTTGCAGAAGTGTTCGATTTTCTAACGGTAAGTGGAGAATTTAGTACCATGCCTACGTGTTTTGATGCTGATGGAACTATTACTATTGATGTGACAGGGGGTAGTGACGATTTTAATTTTGAACTTCAAGATGGTTCTGGTGTTTATGTAGGTCCTACATTGACAGGAAACCGTACAGCAGGTGTATTTACAGGTTTGGTAGCGGGCAATTACAGAGTCTATATTTTAGATAATGAAACAGGATGTTCAGATACGGTAAATATTAATCTAGATATACCTACACCTCCCGTATTACAGCCTTCCATTGTACAGAACATTTCTTGTAATGGTGCTAACGACGGCGCTATAGATATGCTGATAGACCCCGCAAGTGCTGTGGATACACCGTTTACTTATAATTTGTACGAGGCTGGGACATCCACTCTAGTCGCTACTAATGGTTCTGGAGTGTTTAACAATTTAACCCCAGGATTTTATGATGCAGTGGTGGTTACCGATAGAGGTTGTGAAGATAGAGAGGATAATATAGAAATAGAAGAACCACCAGTTTTTGAGATTGGTGCTTCTGCACCAGATTTTACCTGTGAGGTAGGCGCAAACAGATTTAGCAGTACGATTATTACCGTTGCTATTGATCCCAACGGAACAGGCAATGTGGGTACTTCTGGGTATCAATATAGCATAACAGGTTTTAGCAACTACCAAACTGGTAATACATTCGAAATTATAGATAACGGTACTACACAAACTGTTACCGTGTATGGAATAGATGGTAACGGTTGTCAAGACCAAGTAGATGTGATTATTGCACCGCCAACAGATGTTGTACCAACCATTACAGATACCACAGCATTAACCTGCGCTACAGACGAGCTGGTAGAAATAACAGTAACGGGCACTACAAATTACGAGATTGAAGTAACGCCAGCTGTACCAGGTAGCCCATTTAACAGTGGGGGTACCGCAGCAACCACAATTAATTTACCTGCAGCTGGTGAATATCAATTTGTGGTAAACGATTTATCACCAAATGGGTGTTCTTATCTATTACCAAAATATACCGTAGTAGAGCCTATAGAACCAATAGCATTAATTTCTGAAGCAGCACCAATACGTTGTGACGGAGATACCAATGGTGCATTATTTATTGATGTATCTAATTATACCGGAAATTATAGTTACGAAGTTTTTGCCGTGGATGGTGCGGGAACACAAACTAGCACTGGCGTAACAGGTAACTTTAACACGGCGGACTATCCAGATATAAATGGAGACGCCGCCAGGATTTCCGGATTAAATGGTGGTAATTTTGTAGTCAGAATTACTTCAATAGATACGCCATTTTGTTCAGCGGAAAGCAATTTAGCAACGGTACGTACGCCAAGTGGACCGTTAGCTGTAAGCACTACAGAAATTGGCAATGTAAGTTGTACGGACAATACAGGAAGTATTGAAGCTATTGGTACGGGCGGTTGGGATGTTGCTCCCTATGAGTACCAATTGTTACAAGACGATGGTTCTGGAACATATCCTACAGTGATTACAGCTTTTTCAGGACAGCAATTATTTGAGAATTTAGCGAGTGGGGACTACCGTGTTGAGATTAGGGATGTAGAAGGTTGTGTGTCTTTTGATGACATCACCCTAAACCCAATCACCCCAATCACCGCTGGTATTAGAGAACCATCTGGCTTAGTGTGCCCTGGTGGTAACAACGCTGTTTTAGAGGCCTATGACCTAGCTACAGGAGATGCTACTACGGCTACGGCAGGTGCATCAGGAGGTGTGCTGGGTGCAGGCTATAAATATCAATTAATTTACTTAGGTAGTAATAACATCGCCGATGAGTTGTCCCGTAGTGGATTGCAGGATTCCCCCACCTTCATCGGTACAAATGGGGAAGGATACATCAGTGCAGGATGGTACGCAATAGAAATTTCATCTAGCTATTCTTGTATAGGAGTAACAGCACCTTACTATGTAAATCCGCCACCTGCTATTATACCGAGTTTAGTGCAAGTAAGGGCTCCCGGTTGTGGCGGGCTTGGTCAGATGCGTTTAACGGTAACAAATCCAGAAGCTGGTTTTGAATACGAATATCGTTCTGTAAATACTCCAGATCCTATAAACGACCCTTATATTTCTATGGGCGCCGGGGTTACCAGTGTAATTATAGATGGTGGTCCAGGGTTCTATCAGTTTGATGTGAGAAAAGTAAATCTAAATAATACTTGTGATCCAGTTGCGTCTAATGGTTTAACCTTGGTAGATGCTCAAGATTTAGATTTAGTAGTTAACTTACCAGATGATATTTCTTGTGCCTCAGAAACAGATGGGCGTATAGAGTCTTTCTCTTCTGGTGGTGTAGGTTCTAACCAATATTTCTTGTACATGGGAGACCCTGGAGACCCATTTGCGCCAAATGCATCCGCGACCTTGGTAAGAGGTCCATTAACAGATGGTACTTTTGAAGGATTGCCAGAGAGTGCAGATTATTATGTTGCCGTAACTAGTGGTTCTACCTGTTTTGATGTAGAAGGTCCGTTTGTAATTACCAGACCTGCCCCAATAGAGTTTGTTAGTACTACGACAAACGTTAGTTGTAGTGGAGAGGAAGATGGTAGCGTAACGGTAGCGGTAACTAGTGGTGGTGAAGGATTAATACAGTTTGCTATAGGTCCTAATTTTAACGAGTTCTTTAATGATGCCGAGAACCCAGGTGTTTATACTTTTGATGAGTTAACAGGTAGTCCTACGGGTACAGAATACGTGGTATTAATTCAAGATTCTCAGGGTTGTTCAGAAACTGAAATAGTTACTATCTATGCTCCAGAAGAATTGCAGGCTACGGCTGCTACAACACCAGAAACATGTTTGGGTGTAGCAGATGGTAGCGCTCAATTGAGTATTACAGGTGGAACTCCGTTTGTAGATGCTCTTACAGGAGAAACCTATTTTGAGGTAGCTTTTAATAGTAATTTAGAGGAAGATTATGTTAGAAATGATGGTCTGTTCTATGACAATCTATTAGGAGGAGAAACTTACGTCTTCTTTATAAGGGATGCTAGTGGTTGCGAAACTACTGTGTTTGCAGAAATTTCTAGTGGTGTGGATTTAGTGCCAACCGCAGAAGTGGTGTACGGATGTGAGGGTATCTTTCCATTTAGTACAGTAACCATAGATTTAACCGATAGGAGTGAGCTGTCAAGAACGCTTTTTTCTTTAGATGTAAATGATATAAGTTTAGCAACAGATGAGCGTGTATTTGGTAATTTACCAGAAGGGGAGCACACTGTTTATGCATATCATGAAAACGGTTGTGTAACCTTTGTAGAATTTTCGGTAGAAAGTTATGAACCCTTAATCTTGACCGCGGAACAAACCGGCCCTGGAGAAATTACAGCTGTTGCAACAGGTGGTTTTGGAGGATATGAGTTCTTCTTTAACGGAGATTCTTATGGTGCAGAGAACGTATTTACTATTAATTATGACAGTAATATAGAAATACGCGTGGTAGACGCTAATGGTTGCGAGGCATTATTGTTAATGCCGTTCGATTTTGAAGGTATGCCAGAGTTCCCAGATTTCTTTACGCCGAATGGAGATGCCAGAAACGATAACTGGTTTGTAAAGAATGCGGACTTATTCCCTAACATGGAAGTTAAAATATTTGATAGGTACGGTAGAGTAGTGGCCATATTAACAGATGTAAAAGGATGGGATGGAACCTATGAGGGCTCACCTTTACCAACAGGGGATTATTGGTATGTTGTAAATGCCAATGACGCAGATAAACAACAATTTGTAGGGCACTTTACCCTTTACAGATAAAAATTTTGTTTGAAGATTGTAATTATGGGGTTATTGAAATTGCCTTTATAGATTTAAACGCAAGACAACAATAAAAAATACAATCTAATAAACATCCCGCTATTTGCGGGATGTTTTCTTTTTAATATATGGTATACAAACAGATATAAAATACTGTTCAATAAACAAAAGATATTCTGTTATAGTAAATGTATTATTAATGATGAGCATAATGGATACTCTACTGGAGGGAAAAAACAATTTTAGCCTCTAAAGAAGATTACTTTGGATTTAAATGTTATTTTTGCATCCCAAAATCCGGGATGTGGCGCAGTCTGGTAGCGTACACGCATGGGGTGCGTGTGGTCGCTGGTTCGAATCCAGTCATCCCGACAACGTATAACAAAACAAAGGCTTCCAATTACGGAAGCCTTTGTTTTTATACAATTAACATATATGATTATTTAGATTAAAGGATTATGAATGGTTTAAAAACCTATTATTAGACTGGCAAAATCCTTTAAATAAGGTTTGGTAGATTATTGGTCATTAAATCTTACCTTAAGTGTTCTTGTAGTTTAGCTAAATCTTGTTGTATAAGATTCAACTTTGCTTCAACCATATTAGAAAAGTCGGGTATTCTTTTGCAGAAAACATATTTTACATTCCATAATTCTTTTAAATCTTCTTTATGTAAAATAATATCATGTAGATTTTTGTGATCTGCACGTAGCACAAATTCTTTTTTAGATTGGTAAAGCTTTCTAAAAATTATTCTATCAGCTGTTACGGCAACGTAGTTTAAACCATTAGTTATTTTTATTGGGTCAGTTAAAGGTACGCGTTCTGCTATGATAATATCATTAGGATAAAAGCCCCTAGCATTGTTGGTCATTTCTAAATTTACTACTGTGAAAGCTCTACATAATTCTGAATTGTATATTGGTAACTGTATCTTAGGAAGATGTTTAATAAATTCTTCTTCTTCAAATGAAAAGGGATATTCAGACATCAAACGCTCGGTAACAAAATCTATTTCTGGAAAAATGGTTTTGGTGATTAAATGAGTGTCAGTAGTTAAATCTCCCTTGAACTTTAATAATGCATTTACGGTGAGTTCTTTGGTTAGCAGGTCATCAATAGGGATGCTAAAATAATTAGCAATTTTTATAATTGTGTCTATTTTAGGCTCACTTCGTTCTTCTTCGTAAGCTCCTAAGGTAGCTCGCTTAAGATTAAAAATTCCTGCAAATGCCTGTTGAGAAAGATTTCTTACTTTTCTAATTTTTTTTATATTTTTTCCAAACGAAGACATAAATTGCTAATATTATTTGCAATATAAATAGTTATTGCTATATTTATATCGTCTAAGTTAGTGAAACATGTAAAAATTACACTATAAAATTGTGTTTTTATGTTTAGCTGTTAGTTTTGGCTATTTATTTTAGCTAAATTTATACCCACGATTAGGCAATAACAAGTTTCTGAAAGGGTTTATTATAAACAATAAGAGTAACCAACAACACCATCGATATATGCAAGAACATTACTTAAAGGTTAAAGATTATCTGCAAGAATTAGACTTTATTATCGTTACAGAAAACATAAAACAAGGAATACTTGTAGTTAGCAGAGAGCAAGAGGGAATCAAAAATCTTATTCTTGGGGTTTATACGCCAATCTTAATTATAGAGCAACATTTGTTTAATATTACTACAAATGATAAAAATGTTTATAAGAGCTTGTTGAAAAAGAATAGAGATATAGTGCATGGAGCATTTGTGTTAGATGAATCCGGTGAGAAAGTGATATTTAGGGATACACTTAGGTTACAAAATTTAGATTTAGATGAATTTGAAGGCTCTATCAATTCACTTAGCCTGTTGCTAAGCGAGTTTGCAGAACAAATTATTAATTATTCAAAACATTAGATATGGTAAATTTTTTTAAACGATTATTTAAAATAGGAGAGGCAGAGGCAAATGCTGTAATAGACAAAATGGAAGACCCTATTAAACTTACAGAGCAAGGTATTAGAGATATGAAGAGCGATTTAGAAAAGAGTTTGGAATCTTTAGCTCAAGTCAAAGCATTAGCTATTAGGTCTAAAAACGATACGGAAGAATTTTTAACAAAAGCGGACGATTATCAACAAAAAGCTATGCTTATTTTGCAGCGAGCACAAAAGAATGAGATTGAAAGTTTGGAGGCTGATAGGTTAGCTAAGGAGGCTTTAATTAAAAAAGAAGAAGCAAGTCAACAAGCTATTCGTAGTAAAGTAGATTCTGAAAAGTTTGATAATTCGGTAGCTTCTTTAGAAAAAAATGTTCAAGAAATAAAACAAAATATTTCTCGTTGGGAGAATGAGTTAAAAACGCTTAAAGCTAGAGTGAAGGTTTCTAAGGCTACTAAAAATCTTAATAAGCAAATGGCAGAAATTGATAGCTCTAGTACGGTTTCTATGCTTGAACGTATGAAAGAGAAAGTGAAGCAAGAAGAGGCGTTAGCAGAAGCATATGGCGATATTGCTAATGCGTCTAAATCTATTGATGAAGAATTGGATAAAGCTGCAGACGTTAGTGCGTCTACAGCGGAAGAAAATTTAGATAAACTAAAAGTACAAATGGGAATTAAAAAAGAAAGTTAATTCCCTAAAACCTTAATATTTTGAAAGAATTGTATTATGTAGCAATAGGCATGGTAAATTTGCCATTAACCATTTTTTTGGTAATTCTAGTTTTATACTGGTTGTTTTCAATTTTTATAGGCTTAGATTTTGATATTGATGCAGATATAGATGTTGAAATGGACGTAGAAGTGGATATGGATGCTTCTAGTAGTATAGATATGCAAGATGCTAGTAATACAGAGATAAAAAGAGAACATGCTATGAGAACTCGTGGCAAATTAAACGTATTTCAGGTATTTCTTGTTTATTTTAATTTTGTGGGGTTGCCATTTATGTTTACCCTTACTGCTTTTGTTCTATTTTGGTGGGGTATAAGTATGTTGGGTACTTCTGTAACCCACAGTTATAATACAACCTTTGGCTTTGTATTCTTTTTTGGAGGTATTTTGCCAGCATTGTTTGTTACTAAAGTATTTACAACACCATTTAAAGCTTTCTTTAAAAATTTTAATAATAAAGGAGAAAATACGTTAGAAATATTGGGTAGACAGGGGGTTTTAACCACAGCATTAAGCGGTGATAAGTTGACTACTCTTGAGATTTTAGTCATGGATGACCCAATAAAAATTTTAGTGCAATCAAAAAATGGAGATTCAATTCCCGCGAATACCACGGTAGAAGTGGTAAACGAACTAAAAAATAAATCAATTTATTTAATACAACCAATTAACTATTAACACTTTAAAATTATGGATGCTTTACCATCTTTAGCTATTTTAATAGTAGGGGGAATTTTATTTCTCGTTGTGGCCTACTTTATCATCATTGCCATCTTTTATAAAAAGATACCACAAGGACAAGCTCTAGTAAGAACGGGTTTTGGCGGAACCGCCGTAGCTTTTGATAAAGGGCTTTATGTGATACCGGTACTTCATAAACTTGAAATTATGGATATTTCCATTAAAAAGATAGAAATAGAACGAACAGGTATTAACGGTCTTATTTGTAAGGACAATATACGTGCAGATATTAAAGTAGCTTTTTTTATACGCGTAAATAAATCCAAATCAGACATCATCAATGTGGCACAAACTATTGGTTGTGCAAGAGGGTCAGAGATATCCACCATTAAAGGTCTTTTTGATGCTAAATTTTCTGAAGCTCTAAAAACAGTAGGTAAAAAGTTTGAGTTTGTAGAGCTGTATGAGGCTCGTAGGGAGTTTAGAGAAGAAATTATCAATATTATCGGCACAGATTTAAATGGATACGTTTTAGATGATTGCGCTATAGATGATTTGGAGCAAACTTCATTATCTGTTTTAAAATCCGATAATATACTTGATGCAGAGGGTATAAAAAAAATAACAGAATTAACTGCTGCACAAAATGTCAAGTCCAATTTAATTAAAAGGGACGAAGAAAAGATAATTCGTAAGCAAGATGTAGAAGCTAGAGAAGCTATTTTAGAGCTAGATAGACAACTTGCGGAAAAAGAAGAGCAGCAAAAAAGAGAAATTGCTAATGTTAAGTCCAGAGAAGAGGCAGAGACTATTAAGGTAGCAGAAGAGGAAAGGCTTAAATCAGAAAGTGCAAGAATAGCTACAGAAGAGAAAATACAAGTAGCAGAAGAGAATAAGCTGCGCCAAGTAGTTGTAGCGCAGAAAAATAAAGAGCGTACTTCGGCTGTAGAAACAGAAAGAGTTGAGAAAGACAGAGCATTAGAGGCAACGGAAAGAGAGCGTGTTGTCACTTTGGCGCAAATAGAAAAAGATAAGGTAGTAGAGGTAGAAAAAAAGAATATTCAAGATGTTATCCGTGATAGGGTAATGTTAGAGAAAGGTGTAGTTGAGGAGCAAGAGAATATGAAAGATATTCAAGCTTTCAAGGGAGCAGATAGGGAAAAACAAGTAAAAGTTACACTGGCTGAAGCTAATGCTCAAGAAGATTTGATTAAGACCTTAAAAGCTGCGGAGGCACAAAAAGAAGCTGCAAAGCAAAGAGCAGAAGAAATAAATATAGAAGCACAGGCACAAAAAGAAGCTAGTGAAAAAGAAGCAGAAGCAAGAAAAACACTTGCAGAAGCAAAAGCTAAAGAAGAAGCCACTATTGGTTTGTCAGAGGCAGAAGTAATGCATGCTAAAGCAGATGCATCTGAAAGGCAGGGTACAGTAGAGGCCTTGATAATAGAGAAAAAAGCTAAGGCAGAGGCAGCAGGTATAGAGGCTAAAGCAGATGCAATTAAGAAAGAAGGTTTGGCAGAGGCGGAAGTAATAAAAGAGAAAGCTATAGCGGATGCCGCAGGTATAGAAGAGAAGGCAAATGCTATGAAAAAGTTAGATGGTGTAGGCAAAGAGCATGAGGAGTTTAAATTGCGTTTAGAAAAGGAATTGCAAGTAGACTTAGCTCATATTAATATTCAAAAAGAGATTGCCGATGCACAAGCTATGGTCTTAGCAGAAGGGTTAAAGGCAGCTAATATTGATATCGTTGGTGGTGAATCCATGTTTTTTGAACAAATTGTGGGCCAGATAACCCGTGCAAAAGGATTTGATAGATTAGTCGGGCATTCTCAACAAGCACAAGACCTTAAAGATGCTATATTGGGGACAGAAGATGTTGAGGGCAATCTTTTAGGTAGAATAAAAGACTTTGCTAGAGAGTATAACATATCTTCAGAAGATTTAAAGAACGTTACTATTGCCAATTTACTTTTAGATTTAAAGGGAAAGGCCACAGGTACAAGTGAGAGTAATATGTTTCAAAATCTTTTTAACCTAGCCAAAAGTCTTGGTTTAGGCGATAAAAAATTAGGATAAGATTTTACAAGCGGTACTAGCATTTTTTTAAAAGATGCTGGTATTGCTTTATTGGACTGGTTTACCACTTATTTGCCAGTTCTCTTGATTTTAGCATACGAGCATTTAAGCTAGATATGTATTTACGTATTTTCATCATTCAACTTTTAACATGCAAGAAGCACCTGAAAATAAACCTCAATCAGTCAATTTGGACGATGGCACTTATGAAATAATCCAAGCAAGACTTAAAGAGCAAAAAAATGAACTTCAATCAAGGTTAAATACCTTGAATGAAAGTAGAAAGAAGGTTTTTGGTAGTGTAGTAACAAAATTAATTGCTAACAATCGTATCAATACAGAAAACAATTGTATAGCTAGAGATATTATTACCATTGGGGATCATACTTTGCTTGGGTATAATGTGCATTTTGGCCTAAGAACTAGTATTAAATTAGAAGATGTTTTTGGTATATATAGTTACCAGGATGAAAGTTTTGTGTCAAAATCTTTGGCCCTAATTAATGATGAAGTATTTGTAAATGACTTCGTAAACCTATATAAATATTATCGCAATACCATATTTGCAAAATTTGCCATGGTTGGTAATTACTTGCATATGGTTTTTCAGCTAAGCGATAGTGTTACAGATATAAAAACTTTTAAATGGTTGGTCCGGGATGGGACTTTAATTTATCAAGATAATCGTAGTGAGCACGAATTTAAAATGCCGCCACAACACGAATTTAATTGGATAGAAACTGATAGGGATATGCAACGTTATGGGGAGCATCCTCATGTATCGGTTTTAGATAAAGTATTTGTAGAAACTGTTGGTGGTGACTTAACTATAAAAATAGAGGATAATACTGATGAGGGATTGGGTATTTTTAGTGAAGATGTTTTACACAAAGATCAAACCCTAGATGATGGTCAATTTAGATATGCAGAAATTGGTAATTTTGTTGCGCTAGAAATAAAACCCTTCCAAGAGGCGCCCCGTTATTTTATATACAATCATAAAATACAAGAGGTTAAAAAAATATCAAGTATTCAAAATGCTTGTATTTTACTACCCAACGACCAAGGTGTAATTTATCCAAATGGTTATTATTTGCAATCTGGTGCTTTTAAGATATTTGATAATGACTTAGGTGACGTAAAATTTCAACAGAAAATTAGTTCACCTAATGGAGAAGATTTTCTTTATGTTTTTTATGAAAGTAAAGAAGGACAGTATGTCTTAATGTCTTACAATGTAATTGAACAAGAAGTAAAAACCCCAATTATATGTAATGGTTTTACGTTGCTCAATAATGGTGAACTATGTTACTTTAAAACAAATGGAGAGCAAACCAAACATCATGTAATACAGATTTGGCAGACAACTTTTATGAAGGGTAGTATAATGCCTTCTGAGTATACAGATTCTCTGCTATATAAAATTGGCAATAAAGACATTGTAGAGGCTATGGCGGAATGCCAAAGTCTTATCACTTTATTGAATAAGGAAGATAGCTATGCAGGTTTGTATGACGATTTGGTGAAATTTGCCACGGATATTTTGGATAGCTATTATTGGATTCATGAAAAAGATGCACATGAGCTAAATGAACCTTTAGCAGCAATAAAAGAGACTGCAAACAATGCTATAGACGAATTTGAAAAAGTAGTTCAGCTTAGAAAAAATGCAGCAAAAATAACTAAAGAAATTCAAGAAAAAGCGGATGTTATTCTTGGTAAAATCCGTAGCAGTTCTTTTAAAACTATAGATAACTTTGTCCAAGTTTTGTCTAATCTTAGAGGGTTAAGGGGAGAGGTCATTGGTTTAAGAGATATCCGTTATATAGACTTAGATTTTATTACTTCACTAGAAGAAGAGATTGTTATTCATACAAATAAGGTCTCCCAAAGGTGCGTGTTGTTTCTTATAGATGACAAAGCGTTATTGCCTTATCATGATAGGGTTGTAGATAAACAAAAAGCTTTAGATGCTATAAATAAAGTAATAGAAGCTAAAACGTTAGAAGAAGAGGTTAATCAAATTGCGGTAGACTTAGAAATGTTGATAGAGATAGTCACTAATTTGAAAATTGAAGACACCTCACAAACCACAAAAATTATAGATAATATTTCTCTAATTTTTGCTTCAATTAATCAATTAAAGTCAGCAATAAAAAATAAAATCAAATCGCTCTCTGTTAAAGAGTCTGGAGCAGAATTTGCAGCTCAAATTAAGTTGGTGGACCAAAGTGTAATCAATTATTTAGATATTGCATCTACTCCAGAGAAAACGGATGAACTTCTAAATAAAGTAGCCCTTCAGTTAGAAGACTTAGAGGGAAAATTTTCTGATTTTGAGGATTTTATTTCACAAATAATAGAAAAACGAGAAGAAGTTTACAATGCTTTTGAGAATAGAAAAACAGCGTTAATAGAGGCAAGGAATAAAAAAACTATAGCGTTAAAAAAATCTGCAGACCGCATAATAAAAGGAGTTATAAAGAAATCGCTTTCTTTTGATAATCTAAATGACATTAATGGTTATTTTGCCGGCGACCTTATGGTCAGTAAGATAAGAGATATCATTGCGCACTTACTAGAATTGGATGATTCTGGTAAGGCAGAGGCCATAGAAACTGCTATAAAGGTAGCAAAGGAAGATGCTGTTCGCAAACTAAAAGATAAACAAGATCTTTATGAAGATGGCGAAAATATTATAAAATTAGGAAAGCATAAATTTGGAGTTAATAAGCAGGTCTTAGACCTTACCATTGTTTACAAAAATGAACGTCTGTTTTACCATCTAACGGGAACAGATTTTTATCAAGAAATATTTAATGATATACTACAACAGTCTAAAGACTATTGGAAACAGGAGTTAGTTTCAGAGAACAAGAATATTTATAGATCAGCTTATTTAGCTTTTAAAATTTTTACGAATAATAATGCAAATGATTTACATTTACTTTCAGAGGAAGAACTTAAATCAATAGTCTCAGATGAGACTAGTAAAAATTATGCAGAAGGCTATGTAAAAGGCGTACATGATGAGGATGCAATAAGGTTTTTAAAAACTCTAGCAACCAAACATCATGATTTAGGTTTACTTACCTACAGCCCAGATGTTAGGGCATTTGCGCAATATTTCTGGAATACTCAGGAAGATACTTCTTTAGAGTATTGGTATAATAGGATTGAGAATGCTGGAGAAGTATTAAAAATTTTTCCCAATAGTACAGCTCATAAGAAAATAATACAGGAATTAGCAATAGCCATTAAAAAATTTGCAGAAGAGACTTTCTTATTTCCTGATACATTTGCTACAGAAATAGCGGATTATTTATTCTTAGAATTAAGCCAACATAAAGATTTTGTAATAAGTCACAGAGCAGAAGAGTTATACAATAAGTTTGCAAAAGAGCTTAAGAATAAGAAGTTATATAGCAAAATAAAAAATAAAGTAAGTATTGAGCCTAGCAGTTCTGAAAATACTATTGATAAAATAGCATTGTCTTGGCAATGGGTAAAAGCCTTTTTAAGTACAGATGAACAAGAAGAGCAATATCTGCATGAAGTCTGTTGTCTATTTATTTTTCCTCACAGTAATCGAACCATAGCTATAACACCATCGGAACGTATTACAGACTTAAAAGGAAGCCACGACACTTTGGTAGATGGCCAGTTTAATTTTGAATACCACACCTTTATAAAACACTTAAAGAAATTTAATTTAATAGATGTACAGCGCTTTAACCAGTTCGTAAAAGAAAAACATAGTTTAACCGAACGTGTAAAGGAGGAACTTAAATTGTCTGAATTTAAGCCACGTGTATTGTCTTCTTTTGTTAGAAATAAGCTGATTGATCAGGTTTATTTTCCTCTTTTTGGGGATAATTTAGCTAAACAACTTGGCAGTGTTGGTGATAATAAACGCACTGATAGAATGGGAATGCTTCTTTTGGTGTCTCCACCAGGTTATGGTAAGACCACTTTAATGGAGTATATGGCTAATAGGTTAGGTCTAATTTTTATGAAAATAAATGGGCCAGCAATCGGACATGAAATTACTTCTGTAGACCCCGAAGTAGCTACTAATTCTGCTGCAAAAAAAGAGCTGAAAAAATTAAATTTAGCATTTGAAATGGGTAATAATGTAATGTTGTACTTAGATGACATCCAGCACTGTAATCCTGAATTTTTGCAAAAATTTATTTCCCTCGCAGATGGTACACGCAAGATTGAGGGTATTTATAACGGCGTTGCAAAAACGTACGACTTACGTTCTAAAAAATTCTGTGTCATTATGGCGGGCAATCCATACACGGAGAGCGGAGAAAAATTTCAAATACCTGATATGTTAGCAAATAGGGCAGATATATACAATTTGGGGGATATTATCGGTGATACTTCAGAATTATTTGAGTTAAGTTTAATTGAAAATTCATTAACCTCAAACCCTGTATTACAACAACTAAGTAGTAAGTCTTTTGAAGATGTTTATCAACTGATAAAAATGGTTCAAAACAAAATAGAAGACGCATCTCAATTAAAAGGCAATCATACGACACAAGAGATTCAAGATTATTTATCAGTACTTAAAAAAGTATTGATTATTAGGGATACAGTTTTAAAAGTAAATGAGACTTATATAAAATCTGCGGCGATGGAAGATGCCTACCGTACAGAGCCTCCTTTTAAACTACAGGGTTCATACAGAGACATGAATAAATTGGTGGCTAAAATTGTTCCTATCATGAATGATACCGAGTTGTACAGCTTATTACTATCACATTATGAAAGCGAATCTCAAACCTTGACAAATGCTGCGGAAGCGAATTTGTTAAAATTTAAAGAACTGATGAATATGTTGAATACAGAGGAGGAGAAGAGATGGAGTGATATTAAGGCTACTTTTAAAGAAAAAAATAAAATAAATAGTATGGGTAGCCAAGCAACCATGTACAAATTATTAGAACAGGTTAATCTATTTAATCAGCATTTGGATGGTATACAACGCGCTTTAAATAAGGATTGATAGAGTTTCAAAAACCCTTCTTCCCTTTATTTAGCATGTTTTATGTTTGATTTTTACTAAGCAGCAATTTTCTTACATTCCTCCGCACATGCTTTGCAACTTGTTGCGCATGCAAGACAATGAGCATGATTGTGCGCTATGCACTGTTCTGCACACCAATCACATATTTCAGCGCAAATAGCAGCATAAGCCCTGCTAAACTTAGAATTAGCACTCATACTTTTAATACAGGCCAAACAAGCGTCTATACATTCCATACAACACTTTGGACAGTCATTCATACTTTCTTTCCCCGCCATTTGAGATAGGCAGTACTGGCAATCCACTAAACATTGCTGACATAAAGCGATACAAGTAGTGTATTTCTTATTCATATTGTTGGTTTAAATTCCTTTAAAAATTAGCGCTAAAGAAATTACAAAGGCAAGACAAAAGAATAGTCCTGAGCCAATTAAATAAATTTTAGTTCTAATTAGTGTTTTGTTAGCGTTACTTATAGTTGTCATAGTTTTTTTTTTTTTTTTGGTACGTTGTCTTATGTAAACAACACAACAAAGATGCAACACCATTTTAGGGTATAATTGCTGCATTAAAATTGTGTTTAACTCATTTCATTAAGAAAACATTTAGATATGCACACTTAGCATCTAATGGATACTACTAAATAGAGAAGGAAATTTCGAATTTCGTAATTAAGAGCTCGTCTATTTATAAATTTAATTTTTAAGTAGGGCAACAATTTTCATATTAAAATTTAACTAAGGCTCTATTGATAAATTCACAATAAACTTCGTCAAACGGATAGCTGCAGACAATTTTAACATCTCATGGTATTTGTCATCAAATACTGCTTTGATGTCTTCTATTTTTGTGCTTATGTATCTTAATTACAAGGTTTTAAAGGGTGTGTTGGTTTTTGATTCAAAAATGCAAATAGATGGTGTCAAAATCTATTTTTAGGTCATTTTATAAAATGAAGCGAACCTAATTACCCTCTTAACATAGTTTTAAGTTGCTAAAAAGTGAGGTTGTGTGAACCTCTTACTGATAACTAAAAACTAACTTGAATATGCGAAAGAAAATTTCGATGTTATTCTTGGTACTCTTAGCTGTACCATGTATTGCATTAGCGCAAATGAATGTGTCGGGAACCGTCACAGATGATATGGGTACTCCTTTACCCGGCGCTACAATTATTTTAAAGGGAACCACAAACGGTGTAACCACAGATTTTGATGGTAATTATACCATCCAAGCCAATGAAGGCGATGTTTTGGTATTTTCTTACATCGGTCTTAAAAACAAAGAAGTCACCGTAGCTACAGAGGTAATTAATGTTTCTTTAGAAAGTGATGTTGCCCTTTTAGATGAAGTTGTAATAATTGGTTACGGTACCACTACAAAAAAAGACGCTACAGGTGCCGTACAGTTATTGACATCAGAAGATTTGAATAAGGGAGCTATCACTACAGCAGACCAAATGATTACGGGTAAATCTGCCGGTGTACGTGTGGTTAACAACGGTGGTGACCCAGATGCAGGGATTAACATTCGTATTCGTGGAGGTTCTTCCTTAAATGCGAATAACAGTCCGTTAATCGTAATTGATGGTGTGCCATTATCCAACCAGAATCCTGCTGGTCAGGCAAACCCATTAACCTTAATTAATCCTAACGATATTGAGTCGTTTTCGGTACTTAAAGACGCTTCTTCTACAGCTATTTACGGTTCAAGGGCTTCTAACGGGGTAATTATTATCACTACTAAGTCTGGTACTAAGGGAGCACCACAATTTAATTTCTCTTCTAACGTACAGGTTGGTACGTTGAGCAATCAAATAGATATTTTCGATTCTGCGGAGTATGTAGATTTTATCCAGAATACCTATCCAGACAGTGCTGGGTTACTAGGTTTAAATGGTACTATTTATGATACCAACTGGCAAGAAGAGGTATACAGAACCTCTTACACCGTTAATAATAACCTTACGGCTAGAGCAAACCTTTTTAATAAAATCCCAATTAGAGCTTCTTTTGGCCATTCAGAAATTGCGGGTATTTTAAAAGAGTCGCAATTAGATAGGTACACAGCGTCTTTAAATATTGCACCAGAGTTTTTTGATCAGCATTTAAAAGTGACTATCAATGCAAAAGGGATTGCTACAGAAAAAGACCAGCCAGATGGTGGAGCTATTGGTAGTGCCTTAGCTGCCAATCCAACATTACCAATATACGACCCACAAGGTGGTATTTTCGGAGGCTATTTTCAATTAACAGATGATCAAGGTATAGTGGGGCCAGCCAACCCATTAGCATTACTAAAGCAACGTGAGCGTAATGAAGATGCAGACCGTTTTATTGGTAGCGCTGAATTTAGATATAAAATTCATGGTTTTGAAGAGTTAACAGCGGTGGTTAACGCAGGTATAGATTATTCAGAATCTACTATTAACGAGTATTTTTTACCAAGTGCCGTGGGCGCATATAGCGTTTTTGATGGGCTGGAGATATTCAACAATTTCAGTCCAAGTTATAGAGAAAATCAAATTAAGAGAGACCATTTGTTAGATGCCTATTTGTCTTACGCTAAAGACTTTGAAGGAGCTTTGAACAGATTAGATGTCCAAGCAGGTTATGCTTATCAAAATTTTTCAACTCAAGGAACTACATTTCCAACTACAACAGAAAATGGTTTTAGAGAGTCGCAACAACCCTTTCAGTATTTTACGGAGCTAAACTTGCAATCGTTTTTTGCCAGAGCAAACCTTACATTGTATGATAACTTTTTATTGACAGCATCTTTAAGGGCAGATGCTTCTTCTTTGTTTTCTGAGGATGACAGATGGGGATATTTTCCTGCGGCAGCTTTAGCGTGGAAATTAGATGAGGAAAAATTCTTTGAAGAAACAGATTGGATAGACCAATTAAAATTAAGATTAGGTTGGGGTCTAACAGGACAACAAGATATTACCGGTCCTGTGGGCTATTTTCCGTATACTGCTTTGTATGACGATGGAGACCCTACTGTAGGCTATATTTTTGGAAATCAAGTAGTAACTACATATAGGGCAAATGCTTTTAATCCAGATTTAACGTGGGAGAAAACATCAACCTATAATCTTGGGGTAGACTTTAATCTTTTTTCTAATGTGCTGAGCGGTAGTATTGATGGATACATAAGAAACACTACGGATTTGCTAGCAGAAGTACCACAGTCAGAGGGCGCTTTGAGAAATAGATTTGTTAGTAATGTTGGTGAAACCGAAAGTAAAGGTTTTGAAGCGGCCTTACAATTTAGACCAGTTCAAACAGAGGATTTTACTTTAGAATTCAATGCTAATGCCGCGTTTAACGAGACGTATATTACCGATTTAGATAACATAACCCAATTTTCTAGTGGCGGAGGTATCGGTCGTGGAACAGGTGTCAATATTGGGCAAACCGCTGTAGGAGAGCGTAACCGCACCTTCTGGTTGTATGAGCAAGTGTATGATGCTGATGGTAAGGCGATAGAGGATGCTTTTGTAGACCAGAATGGCGATGGCATCATCTCTGATGCGGACAGAAGATTTATTCCGTTTGAACCTAAATGGACGTACGGTTTTGGTACGTTTATTCAGTACAAAAACTTAGATTTTACAGCTAACTTAAGAGGGCAATTAGGGGGTAACGTCTACAATGCCAATTTGTTAAATAGAGGATTTGCTCAAGCAGCAATACCACAAACAGATTCTGGATTTATCAATAATACGTTGGATTTATATGATGGGGTGCAGTATAATGGATTTCCAGAAATTCCTTCAGATACACAGGCCTTATCGGATTTTTATTTATCAGATGCCTCTTTCTTAAGATTAGATAACATAACTATTGGTTACAACCTTAAGCCTTTTGAAGACAAAAAATTAAGCTTAAGATTTTACGGTTCTGCCAATAATGTTTTTGTTATTACGGATTATGACGGTTTAGACCCAGAGAACTTTAACGGTATAGAATCTTCGCCTTATGCAAGACCACGTACCTATACATTAGGTGTAAATGTTGATTTCTAAAAACGAACTACAAATGATTAAAAAAATAATATTCGGACTATTTGCAGCTACTGTTTTAGTAGGCTGTACAGACGATTTAAATACGGAGCCAAGGGTAGAACAGAGTTTAGATAACTTATTAGATTCGGACTCAAACGCCACATTAGGTATTCTAGGTAAATTATATGGTGGTCTGGCATTACACGGTATAGGTATACCGGGTAGCGGAAATCAGCAAGCAGATATTGCCGGAGATGACCCAGGAGAAACGGTATTCTTTAGAGCAATCTGGAATATGCAAGAGCTGACCACAGATATAGCTAAAAACCGTTGGGGAGATGGTGGTTTAGATCCTTTAACTACGGCTACTAACTGGGTACCTACCAATAAATTCTTTGGTTATTTATATAATAGAAGTTACTTCAATATTGCACAAATAAATAACTTCATTATAGATGTGCAAAAAACAGATGATGCCAATGCGGAATTGTATGTTGCTGAGGCTCGCTATTTACGTGCATTGTTCTATTACTATTTGATGGATACTTTTGGTGGCGTGGTTTTAGTGACTGAAGCGGACGGTGTAACAGGTGTAAGCCGTGCAAAGAGCACACGTACAGAAGTGTTTGATTTTGTAGAGAGCGAATTGTTGGCTGTAGAGGAGACTATACCTGCAAGTAATGAATATGGTAGGGCAAATAAGGCTGCAGTACACATGTTATTAGCAAAGGTGTATTTAAATGCAGAAGTGTATACGGGTACAGACAGGTATGCAGATGCATTGACGTATAGTGAAAAGGTGATTTTAGAATCGCCATTTACTTTGGATGATGATTACCAATCTATATTTCAAGGTGATAACTTTACTTCTCCAGAAATAATTTTCCCAATTATAGGAGATAGAAATACTGTACAATCTTTTGGTACGGCTACATATCTAACTAATGGTAGTTTAGGAGATACTACTATGCCAATAGCAGACTTTGGAAATTCTGAAAGTTGGTTTGGTCACCGTTGTACGCCTGCTATTTATGGTTTGTTTGGCGATTTGGAGACTACTCCAGATAGCAGAGCTATTTTCTGGACAGAGGGGCATAGTTATGAAATGGACGATTACCGTACGTGGGAGAGTGGTTACCCAACAACTAAATTCCAAAATCAATACTCAGACGGAAGTTCTGGTCAGAGTCGTTTCTCTGATACCGATATTCCATTATTCCGTTTAGGAGACGCCTATCTAATGTATGCAGAAGCATTTTTTAGAGGTGGTGGTGGTTCTGCAGCTCAGGCGGTAGATTACATTAATGCGCTAAGAGAAAGAGCTTACGGTGATGCTAGTGGAAATATCACAGAAGCAGATTTAACTGAACAGTTCTTGATAGATGAGCGCGCACGCGAATTGTACTATGAAGGTCATAGAAGACAAGATTTAATTCGTTTTGGTCGCTTTACTGGAGGAAATTACAACTGGCCTTGGAAAGGTAATGTGGCAGATGGTGCTGCTATTCCAGACCATTACAACTTGTTTCCATTTCCTTTAGAAGCGTTGCAAGCAAATCCATTATTAGAACAAAACCCAGGCTATACTAACTAAAAACTAAAGACGATGAAGAAAAATTTAGCATTTATATATGCATCCATCGTAGCAATGGCACTTTTGGTGACAGGTTGTAGCGATGATGATGAAAACATAAGAGTAAGTAGTGAGGCAAATACACAGCTTACATTATCTTCTACAGATGCTCTAGAATTAACTAGAGATATGACAGGAGAAACAGTTTTAAGCCTTAATTGGACTGCTCCAGATTTTGGCTTTACTGGTGCAGTACCTACGTATAACGTGGTTGTAGGGGTTGATGCAGCTACAGAGGCTATGCCAGCCCGTGTAAATGTGGGTAACGTGCTAAGTAAAGATTTTTTAGCAGAAGAATTGAATGATGCCGTGGCAGATGCAGGTGCTTTAGCTGGCCTAGAAAACGAAGTTAAGATTTGGGTAGAAGCTATGTTAGGTAAAGATGTAGTGGCATCTTCTGCTGCACAAGTCTTAACCATTACAGGGTATGCAACTACCTTCGATTTAAGTTCGCCTTGGGGTCTAGTGGGTTCTGCAACGCCTAACGGTTGGGATGGTCCAGATGTACCTGTTTACAGTACAGCTATCGCTAATGAATTTGTGGCTTACGTTACACTAGTAGACGGCGAGCTTAAAATCCGTGAAAACAACGATTGGACCGTAAATTATGGTGATACTGGTGCCGATGGTACCTTAGACTTAAACGGTGATAACATCCAAGTTACGGCAGGTACTTACAAAGTAATGTTTAGCTTAAACGACTTTAGCTATAGCATAGAGCCATTTACTTGGGGATTAGTGGGTGACGCTACACCAAACGGTTGGGATGGTCCTGATACTCCTTTAACGTATGACTCTTCTTCTGACCAATGGAGAACAGTGGTAACACTGACTGATGGCGAAATGAAGTTTAGACAAAATAATGATTGGGCCGTAAATTTTGGTGATACCGGTGCAGATGGTACTATTGAAGCTAATGGTGATAATATTATGGTAGAAGCTGGTAACTATCTAGTTTCTGTAGATTTTACCAATAACCTGTATACTTTAGAACCTATAGATATTTGGGGCTTAGTAGGTGATGCTGCTCCCAACGGATGGGACGGTCCTAACGTACGTTTTACACCAGATTATGCCAACGAAGGCGTTTGGATTTTGGAAAACGTAACGTTGTTAGACGGTGAAATTAAATTCCGTACCAATGATGCTTGGGATTTTAATTATGGAGATGATGGCAATGACGGTACGTTAGAGACAGACGGTGCTAACATTCCCGTAAGTGCAGGTACGTATACCATAACATTGTATTTGGCAGATGCCGATAACCCAACCTACACTATCGAATAAATCAAGAAATTATGAAAATCAAAAAATATATACATCTAAGTCTGGCTACGTTAACCTTGGTGTTCGCAGCTTGTACTAACGATGATTTTTCGCCCTTAAAAGTTAAAGAAGCAAACGATGCAGAAGATTTACCTTCTGGCTCGGCAGCTGGTAGAACAGATGCATTAGTACCTGGTAATGGTGTTATGATGCAAGCCTTTTATTGGGATGTTACCGAGGGCGGAATTTGGTGGAACAATGTAGAATCTAAACTAGACAGCTGGGCAGCCAACGGAATTGATGCCATTTGGATTCCGCCAATCTCTAAAGGTCAAAGTGGTGGTTTTTCTATGGGGTACGACCCGGCAGATTACTTCGATTTTGGTGACTTTCAACAGCATGGAACTGTAGAAACCCGTTTTGGTAATCGTGCAGAATTGGAAAATATGATTGGTACTGCGCACGAGAATAATATTGCGGTTATTGCAGACATCGTACTAAACCACAATTCTGGTGGACAGTTAGAGTACAACGAGTTTAGACAAATTGAAACCTATACCTTGTTTGAGCCAGCTTCTGGTTTATTCAATAGAACTTGGTTAAACTACTTACCTAACGCAGAAAATTTAAAGGATGAAGGCAGATTTGGTGGTTTTCCAGACTTGGATTTAAAGAATGACTATGTGCGCGATTGGTTATGGCAGTCCGAAGAATCGGTAGCCAATTACTACATGAATACGTTGAAAATTGACGGTTGGAGATTCGATTTTGTAAAAGGTTTTTCTCCAGATGTAGTTAAAGATTGGATAGCTACTGTTGGAGGTTATAGCGTAGGTGAAAATTTTGATGGTAATGTAGAAGGTGTAGTTGGTCCTTGGGTTGAAGCCTCTGGTGCTAATGCCTTTGATTTTCCTAACTTCTTTAATATGCGCAATGCCTTTTTAAACGGTAATTTAAACGAGTTGGTTAAACCTAGCTTACTATCTACCATGCCAGAGAAAGCGGTAACTTTTGTGGGTAACCATGATACGGAAGCCAGAGATGGAAGTAATGAATTTCCAGATGAGTTTGAAACCCATGCATACGCTTATATTATGAGTGCTCCGGGATATCCTTGTGTATTTTATTCGCACTATGAGGATAGTGGTGAAGAGCAAAAAGCAAAAATCAACCAGTTAATTCAGATTCGTTCAGAATTAGCTGCTGGGGATTGGACGGTTAATCATGTTTCTAATCAAGAGTTTGTGGCTACCCGTGGTGGCGATGCGGAAAAACCGGGCTTGGTATTGTATATTAACTTAAGTGGGCAAGAAGTCTCTAGAGAAGTACAAACGCATTGGGCTAGTGCCAATATTAAAGATTACACAGAAGAATATTTAATTTTTGAGCAATCAGATGCTAGCGGTTTGGTTACGTTAAAAGCGCCTGCCAATGGTTTTGCTATTTGGGCAGCTACAGAAGATGAGCAATTGGCTTTCCCAGAGACATTATATGTGCCGGGAGGTTACCAAGGATGGGACCCATCATCGGCTCCTGCCTTAAATGCTGTAGAATTACCAAACTTAGCCGGTACGTTTAGCGGTCACGTTCGTTTTACAGAAGCAAGTAACGAATTTAAGTTTACAGATGCTCCTAATTGGGATAATGGAATTTACGCAGATGCGGGAGATGGTACAACAGGTGTATTGGCTTCGCCTGGTAATAACATAGTTTTGGCAGGACCTCAAGATTATGAGATAAATGTTGACTTGGCCAATAATACCTGGTCTGCCAACACTTGGGCAATTATAGGTAGTGCCACGCCTAACGGTTGGGACGATCCAGATACGGATATGTCTTACGATTTTGATAGAAACGTTTGGACGGTAACAACTACGCTTACAGATGGTGAATTAAAATTCCGTGCCAATAATGGATGGGATGTAAACCTAGGGGACACTGGCGCAGATGGTGTGTTGGATAATGGTGGTGATAATATTGCCGTAACTACGGGTAGCTATCAAATAGATTTAGATGTTGCAAACAATTCATTTACCCTTGGTAATTGGGGTGTTATAGGTAGTGCTACGCCTAGCGGTTGGGATGCTGATACCAACATGACATATGATACTGTTAATCAAGTTTGGACCATTACCTTGGATTTAGTGGCTGGTGAAATGAAATTTAGATTTAATGATGATTGGGCCGTTAATTTAGGAGATAATGACGCGGATGGCAGCGTGGAGCAAGATGGTGCTAACATTGCTGTTGCAGGAGCGGGGAATTACACTATCACCTTAAATTTAGCTACCAATACATTTGTAGTAGTACAAAACTAAAGTTTAAGTTTTCAGTTTAGTTAATTATAATTGTGGAAAGAAGGGTTGCCAATTGGCAGCCCTTTTTTTATGAATAGTAATAGAAGCAACAAGCTGCAAGGCCAAAGCATCCCTTACCAAATTTTACTATAATTACTATATCACAAGAAAATAGAAGTTTGATAGGAACAAAAACTCGGTATTTGCTAGTTTTGTACAAAAATTTAAAGCCTTTTAGGCATAGAATTTAGTAAGAGTTTTGTGGATGCAAAAGGATAAAAGTTACAGTATTAAATTGACAATCAATAACTCCAACTGTAGAATTAATCAATTGGTATTGGTTGTTTTTTTCTTTTTTGCCATCCTTAAAATTCACGGGCAAACTACCTTTGTTGTAGATTATGTTCCAGAGTATACCAATGTTTCCCAAGACCTTTTCCTCTCTGGCTCTTTTAACAACTGGAACCCGTCTGACCCTGACTACAAGTTTACATTACAGGCCGATGGAAATTATGTGTTAGCAAATAAAGAATTTGAAAATTCTTGGATTTCTTATAAAATAACCAGAGGTAGTTGGGAAACTGTAGAAGTACAAAAGGAAGGACTGCCACTCACTGTTCGTAAACATTCTTTTAATAAAACAGGACCAGAAACCGTTACCTTACAGGTTGCCGGTTGGACTGATAATTTTAATGCATTGTCTAATGTAGATTGGCTTACCGTAAGACTAATAGACATTCCAAAAAATACACCACCCAATACCTCTATTTATATATGTGGTAATTTTAATGGATGGGTACCTGGTGATGAGCGATATCAATTAAAAGTTGCGGGTAATGGAATGTACGAAATTACAATACCAATTTATGAGAATCGCTTGGAGTACAAATTTACTCGTGGTAATTGGTCCACGGTAGAAGGGAGTAGTTATGGCAGACCACGACCTAATCGAGTTTTAGAAAGAGAAGATTTAAATCCAAACCACCCCGTAGAAAACAGTATTGCGTATTGGGAGGACCAATCTTACGGTATTTTTAATCCATATACCCTTGTTTTGGTGTTAACGGCACTACAGGGATTTTTCTTAATTTTCATTATAAACAGTAATCAGAATAACAATAAGTGGGCTAACCAAGCTTTAAGCGTGCTTATTTTTGTAATATCTTTTACTTTAATAGCGCGTGTAGTAATTTATGACCGCGTTATTTATACCAACTATCCCAAATTATCGCTGCTTACAGATTTGGTGTTTTTCTTGTATGGGCCAACGCTGCTTATTTATATTAAAAGATTATTGCATCATGCTAAAAAAGATATATGGCACTATTGGCCACATTTTGTGCCATTCTTTCTACAATGTGTTATCTATGTAAGCTTCTTTTTTAAACCTACACATACCTTTATAGAGCAGAATTTATTTCAGTCTATGGACTCTCCACCGTATTCCATTTACGAGGTAATTGTCTTAATAGCATTGATGTTTAACATTTGGTATTGGTTTAAAGTTAAAAACATCATCAATAATTATTTTAAGAATATTGAGCATAATTATTCTACCGATCAAAACATAAAATACCTAAATACCATTCTAATTATTTTAGGTATTTGCCTTGTGCTTTGGACGGTTATAATTCTTGTAGATATATATGGCACTTTTACAGAAAAGCCTGTAAATGCGCTGAACAATTTTTTAATAGATGGTATTTGGATTGTATTTTCTGTAGTGGTGTTTTTCTTAGGGTATTTTGCCATAAAGCAACCTCAAATTTTTAGAATGCCAGAAGAAGAGGAAAACCAAGAAGAAAAAGCGCCAGAAATAGAAAAGTCACCCTTAGAATCAGAAGAATTAGAGTCACTTAAACAAGCACTGCATCAAATGATGACAGAGGAGCAAGTATACTTAAATCCTCAATTAAGTTTGCCAGAATTAGCAGAAAGGATGAATTCTAACGTACATACGCTTTCTAGAGCAATCAACGCAGGCTTTAATAAGAATTTTAGAGATTTTGTAAATCACTATAGAATAGAAGATTTTATCGTTCGTGCTCAAGATGAGAAATATAAAAATCAGACCTTCTTAGCTATTGCGTTAGCTGTAGGTTTCAATTCTAAATCCTCCTTTAATCGCTCCTTTAAAAAAGTCACAAATAAGTCGCCAAGAGAATATTTTAATGACTTAGAGCAAAACACGCCCTAGGTGTTCTTAAATAAGGGTCATTTTATAAGAATTAATTACCATATTATAATTTAAGTCGATACAAACCTCCATTCTCATTAGTTTAGTTGAAACTGAATAAAAAACTAATTTGATGAGAATTACTTCTTTTTTTACTTGGATACTAGTGTTAGTTTTAACACAAGTAACCGCCCAAAATTCTATTTCCCGTTTAGAGCCACCAAATTGGTGGGTGGGCATGGAATACAACACTGTTGAATTATTAGTTTACGGCAAGGATATAGCCACTTTTGATGTAGCTTTAAAACCGTATGATAAGGTACAACTGCAAAGTGCAAAAAAAGTAACTAATCCCAATTATTTGTTTATCACTTTACAAATAGATGATACTGCTAAACCAGGACATTTAGCCTTAGAATTTAAAAAGAATAATTCGGTGGTATTTGAACAACCTTACGAGCTTAAAGCCAGGACAAATAACCGTAAGAATATAGAAGGATTTAATACATCTGATGCTATCTACTTAATTACACCAGACCGTTTTGTGAATGGAAATCCCAGCAATGATGCCGTTTCAGGTATGGTAGAACAACCCAACCGAAAGGATAAAGGGGGTAGACACGGTGGAGATGTGCAGGGTATTGTAAATAGTTTGGATGCGATTAAGGATATGGGTTTTACCGCCATATGGACCAATCCTATTTTAGAAAATAATATGCCCTCTTACAGCTATCATGGGTATGCCATTACTGATTTTTATAAAGTGGACCCACGTTATGGTAGCAATGAGGCGTATAGAGCCATGGTAGAGAAAGCTTCTGAAAAGGGAATGAAGGTAATTATGGATATGATTGCCAACCACTGCGGTCTAGAACATTGGTGGATGAAAGATTTACCATCCGATGATTGGATTAATCAATGGGATACCTACACCCAAACCAATCATAAAAAGACCGTGGTTTTAGACCCCTATGCCACTAAAAAAGATACCAAAGAATTTTTTGATGGATGGTTTGTCCCAACTATGCCAGATTTAAATCAGCGTAATGCCACTATGGCTAACTACCTAATTCAGAATACACTTTGGTGGATAGAATATTCTGGCATCGCTGGTATCCGTATGGATACGTACCCTTATCCAGACATGTATTTTATGCGGGATTGGACAGCCGCTGTGATGGCAGAATACCCAAATTTTAATATTGTAGGAGAGGAGTGGGTATTACGTCCCACCATCGTATCATATTGGCAAAAAGGCAAGGAGAATGCTAATGGCTATACCTCTGAATTAAAAAGTGTGATGGATTTTCCCATACAACATGCGCTGGTAAACTCCTTAAACGATACCAACTCTTGGAATGCGGTTTATGAAGAGCTGGGTCAAGATTATTTGTATCCAGACCCAAATAACTTAGTGATTTTTCCAGATAATCATGATATGAGTCGCATTTTCACCCAGCTTAATGAGGATGCAGCCTTAGTTAAACTCGCGTTGACTTACATAGCTACGGTACGTGGTATTCCACAGATTTATTACGGAACCGAAATTCTAATGGGTAATAAAGGTACCGAGGACCACGGAATTATTAGAACGGATTATCCTGGCGGATGGGCAAAAGACAAGGTAAATGCTTTTACAGAGAAAGGATTAACCGCTGAACAAAAAGATGTAAAGGCCTATTTAAGTAAGTTGTTTAATTGGCGAAAAAATGCGGAGGTTATCCACAACGGAAAGTTGATTCATTTTGCACCAAAAGATAATGTTTATGTTTTCTTTAGATACAATGAGAATGAAAAGGTGATGGTGATTTTAAATAAGGGAGAAGCAACAACCTTAAATGTAGAAGATTACTTAGAAGTTCTTGGCGGTAACTTAAATGGTACAGAGATTTTAACCAATAAAACCTATAACAATGTGGACCATATAGATATAGCTGCGAAAACTGCTATGGTTATAGAAGTAAAGTAGCATTTAATTTTTCAGTTTAGTGTAGAAAACACCAATCTTGAGCGGTTGGTGTTTTTGTTTTCTAGAAGATTATACTTTATAGTCTATTGCTGTACTCCATCTATAATCCAATCTTGAATTAAACTATCGTCTTTTTTGTGTAGTACAGAGACATCACCAGTTGATTCAAAAATTACCGCTTTTACCTGGTTTAAATGTGTTACGTTAGCTTCTCTTAGTTTAGCTTTTAAATCACTCTCAGTAACTTTAGCTTTCTTTAAATTTTGGTATAAGATATTTGTGCCATCCATTAGCAGTAATGGTTTATTGTCCACCAAGTTTTGAATTAATGGGAGTTCTCTAAAATGGGCAAGAATTAGCTGTAATACATAGATTGCCAATAATCCAATAAAACCTTCTGCTAAGTTTACTTTTAAAGGTAAAATAGTGGTGGCTATAACAGAACCGATTGCAATAGTCATAGAAAAGTCAAAACTAGACATCTTAGAAAAACTTCTTTTCCCAACCACACGAGTAAGTAGTATGGTTACAAAATAGATTCCTATGCTGGTCAATAGCATTAGTAAAGCAGATTCCCAAGTTGTTTTCAATAATTTCTCTAGCATGTTATGATTTCAATAATTTAAGGTAATAACGAATAGCAATAACACACTTATTGCAACCACTATAAATACCATGTTCTTCAATATCCTATTGCAATTATTTCCTTTCATAAAGAGGATGTAAAATTCTAAAGCCTAGAAATTGTGTTCTAAATTAGGAAGTTAAGCTAGAATGGATTAGCGTAAAATGAAAAATGCTTAACGCGATAAATGAGCATAAACAAAACAAAAAAAGCCATTGAGACAAGGAATCAATGGCTTTATTCCCAAAATAAACGGGATAAATTTTAAGGCATTTAAGAATCGGGACCGTCCTTTTAATGTGATTTTATAAAAATTGTGCTTTCACCTCTTGTAATAATTTGTTCCCAGTAGGATCTGCCTTAGTTTTTAAATGGCATAGTTGTTCTGCCCAATCAGATATACGCTTACGTAATGGTGGATTTTCTTCTTTTGCCAAATCTAAAATAATAGCCGCTACTTGTTCTGGGGTTTGGTAAGCAGTGGCGTCTCCGTTAGCAGCTCTATCTTGTGCTCCCTGTAAAAACGTGTCAAAAATGGGCTTGTAGGCCCCTGTAACCATTTCGCCTTTATCATTAGAAGTTTTGGCAACAGCATTATTCATAAATTCGATGGTTCATACAACTATTGTTGCGGTTTAAAGTCTGATAAATAAAGGCTTGACTGCAGAAAAACCAAGTACTATTATAATACTTCTGGCGCATATTTAGCTCCACATGTAATTCTACAAAAGTTTGCTCCAACATATCATCAACAGCTGTTATAGCAATGATTCGTCTATTTTTAGCAGCTTTCATAGGTGACAATATCACTTGTGTAGATTTAATACTTCTAAATAATTTTGATAACAAATTTTATTCTTCTAAAGATGTTTTTTGTAAGTGTATTTATAAAAAAGTAGTTGCGGTTACCATCTTTTTAAATTGTATTAAAAATGGATTAATCACCGGAATGATTATTTTAATTTTCCACGTTCAATTCTTTGTTAATCTTATTTAAAAGTTGGTACAGAAAATATCTACGAAAACTAAACTTCGGATATATCATTTTGATAATCATTAGCCTTTAAAATACATTTTTGTTAATATATAAGGTTAGATTTTGATGTTTATGAAATATGTTTATATTTGGTCAACCAAACTGGTAAACCAATTAATTTATGAAATACACTAAACTGCTGCAAACGACTTTTTTATTAACATCTTTACTGGTAATAACTAGTTGTAAAGACACGAATACACCCAAAGATGTGGTGCATAATGTGGCCGAATTTGACCAAGCTGTGGCCAACGCTAAACCAGGAACTACTATTACTTTGGCAAATGGAGTCTGGAAAGATGCAGAACTACTTTTAGAAGGGGAAGGAACAGCGGAGGCTCCAATTACTTTAACTGTTGAGGAAAAAGGGAAAGTGCTGTTAGAAGGGCAATCTAATTTAAGATTGGCTGGTAAATATTTGGTGGTAGAAGGTTTAGTCTTTAAAAACGGATATACCCCAACAACCGAGGTGATTAGTTTTAAAAAAGATAAAAATACCTTAGCGCACTATAGTAGGTTAACAGAATGCGTTATAGATAACTATAACAATCCAGAACGACATGAGCCAGATACATGGGTAGCCATATATGGCAAGCATAATAGAATAGACCATAATCACTTAGTAGGTAAGCGTAATCGTGGAGTTACCATGATTGTTAGGCTTAATACAGAAGAAAGTCAAGAAAATCATAACCAAATAGACCATAACTATTTTGGTCCGCGTCCTAATTTGGGTTCTAATGGTGGCGAAACTTTACGCATCGGAACAAGTCACTACTCTTTAACCAACTCCAGAACTGTGGTAGCTTCTAATTATTTTGACCGTTGTAATGGGGAGCATGAAATAATTTCTAATAAATCTGGAAACACTACGTATAAAGACAATATGTTTTACGAGTGTACTGGAACCTTAACTATGCGCCACGGTAGTAATACGCATGTGGAAGGCAATGTTTTTATAGGAAATAATAAGCCTAGTACAGGTGGTATTCGTGTTATCAATGGCCAGCAGACGGTTATTAATAACTACGGTGTAGGGTTAACAGGCTACCGTTTTAGAGGGGCTTTTGTGGTGATGAACGGTGTACCCAATTCACCTATTAACAGATATCACCAAGTGGTGGATGCTAAAATTGCGAACAACACTTTTATAGATTGTGACCATATTCAATTATGTGCAGGGAGCGATGCGGAACGAAGTGCAGTTCCTGTAAATTCTGTGATGGAAAACAACGTTTTCTATAGCACGGACCGTAAAAATTTATTCACGGTCTATGATGATATCAGCGGAATTACGTTCAAGAAAAATATTATCAGTCCAGTTACGGAAAGTATAGATGCAGAAGGTTTTGAGCAAAAAGAGCTTAAACTGGTTAAGAATGATGCTGGTTTATTACTTCCGGAGGGTCTTAAAGGTATTGGCGCTACGCTAAGTGATAATTTGGCTTCTAAAGAAAATACGGGTGTTTCTTGGTATTCTAAAGAGGATACAGAGGTTGCACTAAATACAGGAAAAAAAGTGCAAGTAGCACCTGGCCTTAATGCTTTGGTGGCTGCAGTTGCAAATTCCAATGCAGGTGATATTCTTGTTTTAGAAGCAGGTGAAAAGTATACCAATACAAAATCAGTTGCAGTCAATCATCCAATTTCCATTAAAGGAGCCAAGGGCGATAAACCTACGGTTTACTTCGAGAAAAAATCGCTGTTTCAAATCAATAACGGAGGTAGTCTTTCTCTTGAAAATCTAATTTTTGATGGGGAAGATGCACCAGATAGAACAGGTAATTCGGTCATTACGACTAGCAAATACAGCATGACGAAAAATTACAAGCTGTTTGTGGATAATTGTGACTTTGTCAATTTAGATGTTAATCATTCTTATGATGCAATCCGCGTTTACAAAAATACGTTTGCGGATACCATCAGCATAAAAAATTCTAAATTTCATACCATTAGTGGTAATGTTATGGCATTGGATAAAGAAACCGATGATATTGGTATTTACAATGCAGAATATGTAATTCTAAAAAACAACAGTTTTACTAATGTTGGGAGAGCGGCGTTGCGTTTACACCGTGGCGGTAAAGACGAAAGTACCTTTGGTCCTTTCTTAGAATTAGAAAACAATGTTTTTGATCAAGTTGGGCAAGACAAGCGCAATAAGTATGATGCTGCTATAAGCCTTTATGGTGTGCAGGAAATCGCTATAAAGGATAATATTTTTCAGGAATCAAAGGGAATCAACATGCATTTGGTTGTTGGGGAACCTATTGTAAACGTGGTGCATAACAATTTCTACAAGTCAGACCAGTTAACTGTTACAGGAGACCAAAAGTATAACGCCGCAAATCTATGGCAGATGCCGCCTAAATTTAAGGAGGATAGTTATGAGCTAGCGGAAGATTCGCCGTTGAAGGGAAAAGGAATTACAGGAGAGGATTTAGGACTACAAGTAGATTAAAAATGGTATTTAAAAAGCTGAAATTAGCATTAAGTATGCTTATTTGGTTACCAGTACTTTTCTTAGGAGCTCAAGAACATCCAAAATTGATTCTGACTAAAACGGGGGTAGACCAGATAAGACAACAATTGGGTAAGTTGCCCTTGCTAGATAAAACCGTAAAAGCGGTAAAAGAAGAGGTAGATATAGCAATACTAAATGGTATAGATGTTCCCGTTCCTAAGGATTATTCTGGTGGATACACGCATGAAACGCACAAGAAAAATTATCGTTTAATGCAGCAGGCAGGGGTGTTATATCAGATTTTAGAAGACGAAACCTACGCCATTTACGTGCACGAGATGCTCAAGGCTTATGCGGAATTGTATCCTACTTTACCTATTCATCCAAAAGAACGTTCTTATGCTAGGGGAAAATTGTTCTGGCAGTGTTTAAACGATTCTAATTGGTTGGTATACACCAGCCAAGCTTACGATTGCATTTATGATTTTCTAGATAAAAAAGACCGTAAGTATCTAGAAAACAAGTTGTTTAAGCCATTTGCCGATTTCATATCCATAAAGAACCCTCAGTTTTTTAATAGAATACATAATCATAGTACTTGGGGTAATGTAGCGGTAGGTATGATTGCCTTGGCTATGGAAGATGATGCTTTACTAGAGCGAGCTTTGTACGGAATAAAGGATGCGAAGCTAGCGCAAGGTTTAAAAGATAACGACGGAGGATATATTATAGAACCAGGCAAGGCAGCCGGATTCTTTGCGAATTTAGATGAACCTTTTTCTCCGGACGGTTATTACACAGAAGGCCCATATTATCAGCGCTACGCCATGTATCCTTTTTTAATTTTTGCGCAAGCATTACAGAATGTAAAGCCAGAGGTTAAGGTGTTTGAGTACAACAATGGTGTGCTGCTTAAAAGTGTTTATGCGCTTTTGCAATTATCAGATAAAGACGGTGAATTCTTCTCTATAAATGATGGTCAAAAAGGCATGTCTTATTATAGCAACGCTTTAGTAAATGCTGTAGATATAGGATATTTCTATGGTGGTAAGGATGCATCACTGTTATCTATAGCAAAAGAACAAAACACGATTGTTTTAAATGATGCTGGCCTAGCTGTGGCCATGGGTATAAAAGCAGGTCAACAATTACCATTTATAAAGGAATCTGTTGCATTTACAGATGGAGCAAAAGGAGACGAAGGTGGTATTGCTGTGTTACGTAAAAATGATTTAGAGCTGGTATATAAATATACTGCTCAAGGATTGAGTCACGGACATTATGATAAATTGTCTTATTCTTTATACGAAGATGGAGAAGAGGTGATACAGGATTACGGTCTAGCTAGGTTTGTAAATATTGAGCAAAAAGGCGGTGGCAATTATTTAAAGGAAAATAAAACTTGGGCAAAGCAAACCATTGCGCATAATACCTTAGTTCAGGATCAAGAATCTCATTTTGGAGGTGCGTATGAGGTTGGTAGTAAACATCATTCTAATTTAGTATACGCAACCCTAGACCAGTCAGAAGTTGTAGCTGTAAGAGCAAAAGAAGAGAATGCATATCCGGGTACAAAGATGGTTCGTACAATGGCAATTGTACAAGATAGTACTTGGCAAAGTCCTGTGATTTTAGATATCATGGAGGTGCAATCTAAAGAAGCGCATCAATATGATATGCCTTTGTATTATTTAGGTCAGCCAATGACGGTAAGCGTACCTATAACTTCAGCAGAGTTATTAAAACCTCTAGGGGCTAAAAACGGCTACCAGCATTTATATAAAGAAGCTGTGGCATCATTAACAAATGATAATCTAAAATTCTCTTGGTTACAAAACCAAAGATTTTATACTGTAACTGCTATAAGTACAAATAAAGATTCCTTAGTAATGGGGAGAACAGGTGCTAATGACCCTGAATTTAATTTACGCAGAGATCCTGTTTTAATTCAAAGAAGAAATGCAGTAGCAAATACGGTATTCGTATCTACAATTGAGTCTCACGGAACGTACAGTCCTGTATCAGAATTGGCGGTAAATGCAACATCTACAATTCAAAAAATAGAAGTTATACTGCAAAATGAAGATTATTTAGTTACAAGTATAACTAAAACGGATGGTAGTATTTACGCAGTTGCATTCTCCAAACAAAAAACGGATAAAAGCACTAAACATAATATAGCGATTAAGGGTAAGCAAATTACTTGGCAAGGCCCTTGCACACTAATCAATTTAAATTAACAAAGGATGAAATCATTTGGAGCAAGTAAAGAATTTTTATTGGATCAAGACCAAGAATGGGAAACTGTTGGTGAAGGCGTAAAACGAAAAATTATGGGCTATGATGATAAAATTATGCTCGTAAAGGTTCATTTTGATGAAGGGGGTATTGGGTATGAGCATGAGCATTACCATTCTCAAACAACCTATGTTGCTAGCGGTGAGTTTGATTTTACCATCGGTGGTGTAAAAAGAACCGTAAAGGAAGGGGATAGTGTATATATTCCGCCACATGTACTACACGGTGCAACTTGTACAAAGACAGGGATTTTAATTGATGTTTTCAGTCCTATAAGAGAAGATTTTATGGAATAGCCATTTAACTAAGGCTAAAATTGTTCATGCAGCCAAATTTTACAGGGTAAATTGTTAAATAAGTAATTTTTGTAAGATATTTTTTCAAAATCATTTTTAATTAACATTTCTGTAACTTATATTTGGTAAACCAAATTGGTTGACCAGTTTGGGTAGCCAAATTAAAATAGACTACATGAGAATAATTTAAAAATAAAAAAAAGGATAGGTGCACGCCTATCCTTTTGGAATATCACTTCTTTCGGAGGGAAGTAATAAACAGACACATTACTGTAATCTGCTACAACAAAATTAACAAAATTCATTTGATTTTGATTGCAACCGATTGCAGGTAATTGAAAAGTAAACAAACTGCATAAAATTTAGCAGGGGGAGAGCGCAAGAAGAATTAATTAGAAACTAACTGAACAAATGAATTTTAAACTGAAATTAATGCTGTTGTTTGTCGGCTTTTTAAGCTTACAAACATTTGCTCAAGATACCTTTACAGTTACAGGTACGGTATCTGATAGCAACAATATCCCGATTCCAGGGGCCACCGTTTTGGTGCAAAATACTACTAGAGGAACAACCACAGATTTTGATGGAAACTTTAGTATAGCTGTTTCTCAAGGAGAAGCACTCCAGATTTCTTATTTAGGTTATGCTACGCAAACGATTTCAATAGAAAATCAGCAAAGCATAAATGTGGTGTTACAAGAAGATACCAATCAATTAGATGAGGTAGTAATTGTAGGTTATGGAACTAGAAAGAAAGTTCATTTAACCGGAGCGGTTGCGCAGGTGGTGAATGAGGACTTAGATCAGATAGCTGTAGCTAGGGTAGATGATGCCTTGGTTGGGCAAATAGCTGGTGTAAATATTTCTGCTACAGAAGGTGAGGCAGGTTCAGCACCAACTATTAGAATTAGAGGGGTAGGTTCCTTGAACGGTGATTCTGCACCCTTAGTAGTGGTAGACGGTTTGCCTGTAGATAGTGATTTCTTAGGTAATTTAGATATGAATGAAGTACAGAGTTTTGATGTATTAAAGGATGCTGCTTCTTCTGCTATTTATGGTTCTAGAGGTGCTAATGGGGTAATTTTAATTACTACAAAACAAGGTAAAACAGGTAAAACCAAATTTAGCTATAATGGATATACTGGTTTTAAAGAAGCAAAGCAAAGTGATGCCTATTATTTCTCTATTGCGGAGACTGCAGCGGCAGAGCAAGCTGCTACAGGTGGACTGTCTGATAGGACAAGATATAAGCAATTAATTGGTATTGATCGCGATTGGCAAGATGTAATTTTTGATGGCGGTAAGATAGAAAGTCATTCTTTAAGTGCACGTGGCGGTAGTGAGAATACTAAATTTAGCACTTCCCTAGGATATTTGCATGATGAAGGGGTATTGCTGACAGATGATTACAAGCGTTACAACATGCGTTTAAAGGTAGATACTAACGTAGGGGAGCGCGTAAAGTTAGGGGCTAACATTGCGCCATCTTACTCTAGAAGAAGAAGATTTGACGGTTCTACGCATGATATTTTAAGACAAACACCTTGGTTACCTGTATATCATGATGCAAATACTATTCAATATGTAGATAGAAATGTGTATCCAGACGTGCAAATAGGTGATTATGCATTACAGAGACATTTTGATAACTACGATTTGTATGGTGATGGTAGTGCATTGGTGGATATTTCCAATACATCTAATACCAACCCAGCTGCAAAGGTTCTAGAAAGAGACCGTAATGATTATAAATTCAAAATTGCAGGTAGTGTTTATGCGCAGTATGAAATTGCAGAAGGTTTAAGTTTTAGAACTGTGCTATCTGGAGACTATCAAAATACGTTTAGAGATAGATGGCAAGGAGTAGAGTCTAATAGAAATGGGGCATCTGCGGCAAGTTACAATGTTAGTAATGAAAACAGATTTCACGTAGTTTCAGAAAATTATTTTACCTATGATAAAGTTATTGGTAAGCATGATATTTCTGCCATCGCTGGTCTTTCTGGTGAAAAATGGGAATGGCAAGGTGATAGTTCTGCAGGTACAGGTTATACCTCAGATTTGTTAAAAACCCTTAGTGCAGCTACTGTATTGACATCTATTGGTTCTTTTAAGTTGGATGAAAGATTTCAATCTTATTTTGGTAGGTTAAATTATGCTTTCGATAATAAGTATTTAGCATCTTTTAGTTACAGAAGAGATGGTAGTTCTATTTTCGGTGTTGATAAAAAATTCGGAGACTTCCCGGCTGCCTCTTTAGGTTGGAGGGTTTCTGAGGAAAACTTCTTAAACAACAGTTCAATTATCAGTGACCTTAAATTAAGAGTGAGTTATGGATATACAGGTAATAAAGATATAGATACGGGTAGTGATGTTATAGATTTATATCCTTCTATCCCATTATTAGGTACAGCAGTTTATAATTCTCAAGCAGCCTTTGTGGCATTAAACATTCAAAACCCAACATTGCAATGGGAGCGTTTAGAAGAATTCAATCCTGGGGTAGACTTTGGTTTCTTCAACGGTGTTGTTTCAGGTTCTGTGGATTATTATGAGCGTAAGTCAGATAAACTTTTGCTGTATAACCCTGTTTCTTCAACCACTGGTTTTAGCAGTGCGTTGGTAAATTTAGGACAAGTTAAAAATAGTGGTTGGGAGCTAGAATTGCGTACTAGAAACGTCTCTACAGAAAAATTTAGATGGTCTACTACATTCTTAGCTTCTATGAATGAGAATGAGTTGACCGACTTTGCAGACGCTAATGGACAGATATTAAATGTGGACAGCAAACGTGCAGCTGAGTGGATTAACTTAGTTGGCAATCCAATTTCATCTTATTATGGATGGGTTGTTGATAGGGACATTCCTTTGGAGTATTTAAATAACCCGTATCACCCAGTAGGTGGTGAGGCACAAGATGTATATGTAAAGGATTTAAACGGAGATGGTCTTATTGATGATGATGATAAGACAATTTTAGGGGATCCTTATCCAGAATTGATTTGGAGTTTAACCAATGATTTTAAGTTTGGTAATTTAGATTTTAGCTTTTTATTCCAAGGAAGTCATGGTGCTGAAATAAGAAATATGGGAGACCAATACATCTTTAATCACTTTAACAGTGCACAAGATTTTGATCCTGCTATTACTCCAGACCAAGGATTTATAAAGGAAAAGATTTTTACGGATGATATTATACAAGATGCATCTTATATCGCATTAAGAAATGTCAATTTAGGATATAATTTTTCTAAAGACATTACAGACAAATTAGGTCTTAGTAGCTTTAGATTATACGTTACAGGGCAAAATTTAATGTATTTAACTGCGGATGATTACACTGGTTTTAATCCAGAATCAATCAATGATACTAGTCCAACCACTTATGGTTACCAGCGCGCAGGATCACCTGTTTTCAGAACTATTTCTATTGGTACCAATATTGAATTTTAAGGTTTAACTATTAAGAAGAGATTTAAAAATGAAGACTATATACAAATATGTTAGTTTGGCTTTAATTCTAGGCTCGTTAGTAGCTTGTGAGAACGATTTTTTAGAGCCAGTACCAGAAGCTGCTGTAAGTAGTTTAGGGTATTTTAGTAATGATGATGAGATTGAAACTGGGGTTATTGCAATGTATGATGCTATTCAGGGTATCAATTCTACAAACTTAAATGATAATAGGGGAGTACAGTTAGAGTACTATTTAACAGAAATGCGCAGTGATAATACTAGAACTAAAAGTCAAGAAGGTGAAGCTGCCCAATTTGAATCGTTTACAGTTTCTACTGCTAACGGTATAGTTAACAACTATTATAAGAGTTTTTATAATGTAATTTATCGTGCTAATCTGGTACTCGCCAACCTAGGAAATGCTTCTGAGGCTAAAGCGACCCAATTTGAGGCAGAGGCAAAATTTGTTAGAGCTTACGCGTATTTTAATCTAGTAAGATTATACGGTGATATTCCTCTTATAGATGGCTTAATTGGGCCATTAGATAATGAAACTGCATTTACAAGGGTAGCTGCTGCAACTATTTACGAATTAATAGTGGAAGACTTGGGTTTTGCGGCTGCAGGATTAACTAATGGGGAGAAATTTAGAGCATCTAAAGCAGCAGCAGAAGCTTTATTGGCTAAAGTACATTTAACGCTTGGTAATTATACAGAAGCTCAAGTTTTATGTGAAAACGTTATGAGCTACGGTTTTGCTTTGGAATCAAACTTTAATGATGTTTTTTATAATGAAGGAAATAATGAAATAATTTTTGCTATCGCCTACAACCCAGGTATCGAATCTGATAGTCAGGATTTTTCTGCGGAGTTCATGAATGGTGTGGGTAGAACTGTTGGTGTAAACTATGTTACTGACGAGGCTATTGCTGCATTAGACGAGTTTGGTGGTGATAGAACACAATATTCTTATCGTGTTGATCCTTCACAGCCAACCCAAACGCAAGTGGTAAAATATCTGCCAAACGGAGAAGACGGCGGTGCAGACGGAAAAAGTTTTAGTACAGATGCAACCTTATCTGGTAATGATTGGATAGTTATTCGTTATGCAGATGTTCTTTTAATGCATGTAGAAGCTATATTAGCTGGCGGTCAAGAAACTAGTGCAGGTGCGGCATTATCATCATTTCAAACGGTAAGAGATAGAGCCGGAATTACAACTCCAGTAAGCTCAATCACTAAAACAGATTTGTTAAATGAAAGAAGGGTAGAGTTGGCTTTTGAAAATCACAGATTATTTGATCTGATTAGATTTGGTGTTGCTCAAGATGTATTATCAGCATTTTCTACGGCTAACGGATACGGTTTTACAGCAACAGATTTATTATTGCCAATTCCACAGAATGAGATAAACCTAAGTAAAGGTTTAATGAATCAAAATCCTGGTTACTAAAATTAAAATTGAAATGAAAAATTCTATAGATAACATTAAAAATTATATGTTCGCCGGTATAGCCCTACTTGGGCTTGCTGCGTGCGACTTTGAGTATGATATAGCAGAAGAAGCCTCAATAGACGATTTAACTCCTCCTAGTGCTAGTTTTTCTGCATCGCAAAGCGAGGTGGATTTTCTGCAGTACGCCTTTGCAAATCAGTCTAATAGTGCTACTACATATGCATGGGATTTTGGAGATGGTAACACTTCAGATGAAATAGACCCTGTAAATATTTACCCAGCAGAAGGCACATATACCGTAAGTTTAACGGCTTCGGATGCGTTGGGTGCAGTTAGTACTTTTACTATGGATATAACCGTAGTAGAGCCAGAAGAGCCAGAAGTAATAACTCCAGTGGTTTTAGAAGCAGATTTTGAAGATTTGAGTTTACCAGATGGAACAGGAGATGGTCGTGATTCTTGGAGAAATGATTTTGGAGGTGTAATACAGATAACAGGTAGCCCTGTACAGTCTGGTGATCAAGCGGCTAAATTCCCATCTGCTGGTGACCGTGTTGCTTACCAGTCAGATATAGCTGTGACTCCAAATACAGATTATGTATTAACATATTACTACACACTTAAAACAGATAATCCAGGTAGCATAACCTTATCTGTAATAGGTGGTGGTATTAGTGATTTAGCAGAATTAGATGCTGCTAAACTTGCAGACTTTGTAGGTGACAATCAAACTAGTGCTAATGATTATGTAAAGGTAGATTTAGCATTCAACTCAGGTGCAAATGCAAGTATTGCAATTTTAATAACCAATCAAGGAGCAGAGGCTAGGTTAGATAATATATCTATAGAGCCTGCACAGTAAAATAGTTGTATTTAGTTTAGTTTTTTAGTTTAAAAAGGATAATGAGATTTTCGGCATTCATACTTAGTTTTTTAACGCTTACCCTTACATTGTTGGTGAATTCACAAGAGGTAGCGATTAACACCACAACTTGCTTAGTCAAGGAGAAGCCAGTTAAGAAACAGAAAAAGTATCGTTTGCCGAAAATTGACCTATCCCACTGGAAGGTGACCATACCAACAGGGAAACCAGATGAAGTTACCCCTCCAGAAATAAAGGAATACGCTACCATAGAAAAATTGAAACCGTTTATGTACACGGATTCTACAGATGGTTCTATAGTATTCCATGCTATTCCTAATAAAACTACTGCGAACACCAAATATTCTAGAACAGAATTAAGGGAGCAAATGGAGCCAGGCAGTAACCATGTAAACTGGACTTTTGCAGAGGGTGGTGCCCTTAGTGGAACTATGAGAATGGACGCTGTTTCTAAAGCAGCAGATGGTAAATACCATAAGGTAATCATCATGCAAATACATGGTAGGTTAACCAATGAGCAAAGAGACTTAATAGGTCAAAAAGATAACAATGCACCTCCTATTTTAAAGATTTATTGGGATAATGGTAAAATTAGGGTGAAAACCAAGGTGCTAAAAGTAAAAGGACTTTCTGGTGATGCCTTATTACACGAAAGTGTTTGGGGGGATGATGAAGGTCGAAATTTTGAAGAAAAAGTCAATTTTGACAAATTTAAATTAGAAGTTAAAGTCACAGATGGCAAAATGGTCGTTTCGCTAAATAAAAACGAATATTTTGTATACGATGACATCAATATAAAAAAATGGGGAATCTTTGAGAACTACTTTAAAGCAGGTAATTATCTGCAAACTAGGGATGATGGTGCTTTTGCAAAGGTGAAAATATACCAGCTTAACGTTTCTCATTAATAACTAATAGATGTATAATTTTTGTTCCAAATCAAATAACAACTATAATCTTTATTTAGTACTTAGTTTGCTGCTAACAGTTTTAATAAGCTGTAGTGATAAGCAAGGAGAAGAAGAGGTTGTGGCTAAAGAGCAACCCAATGTTGAGGCAGAAGAAGAAGGTACGGTACAAGAAGATGCTACAGCAAATTATACACTACCTACAATAGACTTGAACCATTGGAAGGTAACACTACCCATTGGTAACAATGGTAAACCCATAGAAGTGGAGCCGCCAGAGATATTGGATTATGCTACAAATGAGACCTTATTGCCGTACATGTACAACGACTCTACCGATGGTTCTTTAGTCTTTTATACTTTTCCAGAAGTTAGTACTGCTAATAGTACTTATTCTAGAACAGAATTAAGAGAGCAAATGGTGCCAGGTAGCAATTCTACAAATTGGACGTTTGAACAAGGAGGGGAGCTATCTGGAACATTATCGGTTCCAGAGGTTTCTTTGGACCAAGATGGCAATCCTTACCGCATAATTGTAATGCAAATTCATGGCAGATTAACAAATGAACAACGAGATTTAATAGGGGAAGATGATAATAATGCACCCCCAGTTTTAAAAATCTATTGGGCTAAAAATAAGGTTAGGGTGCACACAAAAATGCTCAAGGATACTACATTGTCAGATACTGAAATTTTATATACTACTGCTTGGAAAGATTCGGTTAGAGAGTTTTCTGAAGTTGTAGGTACAGCTAAATTTAACTTAACAGTAAAGGCATCAAAAAATAAATTAGAAGTAAGTCTCAATAATGCAGAAACGTTTGTTTACGAAGATGTACATATGCGTAGATGGGGCATATTTGAGAACTACTTTAAAGCTGGTAACTATTTTGTAAGCAAAGTAGAGGGGACAAATGCAACTGTAAAATATTATCAATTAAAAATTGACCATTAACATAAAGATTGAGTTAGTTTAGTTTGGTTCTTAAGCTGTTGACAAATAGCAATTTGTCAACAGTTTTTAAGAGCTGTGATAAAAAGAGAAATTTAACTTTATTAATGTTTTGTGGGTTTTGCAAATTGTGTAATTTTAACAAACCAATCTGGTTAACCAATTTTAATTCGGTAGTTTATGAGAATGGAAATTCTTACTAAGGGAGATAACGAAGGCGTCCAAAAAGATATCATTAAAAAGTTGAGAGACTTAATAGATTATAAAAATTTGGAACCTGGGGACAAGCTACCTTCTGAGCGTATGTTATCGGAAAAATTTGAGGTAAGCCGGAGTAATGTTAGAGAAGCAATTCAAAAACTGGAATTTTTCGGGATTCTCAAATCCAAGCCACAAAGCGGTACGTTTATAGCAAACATCGGCCAGATTGCTATGAAAGGGATGTTAGAAGACATTTTAAAATTAGAGGATCCTGATTTTAAATCTTTAGTAGAAACACGTATTCTATTAGAGCTTAAAACGGTGAAGTTAGCATCCTTAAGAAGAACAGAGGAGGATTTAAAAAAGATAAGAGAAACCTTAGATGCCTATAAGGCAAAGGTTTTAAATGGGGAAGATGCGGTTCAGGAAGATTTGCTATTTCACTTAGCCATTGCAAAGGCAAGTAAAAATAGTACTATGAATACGTTCATGTTGATTATCACCCCAGAAATCATTACCAATTTTGAAAAATATCATGTTTGTGACAATAATCAATCTTTTTTAGGGATTCAAGAGCATGAGGATATTTATGAAGCGATAAAAAAGCAGGACCCCCAGTTGGCAAGAGAGAAAATGAAGGTCCATTTTAAAATTTTGTATCAGTATTGTTACAATACTAAAGAATAATAAAAAAGCTGACTATTGTAGTTGCACGCCTGCAATAGTTATACATGAAATAGGAGGGAAGTAAAACTTACTACACATTTGAAGATGCGTTCCTAGCATCATTAACATGCATGTTGTCTAAGTTTTATGTAAAACTGGATGGTTATAACAGGTAGTTGTAACATTCTGGATAGGGTTTTAATTGTTTAAAAACAAGTATATGAAATTTAAAGGATTACGGTGGTGGGTTGTAGGATTGGTAGCTTTAGCCGCAATCATAAACTACATAGATAGGCAGGCTTTTGGAGCACTATGGCCAGATATTGCAAAAGAGTTGTTCCCAGATATGGATGCAGATGGGCACAAGGCCATTTATGGTTCAATTTCTACTGTTTTCATATTATCCTACGCCGCAGGTCAAGGTTTATTTGGTAAAATTTTTGATTGGATTGGCACGAGGTTGGGTTTCGCATTGTCTATTGCAGTTTGGTCCATTGCAACTATGTTACACGCAATAGCACAAGGTTTGTACAGCTTTTCCATATTTAGATCCATTCTAGGTTTGGCAGAAGCGGGCAATTGGCCAGGGGCTGCTAAAGCAAATGCAGAATGGTTCCCTACCAAAGAGCGTGCTTTTGCTCAAGGAATCTTTAATTCGGGTGCAGCTATTGGGGGTATTGTGGCGTATCCAATCATAGGAATATTAGCAGATTTTCTTGCATGGAAATCCATTTTTATTGTGGTGGGTATACTGGGGCTACTATGGTTATTACCGTGGTTATTTATCGTTAAAGCAAGCCCTAAAAAACATCCTTGGCTATCAGAAGAGGAGAAAGAATATATTCTTAGCGGACAAAAGAATCAAGATTTAGATGGTGATGGAAATTATGATGAAGGCTATAACCCAACTACGGGAAAACTTTTAAAGCATAAAGAAAGTTGGGGTGTAATTATTGCGTCTGCCGCTATAGACCCCATATGGTGGTTATTTATCGTGTGGATTCCCATTTACCTTTCAGAAGTTTTTGGACTTAATGTAAAAGAGATTGCGTTCTCTGCCTGGTTGCCTTATGTAGGTGCCATGTTAGGTGCTTGGGCAGGTGGATTGTTGGCGCAGAATCGTATAACAGCAGGTTGGTCTGTAGATAAGACTAGAAAAATGGTCATAACCCTAGGATGTTTAATCATGTTGCCTTGTTTCTTTTTATTAAAAGCCCCAGGAACGGCTACCAATGCAGTAATTATTATGGCTGTTTTATTGTTCGGTTTTCAAGTGGCTATAGGTAACATTCAAACACTTCCGAGCGATTTATTCAGCGGTAAAATAGTAGGTACGCTTTCTGGTTTTTCAGGAATGGCGGCCAAATTGGGTGCTGCAGGTTTAACCTTATTAGTAACATTTATTACTACAGGGGGTAATTATACACCAGCCTTTATCATCGGTGGCATCTTAGCACTTGTAGCCCTTGGAGCGGTATGGGGTTTATGCCCAAAGATTGCACCGCTAAAACCTAGACAATAATTAGTAATTAGATAATACAAACAAATACATAAAATGAGCAATTCTAACGGAAAAGTAGCGGTAATAACTGGTGCAACAGGAGGTATCGGTTTTCAAGTAGCCAAAAGGCTAGGTCAAGACGGATACACCGTTATCCTTAATGGTATCGAGGACGAAAAAGGTGCCGAAAGAGTAAAAGAATTAGAGGCAGAGGGTATCAAAGCAGAATATTATGGTTTTGATGTTACCAAAGAAGATGCCGTCAACGAAAATATTATAGCTATTGGCGATAAGTACGGGAAAATAGATGCACTTATCAACAATGCCGGTGGTCTTGGTGGTCGTTCTAGATTTGAAGAAATGACAACGGAATTCTACCGTTTTGTAATGGCATTGAACTTAGATTCTACCTTCTTTGCTTCTAGAGCAGCAATTCCTTACCTAAAAAAGGGAGAGAATGCTTCTATCATTAATTATACGTCTATTGCAGGTTGGAATGCAGGTGGGCCAGGTGCAGGTATTTATGGAACATCTAAGGCAGGTGTACATGCTATCACTAGAGCGTTAGCTAAAGATTTGGCAGAATACGGTATTCGTGTAAACGCTGTTTCTCCAGGTACAATAGATACCCCATTCCACACCCAAATAAAATCAACCAAACCAGAAGTATTCGCTTCTTGGAAGAATAATATTTTACTAGGAAGATTGGGACAGCCAGAGGATGTAGCCTCTGTGGTTTCTTTCTTAGTAAGTGACAATGCTGCCTTTTTAACGGCAGAGACCATCCAAGTAGGTGGTGGACAAGGATTAGGAATCTAATAAAATATAAAAATGGGTAAGCTAGAAGGAAAAATTGCAGTAGTTACTGGTGGTTCTAGAGATATTGGTAGGGCTATAGCCGTGAAATTAGCCAAAGAAGGTGCTCACGTAGCGGTAAACTACCTTAATTCAGAAAAAGGAGCCAACGAAACTGTTGCAGAGATTGAAGCATTGGGTAAAAAAGCAATTGCCGTTAAAGCAGATGTATCCATACTAGAAGATATTCAACAACTAAAAGCAGCGGTCACTAAAGCTTTTGGAGAAAAGGTGGATATTTTGGTAAACAACGCTGGCGGTTTATTTGCTCGTAAGACCTTACAAGAGTTCGATGAAGCGTTTTATGATTTAGTGATGAACGTGAACTTTAAATCTACGGTATTTGTATCCCAAGCTTTTGAACCTTCGATGGGAAAAGGAGCTTCTATCATCAATATTTCTTCACAAGCAGCTAGAGATGGCGGCGGTGGCGGCTCTGCTTTGTACAGTTCTTCTAAAGGAGCAGTAACAACCTTTACTAGGGCTATGGCCAAAGAATTAGGACCAAAGGGAATTCGCGTAAACGCACTTTGTCCAGGTCTAATCGGTACAAAATTTCATGACGATTTTACAAAGGATGAAATTCGCTCTAAAGTAGCATCGGTAACTCCTTTGCGTAGAGAAGGCCAAGCTGCAGAAGTTGCTGATTTAGTAGCTTACTTGGCTACGGACGATGCCACGTTCGTAACCGGAAATAATATAGATATCAACGGAGGTTTGGCATTTAGCTAAGCTTTCTACAAACAACAAAGCATAACAGTCAATAATGAAAAAAGTAGTAACCTTTGGAGAAATTATGCTCCGATTGGCCCCTCAAGGGTTTTTAAGATTTTCACAAGCCAATAGTTTTGATGTGGTCTATGGTGGTGGCGAGAGTAACGTTGCCGTATCCTTAGCCAATTATGGTGTACCCGTAGATTTTGTAACGCGTTTACCTAAAAATGATATTGGCCAATGTGCCCTTATGGAAATGCGTAAGCGTGGTGTGGGTACGGATAAAATTGTTTACGGTGGTGACCGTTTAGGCATCTATTTTTTAGAAACTGGTGCGGTTTCTAGAGGTAGTAAAGTGGTGTATGACCGTGCACATTCTGCTATGGCAGAGATTGAAAAAGGCATGGTAGACTGGAAATCTGTTTTTGAAGGTGTAGAATGGTTCCACTGGACAGGGATTACCCCTGCCATTTCTCAAGGTGCCGCAGACGCTTGTTTAGAAGCGGTAAAAGCAGCTAGTGATATGGGTGTTACCATCTCTACCGATTTAAATTATAGAGCTAAACTTTGGAAATATTGTGATGATGCTAAGCGCGAAGAAATAATGGCAGAGCTTACATCGTATTGTGATATTGTTTTGGGGAATGAAGAAGATGCAGAAAAGCATTTTGGCATTAAACCAGAAGGTTTAGATATTACTACTCAAGGAGAACACGTAAAGGCCGAAGCATTTTTATCGGTTTGTGAGCAAATGATGAAACGTTTTCCACGGGCTAAGAAAGTAATTACCACCTTAAGAGGTTCCCTTTCTGCAAGCCATAACACATGGGCAGGTGTATTGTACGATGGTACAACCATGTACAAATCTCCAGAATACCAGATTACACACATTGTAGACCGTGTAGGTGGGGGCGATTCTTTCATGGGTGGTTTAATCTACGGATTATTAAAATACCCGGAAGATGACCAAAACGCCTTGAATTTTGCAGTTGCTGCTTCTTGCTTAAAGCACACGATTAAAGGTGATGCTAATTTGGCTACGGTAGATGAAGTAGAAAAATTAATGAGTGGTGATGCATCCGGAAGGGTGGCTAGATAAAAATGGCATGGCACAGTATTCAAGAATTGAAGTAATACAAGCAATGAAGGACACCGGAATGGTGCCTTTATTCTATCACCCAGATGTAGAATTGGGTAAAAATGTATTAAAAGCCTGTTATGATGGTGGTGCACGTTTGATGGAATTCACTGCACGAGGTGATTTTGCTTATGAAGTATTTTTAGAGCTGAACAAATATGCAATTAAAGAGCTACCGGGCATGATTATGGGCGTTGGTTCCATTACAGATGCAGCGGCAGCTAGCTTGTTTATGCAAATGGGAGCTAACTTTATAGTAACACCATCTTTAAGAGAAGATATCGCAAAAGTTTGTAACCGAAGAAAAGTGTTATGGTCTCCAGGCTGCGGTAGCTTAACAGAGATTAATGCTGCAGAAGAGTTGGGGTGCGAGCTGGTAAAGCTATTCCCGGGCTCTACTTACGGTCCTGGATTTGTAAAGGCCATTAAAGGCCCACAACCTTGGACAAGTGTAATGCCAACGGGCGGGGTAAGTACAGACAAAGACAATCTAAAAGGTTGGTTTGATGCTGGAGTAACCTGCGTAGGTATGGGGTCTAAGCTCATCTCTAAAACTATTTTAGAAAATAAAGATTACGATGGGTTACAGCAATTGGTGGCTTCTACTTTAGAAACTATCAAATCTTTACAATAATATCGGTTTAAATTGAACACGCTATCACCCATTTTTAAGAAGATACTTGGCCTGATTTTAAGTTTCGGGCCGGGTATTTTTGCTATTGGCTATACTATTGGTACTGGTAGCGTAACTTCTATGACTGTTGCAGGCAGTACTTATGGTATGCAGTTGCTCTGGGTTTTAGTGCTTAGTTGCTTGTTTTCTGGGGTGCTTATTTATGCTTACGGCCAATATGCATTGGTTACAGGGGAGACAGGCCTATTTGCGTTTAGGAAGCATTTAAAGTATGGTAAACTCATGGCACTATTAGTGCTAGTGGGAATTTCTTTTGGGCAATGGAATTCACTCATGGGAATATTGGGTATTAGTTCTAATATTGTTCAAGAGATTCTTGCCATATACATACCTACAATAAAATCAACTGATGTTAATATGGTATTCATAATTGCCGCTATTATTATTATCACCATGTACTTACTATTACTCAAAGGCAAGTACACGTTTTTTGAAAAAATATTGGTCATTTTCGTGACCATCATGGGATTTTCATTTTTGTTTTCATTATTTCTTGTACATCCCTTACCTGCAGAGGTCATACAAGGATTAATCCCCTCAGTACCCCAAGTAGAAGGGGGTAAGATGATGGTAGCTGCCTTTGTAGGTACTACTATGGCATCTGCTACTTTTTTATCTAGACCTCTATTTGTGAAAGGAAAAGGTTGGACCATAGAAGCTAATGGAGCACAACAGAAAAAAGACGCAATCATTGCTGCGATTTTGGTATTTGCAATTAGTGGTGCAATCATGGCTGTTGCTTGTGGAGCCCTTTTTCATGAAGGCAGAGGTGTTAAGACGGTGTTAGATATGGTTGGAGTACTAGAACCCGTAGCAGGCAAATTTGCACTAACCTTATTCTTTTTTGGTACTTTAAGTGCGGGGTTATCTTCTATTTTTCCCTGTTTATTAATAGCTCCTATTCTTTTAGCAGATTACCAGTCGGGAGAATTAGATACCAAGTCTAAGCAGTTTAAAGCAATTACAGCCATAGCTTGCTTATTTGCATTAATAGGGCCTGCAATTGGCGCAAATGCTATTGAAGTGCAAATACTTTCACAAGTGTTTAATGTATTTGTGCTACCACTTGTTGTTGCTGGTATTTTGTACTTGATGAACTTTACATCTGTTATGGCAAAACATCGTCCGCACTGGGCACTGAATTTTGTGATGGGGGCTGCGTTTATTTTTGCTTGTATAATATCTTACAATGGTGTAATTGCCCTGTGGAATTATTTAGGGTAGCAAAACACCATTTCATCTTAAATTCTATCACTTTCGGTAAACAGTTAATCTTCTAACGGATAGAACAAAAACACTCTTCTGTTGCTATGTACTTTTGAGTAACAAAAAAAAGCAAGATATGAGTTTAGAAAATAAAAAGGTAGCTATGTTAGCTACACACGGTTTTGAAAAATCCGAATTATTTCAACCCCTAAACGCACTAAAAGAAGAAGGTGCACAAGTAGATATTATTTCTTACCATGAAGGTGAAATAAAAAGCTGGGACGGTGACAATTGGGGAGAAAGTATCAAAGTAGATAAACAAATTAAAGATGTAAAAGCAGAAGACTACCATACTTTGGTATTGCCAGGTGGGGTAGCGAATCCAGATAGTATGCGTACTAATGAAGACGCATTGTCATTTATCAAAGACTTTTTTAAATTAAGCAAACCAGTAGCGGCTATTTGCCATGCACCTTGGTTGTTAATTAGTGCTGGAGTGATAGAAAATAGAAAGGTAACTTCTTACAAGAGCATTAAGGACGATGTAATTAATGCAGGAGCTACATGGGTAGACGAAGCAGTAGTGGTAGATGATGGATTGACTACCAGTAGAAACCCAGACGATTTACCGCAATTCATCTCTAAAGTAATAGAGGAATTAAAAGAAGGTAAGCACGAAGGTCAGGTTGTAAACGCCTAAGAAAAAGAATTTATGTTGAATCAAAAGGCAAGGTATACATCTTGCCTTTTTTAAGTTAAAAGCATGGCAATATTAGGGAACATTATTAAAGGGGTTATAGATGTCACAGGTAAGCTAACAGAAGACCACAAACCCGTAGACGAGCAAAAAGCAGTATTGGCAAATTTGCTTAAGACTGCAGAAAATACATTGTTTGGACAGCATTACGAGTTTGGAAAAATCTTGGCTGCCCCAGATATTCAGGCTGCTTATGCTCAAAATGTTCCCTACCATGATTATAATAAAATGGCTCAAGAATGGTGGCAAGATGTGGTAGATGGGAAAGTAGATGTTACCTGGCCTGGGAATCCTGATTATTTTGCTTTGAGCTCTGGAACAACAGGTAAAAAGAGCAAACGCATACCAGTAACGGATGCTATGATTAAAAGTATAAGAAAAGCAGGAATAGAGCAGGTTTTGGCATTGCATAATTTTGATTTACCTCCAGATTTTTTTGAAAAAGAAATTATGATGCTTGGCAGTTCTACAGATTTAAACAAGAGAGATGGCCATTTAGAGGGAGAAATAAGTGGTATAAGTGCTAGTAATATTCCTTTTTGGTTTAAAGGGTATTACAAACCGGGAGAAGACATTGCTAAGATAGATGATTGGGATACACGTGTAGAAACTATAGCTAGAGAAGCAAAAAAATGGGACATTGGTGCACTAAGTGGAATTCCTTCTTGGATGGAGCTAATGTTAGAGAAAGTAATTGAGTATCACAATGTGGAACACATTCATGAGATTTGGCCCAATTTACAGGTATACACCTCTGGTGGCGTAGCTTTTGACCCTTACCAAAAGAGTTTTAATGCATTATTAGGTAAGCCAATACAAATAATAGATACTTATTTAGCTTCTGAGGGTTTTATCGCTTTTCAAAATAGACCAGAAACTACAGCAATGAAATTAGTTACAGATAATGGTATTTATTTTGAGTTTGTACCCTTTAAACCAGAATACATCAATCCAGATGGCTCTTTGGTCGCAGACGCTCCTAGTTTAACTTTAGACGAGGTTACTACAGAAGAGGATTACGTATTGCTAATCTCTACCGTTGCAGGGGCTTGGCGATATATTATTGGGGACACCATTGCATTTACAGATGTGGCTAGAGCAGAGATTAAGATAACGGGCAGAACCAAGTTTTTCTTAAATACCGTTGGGAGTCAATTATCTGTAAATAAAATGAATGATGCTGTTCGGTATTTAGAAGAACAGCTCAACTTACATATTCCAGAATATACGCTCTGCGCTAAACGTTATGACGATGGATTTTACCACACTTGGTATCTAGGAGCAAGTGAGAATAAAGATGTAGAAAACACTGCTGCATTGTTAGATAATTTTCTAAAAGAAGCCAATAAGAATTACAAGGTAGCAAGAACCAAAGCATTAGAAGGGGTAAAAGTACATTTTGTAAAGCAAGAAGCATTTACGGAATGGAGTGGAGCCAACAAAAAGAAAGGTGGGCAAGTGAAAATGGAGCGTGTTATGGGAGAGGAGAAGTTTGCAGAATGGGAAGAATTTTTACAGAGAAATAAGTATCAGTAAATGATTTACTCGCCAGTTTCCTTAACCAATTCCCTAATTTCTTCTGGAGATAGATAAAATTCCTTTATACGTTGTTTGTATAAAGGGTCTATATCCGCATTATCTAATATAAAATGCTTCGTTTTTAAAATATAGGCTGCCATTCCATTTTTTACCGCAAATAGGTCTGCATTACGCTCTGCGGACTTTATGTGTTCTTTAAAAAGTACATACCTAATACCAAATATGAGCATTTCCCAATTATTTAGTTGTTGGTAATCCATAATGTGTCCTAGTTCATGGCCTAACCATCCTATAAGTACATCTTTTGGTACGTATATGGTTTTAAACTCCTGATTATTGATTTTAAACTTTTCGCTAATCAAAATAACATAACCTCTTTTCTTTTTACTTCTAAAAAAGCTACCGAAAGTAGGCTGGGCCATCATTACAGACTTTTTAATATTCTTTTTGAATTTAAAATGAATAGGAACATCTTTTAAACTAGGAAAGTGTTCTAATGCAATTGTAGCTTCTTTTTGTATGGTTTCTGGTATATGCATAGTAGGGGTAATGCTATTAAAATATACAAATAGTACTGCTAGGAGTAAAACAATGGGTTGTACTAAGTAAATACGTAATTTCTTCATAATCCGTTACGGCATAAAAAATAAAAACCTGGTTGTAGACCAGGTTTTTATTTCATAGCAATTTTTTAATCTTAATGGTCATCTGTATCACCATCAAATTCTTCTTTAACGTCTTTAGCAGCGTCTTCTACTTCTTCACCTGCTTCTTCAACACCATCTTCAATTTCTTCCATGGTGTCCTCTGCTTTATCTTCTGTAGTTTCTCTACAGCTAGTGAACATAACCGCCATTACAAACAATAGGGTAAAAAGCGCTGCTGTTTTTTTAGTGATTCTCGTAATCATTTCTCTGTTTTTTAGATTCAACTTTAGTTTTTAGGGTCAATTAACTTCTAGATTCTTTTTCTACCAGTTATCAATGAGATAATAAATAGAATAATAAAAATGAAGAATAATATTTTAGCAATACTTGCTGCCCCTGCAGCTATTCCTCCGAATCCAAAAATTGCGGCTATTATAGCCAATATTACAAATGTGACTGTCCAACGTAACATAGTTTTCTTTTTTTAGGTTGATGTCTGACTATCTCTTAATCAGTACACTACAAATATACAGCTGCTTAGGGGCTTGTTTTGATGCTAAGAAATTAACAATTAACTCATTAGCATGTAACTAAAACTAATGGTCTTAAATACTGTTAAAAAAAACATCCGTCTAAATAAGACGGATGTTTTGAGTTAATTATTAAAATGTGTGCGCTTAGTTTAAGGAAAAAGGATACAGGTTATTCCGCAGAAGCTTATCCGCCTGTTCTTTTTCAAAAAGTTTTTTGGGTACGGAATGTATGTTAAATTCTAAATCATACATAGTTCCCATCAGTTCTTTTGCAGAGGTTTGGTCTAAATCATCTCTAAGCCAAGAATTACCTTGTTCTTTAGAAATAATTAATGGTGCTACATTGCTAATATCTTGGTGGTCTGTAATATTGCTATATGTACCTGTAGTAACTACTGCACAGGTAAGAAATCCATCTTCTAATTTACTATAAACCCCAGCAATAAAGAAAGGTTTATTGTCCTTTAGAGTGATAAGAAACGGTTCTATTTTTCCATTGTTGAATAGATACGTGTAGAAACCAGTAACCGTAATTAGGCATCTATCGTTCTCCAGAGAGCGTTCCGCCCAAGGAAATTTATCTTCTGTTTTAGAAATGTTTAAAGTATTGGCTTGCTTTTGAAAAAACATCCAGTCTTCCTTGAATCCGTTAGGCATAAGACCCCAAATGGCAAATTGAAGTTGTTCAGGTTCTGCTAAGGTGATTATGGGTAAATTTTCTTCCTTAAACCCATTAATAATCATTCTAGGATTATATAGTTCTGGATATTCAAACGGTACACCAAACTCCTCTTCTATTTCTTCTTTTGCCGCTACATTAGAAAGTTTGTATATCATGTTTAAATCTTTTAATGCAAGTTCGCAATAACTGTTGGAGTAAAGTGTCTCAATTCCTTCTAATGCTAATCCTTTTAAAATTAAGTGTTTAGCTTTTTGGCTTTAGGGAGGAATATTATTAGGATAAGCTTCAACAAATTAAGATGTAGTAGTTTCACCCTTTAGTTGTGCAACCAAATCTTGTGGTACATCAAGGGTGCGTATGGGGAAAGGGATTACAATACCTTCAGCATCAAAAGCCGCTTTTATTTTAATCATTGCTTCTGTTTTAGCTTTAGCTACTTCTAAGGCAGAAGTAGAGTTTATCCAGAAACGGGTTTCAAAGTCGATAGAACTACTACCAAATTCACGATAAAGAAAAATAATTTCTTCGTCTGAAGTAACTGCGTCAAAATTGGCTACTATAGTTTGCTTAACAATTTTTCGAACTAATTCCAAATCGGAATCATATCCTACACCACATTCTAAAATTACCCTAGATTGGGAGGTAGTGCTGTAATTTTTGATGGGATTTTCTACTACCATTTTGTTAGGGATGTATACCAGATTATTATCTACTTGTTTAAGCGTTATAACTCTTAAATCGATGTCTACTACCTCGCCTTCGTAATCATTGGTTTTAATCCAATCGCCAAATTTTATTTGTTTTACGTAAGAAAGTAAAATGCCAGAATAAGTATTTGCTAAAGCTCCTTGTAGCGCTAATCCAACTGCCAAACCAGCAACACCTGCTCCTGCAAGTACTGTATTTAAAGCTTTGCCCAAGTTTAGAATGCCTAAGACAAGAAAGAGTCCAATAAGAATAACAGCCACTGACGTTATCTGAGATAACAACTGTTTCATACTTTCTTGCAGTCTACTGCGACTCGTAAGCTTATAAGCAAGCTTTTTTATGTATCTAGAAAGTATGATGGTAAGGACAAATACTAAAATGGCTAAAATAAGATTGGGTAGGTTCGCTACAAAAGCGTTTAACCAACCGTCTAATTTTGTCCACATGCCTTCTAAGGCTTTTTTAAATTTGTCTTCCATTTGTTTTTTTATGGTGTTGGTGAATAATTTAAATTCACCTTGTTTGTTTGGAGTTAAAAAATCTATTTAAAGACTTTTTTTAGTAAGTAAGCAATGACAATTTTTTTGACTGGCGAAATAATTTTGTGCGCTAAGGTCATAGGTTGAAAGTAATGTTCAATATCGTCTTTGCTAGACTTTAATAGTTCTACATTAATCTCCTTTCTAAGGCGTAGAATTTTAAGTTCTTGTTGAATTTCTGCAAGCGAATTAAAATCGGTTTTACTCATCTCTTAATAAGGTTTTAGAAAGTTTTCTAACAATCGCTTTTTCAATAATTCCTCTAAAAGGAATAAGTGCTAAACCCAGTAATATGTAGATACCACCAACTATAGCGTATCCTAAACTACTACTGTTAATGCCTTCGCCTATATAAATAGAGAGTCCTATAGACAAAAACACTGCAGCCATAATAGCAAATATGCCTAGCATACAATATTTTATAAAAGAAATACTGATTTCCGAAGTATGGTAAAACAGTTTCAATTTATAATACTCCCAAGAATTTTGTAGCAATTCTTGGGAGTTGTCTAATGACTCAGTTGTTATAGTGCTTATATTCTTTTCGGCCGCCATTAGGATGCTTGTAATTTTTTATTTCTTGCTTTTAAATCTTTCAACTTACTTTCTAAGGTAGAAATGACGTCGTCTGCTTTATAACTAGCATCGCTTACCAGAGCCTCTACTTCATGCTCCAAACTATTTCTTTTAGTAGTGAAAGAGCTAGCAATCTGATTACCTAATTGGGTAGCGCTGTTTGCTACGTTGTCTACCACATGGTTACTTTCTTCCACCAATTTTTTTCTTGTAGAAGAACCTTTATCTGGGGCAAATAAGATACCTAATGTAGCTCCTATAGCCGTACCAGCTAATATTCCTAAAATTGTATTACTGCTATCGCTCATAGTATAAATTTTTTAATGATTCAAATCAAAAGTACTTCAGTTATTAAGGTTTGATTAATGCAAAAGCGAAAGTCTTTGATGGTTTTACAAAATGCAATTGCGTTAAGGATAAATGCATTAACAATACGCTAGGAGACAGCATACGGGTAACTTGCGGTGATTAATCTAATACCAAAAAATATGAAACAAGGAGAAGAAAAAACCGAGTTCGTTAAAGAAGAACATAAGGATAGCAAAAAGTATATCTTTCAAAAAAACACCAAAACCAAAGTAGCATTCTTTTTTATACTGAGTGTGCTTGTGTTACTTATTTTAGGAGTTGTAGTTAGTGGTGTTTCCTTCTAATTGAGCACACCAGATACAAACCAATATCCAAGTAGAACTAAATAAAAATACATGCTAACTTCACAAATCAAAATTATAAAACACAAGTATTTATTTGTTTTAAGTGCAATGCTCACCCTAGGTTGTGCCACACATAAACCTCAAGAAATTAAACTGGCTAATGCTGAAAACTTAAAAAAAGATACACCTGTGTATACCTTTTATTTAGCAGGCAATTATGGTAATGCCGCCCAACAACCCAATAAAACAACTTTAAATGCCTTAAGAAATACATTAAAGGATGCTCCAGAAAATAGTATGATGATTTTTACAGGAGATAACATCACTAATTTAGAAGACAATTGGGATAAAGACAAAAAAGTATTAAAAGAGCAGTTGGCCTTGGTAGAAGGATACAGGGGAAAAACACTATTTATACCAGGGAACAATGCCTGGAAACAGCATGATACCAATACAGTAGAGGACGTAGAAAACTATATTAAAGACCAAGAATTAGAAAATATAGAATATTACCCAAAAAATGCATGTCCGCTAGAATATAAAGTTATTAATGATCAGTTAGATTTAATTGTAGTAGATTCTAAATGGTTTATATCTAACTGGTCCAGAGAAAAAGACATCAACAAAAAATGCCACATTATAGATACCCGTAGACGATTTATGGAGGAGCTAGAAGGATATTTAAATGATGCACAAGGAAAAAATATTGTAATTGCCATGCACCATCCCATATTTAGCAATGGGGAATATGCAGGCCATGCCAGTTTAAAAGATCATTTAACTCCTTTCCCTATTTACGGTTCTTTAAAAGAAGCCATGTTAGACCTGGGCGCTTTTGACCCAGACCATTTAAACAGTAGAAGATATAACTACCTAAGAATTTTAGTAGCGGCGCTGTCCCAAACAGCGGAACGGGTTACTATAGTATCTGGTCATGAAGAAAGCTTACAATATTTAACGGGGGGCAATATACATCAGGTAATTAGTGGTGCGCTAGCAGATGTACAAGGCACAAATAGAGGCAAAGATAGAATTACTGCCATTGGTGGAACCTTGGAGTTTGAGGGACAATATACGCACGGCACTAATGGGTTTGCCAAGTTAGAATATTTTAAAGATGGGAGTTCTAAGGTTACCTTTATTACACCAGAAGAAAATCAGAAAGAAAAAACATTAGCAGTATTAGGCGCCCTACCTACTTATGACAGTTCCAAGACGTACGCAAAAACGAACAAAAGCATAGCAGTGGCCTCTGTTTTAACAGACCCAAAAGCATATAAAAAACTAGGCCTATATAAATTTTTATGGGGAGACCGTTATCGTAACTATTTTGGTGAGCAGGTAAAAGCACCTGTAGCTTATTTAGATACACTTTATGGCGGTTTATCTGTGGTAAAAGAGGGAGGAGGACACCAATCTTTTTCGCTTAGGTTAGAAGATAAGGACGGTAAGCAATACAATATGCGTAGCCTTAAAAAAAGTGCAATGAAATATTTGCGTTTTCAACTACCAGGTGTTTCGTTTAATGAAGAAGATTATTTAGATACTTTTCCAGAGGAAGTGGTAACAGACTTTTTTACTTCGGCACATCCCTATATGCAATTGGCTATAAACCCTTTGGCTAGAAAGGTAGGTATTAACCATTCTGATACTAAGTTATATTACATTCCCAAACAAGAAATTTTAGAGGAACATAACGAGACCTTTGGGGACGAATTATATTTTATAGAACGTAGACCCTCAGACGAGCAACTGCATTATAAGGGTTATAGAAGAACCATTACAGAAGCAGGTAGGATTAAGGATTTTGAGAGCACTACAGATATGCTAGAGCTTATTGCGAGTGATGAGGATTATACTATTGACCAGCGCAATTACATAAGAGCACGGTTATTTGATATGTTGATTGGAGATTGGGATAGGCACCAAGACCAATGGCGTTGGGTAGAATATGAAAAAGAAGATGGTACGGTAGAATTGATGCCAGTACCAAGAGACAGGGACAATGCATTTCCTAAATTTGATGGATTTGCACTTAAACTAATTAAATTGTTTGCTCCAAACAGTAGAAGGTTTCAATCTTACGATGCTAACTTTCAGTCTGTTAAATGGTTAAATGTTGGTGGTAATAAATTAGACAGAGCACTTTTAAATGAGTACGATGTTGCTATCTGGAAAGAAGAAGCCCAGTACATTATAGATAATTTATCAGATGCGACTATAGATAAGGCATTCACGAACTTGCCAATAGAAGTGCAAGACAATACTGTAGAACGTATTAAAACCCAATTAAAATTAAGGAGGGGTCAGCTGCAAAAAGCAGCAGAAGATTATGCCAAATACCTTAATAAAGTTGTTGCCGTTACAGGTACAGAAAAGGATGATAAATTCCAAATAGAGCGCTTAGTAGATGGTAAAACCAGGGTTACTGTAGAGCGTATTTTTAGTGATAAGCAAAATGAGGTAATGTACGATAGAACATTTACTAAAGATGTTACTAAAGAAATTTGGATTTATGGTTTAGGGGACGATGATGTGTTTGAAATTAAGGGTGATGGCGACCACAAAATTAAATTACGCATTGTCGGCGGCTATGGAGAAGACGCCTACGATTTTGAGAATACAAACCGAGTAAAATTGTATGAGTGGGACCACGAAAAATCTGAATTTAAAGATAAAGTACCTGCCAAGCAGATGAGTGATATATATACCACCAATAACTATCATTGGCGCTATTTTAAACCTAATATGAATATTGTGGCTCCAAAAATAGGATTCCGTACAGATGATGGTTTATTTGTTGGTTTGGGTGATACCTACATTAAACAAGGACTTAATGCAGACGATTTTAAACAAAAACATAGCTTTTTAGCCAATTATTATTTCGGGTTTAAAGCGGTAGAATTACAATATACAGGTGTTTTTGCCAATATATTTCCCAAATGGAATTTTGAAGTAGAAGGGTATTATACTAGTGACAAATACACCAAAAACTTCTTTGGAATAGGGAATGAAACAATAAATAATGAAGATGCGTTAGATAGAGATTATTACCGAGCAAGGATTAGGCAAATAAAGGCCCGCGCTGGTATAGCATATTATGATTTACGATTTAACGCTTTATTTGAATCTTTTGAAGTAAGTGAAAACGAAAATCGCTTGTTTAACCCATCAAATTTAAATCCAGCCTTGTTCGATGCACAAAATTATGCTGGGGCAGAGGTTTCTGCTCAATACGATAGGGATAATGCAGATGATTTCCCTACCAAAGCCATTTTATTTGCTTTAAGGGCAGGGTACAAAATGAATTTAGATAATAGTGATAATAAGTTTGGTTATGCTAGTTTTAAAACTGCTTTTGCCCATAAGTTATTAAATTCAGGAAATTTAGTTTTAGCATCAGAAGCAGAGGTAAGTACAAATATTGGAGCTAACCCATACTATTTTTACCATGCGCAATCCTTAGGTGGCAATAATGGTTTGCGTGGTTTTCGCGATGAACGTTTTGCTGGGCACTCTTATTTTTATCAATCTACCGACTTAAAATTGCGTTTAGGGCACACGGTTACACCAGTAACTCCAGTTACTTTCGGTTTATATGGTGGTTTTGATTATGGTCGCGTTTGGGAAAGAGAACAGGTAAGCAATGAATGGCATACAAGCCAAGGAGGTGGTTTATGGATTAGTACCTTAAAAGCTTTTAATTTTAACATTGGTTATTTCAATTCTAAAGAAAACAACCTCATCCAAGTTGGGTTTGGATACGATTTCTAATGCAAAGGGCCATGCTACTAAATACAACTTATTTACAAACTTTGGTTAATAAGTAAGCTGTAAGGTTATACATAAAACTGCTACTTTTGTAGTACCAAAGCTAAAAGTTTAGAAAGAGATGACTCAAGGTATTGAAAGGATAAAAACGTTGATTATTGGTTCTGGTCCTGCGGGCTATACTGCAGCAATTTATGCTGCTAGAGCAGACCTAAAACCAGTTATGTACACAGGTATGGAACCTGGAGGGCAGTTAACAACTACCACAGAAGTAGATAATTTTCCAGGTTATCCAGAAGGTATAGATGGTCCTACTATGATGATGCAACTACAGCAACAAGCGGAGCGTTTTGGTACAGAAGTACGTATTGGGATGATTACTGCAGTAGAATTTAGTGACGAAGTTGGCGGCATTCATAAAGTAACGGTAGACGATAGTACACAAATAGAGGCAGAGACCGTAATTATCAGCACGGGAGCTTCTGCAAAATATCTTGGGTTGCCAAGTGAACAAAAATTACGCGGTGGCGGAGTATCTGCCTGCGCGGTTTGTGATGGATTCTTCTACAAAGGTCAAGATGTTGCCATTGTAGGTGCAGGTGACACGGCGGCAGAAGAGGCTTCTTATCTTGCTAACATTTGTAAAAAAGTAACTATGTTAGTGCGTAAAGACCACATGAGAGCCTCTAAAGCTATGCAACACCGTGTAAACAGCTTAGAAAATATAGAAGTTCGGTATAATACAGAAGTAGATGAGGTTTTAGGAGACCAAGTTGTAGAAGGTTTACGTATGGTGAATAACCAAACAGGAGAAAAGGAAGAAATAGCAATTACAGGTCTTTTTATAGCCATTGGGCATAAGCCTAATACAGATATTTTTAAAGGACAGTTAACCATGGATGAAACAGGCTACATAGTAACGCAACCGGGTTCTACAAAAACAAACAAACCAGGCGTTTTTGCAAGTGGTGATGCTCAAGATAAAGTTTACAGACAGGCGATAACGGCAGCAGGTACAGGTTGTATGGCAGCCTTGGATGCAGAGCGTTATTTGGCGGCTGTGGAATCTAAAGAAATCATGGAAGCATAATTTACATATATTAAGAAACTAAAAAAGCCACATGAATATTTCATGTGGCTTTTTTTTTCTAGCCGCAGATGGTCTAATCTATTTTTCGATAATTTTCGGAAAAGGTACGTTGGCCTTCTTCATCTAAATTTATCTGGCTGTAAACCTTATCCTTCAATTTAAGTTCAAAGGTAAATACCCTCATGGTATCTAGAGATTTCATCATTTGGGCATCTCCATATTCAATGGTTTCTATAAGCTTGTTGTCTGTTATCTTATAGGTGCCATACCCAAACCTGCCATTCGGTTCTTCGGGTACAAATCTGCTCCACATAATGTAGCCATTAAAGTACATCTTAATTTGTCTGTACCCATTGGCTTTAATTATGGTATCCGTCACATTAATTCCATCATCATAGTTGTAAAAGCTCTCCAGTTCCCATGTGCCTTGGATGGATTTTTCGCTCACGGGTTGGTCAGGGGTCGGTTGGGTCGCGCTTGCACCCACAAAAAGCAAAATAAATGCGAGTAAACTTTTCATATCCCTGAGTTTAGTTTAATAAAATAATGATAATAAATTACGATAAAAATTTAACTTTTAATATAATAAAAGCAAAAAAGCCATCACATTACTAATTATGTGATGGCTTTAAAATTGTATTTATTAATTTTTAATCTCTTCTTATAGACCCTGAAACTGATTTATTAGTTTTCACCGTAGGGTCACCAGCGTAAGAAATATCCGCACCACTACTAGCATCTGCTACAAGCATTTCTGTAACGTTAACAGAAATATCTGCACCACTACTGGCATTTGCATTACATTCTCTAGTTCGTAAGCTTCTCGCCTTAATATCAGAACCGCTACTAGCACTAGCTACTAATTTATCTGTACTACCTGTAATGGTAATATCTGCGCCACTACTACAATCCGCTTCAATACCACGAGCAATTAAGTCCACCTCAATATCTGACCCGCTGCTAGCATTTAAACTCACATGTTCTGCAGTAATACTGTTTTCTGATATTAAATCGGCGCCACTAGAGGTAGATAGTACAGTAACTTCTGGGAGTGTAACGTAAACTTTTTTAGTGGCTCTACCAATGTTTTCTATAGCATGGATTTTAAGTTTATCACCTTCAATATCAGTACCAATTAATCCAATTATATTTTCGTCTGCTTCAACACGTATTTCATAAGAATTCCCTTGGGCTACAAAGACATCCATACCTTCAGAAGCATGAATAACGGTAAAATCTCCAGTAACGGAACGGGTTTCTTCTACTATTTGTCCGTTACCTTTGGTGCCATCTCCAAAGTTAACATCAAAGGCGCAAGAGCTGGCAAATATGGCCAATAGGGCTGTGATTATGATTCTTACTAATGTTGTCATGATTGTTTGTTTTTTAGATCGATTAAATTTCCTTTTTATTGCTTAATTATTAGCATATTATTTACTGAATTGTCGTTTTTAAAGGGTCAGTTGTTAGTTGTTGTCCTTGGCTTTTAATTGTACCCCGTTTTCATCTATTTTAAGGATAACAGATTCGCTTCCATCTTTTACGTCTATATCTATCCCGTTTTCTCCAATTTTTACATGCCCGTTTTCGTCTCCCACGTTAATATCAATGCCAGATTCACTTATGTTTATCTTACCCTGTTCGTCTGTTTCAGGGTCTTCTGGGCAATTTAGACACTCTAAGATGCCATCATTGCCCATGACCCAATGGTAATCAACTATTTCACTACGGTAAAAATCTTTGTTATTTTTAGTACTCCACCCAATGTGCCTGTCTACGTTTTCCGCAAAAATTACTACGGTACCAACAGGAACAAACAACTCTGCCCGTACCTCTTGATTTCGCATTTTTGCTTCTTTAGGTGTTGTTAAATAATCATTTATAATGAATTGATTTTTGTCTAATTGATAATCAAACGCAATTTTTTCTGCTCTTGCTCTAGCTTCCTCAAAAGAGCTACCATCCGCATCTCTTTTAATTTTTATTTGAGTCAGCGTGTCCGTAGCTTTTTTTACATCTAAACGTATGTTTTTAGAATAAATAATGGGTTCGCCATCATCAGAGAAAACCAGCTCTAATCCTTCATAACGCATGCTATTTTCAAAATCTAAATCTTGAGCACTACGCGTACTAATGTAAAGGGTATCATTAGACTTGTTTATGGGCAATACGCGAGTTTCTGTAGTTGTACCAGTATAGGCATATGCCATAGATTGTTTAATACCTAAATACACTAGGCAAGCTGTGGCAATAAGCCAAACCCCAAATAAGGTATATTTAGCTACATTACCAATAGATTTAAGATTAGAAACTAATATTTTTAATCCTAAATACAGCAAAAAGAAGAAAGGAATACCAATGGCAAAAAATACAAGTAAAGAAACCAACCAAATTGGTGTGCCTGTAGTATTTACCATATTGTAAAAATCCACACCGGGTATATTAACTGATTTTATAATACCTATGGTAAACATACTAATAAAAAGACCTATTAAGGCAGCTGCCCCAGTAATTATCATGAGTATGCCTATGAACTTGCCAAATATTTTAAAGATGAACATAAAAATATCTGCAATCGTATCAAAAAAAGTTTTGGAGCTGCTCTTTACTTGGTTTCCTACCTTTTGGTAGTCTACGCTTTTAACTTTGTCTGCAACATCAACAAACCCCTCTTTTACTTTGCGTTCTATATTGCTGATGTTGACGGGCTCTCCCCGCATGTCTAGTTTTTGACTTGTAGATGCAGCTTCTGGCACTAAAATCCAAAGAATAATGTAAATAAGAATCCAGAATCCAGAGGTAACTAGTGCTAAGAATATAAATGCCAAACGTATCCAAAGGCTATCCACCCCTAAATAATGTTCTAAACCAGCACATACGCCACTAATGTATTTTTGGTCAATATCTCTATACAGTTTTTTACCTTTTCTTGGTTTTTCTGTATGGGTTTTGGGTGTGTCTTCAAAAATATCTTCGTCTACCATATAATCTTCTGGTTGCCCCATGATGTTGATTACGTGGTCTACCTCTTTTTGCGTGATAACCTGACGGTCATGCTCCATTTTTTCTGAAAAAAGCTCAGCAATCCTGGCCTCTATATCCATGATTATTTCTTCGCTACCTGCAGTGCCTGCAAAAGACCTTTTAATAGCTTCTAGGTAGCGCCTTAGCTTAGTATACGCCTCTTCATCTATATGAAAGAAGGTATTTGCCAAATTTATGTTTACTGTCTTGTTCATTTTTTGTTGATGTCTTAATTGTTGTTGGTTACCAGGTTTACTGCATTTCTTAACTCGTCCCAAGTGCCATTTAATTCTTTTAAGAATAATTGACCTGTTTCTGTTAGGGCGTAGTATTTTCTAGGCGGGCCAGAGGTAGACTCTTCCCACCGGTAATTTAATAGTCCCGCATTTTTTAAACGCGTCAGTAGGGGATATATAGTGCCTTCTACCACAAGCATCTTAGCGTCTTTTAGGGCTCCTAAAATCTCAGAAGCATACTTGTCCTCATCTTTTAAAATAGATAAGATACAATACTCCAGAACCCCTTTGCGCATTTGTGCTTTTGTGTTTTCTATATTCATAACTTCATGGTTCTTAATTTTCCGGACTGGGTCCGGGATTTGATTAACTGTTCGTTTTTTTGCTTTACAATTTGGTTTCCTTTCGGCACTCCATGATGAGGGGAGCGCCTAGAAACCGCTTTTTGATTGATTGATGTTGTTGTTTTTTGATGATTGATTGATGAATAAACTCCTATTTCTGAGTGTTTTTATTGCTGTAATTGATGGTCATAACTTAACTCTCTTTTTAGTTTCCATTCGCCATTTTCTATAATCCATATATGGGTAAATTTGGCAATGTCTCCCTTTTTATACGTTTGGTTTTGGTCTAAAGAGCTAAAACTATGTACCCCATGTTGTATAGCTCCATACAAAACCTCTTTTTTATATAAAGGATAAACTTTAAAACTATCTGTAACCAAATGGCGCTTAGCTGGGGGCAATGCCCTTGAACCTCTTCTGTTGCACGCCTCTTGCATTGGTCTTAAAAATGCTTCTTTACCTTCTGTAAAGCCTCCCTTATCATGATAAAACTCAAAATCTTCTGTAAAGAGCTGGTCAAGATAATCTGTGTTGCAGGTTTTAAAGGCAGCATCAAACAGTAAGCTGTCCTTCTTTGCCAATAACTTATACAGCTCGTCTGTTTTGTTGAGTTGACACCATGATGTGTGCACATTAAGTAATAGCAATAGCAAACTTAACGATAGTACATTTTGCATTACTTTATAAATTTAATGGTGATAGGGTATTCAAAATACGTACCCTCATTGGTTCTAAGGGTAGCAATGATGGTATAGATAAGATTTATAAGGCTTAGAATCATGTGTACAAAACCAGCAATACCTACAGGCCAGAAAAACCGATTAAACGGAAAACTACTGCTTTCCCAATGAAAATTAATTGTATCCCATTGGTTAATGTCTTGCCAAACACTGTTGTGAAAAATATCAGAAAAACTACCAATAAAGAAAGGTATAGTTAACAACCCTGCTAGCGCACTATATAAGATTAAACTTATCTGAAAATTTAGAGCTTGTTTGCCGTTGTAGTCTACAAATTTAAGTTCATTACGGTTGGCCAACCATAATACTAAAGGCAATACAATATTGCCTAAAGGAATAAAATATCTAGACAAAGTAGCGGCATGTATTACAGCCGATAAATTGCGTTCGTGTTTGGTTAATGTAGTGTCCATTTTGCTCGTTTTTTGATGATTGTAAACAGTTTTACCTATTAGCTTACGATGCAAATATATATCCTAAAGATGGTACTATGCAAAACAAAGTACTAAATATTAACAATTAGTTAACATTTTAAACTTTCAATTTTTTCCCTATTTTTAGCGCAACTAAAACTAAAAAAATGGCTGCAACCCCCAGTAAATTCAACACTTTCTGCTTTTTTAAACTGCCTTCTGCATGGTGGAGCGGCGTACGCTTACGCTATATTGATGAAAACAAGGCAGTTACCACCGTTACCCATAGATGGGTAAACCAAAATCCGTTTAAAAGTATGTTTTGGGCCGTACAAGGTATGGCTGCGGAACTAAGTACCGGAGCAATGGTTATAGATCAAATTAAAGAAAGTGGTAAGCGTATATCTATGTTGGTGCAAAATAATAATGCCAACTTTTCTAAAAAGGCCACAGGTAAAATTACTTTTACTTGTGAGGATGGTCATTTAATAGCAGAAGCTATTGAAAAGACTATAGCAACAGGTGAAGGCCAAAAATTCTGGATGAAATCAGTTGGGGTTAATCAAGATGGAGTTGTAGTTAGTACGTTCAATTTTGAATGGACGGTTCGGTTAAAAAGTTAATTCGCATTCTTGTTTACGTATGATTTGTAACAATTGATAAATTTAGAATACCAATAGGTAAATTAAAATCATCAATCAAGTTATGAATGCACACGAAATAGACTACAAGATTTACGGGGAAGAAATGCAATATGTAGAAATAGAACTAGACCCGCAAGAGGCTGTTGTGGCAGAGGCCGGCAGTTTTATGATGATGGATTCTGGGATAAAAATGGATACCATTTTTGGAGATGGTTCTAACCAAGAATCGGGCGTATTGGGTAAAATCTTTTCTGCAGGTAAGCGAATTTTAACGGGCGAAAGTCTATTTATGACCGCTTTTTTAAATGTAGAACATGGTAAAAAGCAAGTTAGTTTTGCTTCTCCGTATCCCGGTAAAATATTACCTATAGACTTGTCAGAAAAAGGGGGCAAGTTTATTTGCCAAAAAGATGCGTTTTTATGTGCCGCCAAAGGGGTTACCGTAGGTATAGAATTTTCTAAACGCTTGGGTAGAGGTTTATTTGGTGGCGAAGGATTTATAATGCAAAAATTAGAAGGAGACGGTATGGCCTTTGTACACGCTGGCGGTACTATGGCTAAAAAAGAGCTGGCTCCTGGTGAAGTATTAAAGGTAGATACGGGGTGTATTGTAGGCTTTTCACAATCCGTAGATTACGATATTGAATTTGTAGGCGGTATTAAAAACACCGTTTTTGGTGGCGAGGGGTTATTCTTTGCAACTTTGCGTGGGCCCGGTACGGTGTACATACAGTCTTTACCTTTTAGTAGATTAGCAGGTAGGGTTTGGGCAGCCGCACCTAAAGCTGGGGGTAAATCTAAAGGTGAAGGTAGTATATTGGGTGGTCTTGGAGATTTGCTAGATGGCGATAACGGGTTTTAGTACCTTTGGTACATGAATTTTACTCAGCTTTTCAACTTTTTAGAAGAATTACAACAAAATAATAATACGGAGTGGATGGATGCCAATCGTAAATGGTATCAATCCCTCCGTTCTGATTTTATTGTTTGGTTAGATGATTTAAATCAGACTTTAAATCAGTTAGATGAGGATTACTATGATACTCCTGGAAAACGGGGGATAAATCGTATCAACAATAACCTCATGTTTCATCCTACTAAACCTATTTATAAAGACCATTTTGGCGCAGGATTGGACAAAGCTCCAGAGTCTGCCGATTTTTATATAGAAGTCGGACTAAAAAATTGTATGCTAGCCGGTGGCTTTTGGCGACCGGCACCAAAAATCTTAAAAAGTATAAGGGATGGAATAGATTATGATGGAGAGGTGTTACAAGAAATTATTAGTACACCTTCCTTTAAAAAAACCTTTGGTAGCCTGTACGAGGATGAAAAGTTGAAAAAAGCACCCAAAGGATATACTATGGGGCATCCGCATATAGATTTACTACAGCACAAAACGTTTGCAGTGGTGCATCTAATTTCTAGGGACCTTGTAGTTTCGGCAGATTTTAAAGCACATTGTATTACGGTTTATAAGGAAATGTTGCCGTTCAGAAGATATTTAAATAAAGCTGCTTCTTTATAATTGTAAGATGAAATACGGCAAGGTAAAAAACATAAAAACAGAACTACTATCAGACAATTGGTATACTTTAAATAAAGTAACTTTTGATTATCAAAGAGAAGATGGTAGTTGGGAAGAACAATCTAGAGAATGTTATGATAGGGGTAACGGAGCTGCTATTTTACTATACAATTTAGACAAAAAGACGGTTGTCTTAACCAGACAATTTAGAATGCCCACCTATGTAAATGGCAATGAAGATGGTTTTATGGTAGAGGTTTGCGCTGGTGTTCTGGAAAAAGGCAATGCAGAAGAGACCATTAAAATGGAGGTAGAAGAGGAAACGGGTTATCAAATTGATAATGTGGTTAAGGTGTTTGAATCATATATGTCTCCTGGTTCGGTTACTGAAATATTGCATTTTTTTATAGGGGAATACCAACCCAATATGAAGATAGGTGCTGGAGGAGGCGCGGAAGACGAAACCGAGAATATAGAAGTTATAGAGCTTCCATTTGTAGAAGCTTTAAAATGGATGGCCACGGGCAAAATCAAAGATGGCAAAACTATCATGTTACTACAATGGGCACAAATACATCAGTTGTTTAATAAGTAGAATACAATTGTTCTAATAATAAATACATTTCTTCTCTTATAGCGCTGCTGGGGCGTCTAAAATTGTTTTTCATTAAGGAAAAGTATAGCAGATTACCTTTTTTTGTACGTAAGTAACCGGCAAGATTGCTTACCCCACCCATGGAACCGGATTTGGCATAAATAAAATTAGATTCTCTATTCTGTGGCGTATTACTTATGGTACCGTTAGCATTCCATATAGGCAATAAGGAAAACAAGCGTGTACTATCCAATTCCTTATGCATTTTACCAAGTAATTGTACTACAGATGTAGGGGTAAATAGGTTATACCTAGATAAGCCAGAACCATCTACCCATAGGGGTTCTTCTAATATTCCTTGTAATCGGTTTTTTAATAGGTAATTACGCATAGCATCAAAAGACATGCTATCTGTTTGGTAAGCGGCGCTTGTAAGCATTAATTGCTCAGCTAAAAAATTATCACTTTTTCTTAGCATATACTTCAAAACACTATCTGTTTCAATACCATTCAATAGCTTAGAAAGCGGTATAGGCTTTAAACTAAAACCAAGATTTGCCTTAGGGTGCTCTTGTTGTATGAGCGCCAATTGCAAGCTGTCTGAAACAATAAAAGGTATATGTAGCGTGTCTTTTGTTGTATTTTTTTAATGTAAAATCTATTCCAGTGCTGGTCTCTAGCAGTTTTAGTAGACTTAAAGGTTATGTTTTCTTTAAATAGAGCAGGAGTTACGGATTCTTCTCCTGTTTTGGTACTTACACCAATTACGTTCCCGTACATAGGCATACTGGAGCGTTCAGCAGAAAAATAATAGGGATAATCTTCCCAGGCCCAACCGGGACCAAAGGGTTCAATAGTTGGGTAGTTTTTTACAATACGTATGGTTTTAAATTGTTTTAAAAAAGATAAGGCGGTACTATCCTTAAAATAAGGATGTCTCCATGTGGGGTCTCCTGTACCTTTTATATAAAGTGTATCGTTTTTAATTGTATACACTAGAGCAGGTAACTTTTTAGGTAAGGTAGTTGCTGCCGTATAAAATGTAAATAATTTAGTGGTACTTGCAGGGATAAAATAGGGTTTGTGGTTATAGGCCAATAGGGTGTCTCCGTTTTGTGCATTTACCACCAAAACTCCTGTAAACTCTTGTTTAGTTTCAGTATGGTTTAATTGAACAATAAACTTTTTGTTTTGCCGTTGAATCCTGGGGGTTGTGCAGTTTGTTAATAGTAAAACTATTAGTAAGAGACACATCAATCTAATAGTAAAATATTGATTTATAACGGATTCTATATTTTGTTTTAAATTGATTAACAGCATTTTTTCTTATAATTAACGTTTGTGATTGTTCAACAATAGTATTTTTATTTGTAAATTAGTAAACGACCATTTTAACCTAAATATCGACAAAATATGCCGAGAGCAATGCTTGATTACACCAAAACTGTGCTACAGAAAGTCAGTTTTGATGCGAAGTTGTTCGCAAGAGAGCTAGAAAAAGCAATAAACCGCTTACTGCCCAATGAGGTTGAAGAATTAAAAATCTGGTTGAATACCTACATTTATGATAAGCCAGAGTTAAGACAAAGTTTAATTTATTTAAAAAAGTAATAAAAAGCCACTCATACTTGAGTGGCTTTTTTATTTTCAATACGTCTTACCATAATACTCGTGTTAAAATATTTAGATGTAAATAGGATATTTCTCACAATAAATGTGTTAATTTGTTTATATTGGTTTAAGATGTTGCTTTGGAAACTGGGTGTCAATCATTTTTTATTAATGATCTAGAAACCGTCCCTTTAAGCAAGTCTTCCTCAGTTCTTGTTTAATAGATGTTATGTCGGTTTTAGATCATATGGCAAATAAGAATCCCCATACTAACAAAGTCCTAGATAATAATGCGCCTTCATTTTTAAATGATTTATACAATAAATCCCCTTTTGGCATAGCAAAACTTGATAGCGATGGTCATTTTATGCAAGTAAATCAAAGATTCTGTACCATCACTTCGTATAAGGAAACAGATTTGCTCAGCATGCGTTTTATAGATGTTTTGGCACCAATAGAAATAGAAGATAAATCCAATCCCATACCCTTCGGATTTAATCAAAAAGACTATGCTACCATTTGCCTAGTAACTCCGAATCAGAATAAAATAAAGGCTAAAGTACATATTAATTCTGGTGAAGAAGACGGCAAAGCCTACTATACCTTGGTAATTGTAGATTATAGTGAAAAGCAAACGGTTGTCTCTACTCTGCAATTGCCAGAGCAAAATTGGTTTGAGAGAGCTTTTAATGATGCTAATGTGGGTATGTGTTTGTGTAATGCACAAGGCGATATATTACTTGTCAACAATTGGCTCGTAGCAAATATGCAGTATACTAAAGAAGAGTTTTTACAACTTAATTTAGGTGATGTAACTCATCCAGATGAATTGAAAATTGGACTGAAACGCTTTAAAGAAGTCCGTAATGGTTCACGAGACTCGTATAGTTTAGAGCAGCGTGTATTTAAAAAGGATACTACTGTTTTTTGGGTAGAAGTTTATGTGTCTGCTCTGCGAGAAAACAGGGGAGCAGATGATAGATTTGCTGTAATTGTTTTAGATATATCCAAACAGAAAAAGGCTACAGAAAAACTGAACCATAATAATATTTTTCTAAAATCGCTCATTGATAACCTTCCTATACCCATATTTTGGAAAGATAAAAACAGTGTTTATCAAGGATGTAATTTAAAATTTGCAGAAAATGTGGGCTTAAAGAATACAGAAGAAGCAATAGGAAAAACGGATTATGATTTTTTCTGGAGTGAAGGGTACAGCAAAACTTATCAAGAAAAAGATGCAATGATCATAAACTCTGGGAGGCCCATACTTAATTATGAAGAGCGCTACCAAATTCGTGGAGAAGAAGAGGAGGGTTGGGTGCTGACGAGCAAAGTACCTTTGAAAATAAATGGGGAAATAATTGGTGTTATTGGTTTTGGATTAGATATTACAGATTTTAAACAAGTAAAAAGTCAGGTTCATAAACAAAATGATTTTTTAAGGGCATTAATTGATTACCTACCCAATCAGGTTTTTTGGAAAGATGCGGAATGTGTCTACCAGGGCTGCAATGCAGAATTTGCAGCAATTGTGGGTCTAGAGCATCCAGAGCAAGTAATTGGTAAAACCGATTTTGATATTACCAAGGATGACAAACATGCTCAAAGTTACCAAGCTTGGGATAGAAAAGTGATGGCTAAAGGAGAGCCTGTTCTTAATTTAGAAGAGCGTTACTTTAAAGCAGATGGCAAAGAAGGTTGGGTGTTAACTAGTAAGATTCCTCTTTGGAACCCAGAAAAGACTAAGGTTACCGGCCTTTTAGGATTTTGTGTAGATATTTCTAACATTAAAGAGATAGAGGCGGAGCTAAAACAACAGAAAGATTTTCTTAGACTATTAATAGATAATATGCCAAACCAAGTTTTTTGGAAGGATAAGGAAAGCCGTTATTTAGGTTGTAATACCAAATTTGCGCGGGAGTTTGGCCTTGCTTCTACAGATGATGTAATTGGTAAAACAGACCATGATTTGGGATTAAACAGTGAATTTGCCGATAAGTTTGTAGAAGCCGATAAAAAAGTCATAGCCTCTGGTTTTCCATTATTAAATATGGAAGGTTCTTATGAAGATATTGAAGGGCAATTGCATTGGGGACTTACCAATAAATTACCATTAGTACTTAATGATGAAATTATTGGACTCCTAGGGTTCTGTGTGGATATTTCCAGTTTAAAAAGAGTACAGTCTGCTCTTGAATTTCAAAATAGAGCGTATGAAGCTCTGAACAAAAATTTAGTAAAAACCAACAACGAGCTTATTGCTGCCAAAGAAAAGGCTGAAGAGAGTAGTAGATTAAAATCTGAATTTTTGAACAATATGTCTCATGAAATTAGAACACCCATGAATGGTATTATTGGTTTTTCTCAGCTTTTAGAGGAGGCTAATACTACAGAAGAGCGGCAAACCTACATTAATATTATACAAAATAGCAGCAAGCAGTTGCTACGTATTATAAACGACATATTAGAGATTTCCATTCTCGAGTCTAAAAAAATAAACCTACAACGAACACACTTAAATCTAAATAGCTTTTTACTAGAACTGTATTCTGTATTCGGCTTAAAATCAAATAATTCTAAAATACAATTACAGTTAGAAATGCCCTTAGAAGATGAGGATAGTTACATCTATACAGATGGCTCCAAAATCCGAAAAATTTTGGAAAATCTGTTGGAAAATGCAATAAAATTCACCCCCCAAGGGCACGTAAAATTTGGATATTACATAAAAGACAAGGATTTGATTATTTACGTGGAAGACACCGGAATTGGTATATCAGAAGAACACAAAGATGTCATATTTGAGCGCTTTGTACAAGGCAGGGAAAATGCAGCGGTAGATTATGGAGGTTTGGGTTTAGGTTTAGCCATTTCTATGGAAAATGCAGTGTTATTAAATGGTAATTTAGCAGTACAATCAGCGGAAGGACAGGGCTCTACTTTTCTATTGACCATACCCCTTGGAGAAGAAGACTTTAAAGGACAGACTATTGGGGATATCCCAACACCCTATGAAGACCAACTAAAACAGTTTGTAATTCTAATTGCAGAAGACGAGGAGATAAACTATTTCTTTTTAAATACTTATATCAAGAAAATTAAAGAAGCGCAGCTTACTGTTATAAGAGCTAGAGACGGGGAAGAGGCTGTAGAATTTTGTAAAGAGCATCCAGAAATAGACTTAATTCTAATGGATGTAAAAATGCCAATCATGGATGGGTTAGAAGCAACCGAAATCATCAAAAAAATGCGTCCAGATTTACCCATTGTGGTACAAACTGCTTTTTCCTTAGAAGAAGATAAAGCAAAAGCTTTTGAGGCGGGATGTGATGGTTTCTTGTCTAAACCTATAGATAAGAACTTATTAAAAGATGTGTTACAAGAAAAATTGGGTTTCTAGTCTTTTTTAGTGTTAACAGGACTTATGATTTCTACATCTTGAAAAGTAATTGCACCGCGTACAATACCAGCAATAGTTTCTCTTAAAGCCTCTGTAATTTGCATTTTTAATTCGCTTTTATGGTAAATAAGACTAATTTCTCTTGCGGGAGAGGGTTTGGTAAAGTGCCTTAGATTTTTCTTCTTAGCATCATCCAAGTCCATGGTATTTAAATAGGGCAATAAGGTCATCCCTAAACCTTCATTAGACAAGTTGATTAAAGTTTCAAAACTGCCACTTTCTATCTGGAAATGCTCTCCTACCTTGTTTTTAGGCGACTTGCACAAGTTAATTACCCCATCTCTAAAGCAATGCCCATCTTGTAGTAATAAAACATCTGCTATTTCTAAATCGGCAGTTTCTATTTCTTTTTTCTCATGTAACCGATGATTTTGAGGTATGTAACCTACAAAAGGCTCATAGTACAATGGTCTTTCCTTAATAGAGGAAACCTCTAATGGCGTGGCGGCTATAGCGGCGTCTAAATGACCGTCCTGTAGATTTTCTATAAGCGTATCCGTAGCCTGTTCTTTTATAATCAGGTTTACCTTTGGGTATTTTTTTATAAAAGTAGAAAGAAACATGGGCAATAATGTAGGCATTACCGTAGGGATTATTCCCAATACAAAATCACCTCCAATAAAGCCTTTATCTTGGTCCACAATATCTTTAATACGGTCTGCTTCTGCAACAATATTCTTTGCTTGCGCCACAATTTTAGCCCCTACCTCTGTTATGCCAATAGGCTTTTTGCTTCGGTCAAAAATTAGAATATCAAGCTCGTCTTCTAATTTCTGCACTTGCATGCTTAGCGTTGGTTGTGTTACAAAGCTTTTCTCTGCAGCTAGGGTAAAGTTGCGGTGTTCTGCAACGGCTAAAACATATTGCAATTGGGTAATGGTCATGCCTATAAATTAAAGCGATAAAGATATAAATTACATCAATTAAAACTATGTAAAAAGCCTCTAAGTATTGCGTAAATTTATATCAGAATTAAAGCGACCTTAAAACAGAAATAAACATAAAAGCACAACAACATGAAAACAAATAAAATAGGTTTAGACCAAGAAAAATCAGTAGCACTTAGCAAAGATTTAAATACCTTACTCGCTAATTTTCAACAATACTACTTAAACCTTAGAGGGGTACACTGGAATATAAAAGGGAAACGCTTTTTTGATTTACATGAAAAGTTTGAAGAATTATACGTGGATGCCAATTTAAAAGTTGATGAGATTGCCGAACGTATTTTAACTTTAGGAGGCACCCCTTTACACACTTTTGAAGATTATACCAATGCGGCAAAAGTACCCGTAGGTAAAGACGTAACTAAGGATGTAGAAGCGGTACAATTAATCGTAGATTCCTTAAGCGAATTGTTAACTATTGAAAGAGAAATTTTAGATGCTTCTGACGATGCTAATGATGAAGGAACCAATGCAATGATGAGTGACTTGATTACCGAGCAGGAAAAAACCGTATGGATGTTTACCGCTTGGTTATCAGAATAAGAGAGTATCGGTTCAGAAGAGAAAAGTCCCGCTACAAAGCGGGACTTTTTTAGTTTAAAATCTTATGGTGTGGCTCACTGGTTCTTCTGCAACAGTAAAGGAAGAATCCTTAAATGTTGGTGGTCCATACATATTCATTTCTCCGGTTGTACCATAGCTTTCTTTGGGCATACCGTTAGCTTGGAAATCCATTTTGTTATTACCGTTAGCATCATGCAATATCATAATAGCATATGTGCCTGGGGCAACGTTCTCAAAAGTGATGGTTACAGCCCCTTTTTTCGCAGCAACAGAGGACATTTTTATTCCTTGCGCTTTCATAAAAGTTTCTGCTGTATGCAAACTGGCTAAAAGATTTCCTTCGTCATTAAGTACATTTTCAATGGTTACACTTACGGTAACACCATCGGTTTGCGCTTGGCTAAAGGTTAACGTACATACAATTGCGAATAAGGATAATAAGGTTTTCATATTTTTTGTTTTAGTAGTTAATGAACAGGGTAAAACTCATTAAATTCCACTCACTATTCAATTGTGAGTTACCCAATTGTTGATTTTGCTTACTGAGCCGTACATCAATAAGCTAAAATGTGTATTCCATTTGAATATCGGCACGTTCATACGGAGATGGTGGCCCCTCTATTTCTACAAAACCGAGCTTCTCATATAATTTAATGGCTGGTACAAGTACACGGTTACTTTCTATAAAAATGTTCTTTGCACCTAAACTTTTGGCTTTAGCTATAATGTGTTGCCCTAATAAATACCCTACTCGTTTGCCTTGGGCTTTTGGAGTAACTCCCATCTTGGCCAATTCGTAATCAAAATGGTAGCCATCCGTTTTAATCAAGGCACAAACGCCTACCACTTCATTGTTTAATAAGGCAACAGCAATATAACCGCCTTGGTCTATTATATTCTCTTGTGGATGATTCAAAGCTTTAAAATCTGATGGCTCCATTTTAAAATACTGTTCTATCCATTGCTGATTTATCGCCTTAAAAGCTTTAGCATATTCTGGTGAAAAGGGAACTATTTTTATGCTTTCACTCATTATTTTTTCATTTTATCGGCAACAGCTTTACTAGCTGCAGTATCCAATTCTTTTAATTCTGACATAATTGTAGCATGGTCTTCACTACGGGTCTGACTCATTTTATAAGCGGCCTGTATATCCGTTATTTTAACTTCAAACCCTACTGTGCCTTTAACTTGGCGCAAGGTTTTAGAAGAAAATTTAGATAAGTCGATAGGATTTTTAGCCATTTGCTCATATTTCGCTACTAATCGATGCATCGATGCCATAGTTTCCTCCTCAGAAAGCACTTTTAGATTTCCATAAACATGTACGGCAATATAATTCCATGTGGGTACTTCCTCTTCTTTATACCAAGAAGAAGAAATATAATGGTGTGGACCATTGAAAATACATAATACTTCTTTCCCGTCAACCAAAGCCTTTGCTTGTGGGTTCGCCTTGGCCAAATGACTCACCAAAATGGCTTCCCCATCCTTATCTGTTTCCAATTCTAACGGAATGTGGGTACCCCATGGTTTACCTTCCACTTGGTCTATTAAGATACCAAAGCTATTGGCTTGTATAAAAGCTTTTACTTCTTCTATATTTTCATTTTGATAATAGTGTGGTATGTACATGCTGTAAAGGAGCTCATTTAATTTAACAGATTAAACATACTCTTTTTTCAATTAAGAATACCCATACAAAGCGTTTACCTTGCTTTAGCATGAAATTAAAGAAACATATAAAATATATTATAAGCTTTGTACAGAAGTTTAAATTCTGTTTTTTATTGGCTACACTATTTATACTTTATGGCTGTAAACAAATGACCAGTTTGTCAGATGCTATTACTCAACCTTCTGCTAGAGAAGTATACGAACGCAATTATAGTTTAGAGAATACGGCGTATGCAGCGTGGCAGAATGCATTTGCTAACGCTTTAAACGATAGTGTAATCATCAACCTGCCCTATAAACAAGTAGGCAAGTTTTCTAGTGTTGAGCCTACGGTTTTAAGTTTTTCTTTAGCCTTGAAAGAAGGAGAGCGTTTGGTAGTGTCCTTACAAACAGATAGTATTACCTCTAATTTTTTAAGTCTATTCAAATATGATGAATCAAAAAAAATAGACTTACTACTAGAAAACAAACCCAATGCATCTTCTTTGTCCTATATCATAAGGGAATCGGGTATGTACAAATTACTCCTGCAGCCCCAACTTTTTGCAAATACAGAATATACCCTATTAATAAGGAGAAGGCCTACCTATTATTTTCCCGTTAGTGGAAAGGACAACAGCGCCGTGCAAAGTTTCTGGGGTGCACCACGGGCTGGTGGTACCCGTCAACATGAGGGTATAGATATTTTTGCTGCTAGAGGTACGCCCGTAGTTGCTGTAACAGATGGTCGCGTAGTGAGCACACGTAATCAAGGATTGGGTGGTAAACAAGTTTGGTTAGCAGATGGGCTGTTTGGCAATCGTTTGTATTATGCGCATTTAGATAGCATTATTGCAAGTACAGGGCAAAAAGTAACTGTTGGCGATACTTTGGGCTTGGTAGGGAATACAGGTAATGCAAAAACCACGGCACCACATCTACACTTCGGTATTTACAAATCCAAAGCAGTAGACCCTTATCCTTTTGTAAAAAAGATAGAACCATTGCCAAGTTTTGAATTAAATAATCCAACAACTGGTGGAATTATAAAAGCAGCCAAAGCCAATGTACGGCAAGGAAATTCAGTAAAATCAACTAAACTAAAAACCTTAAAAGAACAAGATACAGTACAAATTTTGGGGTATACTAAAAACTGGGTTCATATTAGGGACCAAAATGGAACGGCAGGTTACGTTTACAAAAATCTACTGCAATAAAAAAAGCGGGTCGAGACCCGCTTTCATTTCAAGTGTTTATGTAGGAAGGCAATTTATGCCCTGGATGTTTTAGAAGTAGTCTTAATAACTAATTTGTAATGGACTTTTTCCACTTTTGTATTTTGAGTAGAGCTAATCTTTTCATGCTGGTCATAGCTAGAATAGCATAATGTAGCTACTAGCACTAATCCATAAAATATACACTTTCTCATTCAATCGATTTAGGTTGTTTTGTGTTCTTTACGTATGCGAAGATTTTACATTTTAACTCCGTCCGCTACCTCAATCCGAATATTAATTAATTCATTTAAAAATTTGTGATAAGTGTATTTAAAAAGCTGCTTTTTAATCTTGTGCTAAAATAGTTCCCGGTATTAACTCCTCTACAATTTGGCCTTCTTTTTTATAAACATAATACGAATGGTTATCTGCATCTAAGGCAACAGAGGTATGTACTTTTTCATTTATAAAGTGGATAGCAGAACGGTCGTCACAAGCGTAACCATCTGCCAAGGTACCTGCTAAAATATTAGAATGATAAAGGGGTCTTCTAGATTTCTCAGAGTTGTAATGCGGACAATGACTCTTTTCTATAAAACCTAAGCAAGAAACAATGCTCAATTCTTTGGGTCTAGAATCTGTAGTGCCGCCCAGTGTCCAACATAAAGAGCCTGCGCTGCCACCGCCCATAATAACACCCTTGTCATAAGCCTTACGCAAGGCAATATCTATACCTTGGGCTTTCCAAATGGCCATCATGTTTAAAGTATTGCCACCGCCAACAACTACGGCGTCCATTTTTGATAGTATTTCATCAAAACTCTCTTTTTGGTCGTAAGAATTAATCCAAACCCGCAGCACATGGGGAATAACAGCTATTTGTTCGCAAACCTCGTAAAACCGTTGTATATATTCTGCATCGTCCCCACTGGCCGTTGGAATAAAACACAGGTTAGGTTTGGTTTTACCTGTGGCCTTTGCCATGTAATTTAAGAAAGGAACTGTATGTCTGCCACTACCGTAAATCAATAGTTGTCTTTTCATATAAAATTATTTTTGCGGTAAGTTAAAACGAATTTTTACAATCCAGTAGGTAATTTCTACAGTTGGGTTAGTAAGCTTTAAATAGTAGATAGGGTTTATAGATTTTTGGAGCATCAATCTAAAACAACAGTCATGAAAAACTATTTAGCACTATTACTTTTCTTTATCAGCTTTGCACTTTTGGCGCAAACAACAATTACAGGTACTGTTACCGCAGGTAAATTACCGGTAGCAGGGGCCAATGTGTATTTAGAAGGTACGTATGATGGTGCTTCTACTGATGCTGCAGGTCGTTTCTCCTTTATAACTACAGAAACGGGTACACAAATGTTGGTGGTCTCAAGTATAGGTTACGATACCCATTATGAAATGGGAGAGGTTACCTATTTTCAAGAATTAAAAATTGTTTTGCAAGAAGCCATTAATAGCTTAAGTGGAGTAACGCTAACAGCGGGTTCTTTTGAGGCGGGTACGGAATCTAAAGCGGCGGCATTAAAACCGCTAGATATTGTAACCACGGCAGGTGTGGCCGGAGATATAGGCTCTGCTTTGCAAACCTTGCCGGGCACCACTACAGTTAGTGAAGACGGGCGTTTGTTTGTGCGCGGCGGTAGGGCAGAAGAGACCCAAGTGTTTATAGACGGGCAGCGAGTTTTTCAACCGTTTATGGCGAGTACCAACAATGTACCCACAAGAGGCAGGTTTTCTCCTTTTCTTTTTAAAGGAGTTAGCTTTAGTACCGGCGGTTATTCTGCGGAGTATGGGCAGGCGCTTTCTGGTGTGTTGCTTATGAATACTACTGATTTACCAGACCAAGAAAAGACGGATATTTCTGTGATGAGCGTAGGTGCAGGTCTGGGACATACCGAGATTTGGGGCAATACTAGTTTAAGTTTTAATACCAGTTACATCAATTTATCGCCTTACGAAGCCTTGATACCTTCTACCAATGGAGTGCGTTGGAACAACCCGTATGAATCCATGGCTGGCGAAGCTGTTTTTAGGCATAAGGGGGAACGCAGTATGTTTAAATTCTACACGGGTTTTAACCATGCCAATTTTGATATAGACCAGGAGGACATCAATTTTGAGGAGTATGTAAATTTTAGATTGAAAAACAATAACCTGTATTTAAACGCGAATTATAAATACTTTTTTGAAAACAATTGGACGGTTTATGCCGGAGCTAGTACGGCATGGGATACCAATGCCATTACGGTTGTTGAAAATGACATAGAAACAGCAGATACTTCGCTTCATTTGAAGTTGAAAGCTTCTAAAGAATTCAGTAGCCGGTTTAAATTAAATGTTGGTTCTGAAGTGTTCCACACCAATTATGAAGAAGAATTTATAGCCAATAATGGATTCGATTTCACCACTGGCTTTGATGACTTGCTTTGGAGTGGCTTTGCAGAGGCCGATGTGTTTTTTAGCAACAATTTTGCCCTAAAACTAGGGGCACGCGCAGAGTATTCTAATTTAATTGAAGCTTGGAATGTAGCCCCACGAGCATCCTTGGCTTACAAAACGGGTCAGGATAGTCAGTTATCCTTAGCTTATGGTAATTATTATCAGAATCCATTAACCCAGTTTATCAACTACGATGCTACCCTAGATTATGAAAGAACGGCCCATTATATTCTTAATTATCAATACGCTAAAAACGGCAAAACCTTTAGGGTAGAAGGGTACTACAAGGATTATGACAATTTGGTGAAGTATGATACCCGTGAGCCACAATTCAACTCCAATTTTAGCAATTTAGGAAATGGCTATGCTGCCGGTCTAGATGTATTTTACAGGGATAACAAGAGCATTAAAAACTTGGATTATTGGCTATCTTATAGCTACTTAAATACAGAACGTGATTTTCTGGATTTTACGGAGCAGGCCACACCAAATTTTGCGAATGCTCACAATTTTTCTGCCGTAGGTAAATATTGGGTCAACGATTGGCGTTCGCAAATAGGAATGTCTTATAGTTATGGTTCTGGCAGACCCTATGATAACCCTAACACACCAGAATTTTATGCCGAAAAAACTAAAGACTACCACAATCTAAGCCTTAATTGGGCCTATTTAATAGACCAGCAAAAGATTTTATTTTTCTCGGTTAACAATGTGTTGGGTACTAATAATATTGGAAACTACCAGTATGCCAATACCCCAAATGCAGAAGGTGTTTACAACCGTAGAGCCATATCACCCGCTGCGGATAGTTTCTTTTTTGTAGGATTCTTTTGGACTATCAGCAGCGATAAAAAGAGCAATCAATTAGATAATTTATAAAAAGTACAATTCGGTAAGCAATTCATACAGTTGGGTAACTCCTATTGGTGTGGTTTGTTGGTTAACCCGAGTTTTACATCGTAATCAAACATTAAACAAACAGTCATGAAAAAAACTATTTTAATTTGTCTTTTAGCCGTAACTAGTGTGTTAACTGCACAAGACAAGTACACTAAGGGAATGCAAAAAGCTTTGCAACTTTGGGGAGAAGGTAAAATAACCGAAGCCTCTAATTTATTTGAACGTATTTCTATGGCAGAACAAGACAATTGGCTTCCCTACTACTATAACGCATTGGTAAATACAACCGCCTCTTTTGGCGAAACAGATGAAACCAAATTGAAACAACAATTAGAAAAAGCACAAGAATTCATAGACGTGGCCAAGAATATTTCGCCAGATAATGCAGAGCTATTGGTTTTAGAGGCCTTGACAAATACGGCCTACATTGCTTTTGATGGGGCTACCTATGGGATGACGCTTTCTGGAAAAGTAGTGCAATTGTATGGAAAGGCGGCACAGTTAGCGCCCAACAACCCTAGAGTAGTGTTTTCTAAAGCGGAGTGGGACATGGGGTCTGCCAAATATTTTGGAAAGGATACCATCCCTTATTGCAAAGATGTGGAACGCTCTTTGGAACTTTTCGCTAATTTTAAACCAGAAACCGAATTTTATCCAAACTGGGGGCAAGACAGAGCCAAAGAAGTTTTGGCCCAATGCAACAACTAGAGCATGCAAAAATTTATAAAGGAATTTTTTAAAGGAACACTCATAGGGACCGCAATTTATGTGGTCTTTATGGTTTATTTCTACTTTTTTACGGATGTAGATAAAACCCAATTATGGCGTGGAGCGTGGTCAGAATATTATGAGAATATTATTTTTTCTGTCATTATCTACATGCTCAACATTTATTGGTTTGATTATATTCTAAAGCGATTTGATAAGAAAATATGGGGTATTAAACGTTTTTCTATTGCCTTTGGAGGTAATATAGTAGTTTCTCTTATTGCAATTTTCTTTGCAAGACTTATAAGGCTTGTATTTTTTGGAGATGAGGTTTTTATGGAGTTTCTTCTTGGGGAGCGCGTACATAACTATACCCAATCCCTAATTATCTCTTTTGTAATAAACCTCATATTTTATGGGGCCTATTATTACAAGTATAGACAAGACAATAAGGTAAAAGAGCAGAAAATCATTGCGGGTACCGCATCTGCTCGTTTTGATGCATTAAAAAATCAGTTAGACCCACACTTCTTGTTCAATAGCTTAAATGTATTGACTAGTTTAATAGAAGAAGACCCCTATCAAGCGCAGAAATTCACCACGTCCCTTTCCAAAGTATACCGCTATGTTTTGGAGCAGAAGAATAAAGATTTGGTAACGGTAGATGAGGAGCTCAACTTTGCTAGGACCTATGTGCGTTTACTAAAAATGCGTTTTGAGGATAGCATTGTGTTTGATATTCCAGACCAGGCAACGGACCCGGACGCTAAGATTGTACCTTTAAGTTTGCAATTATTGTTAGAAAATGCAGTAAAGCATAATGTTGTTACGGCATCTAGACCATTGCACTTAAAAGTGTTTGAAGCCGAGAATAATTTGGTGGTGAGTAACAACCTACAGGCTAAGGAAGTGGTAAAAAAGAGTAGCGGGGTTGGACTGCAGAACATCAAACAACGTTATCAGATTTTAACGAATAGGGAGGTATCTATAGAAAAAACAGAAACCGATTTTAGAGTAACCTTACCCATGCTTAACCAACAAATATCTCGTGTGGAAACCCAGGACGAATTTTTAGAGGAAAAGCGTTACGAGAAAGCAAAGGAGCGCGTAGAGGCAATAAAAGGGTTTTATGGTAATTTAACGGCTTACGTATTTGTCATCCCTTTTTTATGGTGGATAAATTACCGTACTACGAGTTTTACTTGGGCAATTTTCCCCACATTGGGCTGGGGGTTTGGGCTAGCGGCTCATGCGTTGCAGGCTTTTGGCTATCATCCTCTTTTGGGTAAGGATTGGGAAGAACGTAAAATTCGTCAGTTTATGGAAGACGAAGATTTTTAATTTTCACTCTCTTTAAATTGCACTTCATTTCTCAAATCTTCTAAATGTATTAAGGCTTCATCTGGTGTAAGACTAACGTTTAAAAGCGAAATAGCTTTTTCTATAGTGCTACAAAAATGAAATACGGCATTATCACTACCAATGCGTTGTAGTAACGTAGCAAAAGCAGTTGTAGCTGGAGTGGTAACCAATAACACCTCCTTAAAGGGTATTGTTACCTTATTATTCCTTGAGGTGCTGGTTTGTATCACAGATTTTACAACATCATCAACTTCCATTTCTGTCAGGTCAGACAATACATATCTAATATCCTTAGAAAAAGGTTCTTTTAAAATACGCTCTAAGTGTTGTTTGTAGGTATCATGGCAAGCTTTACCTGAATACTTCTGTATAAGTAATTTTTTATGAGCTATATATTGATATACTATCTTCATCTATCAATGCAATTGATTTTACTCCAAATATAAAAATCGTAAGGTTTTTCTTAATAATCACTAACTATTTTACCTGGTGCATTATTGTATAACAATTCATCATTCTTTTTCTACAATTGAGTAAGACGCTTTATGGAAAGTGGTTCTGGTAAAGGATATTTACAGTGTAATTAATCAAAACAAAAAAAACAACTATTATGGAATACCAAAACGACGCTAAGTACAGAAGAGCTAAAGAAAAAGTAGAAAGCATAAGAAGTTTTTATGGTAATTTATTTGCTTATGCATTAGTAATTCCTTTTTTAGCATATATCAATTACAGTACTACAAGTTTTCCTTGGGTAATTTTCCCTGCTTTAGGATGGGGATTGGGCCTATTAGGACACGGATTGCATGCGTTTGCTCAAAATCCTTTTTTTGGTAAAGAATGGGAAGAGCGCAAGATTGCGGAACTTATGAAGGATCATAACTTTTAATAGTTACTATCTTTAAAAAAGCAACAAAGAAATATCAAAAAACGAATAGCAAATAATATTTAACAATGGATACAAAGTTTAATGAAAGCAAATACCAGAGAGCCAGAGATAGGGTAGATGAGCTCAAAAAGTTCTACAACAACCTAACCATATATTTAATTTTTGTGGTGTTCTTGGCGGGTATAAATTACTATACCACGGGTTTTGGATACATGTGGTTTCTGTGGGCAGCCTTTGGCTGGGGAATAGGAGTTTTCTTTCATGCACTAAAAACATTTAGGGTAAATCCATTTTTTAATAAAGATTGGGAAGAAAGAAAGATTAGAGAAATAATGGAAAAAGAAAGAGAAACAGAAAAATGGAAGTAATCATGAAAAAAACCAACGATGCAAAATATCAACGTGCGCAAAAACGCGTAAAAGAGATAAAAAGTTTCTACATACACCTTGGAGTTTATGTAATTATTAATGCGTTTATTTTAGCCAATTTTTTTATCCAAAGTGGGTTTGATCAAATGCGATTTTGGGATTGGACCAACTTCTCTACACTCTTCTTTTGGGGTATAGGATTAGCATTCCATGGCATACGTGTATTTGGAATATTTCCAATATTTGGAAGTAACTGGGAAGAACGAAAAATTCAAGAATATATGGATAGGGATAGCGCGGAAAAAGATAAGTATCTTTAAAAACTAAATAAACCAAAATAACCAAACCAAACATGAATGTACTAATCATAGAAGACGAAAAACCTGCAGCAAGAAGATTGGGTAGAATGCTGTCAGAATTACAAGTAGAAGTTGCAACCATGTTACACTCTGTAGAAGAATCTATTTTGTGGTTTAAGCAAAACCCACATCCTGAATTAATTTTTTTAGACATCCAATTATCAGACGGATTATCTTTTGAAATTTTTGATGCAGTACATGTAAAATCTGCAGTGATTTTTACTACTGCTTATGACGAGTATGCACTACAAGCTTTTAAGCTAAATAGCATTGATTATTTGCTAAAACCAATTGATGATGAAGACTTGGAAAAAGCAGTAAAAAAATACCGTGATTTTGCACCTAAAAAGGACAAGATTTCAATTGATTTTGAAGACATAAAAAAGCTCCTTGTTAACCCTCTGGAGCGGGAGTATAAAAAACGATTTACCGCTAGAGTAGGGCAACATTTAAAGATTATAAATGCAGATGAGGTAGAGTGCTTCTACAGTGAAAATAAAGGCACTTATGCGGCTACTACAGATGGTAGAAATTATTTGTTAGATACTACTCTAGAAAATTTGGAGGACGAAATCTCTCCTAAAACCTTTTTTCGCGTTAGCAGAAAATTCTATGTAAACATTGACCATATTAAAGACATAGTTTCTTATACCAATTCTAGGCTTCAAATAAAGCTAAAGACGTATAAAGAACAAGATGTTATAGTTAGTAGGGAGCGCGTAAAAGACTTTAAGTTTTGGTTAGAGTAAAGCTGTTTAAAAATCTGGTAAATTGTATTTTAAGTGTCGCTATAAAATTTTATTATAATTAAAGTGATACTCTAGATAAGGGCTATTTGTCTATTCGGTTGTCATCAAAAGCAGAAGGTAGTAATTGCGGAATCAATTTAATAAAAATGGGTAGTAAAACAGCCCCACCAGGAAGCATGAAAATTGCTAAAGATGGTATGCTTTTAAATAAATCTAATAATTGTTGCTGCATTTTTTTACGCTCCTGTGGCGTTAAGTCTTGCTTAGTAGATTTTGCTAAAAGCTGTAAAAGTTCTTTGCTCTCTACCAGTTCTTTTTTAAGTCGCTTACTGTTTCTTAAAATAAGTTTACTTACGTTTTTGGTCATCCCATCGTAAAATTGAGATGCCATATTAAGCTCTTTTAGATAAGGTATTTTTTCTCGGTTTTCATCAAAGAAAATAAGCACATTTTTTACCGCTTCTGCAATCGTATTTTTATCCCGATTTAACCCATAGCCTACCTCATAAATAAAGTCAGATTCCTCTTGTTCTAATTTACCATCTTCCCATACAGTTAAGCAGGCAATATCTAGTAAATATTTCTTTTCAGATTCGCTAAATTTAAGACTCAATAATTCATAAAAACTATGTTCAAAATGGGTTTCATTTAAATCAACATAACTTAAAGATGCAGCTAGAATTTCTAAAAGTTTTTCATCACTCTTTCTGGTTTCTTTAGAATTTAATGCTTGGTAAGCAATGTTTATGGTAACATATTCAAGTAGCTCTGCATGCGATTTTATATCAGGATTACCTCTAAGAAATTCCTTAAATATTAGAACGTCTACATATAGCAAAGAGTTAGTAAGGCTGTTGCCAAAAGCACGACTAAAGGCACTCCCGTTAAGATAAATTCTGGAGTCCAATAATTTCTCTAATTGGTCTTCTGTTTTTTTGCCAATTAGGATTTTGTCCAAGAAACCAATCTGCCCAAGATTCATCAATTTATAGTATTCAAAAACCATACTGACAAAGTGAGAGAAGTCGGTTTTCTGGGTCTCGAATTTATAAGAAAAATACAGTGCTGTTAATAGATTAATTTTAGCAATTTCATCCTCTGTATAGCTATGCTCAGCCACGGCAAAAGGGGGCGGAGTTAAATGTATTCCGTATACAAATCCATTAGCTAATAAAACCTGATAAAGATGATTTTGGTCAACATACAGCTCTTGCTTTTCTTGGATTAAATGTCCAAATTTTTTAATCCAACCAGTTGCGGATGGGTTCATATTGGTGTTTGATTGCTTAGATCAAAGTAAGAAAAAATCTACGAGCTTGTCGCTAATTAGTTATCACAGCTTATTTACAATTGTATTTTTTGTTGGGAATACTTTAACATTTAAAACCAAACCCACCCTTTTTAAACCCCGTAGGTAAGGGAAATAATCTTTAAAACATTTGATGATGAAAAAATCAATTAAAAAGGGAGTATTCTTTGGTTCGCTTGCAGTAGCAATGGCTATTGTGGTTGCAGCAGACCATATAGATGCCCCTAACAGTATGGGGACCACGGCAGATATTGCAGATTTCTATGCTTTTGAACCTACAGAAGGTTCTGATAATACCGTATTTATTGTAGACTTACAATCTAACGTAGTAGATGGTTTAGCATACGGTTCTTTTGATGAGGACGTGCTAACCGAAATTAATATTGATTTGGATGGCGATTTGGTAGAAGACCAAGTGATACAAGCCATACCAAGAGACGGTATTATGTACTTTTTTGGTCCCGTAGCACCAACAACCACAGGTATTTCTAGTGAAGTAGCAGTAGATATGCCATTGGGTATGGTAGAAATTTCTGCAGAAACTGCAATTACAGAAACTACTGCAGATGGCGTAAAATTATTCGCTGGGCCCAGACAAGATGCTTTCTTTTTTGACTTTACACAGTACAACCAAGTGGTTATGCCAAGCCCAGAAAACAATAGCGGATTTAATAATCCCGGTACAGACACTTTTGATGGCGCTAATACCATGGCACTAGTGGTAGAGATTCCTAATACAATGTTAGGAACGCCTACAGCGACTAATGTTTTAGGTTTAGAGGTGTACAAAACCTGGGTAACTACAAATAGAAAACAATAATCAACTTAAAAAGAAACAAAATGAAATTATATAGAATAAGCTGTATCGCAGCATGTAGTGCATTATTAGCGTTGAATGTAGCCTGTGATGCTGACGATAATGATACTCCAATGATGGATGATGATATGGTGGGTTTGGAAGATGATGGAATGATGGAGGTAGACTTTTCTGGCACATACGCACAAGTAGATTATATGGGGCGTCCTGGCATTAATACGGTTTTAAGTGGCAGCGGTGAACTAAAAGACATGCATAACGCTGCAATCCCTTCAGAAATGCAAGCAACGTTTCAACCGAGCTTTGAAGCGCAGCTAGAAGCATATCATGATGCATATGCAGTTGCCTTGGGTTTAACTGCAGAAGATGTGGATTACGAACCTAATATTTTAGGTGATATTTTAAATGGACCAGAGAATGATGGATATACAGAAAATCCCGTTAGTGCTACCGTATTGACAAGTGTTTTGGCGGACGACGTTTTAGAAGTTGCTCCCAATTTGCCAACAACGTATTTTAACCCAGGGGCTGGTGCACCCGCGTACGAAGGCGCTGTTGGTTTAACAGGTAGAACCTTAACAGATGATGTTATTGATGTTTCTTTAATTCTTTTATTTGGTGGCGGTAATGGCGCTAGATTTAATGGCCAAGATGGTCTGCCATTATTAGTAAGTGATGGTGTAGGCATCACAGCTACGGTGGCTACAGAATTTCCTTATCTGGGCAATCCAGAATAGTACTTTGAAAAAGAGAAGAGGGAGCTGTATTGCAGCTTCCTCTTATAAAAACATACAATTCATCCTAAAACACCCAAAAAATGAAAATACTACTTTCCTTTAGCTTGTTGCTGGTTCTATTCTCTTGCCAAGAGACTACCACATTTGCAACCCAACAAGAAGATTACAATACATATTTGGTGCAAAAAGCTCCTAAAACCCATACCAAATATTTTAATACTTGGAATAATAAAATAACACAAGACAGTTTGCAATTAATGAGTTTAGGCATTGTTGCTGGGGAGTACAATAATTATTTTTCTAAAACCGCAGATGTTGTATACTTAAAGAAGGCAGAACTGGCTTTAGAAAAGGCCTTAGCTGTTGCTAACATAGATAAGGCATCTTATGCAAGAGCCTTGGCGCGTAACTACATTTCTCAACATCGGTTTAAAGAAGCATTACAAATGGCGCATTTAGCAGACCGCGTTGGTGGTGGTAAAGAAGAAACCCAAGCCTTATTGTTTGATGTTTATATGGAATTGGGGGAGTACGATTTAGCACAAACCTATTTAGATTCTCTTACCAATATGAGCAGTTTTGGATACTTAATTAGAGCTGCAAAGTGGAATGATTATAAGGGCGATTTGGATACTACTATTACCCTTATGGAAAAAGCTTTAGCCAAGGCAGAATCTAGTAAGAATGCTAACTTACTTTTATGGTCTTATACCAATATAGCAGATTATTATGGGCATGCTGGTCGTATAGAAGATTCTTATCAAAATTATCTTAAAGCATTGCGTTTAGACCCAAACAACGCATACGCCAAAAAAGGTATTGCTTGGATTGTCTTTAGTTATGAAAAAAATGGAGCAGAAGCGTTACGTATTCTAGACGCTATTACTACCAATTACAAGTCTCCAGACTATTTTCTTTTAAAAGCAGAAATCCATGAGTATATGGGGAACATGGATAAAAAAGCGGTAAATCTAGATTATTATTATAACATGGTTAAAAATCCCAATTATGGAGCCATGTACAATGCTTACAACATAGATTTTATGCTAGACCACTTGCAAGAGTACAAAAAGGCATTGGCATTGGCCCAAGAAGAAGTGACAAATAGACCTACTCCAGAGACTTATAATCTTTTGGCAAAAACCTATCTAAAGTTGGGTAAAGAAGAAAAAGCACTGCAGATAACACAAGAGAAAATAGTAGGTAAAACACATGAGCCTAGTATTTTACTTACTACAGCTAAAGTATATAAAGCAAATGGAAAATCTACTCAGGTAGAACCGATTCAAAAAGAATTGAAAGAAGCTTCTTATGAACTAGGTCCTGTGATAGCTAAGGAAATTCAGAGTTTGTAGTAGTTTTTTTTAGGTTGATTGTTTGGTTAGAAGCGCTCAAGTGTGGTACTTGAGCGCTTTTCTTTTTTTTATAATGATATAAAATTGTCTAGGTCTAAAGTCCAATCGTAATTGGAATATTCCACATCAACATCTGCATCTGCCGGAATTAGTTGGTGTTGCTCTAAAATTTCTTTGGTACCAGATTTACCACCAAAATCACCTCTAAACCAAGAAAACAAAGAAGTTACTTTCGCTGTACCATCACTATAGGTGGTTGATTTTTCTAAAAAACGTGCGGTTCCTTTTTTAAATTGTTCTTCTACTTTTTGAGGGGTGTAAATAGCCACTGGAGGGCAATCTTTGGCCCCGCAGTTTAGTGCAAAATGTATACGGTAATCGCGTTTATTTACGCGCAATTTGCGCTCAAATTTACCTGGAAACCATTTGCGTACATATCCTAAACCTATTCCCCATTGCGATTTTCTTAAAATACCATGTTCAATAGTTTCAAAAGCTACCGTATGGCCTGCTATAGTAATTTGTTCTTTAGAAAAGAACGCACCCCGGTCATCATAATATTCTGGATGTTCTTTTAAAATTAGTTGTATGTAGGCGTTGTAAATATTTACCCAAAAAGCATACTTCTGAGCATCTGTAACCAAGCTCCTTTGCAAGTCTTCAAAAGAAGCTGCTGCCAGTTTATCTGTGATTTCAGTAGTGGGCGTTTCGTTTTTAATATGTTCTAGCAACTGTTCTGATAATACATTGAATTCTGTAGAAGCAAAGTTTTTTTCTTGTAATGGTGCTTTTTTTACCTTACAACAACTAAAAAATAAAAAGCTTAAAACCGCTAATAATCTTATCTTCATTAAAATATATTTTATCTATTTACGTAAACATGGTATTTTGGGTTTGTCGCTTAAAAAAGCAGATGCTTTCTTAAAACCTACTTAAAAGAATTTCCGTAGGTATTAAAAATTTCTAAATGATTAGTGTTGTAATTCCTGCTCATAATGAAGCAACTAATTTAGCTAACTTACTTCCTCACATCAAGGGCTTAAAACAGTATGAAAATACGGAAATCATAGTGGTTTTGTCTAAAGATACCCAAGATAAATCTATCCAAGTATGTAATAGGTATGGCGTGCACTGGTATCAATCTTCGGTTACTGGTAGAGCAGCACAATTAAATCTAGGAGCTTTGCACGCAAAAGGCAAGTATTTGGCTTTTTTACACGCAGATGTATGGCCACCCAGTAGTTTTTTTACGGATATCAAAGAGACGCTAGAAGGTACCTCGGAAGCAGGTTTTTTCTCCTATCAATTTAATAAAAACAGTTTTCTATTAAACATCAATAGTAAGTTCACCAAAAAAGATGGCATTTTTACCGGTGGTGGAGACCAATGCCTGTTTATAAGAGCTTCTGTTTTTAAAAAGTTACATGGGTTTGATGAGAAACAGGTAATTATGGAGGACTTTGAATTCTTTAGAAGAATGAAGCAGCAAAAAATACGCTACACTATTATTCCTAATAACCTTATGGTGTCTGCCAGAAAGTACGAAACGAATTCGTACCTAAAGGTCAATTTATCTAATCTTCTTCTCGTTGTTCTATTTAAAATAGGATACCCTGCGGTAAAGTTGAAACGGTTACATTCTAAATTAATTAGTACGCCTTATGCTGCTAGAAAATAGCTTTTAGCTACTCACAGCGCCTAAAGTATAAAGTTGTTCTAAAGTAGGGCTCTTACTACCGCCAGCAGGTTCTAATGTTATACCAAATGCTTGACTTTTATTAGTGTTATCTAACTCAAATAATTTGGTGTCGTTAGATGCAAAATCATCTAACAGCCCTAAACTTGTTGGCGTTAATGGATTTAGTTTTAAAGACCATACTTGGTAGGTAAAGCCTTCTGGGGGTTCAGGTAGACCTTGGGCATCTATAACTACTTTTTGCTCTTTTGTATTCCAATATACCTTGGCAAAAGACTCTGGGGCAACAGCTTGTCCGCCTAAGGCAACAACGGCCACGTTTTGGTCTCTTAATTGCTCTAATATGCTGTTAACCTTAGTAGTTGTTTCTTTTTCTACTTCTACCGCGGTTTTTAATTCCTCTTTTTCCGTAGTAGTCACCTCTAAGGTTTCTTTTAATATATTATTTTGTTGGTACAAGTAAAATAAGCCTATAGCCAATGCCACAGAGGCAGCCCAACCCGCATAGCTAAAGAAATTTTGGTTTGTACGTTTCTCTGCTACAGGGGTTATCGGGATTACGTTCTGAGTTTTCTTTCGTATAGTAGAAAGTGAATCCTCAGCTAAACCAGGAGACGCAGCTTTACTTAAGGCTAAAATACTGTCTTCTATAGCCAATATTTCTGCTTTAATCTCTGGATACTCTTGCGCGTAGCGGTCTATCTGCAAATTTTCTTCTGCAGTGAGTAGCCCAGCAACATATAGTTCCAAAATACCAGACGCTATGTATTCTTGCGTATCCATTATAAATTTAAGTTTTCTCTTAGTTTAGAGATACAACTTCTATTTCTTGTTTTTACCGTCCCAACAGGTATGTTAAGTTCTTCTGCTACTTCTTTTTGGGTATACCCCTTAAAGTATAACAATTCAATTACTTGTAAACACTTTTCTTTTAAGTCTTTTACTAATTTTTTTAGCCCGATAGTATTTGTTCTTTCGTCCATATCTTCTACACCCTCTACTATACCTACGAAATAATCTAACTGTAGGTTTTTTTTGTCATTTTTGTGCGATTTAGACCTTACTTCATCTATAGCAGTATTCCTGGCTATATTTAATATCCAAGTAAAGAAACGGCCTTTACTTTTATCATAACTATCAGCATTATGCCAAATTTTTATAAAAACATCTTGGCAAAGCTCTTGTGCTCTTTCTGGATTGCGTACAATAGTATTGATAACGCCACAGATATTCTCTGCGTACATTTGATGCAGAGTTTCAAACGCAGTTGCATCTTGCTGTTTAAATTTTAGAATAAGGTTATCTAAGTCTATTGCCATTGCGCTAAAGATAGGTATTGCAACATATTTTTAAGCATAAAACATATTTTAATTGTAAAAGGGAATCATGCACGGTCTCTATAACTTGACTATCAGTAAGCTTAAAAAAAGAAAAGCCATCCTAAGATGACTTTTTGTTTTTAGTATTTAAAAAATGATTTTACTCTTTCAAGGTAACCGTACGTTCAACGGTATTAAAAGGTCCTGGAATTCCGTTGCCTTCTTGATCTATTAGTTCTAGTTTAATAGTTACTTCTCCTTTGTTTAGACCCTTGATTACATGGGGTACCCATTCGGTTATCATAAATTCCTGTCCATTAATTGTTGCTTTAACCTTATTACCATCTGCTGATAATGTGGTATTCAGAACAAAAAAGTCTAACAATAAATTTTCTGTATCCTTACCAGAATACTCCCCTTTGGGTCTGCTGTAAATTAGGGTAGGAGCATCTATTTGTATACCTTTAGAATCCTCTGGATTCTCTCCAATTTCTAACTTCTGTACAACTACGGAGTTTTCATTTTTAACAGATTCGTGATAAGACCTGCTTAAGAAAGCAACTAAGTGGTGTACGCCTGCTGGCATTTCTTTAGTAAAAGTAGATTCATAATGCGCAGAGTACGGCTCATTATTTAGTATAAAATGAATATGCTGTCCTTTACCAGAGTTTGCAAGTAAGTTTGCGTTTGGACTGTCTGTTTGTGCTCCAAGTTCATAATTAGATACAGTAAAGTTAAAATCTACCGGGCCTGCCTCTGCAATCTTACCATCAGAAGGATTCTCCAAGCGCAGTACAGCATCGCTATAAGCAGGAGAATCTTCTAATTTGGATAATGTTATATTTTCTTCCGGAGTTTCGATTTTAACTTCCTCAGCCTCTTTTTTTGCATCATTATAGCCGTCTTCAACTCCTTTCTTAAAGTCTTTACAGCTAAAACTTAAAGCTAATATTGCTCCTAATGGTATTGCGATTAATTTTTTCATCGTCTTTGTCTTTGGTGTTTTCTTAGATTAGCTTAAAAGTAAAAAAATATGCAGCGCTAACCAATTTAATAGTGTAGCAATTTTAACGCTATTCTTATAATAACGAGCTGTTATGATTATTGACTAATCTAAGAACTCCGTAATCACTTGTGTTTGGCTATGCAAGGTTTTGTGTACTGGGCATTTGTCTGCAATTTCTAACATGCGAGCAATTTGTTTTTGGTCTAAATTTCCTGTAAACTTTATAAAACGATGAAACGTATCAATCTTGGCCGTTGGTTCTTCGCAATGTTCACAGTCTACAGCATGTTGTTTGTTGTAAGTGGTGTGGACTTCTATGTTTTCTAAAGGCCAATTTTTACGCTTGGCATACATTTGCACAGTCATTGCTGTACAGGCAGATAAACCAGCAGAAACCAACTCATAAGGAGATGGGCCAAAATTTTGGCCGCCAAAAGAAACTGGCTCATCTGCCACCATAAGGTGGTCACCAACCTTCATTTGTGTGGTAAAACTTGCATTACTATCTAGACTTGCTATTACCTCTTGCTTACTTTTTAAAGGTGTCTCTGCTTTTATAGTCACGTAGCGTGTGGCCCAATTGGCAATGACATTCCCTACATAGGTTGCGTCTTCTTTATCTGATAATAAATGGTCTGCACCATCTAAGGATATAAAGCTTTTAGGATGATGCGCTGCGGTATAAATTTCTTCTGCATTCTGAATTCCAACAATAGTGTCTTGTGGTGAATGTAGCACCAGTAATGCTTTACGCAGGTCCTGTATATTTTCTTTGGCTGCATTCTGCTCTAAATCTTTTACAAACTGCCGCGTAATCGTAAAATCTCTTCCACTTAAATGTACCACAGCTTTACCACTTCGTTTAATTTCTTCTAAGTTAGATTTAAAAAGATGTTTAACATGTTCTGGATGGCTAGGCGCACCAATGGTGGCTACTGCTGTTACAAAATCCAACTTTGCTGCAGCTTGTAAAACGGCTGCGCCTCCTAAAGAATGCCCAACCAAAAGACTAGGTGCTTTGTAGGTAGCATCTAAAAAATTTGCCGCAGCAATTACATCTTCTACATTACCAGAAAAATTGGTATCCGCAAATTCCCCTTCACTTTCTCCTAATCCAGTAAAATCAAAACGGAGAACACCAAAACCATTCGCGGTAAGGCCTCTGGCAATATTTTTAACTGCTAATAAATTTTTAGTGCAGGTAAAGCAGTGTGCAAAAAGCACAAAATTGTGCGGATGCTGGTTTATAGGTAGTTCCAATAGGCCTTTTAATTGTTGACCTTGCTGGTTGGTAAATTTTACTCTGTTTGTCTGCATAGTTTATGGTCTTTTACAGGGCCAAAGTAAAATGGTGGAATAAGCCCTATAGATTAACTTTTAGGTTTCTTTTTAAAGAGACTAGATAAGTCGGGATTGTAAAAGATTCCTATCTGGAGTCTATCATAAACCGCATTGGTAAATTGGTTTCTTAAGTAACCAATCTGCACACTGCTATTTTCTGTAACATGTACACCTAAAGCACCGTAAAGCCGGTTTTGTCCAAATAAATCGTCTTGTAGGTTTATAAATAATTCATCATAAAAATTTAAGAAAAAGGTATTGGTCAAGGGGAGTGTAACTTGCAGGCGATAACGTGCTCGGTGTTGCGTGTCCGTAGTGTTATTGGCAAACTCTAAAAAACGTTGTTCTAGACGATACCGGTGTTCAAATAGAAATTCCCACACTTTATTTTTTAAAATGAACTGTTCAAAAATTCGGTGTTCCTTACTATTGGTCTCTCCAGGTAAATCTATAAAACTGGCATCGGTCTCAATATATCCATACCCTAAAGTTGCTATAGCATCCTTATTGATATGGTAATTGGCGCCTGTTCTCAATAAAAGTTGATTAAAATTATCGGTAGTTTCATACAATCGAAATTGCGCTTCGGTATGTAAACTCCACTTTTCAGATAGCTTATTAGTACCAAAATACATGTACCATGCGCCAAACTCTTCCTCCCCAGAAATGGGCGTAGCAATCTGGGCGTTGCCTTTACTAATAAATAGGAATACAAATAGGGAAAGTAGCAGTAGTTTCTTCATTATAAAGTTTGAATAGTTGTTGCCCACAAGATATAATCTCTTGTTAAAATGCAAAGGCTATTTAACAATACTTAAGCACTCTTTTCAATTTGATGGATGGCAAAAATCAAGCAGGTCCCAAAGTTAATTCAACTTAAAATAAAGGTAAAGCTTGGTGCTAATGTTAAAAATTAACGTGGCACAATAAGGCTTCAATTTTAGTTTCGCCGCTTTAAAAACAGAACCAAAATGAAAACTTTTACCAAACTTATTTTAGTAGTATGTAGTCTGCTTTTGGGTGCCAATTGGGTTACCGCGCAGTCTACCAATGCCTCTATTAGAGGAACTATTTTAGATGACGGCAATGCACCTATGATGGGTGTCAATATTCTAGTACAGAATGCCGCAACAGGATTTAGAACCGGAACCATTACAGATATGGACGGTAATTTTGTATTACAACAGCTGCCTTTAGGTGGCCCTTATCGCTTTGAGGCTTCTTATACTGGATTTAAAACGGCGGTAAAAGAGGGGATAGAATTAAACCAAAGTGATGTTGTTGTACTTAAGATTAATTTACAAGAAAGTGTAAATGCGTTAGAAGAGGTAGTATTGACTGGTGAGGGTATCTCTCAACGTATTCAACAAATAGGAGCAGCCACCAAAATTGGTAAAGTACAGATTGCCAATCTCCCAACGGAAGGTAGAAACTTTACAAGGCTAACCAGTTTAAGCCCGTTGCAAGGCGGTGGGTCTCTAAATTTAGGAGGGCAGCGTAGAACTTCTACTAACATTACTATAGATGGGGCAAATGCTAGAAACACCTTAACGGCCGGTGAGGTTGGTCGTGGACCCTACACCTTGTCTCAAGAAGCAGTTAGGGAGTTTGAAGTATCTACTAATGACTACAGTGTTACACAGGGTAGACAAAGTGGAGGAGCCCTAAACGTCGTAACCAAATCTGGTACCAACACTTTTAGTGGTAGTGCTTTCTTTTACCACAGAGCGGATGCTTTACAAAGTAAATATAACATTAGAGGAGAAGACAGAGAAGCAGATTTTTACACCTCTCAATACGGAATTAGTTTGGGCGGACCTATTGTAAAAGACAAATTACATTTTTTTGCTACATATGAGCGTCAAGATGCAGGAGAGCCAATAAGTATTGCAGATATACAGAGTGATGCAGATGCAAATCGTTTAGGGATTTCTCAAGACAATTTAGACCGCTTCTTAAACATTGCTAGGACTAAATACGGTGTGAGTGATGCTCAGCAAGTAGGGCAATTTGATAGAGAAACAGAAGCCAATAACTTATTCATTCGCTTGGATTGGCAAATAAATGATAAACATAGATTAACACTACGTAATCTGTATAATAAGTGGGAAAGCCCATTTAATACCAGTGATAATTCGGATTTTGAAATTGCGGAATCTTGGTCAGATTTTGAGTCTAAAGAGAATAGCTTTTTGGTGTCTTTACGTTCTAATTTCTCTCCTGCTGTAACTAATGAATTCAAAGTACAATATCAGCATGCAGAACGCGCTTTTGTTCCAAGCAGTCAATTGCCGTCTAGCAATATTCCTAGGGCCATTGTAGAGGTTACTTCAGTATTACCTAATGGCAGTACAAGGTCTAGAGACATTCAAATGGGAGGGCAACGTTTTACGCCAGAAACCAATATGGAAAATCAGCTGCATATTGCAAATATTACGTATTTAAATACAGGTAAAGTAAACTATACTTTTGGTACAGATAACACCATAACTTACTTGGAAACCTTGCTTTCTAACGAGCAAAATGGTCGTTTTTTCTTTGATAGTTTAGATGATTTTGACAATATGAACGCAAGTAGGTATGCCAGAGAGGTGCCATTACAGGGTTTACCGTTGGTAGAGCAAACAGTGTTAGATTTATCGCTTTTTGCTGAGGCCGATTTTAATCTTACTAAGGACATAAACCTAAAAGCAGGTTTGCGTTGGGATGCTACTATATTTAATGATGCGGCAGAATTTAATCCTGTGGTTTTTGAAGATTTAGGCATTAGAACGGATGAAACCATAGAAGACTTTGATAACATTCAACCTAGAATTCAACTTACTTGGAATTTAAAAGGAGAGAATACAGATATCTTTAAATTAGGGGGAGGTGTATTTACATCTCAACCCCATTATTATGCACAAGTAAATAACATACAAAATAGTGGTACTTTGCTTGGAGCCATAGATGTTACTGGTGCGGCTGTGCCAACCCCAGATTTTGTTGGCTACAGACAAGACCCATCTACTGTTCCTGGAATACCAGAAGGTGAAACTCCGTTTTCTACCATCAATGCGGTAAGTCCAGACTTTGAAGTGCCAACCACCTTTAAAGGAAATTTTAGCTACACCCACTTTTTTGATAACGGGCTGTATTTTGGGTTGAATGCCTTATTGAGTCACACTAAAAACAATTACACTTACCAAGAAGCCAACTTAGTAACCAATCCCTATTTTGTAACTCCACAAGGTAGAGAGGTGTTTGTGCCTGCCAATACAATTACAGAGGGCGGACAGATAGATTGGACCAATTCTAGAATTTCGGATAGAGTAGGTAGAGCACTATACATGACATCTGACGGGATATTAGACCAAATGGCCTTGGTAGTAGAAGCAGGAGCAGAGATAGGCAAAGATGGTTACATCAATGGTAGCATTACGTTTAACCAAACTAAAGACAATTCTTCTTACAACTGTTGTGTAGCCAATACCTCTACTTTTTTACCTGTAGAAGGTGACCCAAGAGATTTAAATTATGGTTTTTCTGATAACCATTTTGGAACAAAAATGGTACTAAACGGAGCAACTCCTACTTGGAAAGGCTTTAAATTAGGAGTTACAGCCATAGGTTCTGGAGGATCTAGATATTCGTTAATGGTGGATGATAATACCAGTGCTAATGGCGATTTTAACCTTAGGAATGATATTGCTTACATTTTTGATCCTAATGACCCCAATACACCAGAAGCGATAAGAGATGCATACAACCAAGTGTTGGCAGACCCAGATACACCAGAAAATTTCAAGGAATATTTGCGAGAGAATTTTGGGCGTTTTGCAGAGCGTAATGGTGGGGTAAACCCCTTTGCGGCAACTGTAGATATGCGTTTAACCAAATCATTTACTTTTTTAAATACTCAGAAATTAGAGTTGTCTGCAGATTTATTTAACGTCGCCAATCTACTTAATAAGGAATGGGGAGTAAATCACAATTTTGGTAGAACTAGGGAGTTTATGCGTGTTAATGGTTTTAACCCAACTACCAATGCTTACGATTACGGTGTACAAACAGGAGCAGGGGTAGAACCAATTGGTGGTACGCCTTGGCGATTACAATTGGGAGCTCGTTATTCATTTTAATAGTTAGGAAGATGAAAAAGTTTTTAAACTTAGTGATAAGCTGTTGTGCAGCCACTGTATTTGCACAAACAGACCAACATGTAGTATTAGTTTCCGTTGACGGATTTAGACCAGATTTTTATTTGGAAGCCAAATGGCCAGCTCCCAATTTGAAACAAATGGCAAAAGAAGGTGTACAGGCTTTAGGGGTAAGAGGTGTCTTTCCCTCTGTAACGTATCCATCTCACACTACTTTAATAACTGGAGCAACACCATTACATCATGGCGTGTATTACAATGCTCCGTTTGAACCGGAAGGGCAAACCGGAAGATGGTATTGGGAGAGCAATTTAATACAGACCCAAACGCTTTGGAAAGCAGTACAAGAAAAAGGAGGCACAACCGCCTCTTTTTTCTGGCCTGTTAGTGTAGGTGGTGCTATAGATTATAACGTGCCGGAAGTTTGGACGGTAGACCGTAAAGGTCCTTTTATGGAGGCGAATCGTGCCAATGAAAACCCCAAAGGTTTTCTTGCAGAATTAGAAGAAAAAGCAACAGGTAAGTTGACCTCAGCCAATTTTAATGGCGATTATCTAAATAGAGAAGACAAAACTGGGGACATGGCTGCCTACACGCTAGAGACCTACAAACCCAATTTTATGACGGTTCATTTAATTGCTACAGACCACTTTCAGCATGCAGAAGGAAAGGAAGGTCCAATGGTGTATAAATCTATTGCGGCTGTAGATAGGGCCATTGGTAAAATAATGGAAGCAGCTGAGCGCGCTAAGATTTTAAATAAGACCACTTTTATAATAACTGGTGACCATGGTTTTGTTGATATTCATAGTGCCTTGAGCCCAAACATTTGGCTTAAAGAGATGGGACTACTAGCGGATAGCAAAGAACGCGGCAACTGGAAAGCAGTTTTCCATACCAGTGGAGCCTCAGCCTTTCTAATTTTAAAAGATGCTAAGGATAAAAAGACCTTAGAGCATGTAAAGAATAAGCTAGCTAGTTTACCAGCTAAATATAAAAAGTTGTTTAGAGTGATTGAAAAGGAAGAACTGAACGCTGTAGGCGCTAGTAAAGAAGCTGCATTGGCACTAGCCCCTGTAGAGGGTGTAGCCATGTCTGGTAGTACAGAAGGGAATGTATTAAAACCGCGTAAGGGCGGCACACACGGCTTTTTTCCTGATTTTAAAGCCATAGAAACAGGTTTTGTTGCTTGGGGAGCCCTCACCGCAAAGCAGAAAACTATAGAAAAAATGAACCTAGAAGATATAGCGCCTTTAATTGCGGAAATGCTGCAATTAGATTTTGAAGCTAAAGATGGCATTGCTTATCCCGGTATATTAAAATAAACGTGGTAGGTATATTAATATACTTTTCTTAAGGTGTTAGCAATTGTTTGACGGGTGGCCCCAATAAGGTCACCCAAATCTTTTTTAGTCAATAAATCAAATAATTGATACTCTTGACCAGAACAATCCAATACTTTTTCTTGAAAATATTCTTTTAAATAGAGTACCTTGTCTAAGGCCCCTTTTTCATTGGCCATTTTTATTTTTTTTTCTGCATTACACCATCGGATGATGAGGTAGCCTATAAACCATTCATTCACCTTTTTGTCTTTAGCAATGAGTTCTTTAAAAAAAGCTAAATCATAAACCCGTATTCTAGAATCTACCATAGCTTTAGAAAACTCGTAGAATTGGTCGTTATTTAAGTACTCAAAATTGCCAAAAAAACAGTTGTGCCCTATAACATCATAAATATACTCTTGTCCAGACTCTGTGTAACTGCCCAGCTTTACAGCGCCTTCTACTATTTCATAGGCAAAATTCAGTTTTTTGCAAGCGGTATAAATATGGTTACCCTTGGGTACAATTAGCTCAGTAATTTTACCTTGAGTAGCTATATTTTGTTCCCTTAAATGGTCTAATAAATTAAACTGCAAAAAGTTAGCACTTTTGGCAGCGCGTAGGTTAATCATGCTTCAATTTTTGCCGAAAATACCTCCCTAATTTTAAGTCAGCGTTAGGCAAAGGTTACTTAAAATAGAAAACCCCAATAGGGTTGGGGAAACAGTATAAAAAAAGCCCCCATTTTGGGGGCTTTGTTAGGTTACTTTAAACTGAATGTTTTTACGTCTTTAAAGGGCGATAAATCCAAAGCCTTGATACTGCTTTGGTAGGGTTTCCATTTTTCGTTAAAGAAGGTATTGGTTTTTTCCAAGGCCGATGTTAACTCATCCTCTGCAAATTTTAGCAACTGGCGCTCCGTGCTAGTAATCCCTGTTTGTCTGCTTTGGATGTAGCCAGAGGCTGTTCCAATTCTGTTCATAACAGTAATTTCTGGATTACGGGTAATACCTTGGCGCTTATCTTCTTTACCAATATATAAAGCTATAACGCTATCAATTTCTTTTACAATTTCTGTAGAGGCTTTTATTTGTTCTTTGAACTTTTCTTTATCCAAGTCTTGCATGTCTTTTTTAAAGCTGTTGGCCAAATCTTTACTTTCTACCAGTTGCTTTACGGCATCTGCAGCGGTTTGTGTAAAATCCTGTAACTGCTTGGCGGTATTGTAAACTTCATTCACAGAAGCCATATCTACATCCAATCTTGGGTCGGTTTCTACTTTAATCGTGGTTTCGTCCGTGGTTGTTCCATGACTTACCTGTACGCGATAAGTTCCTGGTTTAACCGTAACCCCTCCACGTTCTCTTTTACTTTTGCTAATTTTTCTAGAAGGGCGGTCTGGGCCTTTCTCGTCCATGTTCCAATATAACCTATGAAAGCCCGCCTTTTCTGGGGTCTTAATTTTTAGCGTACGGATTAATCGGTCACCATCAAAAATATCGAACTGTACAGAATCTTTTTTCTGAACACCCGTCATTTCTTTTTGGGTAGTTTCTACCTCCTCAGCATCATCCTTTTCTTCTTTTTTTGCTGATTTATCCGCTTTTTTGCTGCCTTCCTTTAAGAAATAGGTTAGCATAGCCCCATATGCTCTGTTCTCTGCATTGTACAATGCATCTGCGCCAAATCTGCTACCTGTGGGTTGTTGGTATGCTGCCAAATAGGCGGTTGGACTCTCAAATAGGGCTACTTCTTTATTTAGGATGCTCATGTCTTTGGCAATAGCACGTAGAGGTCTAATATCATCCAGAACCCAAGCGGCTCTACCAAAAGTTCCTATGACCAAATCTTGCTCTCTTGGGTGTATAGCTAAATCCTTTGTGGATACCGTAGGGAAAGATTTACCCCATTTTTGCCATTTTTCACCTGCATTGAAAGATACATACAAGCCATCATCCGTACCTAAGAAGACTAAATTTGGATTTTCTGGGTCTTCTATTATAGAAAGCGTATAGCTTTCTACATCGTTACCATCTACAATACGGGTCCATGTTTTACCATAATCCTTAGTTCTATAGGCATAGGGAGTGTAGTTGAAACGTCTATAATCGTTAGCGATTAATAAAGCTTCGCCCTTGTTTTTTTGCGAGGCCTTAATTTGTGGAATCCAACTTCCTTTAGGTAAGCCCTTTAGGTTGGCCGTTACTTCTGTCCAAGTTTGTCCGCCGTTTTGCGTAATATGCACCCGACCATCATCCGTACCCACCCAGAGCATATCCTTTTCTACCGGTGAAGGTTCTATTACCAATACCGTACAGTGATTTTCCGCGCCAGTAGCATCCATAGTTAAACCACCACTTTCACTTTGTTTTTGCTTTTCTGGGTCGTTGGTGGTTAAATCTGGAGAAATTACCTGCCAGGTCAACCCTTTGTCGGTAGACTTGTGTACAAACTGACTTCCAAAATAAACCGTGCTATTATCAAATGGGTCCTGACCAATACCGGCATTCCAGTTAAAACGAAGTTTGGTATCCGCGTCTGGTGGTGTTGGTCGCACAATATAATTGTTACCCGTCTTCCAATCGTAACGGCTTACAAATCCTTGTTGGCTCATTGCATAACCATATTGGCTGTTGTCTTTGTCTGGTACCACATCAAACCCATCACCAAACGCAATCTCTTGCCAGTAACTGTTACGTATACCTTGGGCTTTCCAAACGTAAGCAGGTCCTCTCCAAGAACCATTATCTTGCATTCCGCCGTACACGTTATACGGATACTCATTATCTACGCTAATGTGATAAAACTGTGCTACAGGTAGGTTGCCAATAAAACGCCAGGTTTTACCTCCATCTTTAGAAATGTTTAAACCACCGTCATTACCATCTATCATAAATTGGCCATTCTCTGGGTGAATGTAAAATGCATGATGGTCTGGGTGTACCCCATTGGCGACACCGTAAGCGGGCATTAAAGAAGTAAAGCTTTTACCACCGTCTTCAGAAACATTTACGTAAGTAAATACAGAGATTAACCGATTTTCGTTTTCTGGGTCTACACGAATATCCGAGTAATAAAAAGGACGGTTGCCAATTTCTTCTTTATCATTGACTTTTTTCCATTTAAAACCGCCATCGATAGACTTGTACAAGGCATTTTTCTTAGCCTCTACCAAGGCATAAACAATGTTAGGTTTATTCTTCGCTATGGCCAAACCAATACGGCCCAATTCGCCCTTAGGCAAACCATCTTCATCGCTAAGTTTTTTCCAATTTTCTCCACCATCATGGGTCATATACAGGCCACTGCCTTCACCACCAGATTTAAAAAACCAAGGGTCGCGCTTATGTTCCCACATAGCCACCAAAATCTTGTTAGGATTACTTGGGTCCATTACCATATCTGCAACCCCAGATTTAGGATTGGTGTATAAAATTTTCTTCCAAGTTTTACCACCATCCGTGGTTTTGTATACGCCTCTTTCTTCATGTATACCCCAAGGAGAACCAATAGCGCCAACATACACGGTATTTGGGTCTGTAGGGTCTATCAAAATACGATGTATGTGCCTTGTTTTCTCAAGACCCATGCTCATCCAGCTTTTACCACCGTCTAAAGATTTGTAAACGCCGTACCCACCATTTAAACTGTTTCTAGGGTTACCTTCTCCGGTACCTACCCAAATTACGGATGGATTACTTTGTTGTATGGCAACCGCACCAATAGAGGCAGTAAGCTCATGGTCAAAAATAGGCTCCCACTTAATGCCGCCAGAAGTAGATTTCCATAAACCTCCTGATGCAGTACCTACATACATTACATCTGGTTGGTCTGTAACTACATCAATAGTGGTAACACGGCCACTCATCCCAGCGGGGCCAATATTTCTAGGTTTAATGTCTTGGAGTAGCTCCATAGAAAATTCCTGCCCAAAACTTAGACAGCTTACTGCAAAACACAGTAAAAGAAGAATCAGTTTTTTCATTTTTTAAGGTTTGTCGAATTAGCTATTTTGAGTTAAACGGATGCTAATTTAATCGGCTCCTATTTGGGCCTAGGATATTAGCAATAGTAGTATTAGAACTAGGCGGCATACCTGGGCAAGACAACTTGTCTTTTATCATTTAGCATTGGATTAATTAGTCGCCTAAAGATACCAAAAACAGGCATCGTATATCTTAAAAGCTTGTTAACGCAAATTGAAGCGATAGCGTTCCCTTTTATTTCGATAACGAACCTCAATCTTAAACAAATAATAAATATTTGAATATTGACCTACATCAATGGAAAGCAAGTTTTAAGCTTTTAATTTTGTAGTCTAAATAATTGATAATTAAAAAGAAAAAGAAATATGAAAAATGTATTGTTTGTTTTAACTAGTCATGATGAACTAGGAAATACGGGAGAAAAAACGGGATTTTGGGTAGAAGAGTTTGCTGCTCCTTATTACTTATTAAAAGATAAAGGAGTAAACGTAACCTTAGCCTCACCAAAAGGTGGGCAACCACCAATAGACCCAAAAAGTAATGAACCAGATTTTCAAACTCCTGCTACTAAGCGTTATTTTGAGGATAAAGAAACCATGGATGCCATGGCGAATACACAAAAACTGAACACGGTAAATGCTGCTGATTATGATGCTGTATTTTATCCAGGAGGGCATGGACCGTTATGGGATTTAGCAGAAGACCAAGACAGTGTGCAATTGATAGAAAATTTCTACAATAGTAATAAACCTGTTGCTGCTGTATGCCATGCACCAGCTGTATTTAAGAATGTAAAAGACCAAAACGGAGAACCTTTGGTAAAAGGAAAACAGGTTACTGGATTTACCAATACAGAGGAAGCAGCAGTACAACTTACAGAAGTAGTGCCGTTTTTGGTGGAAGACATGTTGAAAGAAAACGGAGGGGTTTACTCTAAAAAAGAAGATTGGGCTGCTTATGCCCAAGAAGACGGACTTTTGATTACAGGTCAAAACCCAGCTTCATCAGAATTGGTTGCGGAAATGTTGTTAAGGAGATTGAATTAGGAATACCGCAACTGATAGTGAAAAGCGCAGGAATTCCTGCGCTTTTTTTGTGCTTTTCAATTATTATATCCATTTTTAGAAAAAATCAATATTCTCTTCCGTTTTGGATGACTCCCGCAATCACTGGTTATATCTTGCTTTACTCATTTTGTCTGGGGAAGCAATTTTTATATTACCTTTTGTAATTACCCGTATTTTTAGACCAACGGTGATGGCCGCTTTTGAGGTCAATAATGTAGAATTGGGAATATGCTTTTCAATTTATGGTATCGTAGCCATGCTTTCATATCTATTAGGCGGTCCTATTGCAGATAAATATCCTCCTAAAAAATTAATTGCTGTAGCCTTATGGCTTACAGCTTTGGCAGGGTTTGTTTATGCGCAATTTCCAGATTTATGGGGCTTACAATTGCTATATGGTTGGTGGGGTTTTACCACAATCTTTCTATTTTGGGCTCCCATGATAAAAGCCACCCGTGTTTGGGGTGGTGCAAATTCTCAAGGTAAAGCATTTAGTTTTTTAGATGGTGGAAGGGGATTGACCGGAGCACTTTTTGGTTTGCTAGGAGTACTAATTTTTACCTTAGTATTGCCAGAAACTGCGGGTAATGAAAGTGAAGAAGCTAAAAGAGTTGCTTTTGGTCGGGTAATTTATGTGTCTTCTGGTTTAATTCTATTGATTGGATTTTTAGTTTGGAAGTTTATGGAATTGCCAGACCAAAAAGAAACACAAGAAGTAGAGCGCATCTCTTGGCATCAGGTTAAAGAAGTATTACAACTACGGTCGGTTTGGTTGTTGATGCTTATTATTTGCTGTGGTTACGTAGGATACAAAATAACAGATGTAATCAGTCTTTATGCAGAAGAAGTAATGCAGATGGATATGGTACAATCCGCTCAAGTGGGTACTTTTTTGCAATTTCTTAGACCCGCAACAGGTATTGCTTTAGGCCTAATTGTGGACCGCTTTAAAATTACCCTAATTTTAGTCCTAGGATTTATAGTCTGTATGGTTGGGGGACTATTATTTGGTTTAGGTATAATTACTCCAACTACTAGTATTTTGTTTTTTATTTCTGTTTTTATCGTAGGTGTTGGTGTCTATGCGTGTAGAGCATTGTATTTTTCTATTCTAAGAATTGGTAGAATACCCTTAGCATTTACAGGTACTGCCGTTGGTTTAATTTCTTTAATAGGATATACACCAGACATATTTGCTGGTCCTGCGTACGGGTATTTGCTAGATACGTATCCTGGAGCTGTTGGTCATCAATTGGTTTTCTGGATGTTATTTGTTTTTTCTGCTTTAGGTACATTTTTTAGTATTCTGTATCATAGAAAATATAATAGGTAATCAAGGTAAAATCTTGCTTTTTTTAGTGCGATAAGCTTCTTGATTTTACGAAAACCCTTTCGCCCTATAAAACATCAATAAATTGGGATAAGGGATAGGGCACCACGTGTACTATAATTACGAAAACTTTGCGTTGCCAGTGATTTAACTAGTACATTGGGGTATGAAAAAATTACTGCTAACGATAACTGCCATTATACTATTAACTGTAAGTTGTAGTAAAAAGCGGGAAGGGGACCCTAAAATCCTTGTATTTTCTAAAACCATGGGCTTTGCGCATAAATCCATTCCGGATGGTATTACTGCATTGCAAAAAATGGGGGCCAAAAATAATTTTAAGGTAGATACGACCACCCAAGCTACTTTGTTTACGGATGAAAATTTAAAACAATATTCGGCAATTGTATTTTTAAGCACCACTAACAATGTGCTAGACCACAAACAAGAAGCTGCTTTTGAACGCTACATACAAGCTGGTGGCGGATTTGTAGGGATACACGCAGCTACAGATACGGAGTACGATTGGGGTTGGTATACCAAACTTGTGGGTGGGCAATTTTTGAGTCACCCAAGAGGTACTCCAGAAGCAGACTTTATCGTAAAAGATACGCAACACCCCGCTACCAATTTTTTCACGGATAGTATCTGGAGAAGAAAAGATGAAATGTATAATTTTAAAAACTTGAATCCTGAGGTCAATGTGCTTTTAACAATTGATGAAAGCACATATGAAGGTGGTAAAAATGGAGACCATCACCCTATGGCTTGGTATCATGAGTTTGATGGTGGCCGAGCATTTTACACGGCAGGAGGGCATACTTCTGAAAGTTTTAAGGAGGAATTTTTCTTAAAACATCTATTAGGTGGTATTACTTATGCCATAGGCGATAACCTAGAATTGGATTATAGTAAGGTGACTACACAGATACCACCAGATACAGACCGTTTTTCCAAAGTTCCACTAGCGGTTGGGCGTTTTTATGAGCCTACGGAGATGACTATTTTACCCAATAATGATGTTTTAATAGCACAAAGGCGAGGAGAAATTTTGTGGTACAATGCAGAAACCAAGGCTGTAAAACAAGTTGCTTTGCTAGATGTGTACCACAAAGCATTAGAGGCACGCGGAGTAAATGCGGAAGAAGGATTAATGGGTTTGCAGAAAGACCCAAATTATGAAGAGAACCATTGGGTTTATGTATTTTATTCTCCTACGGGAGACGAATGGGTAAATAGATTATCTCGTTTTAAGTTCATAGAGGGCGAATTTAAAATGGAAACAGAGCAGGTGATTTTAGATGTAGAAAGTCAACGTGAAATTTGTTGCCATACTGGAGGTTCTATTGCTTTTGGACCAGATAACCTTTTGTACTTATCTACAGGAGACAATTCTACACCATTCAATGAAAAAGGGGTTGAGTATACGAATAATGGTTTTGCTCCTTTAAACGATTTACCAGGGAAAGAACAATATGATGCCAGACGTTCTTCTGGTAATACCAATGATTTAAGAGGTAAAATATTACGTATTAAGGTAAACGAAGACGGTACCTATTCCATACCCAAAGGAAATTTATTTCCAGAAGGTACAGATAAAACAAGGCCAGAAATATATACCATGGGGCATAGAAATCCCTACCGTATTTCTGTAGACCCAAAAAAGGGCTACGTGTATTGGGGAGACGTAGGGCCAGATGCACCTAAGGATAATTTTAAAAATAGAGGCCCAAGAGGGTATGATGAGCTTAATCAAGCACGTGCACCTGGTAACTTTGGCTGGCCTTTATTTGTTGGTAATAATTATGCATATTTTGATTATGATTACGCAACAGGGGAGAGTGGACCTCAATTTGACCCCAAAAACCCAATAAACGATTCTAAAAACAATACAGGTCTTAGAGAATTGCCACCGGCGCAGCCTGCATATGTATATTATCCTTACGCAGAGACTAGACAATTTCCACAAGTAGCGCAAGGTGGAAGAAATGCTATGGCAGGCCCAACGTTTTATTCTGACTTATATGAAAACGGTGGTGGATTACCTACTTACTATAATGGTAAAGTCATAGTTTATGATTGGATAAGAGGTTGGATGAAGGCTGTGACGCTTTTTGAAGATGGCTCATTCAATAAAATGGAACCCTTTGCTCCAGAAGTAGAAATTAATAGTTTAATAGACATGGAGCTAGGTCCAGATGGGCGTTTGTATCTATTAGAATATGGTAAAGGCTGGTTTACTGCCAATCCCGATAGTGGCTTATCCTATATAGAATTTAATCCAGGAAATAGAGAGCCGGTCTTAGAAGAATTCACCATTAATACAGATGCAGGAGCGGTACCATTTACCTTAGAAGCTAATGCAAAGGCTTATGATAGGGAAGAAGATGCGCTTACATACCTATGGAAATTTGGCAATGGAACCGAAAAAGAAACTCCAGAAGCCAACATTTCTTATACCTACGAAAATGCTGGTGTTTACAAATTGCATTTGGTGGTAAAAGATGCAGAAGGTAAAGAGGTAAGGAGTACAGATAAAACCATTGTAGTAGGGAACCAAAGACCAAAAGTCTGGATTGAACTAACAGATGGGACTACTGAGACGTACCAACCTGGAAAGCCAATAGCCTATAAAGTAACCGTAGATGACCCAGATGGGGAAGTAAAACCGGAAAACGTATATGTTAGTGTGGACTACCAACAAGGGATGGATAAAGTAGATATGAATTATGGTCATCAGCAAGTTTCCGGAGAAGTAACAGGAAAAGCCTTAACACAATCCTTAGATTGTAAAAGTTGCCATAAAGAAAAAGAAAGTTCTATAGGACCATCCTATCAAGATATCTCTATTAAGTATGCCAAACAAAGAGGTAGTACCAATTATTTAATGACTAAGATAATTGGCGGCGGTTCTGGTGTCTGGGGAGAAGTGCAAATGCCAGCTCACCCAGATGTAAGTCAATTAGAAGCCAGACAGATAGCCAGCTACATAGAATCGTTAACGGTAGATAAAACTAAAAAAGAAAGCTTACCTTTAACAGGGAAAGTTGTGCCAGAAGACAGAGCAAAAACGGGAGTTTTTATACTTTCTGCCAGCTATACAGACGATGGTAAAGAAAATACCTTGCCTTTAACAGCGACTAATGCTGTGGTATTGCGCAAGAAAGAATAAACATTCACTAATACTTATCACCCATCAATGCAAAGAAGGTCGGGCAATTGCCAGACCTTCTTCTTTTATTTACTTCAAATTAATGTAGGCTTCCATGAGAATGTGATTTCAACTTCCCATTCAAAGAAATTTTAGATTGCATAACGGTTTTAGTTAAAGAAATATGTAAGTCAATTTACGGTGATAATGAGTTATAAAATCAATCTAAATTATAATATACTTTAATTATTTAATATCCAGAGCTTTCCAAGCCTTCATTCCATTTTCTGACAAACTCTGCAGACCAGGCATCCCAACCAATAGTTGTTAATGTCCAAATAGTAATTCCTATAATAAATAGATTAATAATAATACCGATGATAGCAATAATCTTCCCTTTTTTAATCTTTTTTAAGCTTTTGGTATCATAGGCGTTTGGATTCAAATGGTATACTTTTTCTGATTTTTTGGCCATAAAAAATGCTGATAAGGCAAATAATATAGCTATACCTCCAAAGCAGAAAAAGAATATACTAAAAAGCGATAAGGCATAAATAAGCCCGGTATTAAGTGATTTTTTTCCATAATTGGTTTTGGTTAGTTATTTAGGCGCATTATTTTGTTTTAAACGCGATTGGTTACGTTAAATATAAACAATGGTAATTTATATAAGAAATCTACTAACGGTTTAGTTAAGAAATTAGTAATTTACTGTTTGAACTAAACTGAAAAAAATGAAGTCTAAAATCTTTTTATGTGTAATGCTGATGTGTATTGTATTTATAGGGTGCAAACGTAAAGAGAAGCAAGTTTCTACAGAATGGAATACTAAAGCTAAAGCAGAACAAAATAAAGTACACAATAAGTTATTAGCCATAGAAAAAGAGCAAGGCTGGGAGCTTTTGTTTGACGGTAAGAGTTTAAACGGTTGGCACTTGTATAACAATGCGGACTCTACAAAATTTGGGGCTTGGCAGGTAAAGGATGGTATGCTGTTTTGTGATGCAAAAAACCAGTCTAAAGTTTGGGGCGATTTAGTGACCGATAAAGCCTATGAAGACTATGAGTTTTCGTTTGATTGGCAAATAGCGGCTAGGGGTAATAGTGGCATTTTTATCAACGTTCAAGAACAGCCAGATATATTAAATACTTATCACTCAGGGCCAGAGTATCAAATCTTAGATACGGACCATATGGATTACGGAACAGAAACTAAGGCACCGGGTTGTTTGTACGGGTTTCAAAAACAAATAAACAAAGTACAAGTAAAAGAAACTTGGCAATGGAATACCTCTACCATAAAGCAGAAAGATGGTAAGGTTGAATTCTATTTAAATGGGATACTTACAGCCAAAGAAGATTTTACAACCAAGTCATGGTCCGCACAAGTGGCAGCCTCTAGGTTTGGTGAATTCCCAGAATTTGGAAAACACACTAAAGGTAAGATAGCATTGCAAAACTGGTATTTTCAGGTGTGGTTTAGAAATATGAAAATTAGAACTTTGTAGTTTTTTGATAAGGAACATACATAAAAAAGGTTGCCTGTTTAAGGGCAACCTTTTTTCATTGCAACTATAAAAGGATAAAGAATATTATTTGCCTAAATCTTGTTCTAGATATGTTTTAAAAGATTGTACACGATTGCTCATTAAAGCGGCATAATCGTCACCCTTATATCTTTCAAAAGTTTTTTTAGAAATACCAGTAAACCAAGCAGTTTCAGTAAAAGTCACTGCTTCATTACCATTTAAACTACGTTTTATAAAAAAGTTGCCGTTAGATATTTTGTATCGTATGGTATAATATTCGTTCTCTACAATATCTACCAATTCAACCTCAATAATTTCACCAGTTTTAGAAATCATTTGGCATCTTTGATTGCTCTTTACATCTTCCGGACATTTTACCGCAACCACATTATTATCCCAAGAATTAAAAGTAGAAAAATCAGTTATAGCGTTCCATGCATTTTCAGAGCTTGTTTCTAGCACTACAGAAGCTTCAAAACTTTTCTCAGGATTATGTTGTGCCAAGGTTATTATTGGGAGCACAAACAGTACAATTTTAGCTAACATTTTCATAGTATCAGGTTTATCAATTTTTCTCCTGATAAAAATCTAATTTCCGCATTAAAAAAAATGTGTCAACTGACACAATTAGTTTTTAATGACTTTTAGATAGCTGCAATTTTTTTACGTATTCTGTGTAACGTTTCTCTAGAAGTCCCGAGATAAGAGGCAATAATACTTACCGGAACCTTCTGTACCATTTCTGGATTGGTATCAAGCAAATCTATGTAACGTTCTTCTACCGTTAACTTAGATTTTTTATTTGTCTCTAGTACTTTTAAAGAGAGAATTTGCTCAGTAATACTATGCATAAAGTTGGCAATGGTGGTATTCTGTTCTTTTAGAGCATTGTAATCCTTCCTCTTAATTTCGCAATAGAAAACTTTTGTTAGTGCAATACAGCTATCTTGCGTTTGTTTTTGGTTGATAAACTCGTTAAGCATGGTCCAGAAATAGTTTGGACTGATTACATTTAGTGTAACTCGGGCTCCGTTTTCCGTATGTGTATAATAATGCAAAAAGCCTTCTGCTATAAAATAGACACTATCTACTCTATCATTCACTTGTAGTAAAGGTTGCCCTTTATCTAAAGTTTTTGGCTCACAAAAACTTACCAAAAGTTCCAAATTTTCTTCTGATAACACTCCAAACTGCCCCAAATATTCTTTTAGTTTTTGCACGTGTTAAAATTAAACAATTTTGAAGTTATTAATGTCTTTTGTGTTTTAGTTCTAACTCTTAGAAATCCAACACTTATTACAAGAGGGAGGGGTTCCTAGGGATAAAGTAATCTCGGAGCAGTTTTAGCAAGGTGGGCAACAAAAAACTGCGAAACCTTTTGTTTTTACGCGCCTTTAATGCCTGTAAATATTACAAGGGTTGTAGCATGCTCTACCAGCGTATCCTTGCCAAGGGCAAGAGCAAAAAGCTAGCCTTGATTGCCATAGCTAACAAGCTATTGAAACAGGCGTTCGCAATAGTAAAATCAGGCCTGCCCTACGATGAAGATTACGTGCCGGTCAGGATAAACGGATAAGGATAAGAATAGCTGATTGTAATAACTAAAATCCAAAAATAGTAGGATTCTGTCCAAGATAAGTAGGTCTCAAATTTAATGCAGAAATTTGTTGGTTTTAACCTCAGTTCTTTGTTAGCTTTCAGTGCTTTTTTCTAGGCCACATAAGTTTCTTTTAATACTGCTTTACATTTCTCAATTTCCGATTTTGTCAGATTTTCAAAAATTCGGATAATTCTGATTTTGTCAACTGTCCGAATCTGGTCGATAGCAATCATTCCTTCCTTTCCGTTGTGTTTTACAGAAACTCTAGTTGGATATTTTTTCAGATTCGTTGTCATTGGTGCAAGAACAATTGTGTTCAAATATTTATTCATTTCATTTGGAGAAATGATAACACAAGGTCTTGTTTTTTTTATTTCACTTCCAATTGTTGGGTCAAGATTTACAAGAACGATTGAATATTGTTTTAAATCCATTCCTCTAGGTTTTCATCATCGAATACATCGTTCATGAGTAATTTGTCGTCTCCGTTCTCGCTCATTTTTTTAAATTCCATTTCCCAATTTTTTCTTGGCAAAGCAATTGGCTTAAGAATTATTTGTCCTTTTTCAAGGATAAGTTCAACCTTGTCTTTAATATTATATTTATCTAAAATGGTCTTGCTTAAACGAAGTCCTTTTGAATTTCCGATTTTTATTATTGATGTTTCCATAATTTTAAAATGTTATTACAAAGTAAATACATTTTAATGAAAAATCAAAATTCGAATCGTATTAATGCCAACGGTTTTATGTATGGCCCGTTGCGGGAAATCAGCTATGATTTTCCGCCGTAACCGAAAGATAGTAAGTTGCAATGAATTCCGATTAGGAATTCAGCCGCAATGAGCTATACACGTTGTTGCCTGTAGTTTTTATTTTTTTAATCGTTTATCAAACCATTCTATCACTATCTCGTTTAATTCTGTTCTATATTCCGAAAAAAAATGGTCTGTCTCTAACTTTTTTAATTCATAATTATATTTAATTTCTTTTAGTTTATTGGCAATTTTGTCCGCTTGTTCTGGATTTACCCTTTTATCGTTTGTTCCACACAAAATTAAAAGACTACTGTTTGTCTAATTCATCTGCCCAATAAATCACTGACCGCTTTTTCAATTCCGATTCTTTATTGTTCCAATAATCAGGAATACATTCGGCAAACACATTGGTTTCCATTTTTGGTCTGAACTTGGTTGTGTCAAATAGGTCAGAAGCTCCATTACCGACAATAGCGGTTTTTATTTTGTCCGATTTTTGCAAAGATAAATAGGTCATCATTCCACCTCTTGACCAACCGAACATTCCGATACAATTTGAGTCAGCTTTTTCGATTTCCTTTACGGTTTCTGTCAAATTCAGCACGTCATTAATTTCAGCTCCACCGAATTCATCTTTTTCTCGATAATTACTACCAATAATTACATAACCTTGTTCAGCTAATTTTGAAGTGTACATTATTAATGAAGCAACTGTTAATTTGCCAAAATCTCTATTTCCACCACGATTGAAAATAACAACTGGGTATTTTCCATCTTTCTTTGGCTCAACTAACAAGCCTTTGACTTTTAGTCCGTCGCTCTCGTAAGTGATGAAATAGAATTCCAATTTTTTTAAGTGTTCAAAATTTGGTTTCAATTCGTTGTCTTGGGAAATCCTATTCCAAATTGGTGTTTTTGAGATATCGACCAATTTTTTAGAAATTAATTTTCCGTTTTGAGCAAATCCAATACTTAAAAAAAGTGAGAAAATGATTGATGTTAGGATTCTGTTCATAGATTGTGTCTTGTCCTGAAATAGGTTGACCATTTTTTTGAGATTAAATGGTTAAAAATTCCAGTTGTTTTTTATTTTTTCTGTACGATTTGTACGGTTTGTTTTTGTTTAGATGTACATGGTTGGGTGTTTCAAAATCCA
>NZ_JAATON010000006.1:0-155687 GCF_011882165.1 Croceivirga sp. JEA036
ACTGTAGTAGTTGTAGACAACCAAAAATCTTTTAAAGAAACTGTAGTAGTAAAATAAGCTACAGTTCTAACACGAAGCAGTTTAGTTTTTAGTTAATTTATTCAGTTTGTGGGAACCCCGGCTAAAAGCCGGGGTTTTTTAGTTTTAATCGGTATTAAAATTTACTGCTTTGCCCTCTATCCCTTGTAAATGCTTTAAATTGCGGTGCTAATAGCATTTTTTTATCGCATGAAGTCTCAAAACCAAAGTCGCCATTCTTTGCAAATTTTCGTATTAGGGGCAGCATTTATTTTAAACGTTTGTACCACATTGGCGCAGAATCAAATGCCCAAGGTAGTTGGTGGCACCTTAGAACGATTAGAGAATTTTAAGTCAGAATACGTCACAGCAAGAAATGTAGATATCTGGTTGCCAAAAGGCTACTCAAATAAGAATAAATATGCAGTGCTTTATATGCATGATGGTCAGATGTTGTATGATGCAGATATGGCATGGAATAAACAAACTTGGAATGTAGATGATATTGCATCAGAACTATTAAAAGAGAATAAGGTAAAACCATTTATTGTGGTGGGCATTCATAATGGGGGTGCCACTAGGCACCCAGATTATTTCCCTCAAAAGCCTTATCAATCGCTAAGCATTGCAGAAAAAGATACCGTTACGGCACAATTAAAGGCGTCTACTCACGTAAAATCTGGAGACTTCACTCCTAATTCTGATAATTATTTAAAGTTTCTTGTAAAAGAATTGAAACCCTATATTGACCAAAAATTTTCGGTAAAAACTAATAGAAAAAACACCTTTATTGCCGGTAGTAGTATGGGTGGATTAATTTCTATGTATGCTATAAGTGAGTATCCTAAAGTATTTGGTGGGGCCATCTGCATGTCTACCCATTGGGTAGGGACGTTCAATTTGGATAATAATCCCATGCCAAGGGCTTTTTTATCCTATTTAAAAGAAAATCTTCCTAATCCTAGAAAGCATAAAATTTATTTTGATTGTGGCGATAAAACTTTAGATGCCCTATATCCAGAAATACAAGCCAAAGTAGATGTAGTAATGAAAGAACATGGCTATAAATCGAAAAACTGGCAAACCCGTTACTTTCCGGGAGAAAATCATAGCGAAGATGCATGGCAAAAGCGTTTTTCAATTCCATTGAAGTTTATGTTAGGAACAAACGAGAAGAATTAGTTTGGTTCAGCTTGGTGTTGTCGGTTTAGAATAATACGGTAAAATGGTTTAAATATATAAGGCATGAAGCATACCATATCCACAATAACTAAGACGGAATATAGCCAAGTGGTAAGGGTGTGGGAAGCCGCTGTTAGGGCTACCCACCATTTTCTTAAAGAGGAAGATATCGCTTATTTTAAGCCATTAATTTTAAACACCTATCTAGATGCTGTTGAGGTAAGCTGTGTTAGAAACAGTCAGAATGTAATAGTAGGTTTTTTGGGAGTTGCAGCTGATGGCATAGAAATGTTGTTTGTGCATCCAGAATATCATGGGCAAGGCATAGGTAAAGCTTTACTTACACATGCAATTACATATTTCAAGGCAACTAAAGTTGATGTAGATGAACAAAACCCCCAGGCGGTAGGTTTTTATGAAAAATTTGGATTCAAAACTGTGAAAAGGTCGCCCTTAGATGCCTCGGGAAAACCTTATCCCATATTACATATGGAATTAAAGTAAACAAAGCATGCTTTAGAGAGAAACATGAGAATTACAAAACAGCTATGCAATCATTATTGATATGAATCTTAACCAAATAACGGTCCCTTCTTTAGATTTAAACAAGTCCATTCCCTTCTACAAAGCGCTAGGATTAGAGTTAATTGTAAAAGCTCTTCCGCATTATGCCCGGTTTGTCTGTCCAGTTGGCAATGCCACATTTTCATTGCATTTAGTAACGGAAATGCCCAAAGGAGAAGGGGTGTATGTTTATTTTGAGTGTGATGATTTAGACGCTAAGGTGGCTAGTCTAATAAACAGGGGTTTCGTTTTTGATGTAGCGCCAGTAGACCAATCTTGGTTGTGGAGAGAAGCGCGACTTAAAGATGTAGATGGCAACCAAATAATTCTCTACTATGCAGGTGAAAATAGGATAAATCCGCCTTGGAAAATAACAGATAATAAAGAGTGATAGCCAATACATAAAAAAATACAGTAGTTTTTTAGAAGGCTCAGGAGGTATAGCCTAAAGCGAGTTGCGTAAAATGACATTGGTCGTATTTGGTTTTTGTTCCATTTTACCAGTCAATATCATATTGGCAGTATCTACCCCCATTTTTTTAAAGTCTGTAGAAATTACCGTTATACCACCATCCAACACTTCTTTTGTAGTGGTGTCGTTGTAGCTAATAAGTCCCACTTGGTTACCTAATTGCCATCCGTTACCACGGGCAAGCTTAATAATTTCTACCAAATCTCGGTCATAGGCATCTATAGTTATGTACAAATTGCCAGCTTCAAAAGCTACAGGGTCAACCGTATGATGTATTTCTGATTTTAATTGATAATCCTTGCAAAACTTTTTAAAACCAGCGGTGATAAAAGGAGCATGAGGCGCATTTTCATGGGTAATAAGAATATAACGCTGATACTTTTGCACTAATACTAGATTGTCCTTTAGGGCATTGTAAATATCATTCTGAAAATCCTGATAAATCATTCCGGAATTATCGGGTGTAGATGGCTCATGCTTATCAATAAGAATAACTTTTTCTTCTGGCAGTTTTTTTAAAGTTTCTTTTAGGAGCTTAGCATCGTCCAAATAGGTAGTGATAACAAAATGACTATAGTTTTTAGCATTTTGTGCTATAAGGTTTGCAAATACCTGTGGATTTTGATGATGAAAAAATAAGTCAACCTTGGCCTTACTACCCAGTTTTAGCCGCATAGAGTTGTACAAATCTTCCTTAAAGGGGGTAAACTTATCCAATAGAAGAAATATGCTATACTCTTGTTCTGCAACTACATCGGTAACAAAGTAGCCAATTTTGTCAACTGCTCTCACAATTCCTTTTTCACTCAAATAAGCAAGTGCTTTAAATACGGTTTCTCTACTAAAGCTAAACTCCTTAGATAATTTGTTTACAGAAGGCAGTTTTTGATTCATGCTCAATTTACCATCCTGTATCTGTTTGGTAATAGCCTCTGCCAGCCTAAGATATTTGGGTTTTTTAGAGTCAGATTCTAGTGTAATGTCTACCATGTAAACGTTGGGATTTCTTAGCCGTTATGGACTTCAAAAATAAGAGTAAAAGATGATAATGCTTTTTAGGACCTTTTGAAACAAAAACTAAATTGATATATCTCTTCTGTACTGAAGGATATTAAAATAAATGGTTTAATTATTGACACTTATTTGTTTTTAGTTTTGAATTGATACAAATATAGCATTTATTTGTATTAAAACCAGACTAGGCCAGACCAGATTAATTAAATAGGCTAGCCTTATACCTTAAACCATGACAACCTTAGACTACGTAGTTATTTTCGTATTTACCTTTTTGGTAGTCCTTGCCGGTATTTCCTTTGGTAAAAGTGGCAAAGACATGAAAAGCTATTTTGCCGCAGGAGGTGCTGTGCCTTGGTCTATAAGTGGACTTTCTTTGTATATGAGTTTCTTCTCTGCAGGAACCTTTGTAGTTTGGGGTTCAATTGCCTATAAAATGGGTTGGGTGGCTATAACCATACAATCCTTAATGTGTCTGGGAGGTTTTTTAGTAGCGTATTTTATAGCTCCTAAATGGCGTAAAACAAATGTTTTAACCGCTGCAGAATTTGTACGTAGAAGATTAGGAGAACGCACGCAAAAACTTTACACCATAATTATTCTAATACTTTCTCTGGCATATACGGGAGCTTTTCTTTATCCAGTAGCAAAAATCGTTTCAGTTTCTACCAATTGCCCTATTAATGCATGTATTATTGGTTTGGGCTTGCTGGTATTATTGTATACGGTAGTGGGCGGACTATGGGCAGTGATTATCACAGATGTATTACAATTTGTAATACTAACTGTAGTAGTAGCCATAGTAGTAATCCTAGCCTTAAATAATGTGGGCGGTATTAGCGGTTTTATAGCTAAAGCACCAGAAGATTTTTGGAGTTTAACTGGGGGTGAGTATAGTTGGAAGTTTATGTTGGCATTTGCCGTTTATAATACCGTATTTATTGGGGGTAATTGGGCGTATGTGCAACGTTATACTAGTGTAAAAACGCCAAAAGATGCCAAAAAAGTAGGGTTAACATTTGGTTGGTTGTATTTGGTGAGTCCTTTAGTGTGGATGCTTCCACCTATGATTTACAGAATTATAAATCCCAATTTAGAAGGTGGTTTGGGGGCAGAAGAAGCCTATATGCTTATGTGCAAAGAGGTGTTACCCATGGGGATGTTAGGCCTAATGCTTGGCGGTATGGTATTTGCCACCGCAAGTAGTGTAAATACAACCCTAAATTTGGCAGCGTCTATTATCACTAATGATGTGTTTAAACCATGGAAACCCAATGCTAGTGACAAACAATTAATGTCAGTAGCTAAAATTTCTACCTTGTTGTTTGGCTTGGGTACTATTGCAGTAGCTTTGTTGGTTCCCTCTCTAGGTGGTATTGTAAATGTAGTTTTGAGTGTCGGAGCGGTAACAGGCTGTTCCTTGTATGGTCCACCCATCTGGGCACTATTCTCTAAACGTATTACAGGCAGGGCGGTTTTGGCCATCACTTTGATAAGTTTAGCCCTAAATATACTGGTGTTACTAATTTCCCCTTTAAATAGAGCTAATGAAATGCTTTTAGGGGCTGTACTGCCGTTTCTACTACTGGGTTTGTATGAAGGATACCTTGTTCAAAAAGGTAAAAAGACAAGTCTGGAGTATAAAAAATACCAACTACTACAAGAGAAGAATACCCTTGTAACCGAATCAAATTCAGGTCAAAACGAATTTGGACTCAAAATATTAGGCAATACGCTAGCTGCGGTAGGTTTTTTAATTGTGGTTCTGGCATTTTTTGGAAATAATAGTGCTGTGTTAATAGCGTGCATGGGCGTATTAATATTGGTAGTTGCTGCACTCATACATCCTTCAGTTAAAATTATTAGCAAAGCATAATAACATGATAAAAGAACAAGCGACAGCTTTTAGAAAAACAAAACAGATAGTGCTAACAACTGAATTTGCTGTGGTAGGAGGCGGTCTTTCTGGTGTGTGTGCAGCGATAACGGCCGCACGTTCTGGAATTAAAGTGGTGCTATTACAAGATAGACCAGTGCTCGGGGGTAATGCTTCTTCAGAGGTTCGTTTATGGAGTCTGGGAGCTACCTCTCACATGGGAAATAATAATAGATGGAGCAGGGAAGGTGGTTTAATCAACGAGATTCTATTAGATAATTTAAAGCGAAATAAAGAGGGTAACCCCTTGATTTTTGATACCATTTTACTAGAAAAGGTATACAATGAGGAAAACATTACCTTAATACTAAATACAGCGGTTTATCAGGTAGATAAAACGGGAGATGCTAAAATAGCTTCCGTTACAGGGTTTTGCAGCCAAAATTCTACCACCTATACGGTTAGTGCACCCATATTCTGCGATGCTTCTGGAGATGGTATAGTGGCCTTTATGGCAGGAGCCTCTTTTAGAATGGGTGCAGAGGATAAAGAGGAGTTTGATGAAGGTTTTGCGCCAAACATAAACGATTACGGTAACCTTCTAGGGCATTCTTTATATTTCTACACAAAGAATACAGACAAGCCGGTAGCGTATACACCACCGTCTTTTGCAATTACTAATGCTAACGAGCTGCCGCGAATTAAAAACTACACCTTGGGTGACCATGGTTGTCAGTTGTGGTGGGTAGAATATGGTGGGCGATTAGATACCATACACCAATCAGAAGATATCAAATTTCAACTTTGGAAAGTGGTTTATGGAATTTGGGACTATATAAAAAATAGTGGTGAATTTCCAGAGGCTGCCAACCAAACCTTAGAATGGGTAGGTACCATTCCTGGAAAACGAGAAAGTAGAAGATTTGAGGGCGATTTTATGTTGTCCCAAAAGGATGTGGTAGCGCAAAGAGACTATGAAGATGCGGTAACTATTGGTGGTTGGGCATTAGATTTGCACCCTGCAGATGGGGTGTACTCCAAGCATAGCTCGTGTACACAATGGCATAGTAAAGGGGTTTATACCATTCCTTATCGTAGTTATTACGCCAAGGATTTAGATAACCTGTTTTTGGCGGGTAGAATCATCAGTGCTACCCATGTAGCTTTTGGTTCTTCTAGGGTTATGCTTACCTGTGCCCATGGAGGACAAGCGGTAGGTAAAGCGGTAGCTCTAAGTTTGGAAAAAAAATGCACGCCAAAAGAGATTTATACTAAGGGTTATGTTGCGGAATTACAACTAAGACTCAATAGAGATGGTCAAGGAATTCCCAGAGTTGCTATGGTAGATAAGGACGATAAAATACAAAGCGCACAACTCAAGGCATCTTCCACGCTACAATTGCAGGGATTTAGACCAAATAGTGAATGGCAACATTTGATTTTTAGCACGGCCCAATTGCTACCCTTGCAAGCCAATACTTTATATAACTTTTCCATTACGGTTGATGCCTTAGAAAAAACAGTGCTACACGTCGTTTTCAAAATTAGTGGAAGCACTAAGCATTTTACACCAGATGTAATCGTAGAAGAACAGCAAATTAGTTTAGAAAAAGGGCAGCAACGTATTCATTTTTCGAACCTTAATAAGTTGCCAGATGCTACTTATACGTATCTCTGTTTTATGAAGAATGATAAGGTACTGCTACAACTTTCTGACGATAGAATAACTGGCGTGATGACGGTTCAAAATAAAATAAACAAAGCAGTATCTAATTACGGTAGGCAAGACCCGCCAGCTGGGATAGCAATAGATAGCTTTGAGTTTTGGACGCCAGAACGGAGGCCAAAGGGTAAGAATTTAGGGCTTTCTTGGGATAATCCTTTAAATGTTTATGCGGTTCATAATTTAAAAGATGGTCTTACTAGACCAGAGCCAACAGGGGAAACTCATGCTTGGGTAGCTTCTTGGGAAGATGAGCAGCCGCAAGTAACTATTAGTTGGCCATCACCAGAGAAGATTCATGAACTTCGCTTGTTTTTTGATTGCGATTATGACCACGCGTTAGAGTCTGTTTTAATGGGGCATCCAGAAAGTGAAATTCCCTTTGTAGTTAGTGATTATACCATCTTAGATGGTAATGGCAACTTGCTTAAAAAGGTTGTAGGGAATCATCAAGCAATGAATGCGCACGTTTGGGAAAACGGCATAACTACGGATACGCTTGTGATAAAATTTAAACAATGTAATGCTACTATTCCTGTGTCTTTGTTTAAGATTTGGGCTATTTAAATTAATGGGTATGCAGAAAAAGTGTGTATTAGGTGTGTTGACTAATAAAGGCAAGGTACTGCTAATTTTTAGTTGCTTGGTATTCGCATTTTCGGCATGTAAAAAGATAAAAGAAAATACAAAGGAAACAGCTAAGCCTAACATTGTTTGGATACTCTTAGAAGACTGGAGCCCAGATTTATCTTGTTATGGAACCAAAGGAATCCATACCCCTTTTACAGACCAATTAGCCGCAGAGGGCGTGCGGTATACTAATGCATTTTGTACAGCACCAGTGTGTTCTACATCGCGCTCGGCAATGATAACGGGTTACCACCAAAATTATATTGGCGCGCAAATGCATCGTACGGCTAAAGAAGATAAAAAACCGTTACCACAAGGCATTTTTCCCATTCCTGTGTTGTTGCAGAAGGCGGGCTACCATACAGCCTTGATGAAATCAAACAAAACCGATACTAATTTTAGAGATGCCTTGGGTTTTCAGTCTGATGATTGGGACAACCGTAAGGATAATCAGCCATTTTTTGCGCAAATCACGCTTACCGGAACGCATAGAAGGTGGCGTAGAGATACTGATAATCCAATACCGATAGATTCAGTAGAACTTCCTCCCTATTACGTAGACTCGCCATTTGCAAGACGCGATTGGGCAAATGGTTTGGAGCAAATGCAGTTATGTGATAAGGAAGTCGGAGAGATATTGCAACGATTACAGGATGAAAACCTAACAGAAAATACATTAGTAATTTTAATCGGGGATAATGGCAGATGTCACATACGTGGCAAGCAGTTTTTGTACGACCCCGGTATTCAAGTGCCACTTATCATGAGGTGGCCTGCGAAAATTAAGAAGGGTTCTGTAAAAAAAGAATTAGTACAAACGCTAGATATTACCGCCACTATTTTAGATGTGGCCGGTATAAAACCCGCTAGGCCGCTACATGGCACTTCGCTTTTAGACCAGAACAGAAAGGAAAGGTCTTACATCTACGCTGCAAGAGACAGAATGGGTAAAACACATGATGCTATGCGCACCATTCGCTCTAAAAAATATAAACTAATACACAATTTAATGCCAGAAAGGGCTTGGTTGCAGTATAGCGGTTATAAGGAAGATAACTACCCCATATTAGCAGAAATGAGCGTATTGTATTTAGAAGGAAAGTTAAATGCAGACCAAGCAAAGTTCTTTGCGCCAACCAAGCCAGAATATGAGTTGTACGATATTCAAAAAGACCCATACGAACTGCAAAATCTTGCAGATGATAAAGGATATGCGGATATAAAAACGCAATTGCTAACCGATTTAGAGTTATGGCGAAAGGAAATTAAGGATGAAGGAGTTACAGAAGAATTTAGAAACGGTGGATTATCGGCAAACTATCCTACAAGAACTTTAGAGGAGTGGAGAGCGCGTTATAATGCATGGAAATCCTATGTAAATAGAGCTCCAGATGACCCTGGAACACACCCTTTTTCTACCACAGAACAATAAACTAACAATGACGACCAAAAAACAGACTGCAAAAAATATCATCTTGTTTTTATACTTGTTTTGGATAGGTTTACCCACAACCCTAAAAGCACAAGAAGAAGACCAGATTTCTTTAGATGGCGATTGGAAGTTTTACGCCATTTATGGCGAAGGTTCTAATTACCTAAATATAAGAGAAACGGAAAAAGACATCGTTTTAGATAATACCAATGGCAATGTAGAAGTTTTTGGGAATTGGATAACAAAAACCAAAGGAGAACGAGCATCTACTTTTTACGGTGAAAATTATTTGCAGCATAATTATACCTTAACCGAAATAAATGGGGGTAGTAAGAAGGATGGCAGTTATGTAAGGTACCGCCCTAAATTCAAGAAATCTGGATATTATGAAGTCTTTACGCAATTTCCATTTTCATCGCATTTAACCACCCAGTATAGTATTAAGCATGCAAAAGGGGTAACTACTAAATATATAAGTCAGCGTACATATTGTGGAGAGTGGGTGAGTCTAGGTATTTATAATTTTAACAGTACTGAGGATAATTATGTGGAACTTTCCGCTATCGTAAGTGGCGCTGTGGCGGCAGATGCTATTTTGTTTAGAAAAATACCTAAAGAAAAATACCTAAAGGCAAAACAAGAACCTTCTTTGGTTTACAAAACCATGTATGACGATTCCGACTGGGTTAAGGTAAAAGTACCAGGACATTGGGGAACTAATAATGCATATTCTAATTACACGGGAAAGGGTTGGTATCGCCGCTCAATAGCATTACCAAAAGAATGGCGGCAAAAAAAAGAAGACCGGTACTATTTAAAGTTTGAAGGGGTGTACCATCTGTCCAAAATATACCTAAATGGCCGATATGTTGGGATGAATAGAGGCGGATTCACTCCATTTGAATTTGATGTAACCCCATATTTAAATTTTAATGGCGAAAATACCCTTGCAGTAGAAGCAGATAATACCGCTGTAGTGGGCGCAACTTGGAATTGGGGTGGCATTATTAGACCTGTAACACTCACAAGAAAAAATAGTATTAGGATTGTTTCTCAATACTTACACGCAGAACCAAATCTAGAAACTGGAGACGCTGCAGTAAACATTAAGGTAAAATTGCAGAATACCTCCAAAGATTCTCGGAGCATCACACTAAAAACAAAATTGTTTAAAAAAGGGGAAATTGCAGAGATGGTACGTACGGTTACGTTAAGAGCCAATAGTACGGAAACGGTAGCGATGCAAACTTTGTTGCCAAAGAATAAGGTGGAGTTGTGGCATTTTGACCATCCTGTTCTGTATGATTTTAAGACCGAAATAGCAGAGGATTCTAAAGTGATAGATGCTAAGGAAGACTATTTTGGTATTCGTAAAGTAGAATTAACAGCATCTAGCATGTTGTTTAATGGAGAGCCAGTTAGGTTAGCAGGTTTTAATAGAGTGAGTGAGAGTCGATTTTGGGGCTCTTCTGAACCTAAATTGGTATTGCTAAAAGACGTGCATTTAATGAAAGAAGCTGGCGCTAATTTTATGCGTATTATGCACGGAACGCAAAATGAAAACCTCCTTAAAATATGTGATAGTCTTGGTATTTTATTATTTGAAGAAATTAATGTGCGGGATTTAGATAACGATGAATTTAGGGCACAGTATTATCCTTTAGAAAAATTTAAAAAAGCAACAGGAATAGACATAAACCCTGAAGAGGAAGAAATTTTGCATCTAGACCAAGCCTACATCAAAATTAGACCTGCGCACAATTTTGAGGTAAAAGAAGAGAATTACTTTTTGGCAAAATATTGGTTAAAGGGTATGATAGAACGAGATGCCAATAGGCCTAGTGTTATTGGCTGGAGTGTGGGTAATGAGCTCAATAATCATTTTGATTATGGTAAAGCGGCTATAGCTTACGTAAAAGAAAATTTAGACCCATACCGTTTGGTGACTTGTGTTAGCAATTCTGGCCAAAAACCAGAATACACTCCAGAAACGGACCCTAATACATTTGTGGACCTAATTATGCATAACATGTATCGTTGGCAAGGAGAACCACAGGAGATTTTAGATGCTTTAAGAAGAAAATGGCCTAATAAACCCATATTCATTTCAGAGTATGGTTTTGACCCATTTTCTACAACGGCTATTGATGGCGATAAGGCTGTGTTTTCTAAGTGGATGAATCACTTTAGACATCAAAACGAATTTGTGATTGGCACTAGTATGTGGACGTTTAACGACTACCGTAGCGGATACGCTGGCACTACTGCAGAAGAAAATAGAGTCTGGGGAATTGTCACTACATGGCGTGATAAAAGAAAACTTTTTCAGCGCATACAACAAGAGCATGCTCCAGTACATGAAATTCAGGTTACATCAATAGATTTTAAAAAACGGTTGGCACAGCTACGCATCCCTATAAAATCTAGAAGCGATTATCCTAGCTATAGTCTAAAGGGGTATCAGTTAGCTTATGATTTTGTAGACCAGAAAGGACAAACAGTTTACAAGAATAGCGAACAATTACCTATCCTACACCCAGAAGATAGTTTATGGGTAGGAGAAATTTCTTGGGGTCAACTTCCAAAATCGGTCTTAGCCCTTAACCTGCGTTTGGTGGCACCAACAAAACATACCAGGTGGGCAACTACCGTTTCATTTAACAAAGCCATTACCCCAAAAATTAAAGAAGTTTTGGCTGGGGATACCAATGTTAGAGTTGTGTGGGACAAGGTGCCTAATGCTACCGCTTACTTTGTACGCTATGGTGCTACTGCAAAATCTAAAAAGATTACTGCAAGAACAATTGCTGATTTTATAGATATAGAAGGTTTAGCACCAGAAACTAATTATGGTTTTGAGCTGTATGCACTAAACGATAAAGCGGAAAGTAACGCGTCTGATGAGGTATTTGTTACCACTACTAATAAACCCTTGCCACCCGTAATCTGGGATGCTTTTATCACGGATGATAAATTGGTAATAGGCTATTCTAGTGATTTTGAAGATGGTGATTATACCGTTTTTTATGGCGACTCCCCTACAGCATTAGAGCATCAATTTGTTACTAATGTTAGAGGTATGCTTTCTATTGATGTATTGGATAAAGAGGTACAGTATTTTCAATTACAACGAGAGATTGAGGGAGTAAAAAGTATAAGGTCTCAGGTGGTGAAAGCTACAAAACAGGATGAGCATTAAAATATCAACCTAAAAAATTATAAAATGATTGCTTTTTATCGTGTAATACTAGGATTCTTAGGTTTGTTTGCCTTTTGTGCTTGCAAACAGGCTTCTGTTCCTAAGCAAATAGCACTGAATGGAACATGGGAGTTTAGTATAAAAAAAGACCTATCAGAAGATAGTATCATTGCTGACCCATCCCAAATAGCTTGGGATACCCTTGCAGTGCCTGCTAATTGGGATACCAGAGAACGATACAGTGCCTATAGGGGAAAGGCTTATTACCACAGAAAAATAAAAATACCGAGAACAGTACAAGGCAAGCAGTTGCTACTTCAGTTTGATGCGGTTTACCAGACCGCTGAGGTTTGGTGCAACGGAAAAAAACTGGGAAAACACGTGGGGGGTTACACACCATTTGAGTTTAATATTACAGACCTAGTACAGTACGGAGAGGAAAATATAATCATTTTAAGTGCGGATAATAGCTATCACAGAGGCGCTTGGTGGCCATGGGGAGGTATTAGTCGTGATGTACGTATTGCAATTTATGATGCTGTTAGATTAAAATACCAACATATTACAACGGTGCCAAATTTCGCTAAAGGAACAATCAATTTTGCCGTAAAATATGCTTTAGATAATTATACTTTTAGTGAAAAAAATATCCTCTTACAAAGTGCTATCACCAATTCTGAAGGGGATACGATATGGAAAAAAAACACGGAGGTGGCATTGTCCAAAAAAGGTAGCGTAGAAAAAGAAATAGTTTTTAAGGAAGCATTAAAAAAATACGATTTATGGCATGTTAATCACCCATACTTATATCAAATAACAACTTCTATTTTGCAAGAAGATAAGAGGGTCGGCGAGTTAACAGACCATTTTGGAATAAGAAAAATAGAAGTAAAAGGAGAACAGTTATTTTTAAACAATGAGCCTTTGTACGCAGACGGATTTAATCGGGTACACGACCACCCCAACTATGGGAATACTGAACCAGAAGCACAAGTGAATGCAGACATGGAAGACATCAAAGCCTTAGGAGGTAAATTTTCTAGGTTGATGCACGCACCATTAGCCAAGTCTGTATTGGAGTTTTGCGATAAAAACGGGTATTTGTTGCTGCAAGAAATTCCAGTATGGGGAACGGATGACCCACAATCGTTTCCTGATAATCCCCAAACTAAAAAATGGCTTTCAGAAATGATTACTAGAGATTACAATCATCCAAGTGTTGTGGGTTGGAGTGTTGGTAATGAGCTAAGAGATTCTGTTAACGATTGGGCAAACATTACCCTTACAAAAGCACAATTTGGATACATAAACAGCATGCTAGACTATATTGTCCAATTAGATACTACACGGTTAAAAACCTATGTAAGTCTTACTTCTTATAAAGAACATGCTTCTTTGGAAAACGAGCCTTACCAAAAATTAGACTTAATGTGCTTAAACAGTTACGGCGATGCTGTGGAAGCGGTAAAGCGTACGCATCAAAAGTTTCCTGGGAAACCCATTTTTGTATCAGAAATTGGATTAAAACAAATAGGACCTGCACCAGAAGCCACTTTAGATAGCGCTTTAATAATGCAGTTGCAAGAACTAAAGGAATTGCCCTATGTTGTTGGTTCGGCACTGTGGAGTTACAATGATTACCGTAGCGATTACAAAGGTACACCCACCTCCGGATTTAGAGAATGGGGAGTGGTGAGTGAAAAGCGAGAAAAGAAAAAAGCCTACAAGCAAATACAAAACATATACACAGCCAATAAGTAGACCAAAAACAATTTTAAAATGAAAAACTTAATTAACGTACTAAGCATTGTTTTTTTAATATTTTTTGGAGCTTGTAGAGAAACGGAAAAAGAGGATGTTAAAGCGAACGAAAAAGTCTCCGTGGACTATAAAATATCTTTTGGTAAGGTAGCCAAGACAGCTATTTTTCGGAATGATAGCCTTAGTATTTGGGGAGGTTCTTTGGTAAAAGGAGATGATAATAGATATCATATGCTTTACGCTCGTTGGCCAAAAAAAATAGGGTGGGAGTGGGTTACATATTCAGAAATTGCCCATGCTGTAGCTCCCACGCCATACGGCCCTTTTAAACACAAAAGCGTGGTTTTACCAGATAGAGGTAAGGAATATTGGGACGGTTCTTGTACCCACAACCCTACGGTACATAAGTTTAACGGTAAATATTACCTGTATTATATGGGGAATACAGGCGATAAAAAAATTGTGAGTGAACCAGGAAAACCTGCTTTGAACTGGGAACATCGCAATAAGCAACGAATAGGGGTAGCAGTTGCCGATTCTCCTGAAGGTCCTTGGCTAAGAATGGATGAACCCGTTTTAGACGTGGGCAATAAAGAAACAGACCACGATGCGTTAATGACGAGCAACCCTTCTGTATGCCAAATGCCAGATGGTAAAATTTTAATGGTATATAAGGCGGTAGGAAAGCAGTTTGATTTGCCTGCTGGTGGTCCAGTAGTCCACATGGTGGCTATTGGGGATAGCCCTACAGGTCCTTTTAAAAAATATCCAGACCCTGTTTTTACCTTTGAGGGCGAACGATTTCCTGCTGAGGATCCCTATATCTGGTACCAAGATGGCAGGTATAGAGCTATCGTAAAACGTATGAAACACGTAAATGGGGAACGTTTATTTTCTTTAGTTCATTATGATTCTAAAGATGGTATACACTGGGATAAAGCCACATTTTTCAATATTTCTGAACGGAAAATTACTTGGGAAGACGGTAGAGAGCAACAATTTGTCCATTTAGAACGCCCACAGGTGTTTGTAGAAGATGGTAGGCCTGTAGCGTTATTATGTGCCGCAGACACGCTAAATGCAGCAGGTGCGCGAGAATCCTTCAATCTTCAAATACCATTACACATAGAAAAAATTATAGGCAAATAAGGTACAAAACCCCTAAGTAGCCTTGTAACTATTTTACACGCATGAAAATGAAACAAATACTAAAAAAACCAGTTCTGCAAGTTGTTTTTGCAAGTCTTTTGTGGACAAGTTGCGACAATCAAAATCAGACAAAAAAAACAGCTAAGGAAGATGTTTTAAAGGCAGAACATCAAGTGTTTCCGCATAAGATGCCAGAACAGAAACCTAATTTTCCGTTGAGTGCTTCTGCAGAGCGAATGTTCAATTATCCTACACCTCGCGTGCAAGATAACGAGTTGTATTCCCTTTTTAAATACACAAAACTAGATGGTTTTGATTATAACGGTGGTGATGGAACCATTTCTAGAAGGGACCCATCTAGACCAATATTAGTAGATGGTACCTACTATGTGTACTATACCAAGCGCCATACAAAAACACCACCCATAGGGTGGAGCAGAGCAAAAGAAGCTACAGATGAAATTCCATCTACCGATTGGGACTTAGCAGAAATCTGGTATGCAACAAGTAAAGATGGCGTACACTGGCAAGAACAAGGCGTAGCCATAAAAAGACCAGAAAAAGCATCGCCCGGTTGGCGCTCTGTGGCCACACCAGATATCTTAATCTGGAAAGGGAAATACTACTTGTATTACCAAGCGTTTAATGAGCCGAGTGGATTAAGGGGAGATTGGTGCCCAGTATCGGTATCTTATGCAGATTCACCCTCAGGTCCTTGGATTCACGGCGGGGACGCTGTTATTCCGTTTGGTAAAAAGGGAGAATGGGACCAAGATGCTACCCATGATCCGCAGCCCTTAGTTTTTAACGGTAAAATATATTTGTACTACAAAGCTGCCTATAATAAATGGCCAGATATTAGGGATAAATATGCGGTTGGTCATGGTTTGGCCATTGCAGAGAATCCGTTGGGACCATTTACCAAACATCCGCTAAATCCAGTTATGACCTCTGGGCATGAAACTACTTATTTTCCATTTAAGGAAGGTATAGCAAATATTACCATAAAAGATGGCAATGAGCGCGAAACCATACAGTTTGCAAAGGATGGCGTAAATTTTGAAATTGCTTCGGTAATTTCCTTACCTCCCATAGCAGCAGGTCCGTTTGCAGCAGATATGTTTTCAGATAATGGCAATGGACGTGGTTTTACCTGGGGATTGTCTCATTTTATCAATGCAGGGCAGCCTAAAAAACAATATTCTATTATTGCTAGGTTTGATTGTGACTTAAGTCTGGACCACTCCATACCAGAGTATAAAAAAACAGGGGTTTGGCATAAACCAGAAGTTTATTTTGCACAAGCACCAAGCAAAGGTGCGCACCCAGAAGGACGATAGATTTATTATTTAAGTAACACATTAGGCTTTTTATACAATACCGTTGCGTAATTTGGAGTTATACAATTAAATCTTAACCAAATTACTTAATAAACTATGGATATTTTCAATGGTAATAGAAAACTAGAAGAGTTAACTTTATTTGGAGTTGACTGGGGTGTTTATCTAAGACACAACTCTGATGCTCCAATAGCTCCATTTATGTATTTAAAGAACGGCGACACTCAGTATGTACGGGTTTTGATGACTGATGGTAATCCAATGGAGTATGCAAAGAAAGTTTTGGAAAGTGAGGAAAAACCTTATCAACAAATAGTAATTGGTTTTGAAGGAATTCTTAGAAATGAGCAAGGTGAAGGTACTGATGCCATCATAGTACATGGATTTGATGTTACACAACCTAAGGGAGTTTCTTTAGGACAACGATTTCTCCCAATGGAGAAAGGTACGTTCAAAAAATTGGATAAAATTGTATACTTAGGAAGTCCTGATATTCCCATTGCTGTACAGCCTACAGAAAATCCAGACTATAGTGTGGAAGAGATAGGATTTAATGCCGTAAGATTCGGCAGTGAAGAAAGTGGTTTAGAAAAATATTTGGGGGTGTTTACTCACAATTCACCATCTGTAATAGCAAATACAATTAAAAGATTTTTACGTGCAAAATTCAATGATGAAAATTCTTCCAATTTGGATGGTGAGTTCAAATTGCAGATTACAGATAATTGTGTAAATAATGAAGACCTCTTAAGTTTTTTAGTAAAGAATGCTATTGAGGAAGAATTAAACGATGTAGGAGTAGAACAATGGAGAAAAAAAACAGGCAGAGATATATTTATAACAGCTACTTATAACAATAAGTGCATCTTTGAAAAGAAAAAAGAAGGAGAGAATATACAAGGAGATAGTTCTTTAGATTCTAATACTTTAGAAGAATTGGATGCAAAGTTTTTTAGCATAGTACAAATGCCAAATGCTAGAACTAATATAGAGGCTTTGACCAAAATGTCAGAATTATTAAAGCAGTATAAAAAAAGAGGAGTAGAAACACCAGATAAGCGCGGGGTTAATAGTAATAACAATTCTTCTAATGCGAAAAAATGGTGGCAATTTTGGAAATAATATTTAAAACCAATAAAAAAATCCCGCAATGGCGGGATTTTTCAGTTTAGGTCAATCAATCAAAATCAATACTTAAGACTGTTTAAAAATTCATTTACTTTTTCTTTGCTTTCGCCAGTTTTCTTTTGAATACGGCCTAGAAGCTCATCTTCTTTACCTTCTTGATAATCCAAGTCATCATCTGTTAACTCTCCCCATTCTTGCTTTAATTTTCCTTTTGCAATGTTCCAATTTCCTTTTGCTTTATCTTTCCAAGGTGCTGACATATCTGTATGTTTTAGTTTAAAAATTATATGCTAAAAGTAAAGTGATAACAGGGACAAGTTTAATGCATATCAATTTGTTTTTAGTGCTAAAGCATCGGCAGTGTTTTTAGCTTGGTACCGCAACTTTTTATAGTTTTAGGTATCTATCTATTAAACGTAGCCACCAATGAAATCTACTATTTTTTCTATTATATGTTGCATGCTGGTACTCTCTTGCTCTAAAAGTGATGATGAAGACCAAGACACCACCAAATCCTATAGTTATACAGAAAATGCAAGGCTACAAATACCAGATGCTGAAACTGATTTTTTTGTAGTTACCGTTGGCCAAGGTTCTAACTTGATGTTTACGTATGAACTTGTTAAAAAAGCAGACCCAAACCTTGCAGACTCTGGTTATTCAGAATCCATTCTGTTTGAACTTGATGCAGCTTTAAATGAATTTTCCTATTCAGATGAAGATTTGCAACAACTTAACATGTATTACCGGCAAATTTGCTTTTGTGTAAATACAGAAAGTATTGCAATTACCTCTGGTACTATTCAAGGGCAACGGGTGAATCAAGACACTTGGGAAATTCAACTTAATGTAGAAATAGATTTTGGATATGACAGCGGTTCCGTGTATAAAGAAGTGGAAGGTAGGTTTAGTTTAGAAAAGTAAAAAAATAGAGATTTCTATTATTCTTATTCCTAATTTTTATATGGGGAACATCGTCTAAACCTATTAGTAGTGTGGCAAAGAATTACACAATTTAGTCACCCATTTTTCCTGGTTCCTGTTATAAATTTGCCTAAAATAGAAAGTCTTTCTAAGACTTTAATTAACATGTTAAACCAAAGTAATTGACAGTAACTTCCGCTAATCACGCAAACAAATTGGTATATTTTGAGCCTACGGTAAATACCTTACCGCAGGCATTGGAATATCCTCATTTTTATACGCCCATCAACCTAGCGCAACAAGCTGCAGAGCATTTACAGGAAAAGCTCAAGAATCAACTTCCTTTTTTAACAAAGGAGGCCAAAGGACGTATGCTGGGTGTGCTTGTGGTAAAGGACGAAGACGGCAAATTGGGTTATATAGCCGCATATTCCGGAGAATTGCAGCCTGCCTTGGAGAGATTACCCTTTGTTCCCCCAGTACATCAATTACCAAAAGGTGAAGATTTTCCAGAAATGGCTAGCATCAATGCCATTAGTGCAGCGTTGAAAACTTTGTTGGATAGTGCTGAATATGCAAACGCGCAAGAACAGTTACAAAAGGTTACAGCAGAAGTTGCTTTAGCAATTAAAACTGCCAAGCTAGCAGCCAAACAAGCAAAAAAAGACCGTGATAAAAAACGCAAGGCAGCAGCTTTATTACCAGACAGCGAACAAAGTGTCTTGTTAGAAGAATTGAATAGGCAAGGAGCAATTGCAGGGATGGATTTAAGACGTTTTACCCGTTCGCAAAATCAGCGATTGGAAAAAGCAAAACAGGAAGCCCAATATTTTGATAAGAAAGTGAAGCAATTAAAAGCCTTAAGAAAAGCCAAATCTGCCGCTTTGCAAGACGCAATATTTGCTGAGTTTGTGTTTACAAATGCATTGGGAGAAACAAAGGATGTAAAATCAGTCTTCTTAGACGTTGGGGTTGAGGTACCGCCAGCTGGAGCGGGAGAATGTGCAGCTCCAAAATTGTTTCAGTACGCCTTTAAAAACAATTTAAAACCATTAGCCTTGGCGGAGTTTTGGTGGGGAGCATCTCCCAATTCAGAAATACGGGTGCATGGCAATTATTATCCTGCATGCAAAGGCAAATGCAAGCCAATCTTGGCTCACATGCTCAAAGGAACACCAGTAAAACCAAATCCTTTGTTGACAAATTTTGGGGCAGACAAAACGCTAGAAATACTATTTGAAGATGAAAACTTGGTTGTGGTAAACAAGCCCTCTGGAATGTTGTCTGTGCCTGGAAAACACATTAAGGACTCCGTAAAATCAAGAATACAGGACCGTTATCCTAAGGCAACTGGGCCTTTAATTGTACATAGGTTAGATCAAGACACTTCTGGAGTTATGGTAGTGGCATTGACCAAAGAGGCTCACAAAGCGCTACAGCTGCAATTTTTAGAACGAACCATACGCAAAACATACATGGCGTTGTTAGAAAAGGCAATATTAGCTACGGAAGGTAAAATAGAATTACCCTTAATTTTAGACATTAATAATAGGCCAATGCAAAAGGTAAGTTATGAGCATGGCAAACCTGCATTAACTTATTTCAAAGTGGTCCAAAAAACAAGTAGCAAAACGCTTATCAAATTACATCCTATCACAGGGCGTTCACATCAATTACGGGTGCACTGTGCACACAAGCTAGGTTTACAAGCACCAATTTTAGGAGATAATTTGTATGGTACACCCGCGTCAAGACTTTGCTTACATGCACAGGAAATAACATTTAAGCACCCCACGACTCAAAAAGAAATGGTTATTAGTACGGAAGTGCCATTTGCTATTAATCCTTAAGCAAACAGGACTATACGTGCCTTTTTTCTACCAAGATTTTAATTTCTTTTTTTGCTTGTTTTAGAATAGCCTCTAGCTGGTTTCTGTTCTGATCTACACCAATGGCAGAAATCTGTTTTTAAAACATACCTATAAAAAAATACATTGCTTTGCTTTCAGTATCATAAAAAGAATCGGTGTAGTTTTGCCAGATTAGAATGCAAAGGGTGGTGAAGCTGTTCTAAAAAGTCTTTATACTTAAAATTAAATTTATATGATACCCTTTACCGACCTTCTTTTGTTTGGTGGCAGCCTTAATTATGGTGTTGTCTCCAGGGCCTAATATGATTTACTTGATATCAAGGTCATTAGCTCAAGGTAAGAATGCTGGAATTATTTCGTTGTTTGGTGTTATGTGTGGCTTTTTATTCCATATACTTATGGTTTCTTTTGGGTTAACGGCCATATTTTTTGCAATTCCGTACGCTTTTGTGGTAGTTAAATTTTTTGGAGTAGCGTATTTGTTATACTTGGCCTACAATGCTGTTAAATCTGATACTAGAATATTTGATGCAGATAAAAGTTTAAAGGCAGATAAGCGCTTTAAATTGTTTAATATTGGGCTTATGACCAATGTCTTAAATTCTAAAATGGCCGTATTTTACTTGTCTTTCTTTCCGCAATTTATAAAACCAGAAAATGGTTCAATTCTAAGCCAAAGTTTTCAATTGGGCGTATTACAAATTGTAATTAGTTTTACGGTAAACTTTTTAATTGTAGTCTCTGCGGCTAAGATGGCCTCCTGGTTCTCTAAAAAGCTCATATGGCTAAGAATTCAGAAATGGTTTATGGCCTCTGTTTTAAAAGGTCTTGCCGTTAAAATGGCATTGACCAAAGCAAAGTAAGACTGTTAGCTTTTTTGATAAGCTATTCGTTTAAAAAAAAACAATCTACTAATAAGATTATGAAGTACGTACGTCAAAATAAGTTTTTTACAACTTTATTTTGTAGTTTTATGTATGATAGATTTGTGTTGAGAGAAGGCTATTGTTTGGTTGTATAGTATTTTTTGAAACATCCTTCATGAAGGTAATGACAGCCATGATGCTGATTTTTATTTACTCTTTCACCGTCTAATTAGAAGATGATTTGATTATTCGTTCACAATATCTCAAAAAAGTGGATAATACGATATGGTAAATAAGGGTTAATATGTTGACTATAGAAGATAATAAAAATGTTATCGGTGACTTTATCATTCCTACATTGGTGATTGCAATGTTGTCTAAACCGTTGATTTGCAATTACTATGAATATGACGTTTTTCTCACTTCTATTGGTGTAGACAGCAACTTTTTGGTAACGATTGACAAAAAATGTTCTAATGCTGATATAAAACATTTACCAAAACAATATAAAGACAGATTCTCTAGGTCTCCTTGATTTGATAATTCTGATAAAATTTTCAAAATAGTATATGGATTAAAACAAATTGTAACAACGAAAATAGAAGAGGTTATACCATTTTTTGCTATGGATTGATAGAACTCACTATATGGAAAGTTATATTTAACACAGGTTATAATGAGGGTTTTACCATCAAAGAGACAAAACATGATATTGAAAATTATGAATTTGAAAATTGTTCGATGGATTAAAGATTTACACCTATTTGAGATTCTAGCGATTTCGATTTGCGGACTCTTAGTTATAGGAATTTTTATTAATATTTACGTTGAGCAATTCCGATTCAATCTAACTGATTGGCAGATTTATGCAAAAGGCAAAAGAATCTCCCTTTATATGATTTGTTGTTCACCAGTACTTTCATTTTTCAATGCTTTATTTTTATATCTAAGAAAAAAAGGTAGCAGACAGAGAAATATAATTTGGGGATTGATAAGTATGCTTCCAATATTTTATTTTCTATTGTTATTTATAATCGGATTTTTGTTTTCTTAGTAAAAAACGTTTTACAACAACGGCTAACCATTGCCCAACTCCTTTTGAATAGCTTGGCAATTTTAAGGTTTTCGGCTTTTATCGTTTTTTTGTTATGAATACTGACGCTTAATTTTAGATTCTTAATCAAGGCTAAAATTAGCGCAAAGGGCTACTTTAGAGATATACTCTGTTAGCTGAGTGTCTCAGCATTGCTTAAAGCTCTTTTTGATGTAAAATTCAGGCATTTCATAAGCTATTTTCTATGCAAGATCTCGTGTTTTTATCCATAATAAGAATGTAGTTTACATCGCGTTACAAAGTCGCTATGGGAGTGTAACAATATCAAATCGGTATTTATAGATTTGTTATCTTAGCGGTATGAATCTAATTGAGGTCAACAAAGCACTATCTAATCACGTAAGAGTAAATATCTTAAATTGGCTCAAGAACCCAGCGGATAATTTTCCGCCGCATAAAGAACTGGGTCACTTTGATTATGGGGTTTGCCTAGTGTTCATAAAAGAAAAAGCGAATTTATCCCAATCAACCATATCTCAATACATGTCTCAACTACAGAAGGTTGGTCTGGTATCGGCAACCAGAATTGGTAAATGGACTTATTTTAAAAGAAATGAGGAGAACATAGAAAAATACCTTAATCAACTTAGAAACGAACTTTAAATTTTACAACAAAAAATCGACAATTACCAATTTATAAATTTATAGTATGAAAAATCATTTACAGGATAGCATGTTTCAAGAAATGAAAGCGAGAGAAATATTTAACCAAGCCCAACAGTTTTCATTCGCTTATTTGGATACTATTTATGAAAGAAATGTGTATCCAACAGAACAAGCCATCGCCAATTTAACTGTGTTTGATGAGGAACTCCCTAAGAGTTCTAGTAAGGCAGAAGATGTGATTACACAATTGCATGAATATGGTAGTCCTGCAACTACAGCTACATTAGGAGGTAGGTATTTTGGTTTTGTTTGTGGTAGCGCGGTTCCTGTGGGTTTGGCAGCAAAAAACTTAGCTACTTATTGGGATCAAGCCCCAGCTATGCATGTGCTTTCTCCAATAGGCAGTAAATTAGAAAGTGTGGTAGAAAAATGGTTAAGGGATTTGTTTCAATTACCGCAACATACATCTGCAGGTTTTGTAAGCGGAACGTCTACAGCAAATTTGTGTGGGTTAGCCGCCGCCCGTTATAGAATACTTCAAAGAAATAATTGGGACATCAATAAAAAGGGGCTTAATGGTTCTCCCAAAATAAGAATTGTAACTGGTAAGCAGGCGCATTCTACGGTGTTAAAGGCGGTAGCAATTTTAGGGCTAGGGGTAGATAATATTGAGTGGGTAGATGTGGATAGGGAAGGTAGAGTTATTCCAGAACTAATACCAGAATTGGATGCTAATACCATACTTATTCTACAAGCAGGAAATGTAAATAGTGGTGCTTTTGATCCTTTTGAAGTCCTATGTGAAAAAGCAAGAAAAGCGAATAGCTGGGTGCATATAGATGGTGCTTTTGGTTTGTGGGCAGGAGCTGTAAAAGAGTTAACACATTTAACTAAAGGAATAGAGATGGCAACTTCTTGGGCAGTAGACGGCCACAAGACCTTAAATACGCCTTATGATTCTGGTATAATTCTATGTGCAGATAAAGATGCGATGACGGCCGCATTACATATGTCTGGTAGTTATCTGGTACAAAGTAAAGAAAGAGACGGTATGTTTTATACACCAGAAATGTCTCGCAGAGCCAGAATAGTTGAATTGTGGGCTGTGTTAAAATATCTAGGTAAAGAAGGAGTAGATAGTATGGTACTTACCATGCACCAGAAAGCAAAACAATTTGCTCTAGAAATAGAACAAATAGAAGGATTTTATGTGGAAAATGAAGTGGTTTTTAACCAAGTGGTAGTACGCTGTAATACGGATAAACTTACTGCGGATGTCTTAGAGCAGATACAAGCACTAAGAACATGCTGGTTGGGAGGTTCTCAATGGCATGATAAAAAAGTTATACGGGTTAGTGTATGTTCTTGGGCAACAACTACAAAAGATATTACAAAATCCGTAAAGTCATTTGAAAAAGCTTTAAAAATGATTTCTCACTAAAAAAATTAAACTGACATTTATATTGAAAAGGTAGGTTAAATAGGTAGTATAAGTTGGAAATCTACCATGTTTTATGATGAGCAAAATAACTATCACACCAAAGTTTAGGCAGCTTAAATTCTATATAATATAGTATAGATTCTTTGAATCTTGAAGAAGTACAACAACGAACTGTAACAGTAAACTACCAAGTGCAGGTAGCATTTCTTGTAGCTTCTTCCAATAATTTAGAAAAGTCTGGTGTAGATGCCATCTTTCTATGTTGCAACTCCATGCTATAAATTACAAGGAACTGGGCTATGGAACTTATATATGAGTTGGTTTATTTAGTAATTTTATAGAAGCTATACCTACAATTTCGAATTTATTATAGGGTACAAGATGTGAAACGAACCAGAATACATACCACCAAAAAACTTGAAAAATTAGTCAAGAAACTAATTTCTAACAACCACGATACTGAGGATGGAATCCTAGGTAAATGGAAGGCGACAGTATTTTATGTAAATAGAAAAAAGTGCTGGCTAATTACCAATGCGCTAACTAAATATAATGTTGTTGTGACAGATATAAAGGCATCTGATTTAAAAGATATTGAAACAATTTTTAAGGAGGCGTTTTACGTACAACTGATTTATGATGGAATAATAATTGAATTTGAAAATCTAAACACATTGGTAGGCGAAATTGGCTTTTATTCTACGGATAACGACCGAAGTACGACTGGATTTCAGAATCATAGTCTAGAATCTTTAGAATGGTGGAAATACCAATTCGGCCCTTTAGAAAATATGCCTATCAAAGATTTAACAAACCGATTGAATACAACTGTAATACACATAGGAGAAGGAAAGAAAATGGCTGACTATACTGACCCAATCAGGGAAATGAAAAAAATATTAAACCACATATAATAAAGGCTTACAATGGTACTGTATAATAGAGGTTCTAGTGCATAGCGGAAAGCAAAAGCTATTTTGCTGGTGTGCTGTACGGAGCTAACGCGTTGAAGGTTAAAAAAAGATTTCCTGTCGGGATAAGATTTAGTAGTTTTATACAAAAGCGATATTCCTTATTTTGTGGATGGTATTGTTATGTGCAATATGACTAAATCACAAAATGAATATTTTAATATGTAATCAACACAATACTTTTAGTTACAATATTTGATATGATTACAACTTTATATTTTATTTATTTCGTATTTAGTGCTATTCAAAAAACTAACTAACATCTTTTTTTAATTGTGAGATATTTCCTTTTTTCATTAATAAGCTTAATGTTTCTATCGTGCCAGAAAGAAACCAAAAGACAAGTTTATAACTATAGGCTATTTACCGACGATTCCATTAATGTGTCTTCAAAAGGATTAAAATATGTAAATCACTATACAGGTTTTGAAACTTTTGAAAGTACCCAACTCAATGAGTTTACTAAGTATCAAGATAGTCTGGTCAAAAACTATTTTGACAAACCATCCTATAAAGCTTTTGAAGAAAATATAAATAATCTAACTAAAAGTAACTTCGTTTCATATGGAAAGCATAGACCTCTAAATGATTCCATTGCTTTTGTTACTATTTCAAAAGATTCAACCACTTTTTTAGCCAAATACAATTACAAAACGAACGATGTTATTAATAAAATTGAATTTCCAGAGTTAGAAGGTGCATCCGAAATAAATATTAATTATAATGGAAAAGCGTTATCCTTCTATAATGAAACTGATGAAGGACACAAATTATTTGTCTATTCTTATCCTAAAAAAGAATTATTATTTTCTACCAACGAAGGTGTAAATCCATATTTTTACCTGAGTTCTACTTGGTTTGGAGAAAATAGTATTGCTTACATTGCGTTTCCCTATCAGGATAATGCTACGGATTCTTATATAGCATCGGTTAATCTTGAGAATAAACAGATATCCAAAATTTTTTCTCACAAAGACTACCCTAATGCTAATAATGAAAATTGGCTCATTCCAATAACCTCAAGTAGCTCTTCACCTATCCTGCAGGCTTACGTGGCAAATGCTGGAGATATTTATGAATCTTTTTATATCAATAGGGAAGAATTTACTAAACCAAATCCAAAATGGAATAGACTTGCTGCCATACATGATAGTACTACATATTTTGGTGATGAAAGAAATGGAAAATTCATTTATAGAACATATATCAATAATAAATTAGTCGTTCAACAAGCTGACATTACTGAAAATGGTTTAACCAACAAGGAGACTTTATTCGTTCCTGAAACCGATTCTAACATAGGCGAAATTGCTGTAACTAAAGAAGATATTTACGTTGTAGTTAACGAGGACGGCATTGACTCAAAACTCTATAAAATAACTAATAATGGTAACGAGCTTGTAGACATTGATTATCCAACAGTAAATATTGAGGTATATAATTCCTTTGCCGATATTGATAACCTAGTATTCTATACCACAGATTGGGGAAAAGGAACGGCTTTCTATAATGTCAATGGAAAAGGGGTCCATACCAATTTACTTACAGATCCTTATCCTAAGGAGTATGACAACATAACCTATGAAGTTATATCTGCAAAATCACATGACAATAAGGAAGTACCAGTAACTATAGTAAACAGGAAAGACTTCAAATTAAATCCGGATACAAAAACCATTGTTTATGCGTATGGAGCATATGGTATAAATGCCACCCCCCTTAATAAGGATGCAATACAGAAGTTTATACTAGACGGTAATCAATTTATAATCGCACATGTAAGAGGTGGAGCTGAAAAAGGACAACAATGGTATTTTGATGGTATCCTCGATAAAAAAGAAAATTCCTGGAAAGATGTATTATCCACAGTAAAACACCTAAGAGATTCTAATCTAGTAAACAAAGAACGTGTTGGTTTATTGTTTGGAAGTGCAGGTGGAATCTCTTGTGGAATGGCATTAAACGAGAAACCAGAATGGTTCTCAGCAGCAGCTGGCCTTTCCGCTGGGATGAATCCATTAAGACTAACCAATCACGAGAATTATAGCCAGTCTGACCAAATTTATGATTTTGGTGATGTAGAAACGGAAGAAGGTGTGTCCGCTCTTTATAAAATGGACCCGGTAATTCATTTCAATAGTTTAAAAGAATATCCACCAACCTTACTTATGGTTGGTGAAAAAGATGATTTGGTTCCAAACTCAGCATCCGCTAAATATATAGCTCATTTGCAAACTTCTAATTCAAAAACAACAAATCCTTATTTGTATCTAAAATATAAAGATGAAGGTCACTATCTTCCCAATGATGCTTTCATAAAAGCAATATTTTTTCTAGAAAGCGAACTATAAGTATATTATTTCTTGTGTTTTATCAAAAAAAGATTAATTAAGGCACATGATAAAGCTTACCATGTAGTTTATATCAGCTAGTATATTTATCTAATTTTAGTTTATCTATTTCCTTTTCTGCCATTTTGATATTTAGTCGTTTTAAACAACATAGATTCCCGTAATTTGGCGTTGCGTCGATTAGCTTAAATTAGCCTAATAAAAGATAGAACCAATGAACAAAACCGCTATTCTATATTTTCTTTTTGGTGTTTTAATCGTATCCTGTAACCAAAAAAAATCAACAACCCCAGAAAACAAAACCGAAGCGCTAACGGCTAAAGATTCATTGACGGCAAAATTAGATTCTATTCAAAAGAATGGGGAAATTATAGGATTTGGGGTTGCAATGGTAAATGAGGATGGCGTTGTTTATGAGAAAGGTTTTGGATTTTCTAACATTGAGACCAAAGAAAAATATACAAAAAATACGGTTCAGCACATAGCTTCCGTCTCTAAAACATTGATAGGAATCAGCTTAATGAAAGCTCAAGAATTGGGTAAATTAAAACTTGATGACCCGGTTAACAACTACCTTCCTTTCAAGGTAATTAATCCCTATCGCCCTAAAGAAACCATAACCATTAGACATTTAGCAACCCACACATCTGGAATCAATGATTCTGAAATTTACATGAACACCTCTTGGTACTTAACGGAGAACCAAGACTTGTCTAGTATAAGAACGGATTATCCAGCACAACAGTTAAACCCAAACAGCAGTAAAGTGTCAATGGAGGAATATGTAAGGGGATATTTAAAAGAAAATGGGGCGTACTACAACAAGAACAATTATATAGACTTTAATCCGGGAGAACGATACAATTATTCAAATATTGGGGCAACGCTCTGTGCACTTGTTATTGAAAAAGCAACGGGTAAACCATTTGATGTGTTTACAAAAGAACACATACTAAAACCTTTAGGTATGAATGCTTCGGGTTGGTCGTTAGAAGCTATTGATGTGTCAAAACATTCAAGACTCTATAGGAACGACTATTCTGTATTGCCTTTTTACACCGCAATGACCTATCCAGATGGTATGCTCATATCATCACCAACCGATATGGCGAAATATCTAGCAGAATTGGTCAAAGGATATGCCGGAAAAGGAACACTTTTAAGTAAAGAAAGCTATAGCGAATTATTTACCGAACAACTCCAAGAAGATAATTTTGAGCATAGAAATGCTTCTAATCCTTACAATGGAGATTATAGCCCTGCTTTGTTTATAGGTTACAGTGCCAAAGGCTATGTTGGGCACTCTGGAGGCGATGCAGGTGTTGGTACTTGGATGTATTTTGATACGGACAAAAAAACGGGCAGATACATAGTCATAAATACCGATATGGGAAATGACAATAGGGCAAAGGAATTAGAGTATTATGCCATCTGGGATTTAATGAATGCGTATTTTGACAAATTGAAATAGTGCTTAAGAATAATCAAAAGAGTGGGTGAATACTAGCTACTACACCCTTTTTGATTTGTTTTTTTTGCTGAATCGTGTACGGCAGCTATAAATACGGAAATTTAATGGCTGGATAAAAGCACTTGGCCCCATGGGTAGCTCAATTCCTTTTTTGCGCTACATGCCCAATAAAGAAATACCACTAATGAAATACGTGTTTACAGAAATACGTCATAGGTTAAAAGAAGAACCTTCATTTGTAGCTCTAGAGGGTTACGATGCAATTCTTGTTTTGGCAGAGATTACGAACCAGTTTGGAACAAGTCATGAAGATATTGCAGACTCATGGGCTAAGGTAAGTGTAGAAGGTACCCGTGGAGAAATAACGTTGTCTAAAAGTACAGAATCCATGTTTGCCCAATGGCAAGAAGCTCCGGTACAAGTTGTAGAAAGGGATGAAGAAAACCTAAATAAGTATAAGGTGTTGTATTTTGGTAATCAAGCTAAATCTTGAGTGTACTACCACCAAATTGTGTTGGCTTGGGTTAAGGAATCTAAGAGTTTTTTATTTATGCCCAATTCCTTTCGCATTCGTGCTTGTACTTCTTCTTTAAAATCGGTGTCTGTATGGTAGTTCGATAAAAGATAATCGATATAAATAGTATTGCCGTTTACGGTGTCATTAACTTGATTTATGGAATGTTGCAAAACAGAATCATTAATGTTAGATGCTGTCAATAGTTTAGCAATTTTGTAGTCATTTAAAATCCTATGGGTTTCTGGTATCTGTTCCAAATAATTATAGGCTAATTCAAAGTCTTGTTCTTGCTGCGCTTGTATGTAGTTAGAGTAAGCCTGGTTAGCTTCTAGCCTATATCTGGATGCAGTAGTATGTTTTAGATTTAACAGCAAAACTTCTCTCATAGTTTCACTAAACCATTGGTCTTCTCTAAAATTGAAAAAATCCGTAAGAGTTAGTGTGCCATTTTTAACATCAATACGATACTTCGTAATGTTAAAGGTATTGTCGTTTTTAAGTATTAAATAGGTAGTCTCTGCATAATCTGCTACAATATTCGTGTTAAGATGTAACAATTTGGCATTATGATGTTTAACTAAATTTATGAGGTTTAAATTGGCATTTACAATATTACTTTTTAATTGAGTTTCATAAATGTGATTGTAAACGCCTTTGCCAGTATTATCTAGCTTACCTATCCTGCTTTTAAAAGCACTATGATTCCAATGTTGTTTTATAAAACTATAATTGAAACTATTTAGAGACGTATTCAATTCGCTTACAAACTTGTGAACAGAATCTATGTCTTTGGCAGACATATGTTTCTCTTGTTCTCCGGAGCAGCTAATTATCAAAGGGATTGTGAAGGATAAGATAATTACGATATTCTTCATAAAATTTAAACGCTCTTGAAAGGGCAATTTAAAAATACAATTATTAAAAATTTTAATGCCTTTTGTTCAAGTTAAGTTAGAATAAGCGTACTAAAACAAACTATTCGCGCACAAATTGTGGGGTAGAAATATGCTATTCTAATTCATAGTGCTGAAACTTGTATGGTAGCGTAAAAAGGTTTTTCATTATTTAATTGCAACTTGGTTGCAATTATGCAATCTTTGTTTATTTTTACTACCCAAATAACAATCTAAATACACCAATGAAAAAAATCAGTATTTTATTTATGTCAGTTGCACTTTCTTTGTTAGCAGCTTGTAGCAGTGAAGACGATAGCATTGTAGAGGACGCAGATGCTGACCACGACCACAATCATGAGGAAATAGAAAATGTATCCTTATTGGTTACAGATGTAAATTCTACTACCCTTAATTTTATTAATCCCTTTAGTGAAGAAGTTAAAACCTTTGAGGCTTCACATGCCAAAGGGAGTGTTTATGTTACGGAATCTGGAAGATATGGGGTTATTACGCATAGAAATCACAATTTTACGGAGACTTTTAATTTAGGGGGAGAAATAGACCATGGTGACCACAGTCACGATTTGGGGGAAACTGGCTTAGCTGCCATTAGTTTTGAAAGTGAAAAACCTACCCATTTTAAGTCAGAACAGGGTATAGTAGCGGTATATAATGACGGCGACGCTACCCTTAGTCTGTTTAAAGAAAACACCATTGATAGCGCTACAGAAGTAGAAACCATTACAACAGGTACTACAGCACATCATGGAGCCATGGTTATTTTTAAAAACGGAACCATTGCAGTCACTAATCTTGGAGCAGGAGCTGGCTTGCCAGAAAAAGTACATATCATCAACCAACAAGGAGAGGTGGTTTCCGAAGAAGAACAAAGTTTGAGTACATCAGGAATTCATGGAAGTGCTGGTAATGATGATACAGCAATTTTTGGCTCTAACACAGGTGTCTTGGTTGTAAAGGATGATGGAGAACAAAAGCTAATTAATTATCCAGATACTTTTGAGGAAGATGTCTGGTTTGGCAGTTTGTTGGCTACCAGCGAGTCCAATCTTTTTGTTGGCTATACAGGAAGCAAAGGAGTATATTTTGTTGATATAGATAGTGAACAAATTACGCCAATATTAGAAACGGAAGAGTTATTTAAATGCATGGTGTCTAAAGATGGGGAAAAAGTGGTAGCGGTTACTAAAACTGGAGAATTTAAGATAGTTGCTGTAGCGAGTAACGAAACCTTGTATAACGGAACCTTAGCGGTAGCCATGGATACGGAATCTTCAGGTCACGGTTCGGTAACAAGTGTAATCGATTATTTTGAAGAATTTCTATACATATCTGTACCTTCTTCTAACAAAATTGTTCAATACCACTTAGAAGAAATGGAAGTGGAACAAGAATTTGAGCTCTCCATAACTCCTTATCAGTTTAAGGTTTTGGCTTATGATTTAGAGCATTAAAAGCTAGATAGCTATTGTAAAAAAGACCGGGTAATGCCCGGTTTTTTTGTGGATTCAAGACTACCCATCTTTAGCACTGTTTATGTTACAGGTACTTGGCTACCTCTGTTGTTCAATTGCCTTCATATTTTATTCTTTTAGACTAAAATATCTGGAAGGATGAAAGTACTATTGTCATAAAAGTATTCATGAGTGTTCTTCTCTACATCCTATTTGGTTTTTATTTGCTAAATTAGGTTCTTAAATACGTCGCTAATCATATACAAAAAACATTAGCAGAAATATCCACGCATCGTCCTGAAATAGGTTGACTAAAAAAGTTATCATATTTAGTAATCTATGGAAGAATCAAAAAAAACACCCTGTCGAAAAAAGAAGTATGAAAAAGTGGGTTTTGAACTCAAACTTTTCATCATTAATCAAATTCATAACGGACAGATTTCTATCAATCATGCTGCTCAAAAGTATGATGTATCCAGAAGTTCCATTTTCTATTGGATAAAAAAATACAGTACCTTGGAGCAAATAAATACAGGTATGGCTTAGAAAGACGAAATCAAAAAGCTCAAGGAAAAATAGCGGAACTGGAATTTGTTAAGGACTTTCAGCAAGACGTAATTGCGGATATGGAACTTATTACGGGGGTAGATATGTTGGAGTTGGATGTACGCAAAACCAAAGATGGTCAGTTAATTTTAATGCACGACCAAACTATAGACCGTACCACCAACGGTTCTGGAAAAGTAGAAGACCTTACTTGGGAGTATATACAAACGCTACATTTAAAAGATGGTATTGGCCATACAACAGCGCATAAAATACCCACACTAGAAGAGGCTTTGATGGTGGCCAAAGGAAAGATTTTAGTGAACTTGGATAAGAGTTACAACATCTTTGAAGAATGTTTTGCAATTGCTGAAAAAACAGGAACTACAAGACAAGTAGTTATCAAGGGAGCAATACCGTATAAGCAAGTAAAAAAGGAGTTTGGCCACTATTTGGACAAAGTTTTTTTTATGCCCATTGTTAGAACAAGCAAGCCAGAAGCAGAACAAATGGTAGAAGCGTATCTAAACGAAGAAGTACCTGTAGCTTTTGAATTTACGGTGCCAGACGACTCCGTTTCTTTGGTGGCTAAATTTCCAGAAATACGTAAAAAAGGAGCATCTGTTTGGGTAAACTCTTTATGGCCACAGCATAACAGCGGGCATGACGATGAAAAAGCAAATCTAGACCCTAGGGTGTACGATTGGTTTATTAACAACCATGTAGATATGATACAAACAGACCGCCCCCAATTATTATTACAATATTTAAGAAAAAGAGGATTGCATAATTAGGTAAGTGTAGTTTAATTTTCATTCAGCAGAAACCCAGTAGTTATACTGGGTTTTTTATTTCTTACGAATTAATAAAAAATTAAACCACCCTTTTTTTGAACTTTTATACAATTGCCTTTTTTCTATTTTCATAAAGTTTAAAGTACTGTATAAATTAATTAGTTTAATTTTTTACCTTTAAATAAACTTCAAGGATGCTTTTTGGATACGCAAGAGTAAGTACTGCAGAACAGAATTTAGATTTACAATTAGATGCACTTTTAAAAGAAGGTATAGAACAAAAGAATATCTACACGGATAAGGTTTCTAGTGCTAAAGAAGAAAGAGTAAGTTTATCAAAATTACTCAACTTTGTAAGGGAAGGTGATACCATTATTGTTTGGAAGTTGGACCGCTTGGCCAGAAGTTTAATTCACTTTACAAAATTGATGACGGAATTTGATGAAAAGGGTGTAAAGTTCAAAAGTATCACCGAACCGTTTATAGACACCACCGAGAGGTCTAGTCATTCAGAATTTATAATCAATCTTTTTGCCTCTCTAGCACAACTTGAAAGAGACATTATTATAGAAAGAACAAAAGCTGGGATGGCCTCTGCAAAAAGACGTGGACAAATACTTGGCGCTCCTAAAGGTATAAGTAAAAAGAACCAACAAAAAGCCATACTTTGCGAAGAGTATTTTAAAGATGGGAAGCTTACGGTGACCGAAATTTGTGAGCGTCTGGACATTTCTAGGGCCACCTATTATAAATACCTAAGATATCGGGGTCTTGCAGGGAAGTTAAGGCCTTATAAATCTTAAGTTTCTAGGCTTATTTGGTAAACTATTTCTTTTCAGGTATTCTTTAATTAATGAAACTTTTATAGCCACCTTCATTCTAATTTGATTTCTTAAATTTGATTAATATTGATTCTTCCCCCTATTTAAATTCTAGTACGTATTGCACATGGCAAAAGCAGATATTGATTTTGAAAAAGAGTTATGGGACGCCGCCAATGAACTGCGTGGTGCGGTTTCTGAAAACAACTATAAAAATTACATTTTACCACTTGTCTTTTTAAAACATTTAAGTGAACGTTTTGAAGTAGTTCAAGAAGAACTTACCAATAAATTGAATGAACCTTCTTCTGAATATTATACTACGGATGAAGAGGAAAAGAAATATGTATTATCTGACCCCGATGAATTTCGTTCGCGAAATACTTTTATTATACCGGAAACGGCTTCATGGCAGTATTTTAAGGATAATGCGGAACAGGATAATATCAAAGTTATTATTGATGATGCTTTTGATGTTATACAAGAATTACTATCTGCCTACAACCCGCAGTTAAATAATCTATTGCCTAGAATATTTGTAAAAAGCGAATTATCGGCAAAACAGACTGGCGGTATAATCAATCTATTATCTCACCCTAAGTTCTCTGAAAAGGAAAATCCCGAGAGTGATATTTTAGGCCGTATTTATGAATACTACATTGGTCGTTTTGCCATGGCAGAGGGTTCTGGTGCGGGTCAATTCTTTACTCCTGGTAGTATTGTTCGTTTATTGGTAGAGATTTTAGAGCCCTACAAAGGTAGAATCTTTGACCCTGCCTGTGGTAGTGGAGGTATGTTTGTACAAAGTCTAAAGTTCATAAAAGAACATGGTGGTAATAAAAGCGACATTTCCATCTACGGACAGGAAATGACATCGCAAACATTACGCTTATGTTTAATGAATCTTTTATTACGTGACCTTTCTTTTGATATTAAGTTAGGTAACTCATTGTTAGACGATAAGTTTCCTAACCTTAAGGCAGATTATGTGATTGCTAACCCACCCTTTAATGTGAGTAATTGGCACCCTGAAGACTTATCTGAAAAAGACCCTAGACTTTTTGGTCCCAGGGATGAATTTACGACAGACGGTAGTGCCAACTACATGTGGATGCAAACCTTTTGGAACCACCTTAGTGATACAGGTACCGCAGGTATTGTTATGGCAAACGGAGCCATGACTTCCAACACAAAGGGAGAAAAAAATGTGCGTCAGTATATGGTAGACAATGGTATGATTGATTGTATTGTACGTATGCCAGACAAACTTTTTTTAACTACCGGTATACCTGCCTGTTTGTTTATACTCAGTAAAAACCGGGATGGTAAAGATGGTGAGCACCGCGAGCGGATGAATGAGATTCTGTTTATAGATGCTGCAAGGATGGGTACAATGGCTAGCCGTAAACTACGTGTTTTTGAAGATGCCGATATTGATAGAATTGCGGATACCTACCATAACTGGCGAACTGTTGGCAAAACCTACGAAGATGTTGATGGTTTCTGCAAAGCTGCCACTTTAGAGGACGTACAAAAACAAGATTACAAGCTTACACCTGGTATATATGTAGGCACCGAAGCGGAAGAAGATGATGGTATCCCTTTTGAAGAAAAGATGGAGACGCTCAAAGCTACTTTGTTGGAACAGTTTGAGAAAGGAGAAGCCTTAAAAAAACAAATTCTAGATAATTTTGATAGGTTTTGAAATTCTTTGTTCACTATTTATTAGTGTTCATGAAACGTGAACAGGATAAAAAAATGAACAATATTTAATTAATTATAGATTTTGTTCACTAAATTTGATTGTTCATGTTTCATGAACAACCTAAAAAAATGAACATGGAGATAGATTTTACTCAATTTATGAAGTTCATAGATAACCTCGAATTAGATATTGAGGCAAGATGTATTAAGCCCCCAAAGGCTAATAAGATAGCCGTTTATACCTTAAACGGCGAAAAGGTAAGTGTCTATTTCAAGAATGAAGTAAGACCACATAATGTGCCTGTATTTTTAAATCAGCAAGCGGAACATCCTTTTTTAATCGCTTCCAAATACATAACACCTAAAGCTAAAAAGGGGCTTAAGGAAAATAAAATCAATTACTTAGATAGTTACGGCAATGCTTATATAGAACTACCACAACTTAAAATATATACGGAGCATGGCAATGGGAAGCCTGTAACACCAGATACAACCAAAGTTTTTACACAAGCTGGTGCTCAATTAATATTTCATTTACTAAAGCGCCCAGAGGAAGTAAACGAAACGGTTCGAAGGCTGGCAGATATAAGTAAAATATCCTTAGGTAGTGTAAGTAAAATAATAAATGGTTTAGAAGATGAAGGTTATTTAGTGCCACATGGTGCCCAAAAAAAATATCAATTAATAAATAAGCAAGAACTGTTAGACCGGTGGATACCAGTGGTAAACGAAAAAATACTCCCTAAACAAATAATAGGTAGGTATTCCTTTACAAAAGGCTTAAAAGAAAATTGGAAAACCCAATTTTTGATTCCTAACGTTTTATGGGCTGGCGAACCCGCAGCGCACCTTTTAACCGATTACTTATATCCAGAGAAGTTTACTTTGTTTACCACACTCAATAAACAAGAAATTTTAAAAACCCTAAAAATAGTTCCAGACTCTAACGGGCAACTAACCGTTTATAAACCTTTTTGGGAATACGGACAGGTAATTACTATGGATGGTAAAAATACCGTAGACCCCCTGTTAATCTATGCGCAGCTTACTTACTCAGGTGACCCAAGAAATATAGAAACCGCACAAATTATTTATAATGAGCACATCGCAGCAAAGCTTTAAAGCATATTCTTTTGCACAGCATAGCCAGGTGTACCAAATTTTGGAGGGCGTTTTTGCTGCTCATGGCATTAGATATTACCTCATTGGTGCCAACGCAAGGGATGTAGCATTATACAAAGCGGGTGCTAAGCCTAGTAGGGCAACTGCGGATATTGATTTTGCGGTAATGGTACCGGACCTTGCCAGTTTTGAAGCCCTAAAAACAGAAATAAAGCAGCACGGTTTTGAAGATACCAAGGGGCAAATACCCTACCGTTTGTTTCATACCCAATCAAATACCGTTATAGACCTTTTACCTTTTGGTCAAATTGCACAGGACCATACCGTATCTTTTACAGAGCGGCAAATAGTGCTATCTAGCGTTGGCATGACTGAAGTTGCCACCGCTACTGAAGAATTTAAACATCCAGAAGGTTTTAGTATACCCGTTAGCCCATCTCATGGTTTGGTTATTTTAAAATTCATTGCATGGTCTGAAAAACCGTCTCGTACAAAAGACCTTGGTGATATTGCAGCATTGCTTGAAACTGCCTGGTCACTTTACGAACCAGAACTATATAAAGAAGATTCAGCATATGCAGATTTGTTCGATGCCGAAGATTTTGACACCAGTACTGCAGCTGCCGAAGTAATGGGTAGAAAAATGCAAGAGGTGCTACAATTAAATGAAGCATTGCGAGCTGCAATATTAAATATGCTCGAAACGGAACTGGCAACCGAAACCGGACCTATTGCCATAGCTATGGCCAAGGCCATGGACCAAAATATTGAGTTTGTCCAAAAAATTATTAAAGCAATACATAAAGGAATTACCAAAAACCATACACTCTAAATGCCCAAAACCTGGAAAACATATAAGCTTGGTGATTTGGTCGAAGTTAATTCAAATTCAATTCGAAAAGGAGATTTAGATTGGATACATTATATTGATATTAAATCAGTTGGGTCTGGCTATTATGAAAGCCCAACAAAACTTGATTTCAAGGATGCACCATCGCGAGCAAGAAGATTACTTCTGGAAGGAGATACTGTAATATCTTCTGTAAGACCAAATCTTAAGTCATTCTTTTATGCCAACAACCTTGACGAAAATGCCATCGCATCGACAGGCTTCGCCGTTTTAACACCTAAAAGAATTGAGCCACGTTTTCTCTATTATCTAACTACGAATGACAATTACATAGAATATTTAGTTCAATCTTGTACTGGTAGCGCTTACCCAGCTTTTGGACCAAAAGTAATTACTGATTCTACAGTCACAATCCCATCCATCTCAGAACAAAAAGCCATCGCCGGCATTCTCTCTGCTATAGATGACAAAATAGAGAACAACCTTGCCATGAACAAAACGCTTGAAGACATGGCAATGGCATTGTACAAACATTGGTTTGTAGATTTTGGACCATTTAAAGATGGTAAGTTTATCGACTCTGAATTAGGCTTGATTCCTGAAGGATGGGAGGTAAAGCCAATAGGAGATGTAATAGATACCGTAGGTGGCGGCACTCCTAAAACTAAAACTAAAGAATATTGGGAAGACGGTACAATTAATTGGTATTCACCAACTGATTTAACAAAGAGTAATTCTCTATATTCGAATAAATCGGCTAAAAAAATAACTTCTTTAGGTCTTCAGAAAAGTTCGGCAAGATTATTTCCAAAAGGCTCCTTACTAATGTCTAGTAGAGCTACAATTGGTGCCCTTACTATAAATAGAAAAGAAGCTTGTACTAATCAAGGTTTTATTACTATGATTCCAAATGAAAACGTTTGTGTTTACCAACTTCACGGGTGGGCAGTTGATAATATGAACTTAATTATTTCAAAAGCCAATGGAAGCACTTTTAAAGAGATTAGTAAAACAAATTTTAGAGCACTTCCAATTTTAACTGGCGCTAAAATCAAGGAATATAAATTAGAAGTTTCAAATAGTTATAAAAGAATTGAAAGTAATCTTTTAGAAATTGAAACTCTAACTCAATTAAGAGACACTTTACTCCCCAAACTTATTTCAGGAGAAGTGCGCCTAAAAGAATTTGAGGAGAAATTAACCGCAGCCTTATGAGCCTAAACGAACATACCGCCCAAAATGCTGCCATAGCTTGGTTACAAGATTTAGGCTATACCCATATTACTGGCAATGCCCTAGAACGAGACCTTAAAAAGGTAGTTTTAGAGGAAGAGCTTAAAACCTTTCTAAAAAACACCTACCCCAACGTACCAGAAACCGCACGTAATGAGGCTTTTGCCCAGTTTATCCAACATGAAGGTATGGAGGTCGCCTACCGCAATCAAGATTTTCATAGAAAATTAATCCAAGGTATAGACATTGCTTGGAAAGATGCACAGGGCAATGAAAAGGCAAAGCACCTATATCCTATAGATTACGTCCATCCAGAAAACAATTGTTTCATTGTTTCAGACGAAGTAAAAATTATAGGCAAGAACAGCCGCCGCGCAGACCTCATTATCTTTATCAACGGGTTGCCACTCATTGTTTTTGAGTTTAAAAACCCGTTTGACTCCACCGTAGGGGTAGAAAATGCACATCGGCAAATACAGAATTATGTGTTGGATATTCCACAGTTATTCGATTACAATGCCATTTGTATAGCATCAGACGGTCTAGAGGCGTTACACGGTATGTATTCATCCGCTTTAGAATGGTTCGCCCCATGGAAAAGTTTGGATGGTGACGATACCGAGCAAAAAGCAGAGTTGCAATTAGAAACCCTATTGCAAGGGCTATTCCCCAAAAAAACGCTTTTAGATTATTTACAGCATTTTATCTTTCATGAAGACCATAATGGCAAGATTATAAAAAAAGGAGCCAAGTACCACCAGTATTGGGGTATCCGCCGTGCTGTAGAAAGCAGCCTAAAGAACATAAAACCAAATGGGGATGGGCGTTTAGGGGTTATTTGGCACACCCAAGGTTCTGGTAAGAGTATCAGTATGGCAATTTTAACAGGCATTCTACGCCAGCGACCAGAATTAAAGAATCCCACTATTGTTATACAGGTAGACCGTTCTGATTTGGACCAACAGCTCTATGACAATTTTATACTTGCCAAAGATTTAGTAGGTGATGTGCAGCATGCCGAAAGTACAGATGATTTAAGAAGGTTATTAAGTACAGATGGCGGAGGCGTTATTTTCACAACCATTGAGAAATTCAGGTTAAAAGATTTAGAAAGCGGTAAAGAAGTGCAACACCCCATTTTGAGTGAACGTTCTAACATAATTGTTATGGCAGATGAAGCGCACCGTACCCAATATGGTTTTGAGAGTGGCGGTTTTGCACAGAACATTCGCCGAGCATTACCAAATGCTTCCTTTATTGGTTTTACCGGTACACCCGTAGATGGCAAAGATGCCGATACGGAACAGGTTTTTGGTACCACCATACACACGTACGATATTAAACAAGCGGTAGAAGATGGTGCCACGGTACCAATCTACTATGAACCAAAAATGGTACCGCTAAATATCAAAGCAAAATACACCCAAGAACTAGAAGAAGTTGAAGAACAAGCAGAAGATACTACTGTTGGCGTTTGGGCAGCCGTGGAAGATGCAGCAGGTGCCGAAGACCGTGTAAAGACGGTGGCTAAGGATATTTTAGAACATTTTATAGCACGTACGGCAACTTTAGATGGCAAAGCTATGGTGGTTTGTATGAGTCGCCGTAATTGCGTTAAAATGTACGATGCTTTGACAGCTTTAGAAGATTGCCCTGAAATTGCGGTAATTATGACCAGCAACCCTGGTAAAGACCCTAAAGAATGGAACGCCCATATGCGGACCAAAGATGCTATGGAGGCGGTAAAGTCAAGATTTAAGGATCCTGAAGACCCGCTGAAGATGGTAATTGTAAGAGATATGTGGCTCACAGGATTTGATGCTCCTTGTGCCCATACCATGTATGTGGATAAGATTATGAAAGGTCATAATTTAATGCAAGCCATTGCCCGTGTCAACCGGGTTTTTGAAGGGAAACCAAATGGACTGGTAGTTGATTTTATTGGGATATCTGGCTTTTTGGCAGAAGCCACAAAAAAATATACCGGTAGTGGTGGAGCAGGAAAACCCACTATAGATTTAGATGCAGCAGTAGAGTTATGTTTGGAACAACTGAGCATAGTCAAATCGCTATTAGGTGGTTTTGAATTGGATGACATTAATGACATGCCGGAAACAGAGAAAATGAAATGGACCACCAGCGTCTTAAATGGGTTATTAAAAGATGATGCTACAACAGAGGGCTACCTAAAAGAAGAAAGAAAATTAAGCGAACTAATGGCAATGACCAATTCAGATGAAAGGATTTGGGAGATTCAAGAAGAGGTAGCTATTATTCAAAAGTTCAGGGAACAAATACGAAAGATAAAATATCCGCCAGGAGCACAACGTACCAAAAACGACCGTATCAAAGACCTTATCAGCAAATCATTGGAATCGCAAGCCATTGTAGACCTAGCGGCAATGTACAATTTAGATAAGATTGATATTTCAATCGTAGATGATTCTTTCCAAGCCATTGTAAAAGACAAGGGCGGAGAAAATATTAAGATAGAATTATTACGCCGTATCATTAATGATGAGTTGAAAGTACGAACGAGCAAAAACATCAAAAAAGGTAGAAAGCTCAAGGAGGAGCTAGAGAAAGTATTGGGCAAATATCATAAGAACAGTTTAGATTCCATCGCCGCCATAAAGCATTTGCTAGATATTGCTAATGAGATGAAAGAAGACGATAAGCGAACAAAAGAACTAGGGCTTACCGAAGACGAACTCGCTTTCTACGATTTGCTTTCAGAAAATGCGGCCATTCTTAATCAGGCTGGGCCAATACAGGATTTGGTACATACTGTAGTGGCATCCGTAAAGAAAAATTTGCAATTAGACTGGACCAAGAAAGAAGATGCTAAAGCCGCCATACGTTTAGCAGTCAAAAAAGAACTTAGAGGAAAAGTACCCTTTTCAGAATTGGATAAGCTCTTAAAAGAAGTTATAGAACAAGCGGAAGGGCAGTATGCGGAATGGCCTTTGTTGGGGTAGTACTGGATTTGCAAAATATTTTATCGTTGTTTTAACTCACGAAAGCCATATATATGGAGAATTACAAAATTGAGAACTATACCAATCCTTGGGGTCTTTACAACAATATTTCTAAAAGACTCAAATTAGGACATTTAGTTTATGATTTATTACTCAAAAGTATCAGACTTGTAGATCATGAATTATTAGGAGAAATTCTTAAATCAGAACTTGTTGAGCCAGAAAAGAAGTCAAATTTTAGAATACCGGTTTTGACTGAAGAATGGCTTTTAAAAGTTTTTGATTTTGAAGATAAATTTAATGCTCCTAACAATATGACCGTTTTTACTTCTAAGAGAAACGGTCTTAAGATTCATAAAACCAGGAACGGATTTTTCATTGCAATTACTGTCAGGGAAAATTATTCGATTATGGGTATGACTGGAAGTCATGTTTCAAAGCCCATGATTTTGACTGTAAATGAACTACTAGATTATGTTTTTTTATTAAAAAGAGATGATGTATCCTTTAACGAAAGGGATATTGATAAAATTAATAGAATTATCTCTCTTCATTAAGAGAATATCATTGGAACCTTTCCATTTTATACAAATGCTAATTCATAAATCGTAAGTTAAAGGAAAGTTCAAAAAAGGATTTTTTGCCCGTCTAAGATTTAGTAGTTTTATACAAAAGAGATATCCGTTATTACTGGTATCCAGAAATAATAGTACATATCCGTTATGTGACAGATATTCAATTGTTATATGCAACCTAAAAAAAGAACTATAATTAGAAAATGGGCACAATAAAGGATATGCTAAAAAAATTGGAAAGGTTTCAACAAGACGTTGAAAATATATCCAAAATATCAATCCCAATTACCCCTGACAAAAATGGAATGATTGATAGGCAATGTCCCAAAAGTGAATGTGAATCTCTTTTTAAAATACACAAAGAAGATTGGTTAAACATTGTAAGAGATGAAGAGGTTTTTTGTCCTTTTTGCAAGAATAACTCAGAGGCTAAAAGCTATTTAACTATTGAACAAAACAATGAAGTAATTGGCGATTTAAAAAAATCAATAAAAGAACTTTGGGATTATGGCTACTCAACAACTGGAAAAAATATTTCCATAAAACCAAGACCCGAATTTGAATTAAACATAAAATGTGAAAAATGTAATTGCAGATACTCAGTAGTTGGCTCTGCCTATTTTTGTCCATCTTGTGGGGATAATAATATTGAAGTTAATGCTAGAAAAGCTATTGAAAAAATAATATCAAATGCTAATAACATAGCAATAATCCAAGAAACTCTGGAGACGAGCTTGAATAAAGATGAAGCAACAATTATAACCAAGTCTATTGTTGAAAAATCCATATCAGAAATAGTAGGTACTCTCCAAAATTATAGTGAGTCAATCTACAACTCATTATCGGAAAAAAATGCTCCATTTAATGCATTTCAGAATGTTGAAAAAAGCAATAAACTATGGGTTTCGTTGCTTGGACAGGGTTACAAGGATTGGTTAACACAATCTGAAATAAAGCATCTCCATTTTTACACACAAAAAAGACATTTGTTAGAACACAAAGGTGGAATTGTAGACTCAAAGTATATCGAAAAAACTGGAGACAACAAATATCAAGTGGGAGAACGCATCATAATTAAACCTTCTGACTCAATTCGTTTAGGAGAAATTACTATTAAACTTTTAAATCAAATATCAGAGCTAAAAAAAGGCAGCATATAACAAAACCTATAAACAATACGGGTTTTGGGCTTTAATTCAAGGTTTTTATATTTTTATAACGTCCGCAAAATCTTTTGGATTTTGCTCTGGATAAGAAAAAATATATCAAAACAAAAAGATTTCGCTATGTGCATGGCGGAAAGCAAACGCTAGTTTGCTCCCGTACTGTTCATAGCTAAACCGTTGAAAGTTTAAAAAAAGGATGAAAAATCCAGTAAATTAGAGCATACCAAAACCAATAAAAAGGCTTGTTTCAACAGATGTTTGAATAGTCTCACAAATAAAATATTTTAAAAAGTAATATAATAAGTAGTAAAATATGTAGTTTTAGACATAACAGTACACACCACGCTACCCTTAAGAACAGCGTCCCAGGGTGTGTCTTTTGCTTTATTGCCCTTTTTGTTTTTAGTAATACAATACTACAATAAAGATGTTCAGCAAAAAGGCACTTACCATAATAGAGCAAATTGAGCAGCTTCAACAAAGAGGCTTGCATATTCCTAACCCTCAACTTGCTGGAAAATATCTATCCAATGTCAGTTATTATCGTTTAGGCGAGTATTGGTATGTGATTATATAGTAATTACGCTATGGGTGATTCCTTCCTACCCAATTTGCCGTAACACAACCTTCCAAAAGAGTTGGAATTAACAACCATTATTAGTCCCATAAACCGTCAATTAATGAAACTACTAATAAGAACGGGAAATGGAACTGGTGATTGATTCTTGTTCAGAATCCTTAGGTAGTTTCGTAAAACGGCCGTTTTTTGAAACTCAAGTTTTTTATTTGAAAATATAGACAACCACAAGAAGGGTTAATGAGCTACTTAAAAACGTATTCCATAAAAAGCATAATCAAATCCTTAAGTCGATTAGACCAATTTGAAGGAATTACTCAAAAATAAAGTTTGATTTAAAATCGGTATCCAAACCCTAGCATAAATCCATTGTATTTTAAATCTGGGTCGCTTATGGCTTCCTCATCAAAATCTACATCCTCATTGATTCTATTTGTAAGAGCAATCGCATATCTGGCTTCAATATATACTTTCTCAGAAAAATTGTATCCCAATCCTGCTCCCAAGTCAATACCAAGCTCTTTGTTTACGTTGAAAGGGTCATCTAAAACAAAGGTCATTTGAGGGCCTGCTCCGAAATAGACTTGCTCGTTCAAATTATAGTTCAAAAATATGGGTACATGCAAAAAACCCACATCACTATAATTTGCGTATAGAACCTTTGGAGCAAGCGATAAACTTTCTGAAAGATTAAAGTCCAATGAAGCTCCTAGAAAGAATCCTGATTGTGTGTCTCCAACAAAAACATTGGAATTAATGTCTAGCAGGGCATAACCCAAATGTACTCCAAACTTTGGCGAACTATCTTTATCCTGTGCGAAATTTTGATTTGAAAATATACAAATGAATATCGCGTAGTACCAATATTTTCTCATTTTTGGCTATTTAAATTTAGTTGCAAGGGCCGTCACAAGGCGTTGCCGATTCAAAGTCACTTATTATAAAAGTATACTCGGCTCGGTTATCTGAATCAGCTCTAAAAGTCAATATATTTCTCGGATTATCGCAATTGTTGTTAAGGTCGCTATTCACACAGGAATAAAGCGTTCTTCGTTCGTTCCCGAATATCACCTCGACATTATTTGTTCCAAAAAAAGTTTGAAATGAAAAATTGGCATTTCTGGTACTTATCTCCATCAACTCGGAAAAAGCATCGTTATTTTCAATCATCAGCGAAGACCTTTCATTATTCGGAAATTGCTCACCCACAGGTGGGTTTGGATTCAAGACAATATCAACGCCTGATTCGTTAATTATTACAAAATCGATAAATTCCTCATTGTAATCAGGGCCACAGGAACTGAGTAAAGCAATAATTGTTATTAGTTGGAACCCCAATGATTTCTTAATTCCCATAATCTGTTTTCAGTTGGATTGTTCAACTTTTGCAATTCCCTCACAACTCCAGAAAAATCGGTTCTTTTGAATACCGCGTCCTCAATTTGACGAAAAGTATATCCTTCAACCAAATCGTTGGGAAGGGCGTTGTCTTCCAATCTTTGTCGTTGATTAAAATCATCCCACAAATCTATAAAAAAAGAAGTGTAAACATTTTCTTCAGCGCGAGTAAACCCTTGTCTAAAACCGTTTATTTCATAGTTAGCATTACCAGTAAGATTTTGGTAATATCTATTTGTCAAAACAGTCTCGATAAATTCTGCATAACTTTCCCTGTGGCGTTTTGTAGCTAAAGGAAAGTTTACGACTGAATTCGCAGCGTGGGTTGAATGTGCGATTTCATGTGTTGTTGTGGCAAACACATCCCTTGAAGGTGCTCCATATTCTTTTATAGTTATTGTTGGCCATATACCAGAGGTAAGATAGGGAAGGTAAAACTCGTTGGTTCCATCACAACAGGTTTCCCTAGCTCTGATTTTGGTCTGTCTATTGGTGAAATTCTTCGGCGGACGGCGTAATCCCACTATGTTTCCATAGTAATAATTGTGGGCGGCCTTGTGGATTTCACCTCTGTATTTTTCTCTACCGCTACTAATACTATGGTTCCATTCCTTTTTATAGTATTTGGGTCCTTTGTCTTCCGCCTGAAATAAACCACCATTATCACGAATGCTATACTGATAACGTTCCCATTGTATCAAGTATCGTACTTTGGCTCTTACACTGCTAAATCTGTATCTACCGTTATTATCGGTTATTGCATTACCTAGGGTCCACGTGTCTCTAACCAAAATTTGCGCTCCCACTAGTGGGACATAGCTCCCCCTTATCACTCTGGTTTCTTCATCACATCGCCATTCGCTTCTATAGGTTGGGCAAGGGCCACCAGTACCACAAGTGGAATAATCAGGTACTTGAACGGTTCGGCAATTTGTTCTTATTGTTGTGGTTGTTTGACCGACTTCATCATCCCAAATTTGAATCCTTCCACTAGGATTCCATTTTCCTCTAAGATTAATGCCCAAAAAGCAGGTTTCACAGCTCTCACCTTTTTTATCTTTAGGAGCTTCAGGAAGTAAATCTTCATTATTTGTTGCCGCATAGGCCTCTTCCAATAAATGATTCATAAAATCAATTTCGTCATTTATCTTTCCTCTGGCCGTCTTACCTTCCCCTTCAGCATTGTCATATTTGGGGTCTTTTTCTGGAATGTACATTTCCTGAAGAATCTCGTAAGGTATTTTCTTCGGCATTTTTTTGTCAATCGGAACGCTTGTCCAATACGAAGGTATTTCTTCCTCATTTCTCTTCACATTTTTTCTATAATCTTCAGGGTTTTCGTACTCAAGAGGATAATCAACTACCGTAAACCTTTTTTTCTCCTTTAGTCTGTGCTCCTGGTTTCTGTTCTTGGGGTCGAAACGAATATAGAGATAATTTGGTTCGATTTCCATTGTATCCCCCTTAGAAGATAACCTAAATCCCTTTCCAACCTTAAAATCCTCATTTTCAAGTTTTTCCAAAACCTTTATATATGCTTTGCGCATATTCGAAATCTCATAGGGATTTTCTAGAATATTGCCTGTTAATGTGATTTGTTCTTCATCCGCCGATCTTTCTTCTGGTTTGTTAAGATAGTCGTCATCTTTAGCACAACTTTGAACAAGGAGAACTGAAACAGCAAGGGCAAAAAATCTTAATTTTAAAAGGAAATTTTCCATGGTTATTGGTTTAGTTGTTAGTGAAGCTTATGTAGATAAATGTAATAAATCATCTCTTTAGAAAAGAAAATACGTGTTAAATAACTGTAAAGTTTTAATAAATATTTAAGATATTAATTTTCATAGTGTCTTAAAACGAACCTTTTTCGGCACTATTTGATTTCTGCTTTTATTGATGTCTTATATTGAAAGTTCAAATAAAGGAGTTTCTTTCAATTCTCACTTATTACGGATTGACCCTCACTAATAGATATCGGATGATGAACCCTAACTTTATTCGCTATATTTCAAATGAGGAAAGGTGAAAATAGCACGAAAAAACTACACACAATAAAGAACTGAGGTAATCAAAAGTTCAAAAAAAGGATATTAACCCGAAACTTATGGTTACACGAGACCGTTAGCAAAAATGCAAAACTGACATAACGTTTGTTTAACAAGAAGCAAGCTACATTTGGAAAAAAATTTAAACAAAGCATTGGCATGAAGCATTTTAAACACTATCGGTCAATTTTATTGGCAACCATGTTAATCGGAATCTTTTTCTCCTGTCAAAAAGAAGAACCCGAGCAGATTGAAACAGAACAGGTTGAAACGGAACAAATTGACCTTTCGGGAATGACCAAACTTGGTAAGCGACTTGAAAATCCATATTCCGTTACCAACATGAGAAAGGCTTGGGAAAGTCTAAAAGCAAGCTCCAAAGTTTCCAAAAACGGAAATATTGAAACAACCCACCTTTACATAAAGTTCAGCCCTAAAAGCGAAGAAGAACTTGGAATACTCAAAAGAGACTCTACCCTTGTCCTTTACGAAATTCCATTGGATTTTGAATTAGATGAAAACGGAGATTTCTACCATGACCCCGAAGTACCTACAGACCGACCCACGTACCAATATGCCGCAATACCCATAGAAAAGGAACTGCCCTCGGGAGTGGAATATGAAATATTGGAAGAACTCTTTATACCCGATGAGGATGGAGATTATGAAGAAACCTCGAAGAACTTTGCTTCCAAAGAGACCATTTACCAACTTGTTGATGAATCTTTGAGGTTGACTGGCAACCTTAAGAATGATGAGATTGGAAGTTCTTTAACGGCAAAGAGCAAATGGAGACCTGCAGGAACGATACGAGTTTATGACCACGTAACAAGGTCGTTCGTGGGCGTTTCAGGTGTGCAGGTCAGGGCAAGAAGGTGGTTCACCACCCACAAAGGCTTTACCGACAACAACGGAAGGTATTCCTGCGATGGCCGGTTCAGAAGGGATGCAAACTACAGTATAAAATGGGACAGGTATGAATATAGCATACGTTCGGGAACCATCGGTCAGGCTACCTTGAACGGTCCAAAAAGAAGAGGAGATTGGAATAAAGATTTAGGGAGCAGTACAAGTACGATTGTAAATGACAAACAACAATATTATGCCCTAATCCATCAAGGGGCATTGGATTACTACTATGGTGGTAGGTTTGGACTTACCTCACCACCGCGTAACGCATTTTTAAAGAGACAGTTAAAAATAGCTGCAAGAACAGAAAACGGACAATCTTCATACGTTAAAGCGAGACGGATTTGGTTCGGTGCGGACATTTCGCTCCAAGCATGGAACAGGCGTTCTGACCGGGTATATGGCACAATTATCCATGAACTTGCGCATGCAGCCCATAGACAAGTGGACAAGAACGCATACAACGATGTGGTTTGGGATGCCTATACTGGGCCTTGTACCTCGTTCAACGGTTGTCAAAACTTAGGCCCTACAGGGAACAACAATCGTAGATTGTTGGAAACATGGCCTACTACAGTCGAGATTTTGTTTACAACCCATAGATACAGAAACAAATTTGGCAGAACTACTTATGGATATGACCTAAATAACCTTCAAAATCAAAGAATTGCAGATGAAAACCACTATACTTCGGCAGGTTGGGACATGATTGATAATGTAAACCAAAGAACGGTGTATGGAGCTGCTTTTCCAATTGATAGGGTTAGTGGTTACACTATTGTTCAATTGGAACAGGCCTTAAAAGGCGCAAGGTCTTGGTGGGGCTGGCGAGACAACATAAGGAACCGTTATACAAATTCAACAGAAGGTAATTTGAACGAGCTTTTTGACAATTGGCCCAATTAAATAATTAAGACATGAAATACATAGTTTATCTATTACTTTTGATTTTGGCCTCTTGTGGCCCAGAAGCCGAGATGTTCCAAAGGCAGTACGTAATCGAAAATGGTACAGGTGTTCCAGTCGAACTTCAATTTTATAGAGACGGGTCGTTAAGCTTGGGGTTTGAGACTATACTGCTTCAAAATCAAGAACGAATAGCAGGTTTAGAACTTGATAGAAGCGGAGGACCATGGACAGATTTAAGCTCTGAACAATTATTGGATAGACCATCGGCGTCATTTGAATCAGATTCTGTTAGATTAATATTTAATAACGAAAAAATCATAACTTACAAAATAACATATATTCCCCTGACTTTTTCTCCAACAGAAAGAAATCTGCTTAGAGATACAGATTATACGTCAATAGGTGGAGACAAGTTTTTATTCACCATCAACGAAAGTGATTTTGAAAATGCGGAGGACTGCAACGGAAATTGCGAATAAACACTTTTGCCAACACGGTATAAACGAAATAGCGGCTCCGGTGCTAAACCGAGCCGCTTTGTTTTAAAGCTAGCCGTTATACTAAATTGAAAGGCTAAACCTGTAAAGCCCCGCCATTGCGTTTATACATTGCTGCTGAAAGTTGAAAAAAAGGATTTTCTACCCGTCTAAGATTTAGTAGTTTTATACGAAAGAGCTATGCGTCACAAGACGGTAATTTAATTGTTCGTTACAATTTATAAAATGAAAATACCAGAAATAAAACTTACCCCAACTCCCGAAACTGAAGAAGCAAAATCGGCAGTCGGATACAAATGGAATGAAAAAGCTGGATTTCGTCATAAACTCGGAGGAGATGCGGACGGAATTTCCCCGGCGGATTATCCAAAATGTAAAGATTGTGATGAGAAAATGACTTTTTACGCTCAAATCGACTCAATCGGAGATGATTTTGACTTAGCAGATTGCATGGTTATCCACCAATTCGTTTGCTTTGATTGCTTTACCGTGGACTCACAATTAAATCAAATTTAAATGAAGCCTTCCCTAAAAACGTAACCTTCTTCGTTTTCTACAATTGATAATTAAGAAATAGTAACTTAGGATAAAGTTCGAAAAAAGGATTTTCTGCTCGTCTAAGATTTAGTAGTTTTATACAAAAGAGATATCCGTTATTACGGATATCCAATTGTTGTGCATAATGCGATAATCGTACTGAAATTCAACATTAGAACAAAATATCCCAACCGCACAAACAGCACATTTATTTTTTCTAACCACAAAGAGCCAACGCCTAAAAAATAAAAGAGCTGTTTCTGCCAACGCTCAAAAACAGAATAAAAAAATTAGGAAACGACTTTTGCAACACCATTGCACGTAAAAAATTTTACCTTTGCATAAGTGAAAAACATCGCAGTCTTATTATCCATTCTATTTCTTGTTCTATCTATAAAACCTTGTTCAGATGGAAACAATGCGGAAGATTTACATAAAGACGAAATAAGCGCAAATCACAACCATCAAGAGGATAATGATGATTCCTGCCCAATAACTTGTCTTTGCAATTGCTGTGGAATGGCTATATCCTACGTGCCAGTCAAAACATTCAGGTTGAATCTAAACGAAAAAATCTCAACAGAGGTTTTTTCAAATTATCAATCGAACTATCGTTTCGATTTTCTTTCCAACATTTGGCAACCGCCACAATTGAATAGCTAAAAAAATAGCCCAAATTTTTTAGTTAATCAATTTTACATTTTCAATGAATAAATACATATTGAGCTTAATGCTCACAATGATAGCGTGCTTTAATACAAAAGCACAAACATCTGATATACAAATAAAAGTAGTTTCAAAAACTGATAGCGAACCTTTACTGGGAGCAACAGTTTATTTCCCGGAATTGGGAAAAGGAGCGGTAACTGATTTTTATGGTATCGCAACTTTTAGAGAAATTCCAAATGGAGTGCAGAAACTTAAAATTTCATACATTGGTTTCACATCCATAAATACAAGTATTGAAGTAGAAACGCAATATGCGTTTACATTTCAGCTCGAAGCAGGCGGTAACAAACTCGATGAAGTTGTTATACAATCTTCAAGGAATACGAGAACCGTGAAGAAAATCCCAACAAGAATAGAATTTATTGGTGCAGAAGAATTGGGCGAAAAAGCCATTATGAACCCAACTAATATTTCAATGGTGCTTCGGGAAAGCACAGGAATCCAAATGCAACAAACCTCTTTAAGTAGCGGAAACACAAATATTAGAATTCAAGGTCTTGATGGTCGTTACACACAGCTTTTAAGAGACGGTTTTCCACTTTATGGTGGTTTCTCAAGCGGTTTGAGCATTTTACAGATTCCACCTTTGGACTTGCAACAATTTGAAATCATAAAAGGAAGTTCATCTACCCTATATGGTGGTGGTGCAATTGCAGGTTTGGTAAATATGGTTTCAAAAACACCTAACGAAGAACCAGCTTTGGACATTATGTTGACCCAAACACAAGCGTTGGGTAGTACAGCAAATGTGTTCTACAGCAAACGCAACGAGAAATTTGGTGTTTCGATGTACGGTTCTGGTCATTATCAAAAAGCGTATGACCCAGAAGATGATGGTTTCAGTAACTTGCCGAAAACCAAATCAATCTCATTCAATCCAAAGTTCTTTTATTATCCGTCTGAAAAAACTACATTTTGGATTGGACTTAATGGTACATATGACGACAGAATTGGTGGCGACATCACAAAAATAGAGCATGGCAAAAATGGAATCCATCAATATACCGAAGAAAACACTTCGAAACGATTGAGCAGTCAAGCGGTTTACAAAACGCTATTAGATTCAGTGAGTTCTTTCAACATTAAAAATAGCGTATCGTTTTTTGATAGAAATTTGACCATTCCAGATTTCATGTTTGACGGAAAACAAATCAATTCATTTACGGAGATTTCATATCAAAAGGAAAATTCAAGAGCAGACTGGATTTTCGGTGCAAATTTATACACTTCAAATTTTGCTGAAAACGAAAATGCACGACTACAGCGTGACCAAACCGATGTAACCTACGGAGCGTTTGCCAATAATATCTACGATATTTCAGACAGTTGGATATTAGAAACTGGCTTAAGAGCAGATTACAATACCGATTTTGGTTTTTTTCCACTTCCGAGAGTTTCATTATTATATAAAAACGATAGCGAATTTTCGAGCAGAATAGGTGGCGGATTGGGTTACAAAATTCCAGATATTTTTACCGAAGAGGCAGAATTAATCAATTTTGAAAATATCCTTGCAATCGATAAAGAAGAGCTAAAAGCAGAACGTTCTTACGGTGTAAATCTTGATTTCAATTACCAAACTCGATTATTTGAAACTATAGGCTTTTCGGTTAATCAATTATTTTATGTGACTGCAATCAATAATGGATTATTGCTAAATAGGACGGATGATGGCTTTTTCGAATATGAAAATGCAACAGAAGAGATTTTAAGCAAAGGTACAGAAACAAACATCAAATTCACTTACAAAGATTTCAGATGGTTTTTAAATTATGCGTTTATAGATACCAAATTGAACTATTTAGCAGGTAACCCACAAAAACCATTAACTGCAAGGCACAATGCAGGAAGTGTATTAATGTATGAATCTGACAAATGGCGTATTGGTTACGAAACATTCTATACAGGAAAGCAAAGATTATCCAACGGAATAGAAACAACAGATTTTGTAACAATGGGCTTATTGGCGATGCGAAACTTTAAATTTGGTAGTGTTTTCGTAAACTTTGAAAACTTTACCGATAGACGACAGAGCAGATTTTCGCCATTGGTTTTGCCACCACACGAAAATCCAGAATACCCTGAAATTTACGCACCAACGGATGGATTTATTTTTAGCGTTGGCGTAATCATAAAACCTTTTGGAAAAGAAGACCACGATTAAATATGAAAAAGATAGAGCAAATTTTAGAAAGTAAAAATATCCGCGTTACTGCAATGCGTTTATTGATTTATAAATTTTTGGCAGAAAAAGAAATCGCAGTTGCGTTAAGTGATATTGAAAACAATTTCGAGAAAGCTGACAGGACAACTTTATACCGAACCGTAAAAACTTTTGAAGAAAAAGCAATCGTACACCAGATAGACGATGGAACAGGAATTACTAAATATGCACTTTGTGAAAAAGGCTGTAATTGTAAAATTGAAAACGATTTGCACCTTCATTTTCATTGTATCAATTGCAACGAAACTGTTTGCTTAACCGAGCATAAAATACCGCAGATTAAAGTTCCGAAAGGTTTTGTTTCAGAAAATATAAATTTGGTTGTTAAAGGTATTTGCCATAAATGTAGCGGGCTATAAATGCACTTCCATTGCATCTTATTTCAATTTACATTAGTACAATAATTTTAAATTATGAAATTTAATACCATTATTCCGAAAAACCTAAAGCAGGCTTATTCAAGCGAGTTAGAAATCTATAGGTTCAATTTGAGAAATGGAGACTATAATAGTGCTTGGCATCATTTAGAGCGAAGTCATATTATTGGTCAATCTTACCCAGTAGAGCATACCTATTCCCATTGGTTAATGCTAAAATTTGGATTTCGACAGAAAGATTTCAAAGAAATTATAGGTCAAATTATTAGGTTGCTTATTGGCGGTTGGAAATCATTTATTAATCACGTTCCTCTTGGTAACACAGGTGGTGCTAATGTACCACCATTGAGAAAAATGCCGATTCCAAGTGATATTGAAGTGTTATTTCAAAACAAATAATCTATGTCGCACAATCATTCGCATCACCAGCATTCATCAAAAAATTTAAAAATTGCATTCTTCTTAAATTTAGGATTTACCGTTTTTGAATTTATTGGTGGTTTGTACGTAAATAGTATTGCTATTGTTTCAGATGCTGTTCACGATTTGGGCGACAGTCTTTCGCTCGGAACATCGTGGTATTTGGACCAAAAATCGAAAAAAGGCGCGAACAATAAATTCTCGTATGGCTACAAACGCTTTTCGCTACTTGGAGCGTTGATAAACAGTATTGTCCTCTTAATTGGTTCGACATATGTTATTTACGAGGCTGTAAAAAGATTAATAGAACCTGAACATTCTGATGCACAGGGAATGATACTTTTTGCTATTGTTGGTGTAGCTGTAAACGGTTATGGAGCTTGGAAAGTGAGCAAAGGAACATCTATGAATGAACGAGTAGTTTCCTTGCATTTACTTGAAGATGTCTTGGGTTGGGTAGCTGTGCTTATCGTTTCGATTGTTTTATACTTTTATGATAACAATTACCTCGACCCAGCATTATCATTGCTTATTACACTTTATATTTTGTTCAATGTATTTAAGCGCTTAAAAGAGACATTATTTGTTTTTTTACAAGGTGTTCCAAAAGACATTGACCTGGATGCCATTAAAAACAGCGTACTGCAATTGGACAATGTTGCATCATTACATCATACACACTTATGGTCGCAAGAGGGCGAAAACCACGTTTTTACGACACACATAAAATTGAAGAACATTACCGAATTTGACCAGATACTGACGGTTAAAAAAGAAGTAAAAAACATCTTGCAAGAATACAAATTCCATCACTACACCATTGAAACGGAACTTGACGCAGAAACATGCGAATTAAATGATGACAACTGAAATGCCAACGCCGAAAGCCATACACATCTACAGTCGCTCAAGCCAGCGCACCACCAAAACTGTAAAAGAGTATGTCTTGCCAACACTCAAATCCGAACTAAAAACAAACATCGGAAACCCAAGCTGAACATGAAAAGCACTATGCACAACAACGTGTATAAGCAATAGCAGTTTGAGTGCTTTATCGATGCTAATTTTCTTAAATTAAAGTATATTATAAACTGAAAAGTAGTTGCTAAAAATCTGCTACTGATCATACACAAGACCGTTGAAAGTTCAAAAAAAGGATTAACACAATGTCGAAGTGTGGCATTTAAAAAGTTCAAATTGGAGCTACTTCCTAGTTCTCGTATAATAATACCCTGGTCCGTCGCAGGGTAAATATCCACCATTGTAAATTTCTGATTCGCTAAGAATACGCAAGTATTCAACTATGGAATTTCCACAGGTTTGGATAAGGTAACTATCTTTGGAATAGTTCAACTTAAGATAATCATTTCCATCCGAAATAAACGAACCGTATTTACCCGAGGCAGTGAAAGTGCTATCTTGATATACTCTTTGCTTGATAAAGGTACTATCGGGGAAAAATTCGATAGACTCTCGAAAATCCAATTCTTCTTTCTCCAATATTTTCCCAGACATTCCGGAATTCAAAGAAGTGAGTTCATAATACAGTTCCATTCCAAAATCGTCCGATTCGCTGGAACGTGAACATGAACACCAAATAGTTGTAATGACGAGTAATAATAGTAACCTTCTCATTATTGTTTCTATATTAGATGGACAAATTACAGTAAGGTTGCCTATGAAAATTTGTAATAAGGTGCTATTTGATATAAAGTTCAAAAAAAGGATTTTGTAAAAACCAGAATATATGCTTAAATTGAATCATAAATAATAATATTGGTTCAATATGGCTGTAATTAGAAAATCCATCACCTTTACGGAGCAGCAAGACGCCTATGTGAAAAGTTTGATAGAACAAGGCTTTTACACAAATGATAGCGAATATATTAGAGATATAATTCGCCAAGATCAAGAACGTAGAAAACGGATTGTTGATTTGAACGAAGCCCTTATTGAAGGTATTGAGAGTGGCCCTACAGATGCAACTATAGATAGTATTTGGGAAGAGGCCATAAAAGAGCACAATACCAATGAATAAATACATTATTAGTGCCAAGGCAAGAGCGGACTTCAAAGCAATTGCCAAATTCACGGTTCTAAAATTTGGGGAGCAACAATCCTTAAAATATGCAACAGGTCTAAAAAGTGTTTTAGCCGAACTGGCAGAAAATCCAGAGCTTGGTAGAAGATATGTAGCTATAAAGGATAAAATGTTACTACGTTATCGTTACAAGGCCCACGTAATTTTCTATTATTTAATGGAGAATGAAATATTTATAGTTAGGGTCTTAGGTGGTCGAATGGATTTTCCGAAGCATCTTACGTAAAAGTTCAAAAAAAGTATGGGTGAATCCCCTTTTTAGGGTAGTGTAATCCCGAAACAAAGTTCACGGAAACGTAAAATAAATATAATGTGGTGCGAATAATTACTATATTGCACCGTAATTTATATTTATGCAAACTACCAGAAAATCAATAACATTCACGGCCCAACAGGATAGATGGATTAAGCTAAGAGTTGAAAACGGGGATTTTACCAACGACAGTGAATATATCCGTGAGCTTGTCAGAAAAGACCAGGCAGAGAATATGAAACTCTTGGAACTGAAGCAAGCCATAGATGAAGGTTTGCAAAGCGGCCGAAGCCCTTTAAAAATAAGCGATATCATCAAGAAGGTTGATGATGGGGAGCTATAATCTTTCCATTAGGGCGCAATTTGATATTATTGGAATTTATAAGTACGGGATAAAGTATTTCGGTATTGAGCAAGCTGTTGGTTATTTGACCGGACTGGAGGATTTTCTGGAAGAACTAGCAGAACGCCCGGAGCTCGCCAGAGATGCCTCACCAATTGCCAACGGATTAAAGTTCTATAATTTCAAAGGTCATGTAATTTATTATTCATTTGATAATGCAGGCGAAATATACGTGGTAAGGATTCTAGGGAAAAGAATGAATTTCGAAGAGCACCTATGAGTTCAAAAAAAAGGGTAAATAGACCAACATAGACAGTAGCTCAAAACAGTAAAACAACAATCAATAGATGAAGAACTTAGTATTATTTTTAATAATCTTTCCAGTCATATGCCATCCCCAATATTTCAGTGGGGAAATCACTTATCAAATTGAAATATTGCCCAAATCGGATACAGTTGATGTAAAAGACATCATTGATATGAAACATGGCACTCAAGCTAAATATGTTATCACTTCCAAGAAATATAAATAAACATACTTTAAAAACAACGAGTATAATTATTCATACACCTATGATGATAAAACCAAAAGAATGTATGATGATTATCGTGACAAACCATACGTGACATTTAGGGATACCCAAAAAGGGAACTTTGAATACTTTGGTTCAAATGTATATAAAGACAGCATTATAAATGTTCTAGGGAATGATTGCTACATGGTAGTCACAAAGTCTGAGTATGGTACCTCCCGAACATATTATTCAGACGATATCCGCGTTAATTATTCGGACTTTGAAGGGCACCAAGTTGGAAATTGGTACAATAAACTCAAAGAAGTAAATGGAGCAATAACCCTAAAAACCATAACAGAATACGATACATACTACGAGATACAGGAAGCAGTTAAAATAGTAGAACGCAATGTTGATGATAATGATTTTGAACTTCCTAAAAAACCTGTGGCAGCTGCTTTCTCAGCGTTGGACAGTCGAGCTGAGATGATGCAACCAACTCCTGAACAGATACAATGCTATCAAGAGAAAGTCTCAAAGGTCTCTAGTATAGATGGTGAAAAGTACATCTGTTACATGAGTTTTTTGCTTCTAAAGGATGGAACAATTGGATATATTGAGCCATACGAGAAAGACGACTCTGGGTTCTATTTGGTAGCCTCTGACATCATACAAAACTGTGGCTTTTAATTCCAACCTGGGATTATAAATGGACAACAGGTGGATTCCCAGGTATACTTCCCGGTTGAATTTATAAAATGATTAAAGTTCAAAAATGGGATTTTCTGCCCGTCTAAGATTTAGTGGTTTTATACGATATGGATATTCATATTATGACAGAAAGGTATTAATTTAGGTTATTTAAATATATGAGGATGAAGAATTTACTTTTTCTTATTATAATCTTTATTTATTCTTTTGCAATTGGACAACGTAAAGAAATTGTTTTAGTTGGGACAATGCATCAGGTGCCTAAGATTTTAAAAAACAGTTACAGACCGCTGTTTAAAAAGTCATTACATTATAATCCTGAAGCTATTTTTGTAGAAACTGCTATGCCTGATGACTCTTTAAGCTGGCAGTATTTGAAAAATGGATATAGCAAAAGCCTTCAAGAGTTTTATAAATATTCTATAAAAGTTAAAGAAGAATTTAAATTCAATAAGGATTCATTAAACTATTTGTTGAGCAAAGATTTTGATAAATTGACCAAAGATGATTTTAGCAAAATTAAACTTTCATTTGCCTATCAACGGGATTATCCAAACTACTATTATTACCAATATATTCAAGATTATTTTCCTAATGGTCATAAAAAGTCTCGAAGGCACGAAAACTTTGAGTTATCTAGAAAGTTAGCACTTAGGCTACGTCATAAAAAAATATATGCTGCTGATGACCAACAAACTAATGGAGAATTCCATAAACATTGGAGAGCTTGTGAGAAGGCTTTGGTAGGTACATCATACAAAAGAAAAGAGAATAAATTAGCTCGAAAACTATTCCTAAGAGAAATTTTACCTTCAGTTGTGGGTAAATATGGAATAATCAATAATAGAATTAAACACCTTCAACTTCTAGATAGTTTAAGTGGACTTAAGTATACAAATCAACAAAACTCTGATTGTGCAAAGGCTGTTGACTATTTTAACCAAAGGAATAGACGTTTTGCTTACAATCTTGGTACACAAATCAATAAGAATAATTTTAATAAGAGTATTTTATTTGTTGGGGCCGCTCATATTATCGGTTTGAAAAAAGAATTAAGCACTCAATTTCCAAACATCAAAGTGATACTATTTGATGAATTATAAATAACTATCCGCTACAAAGAACTGAGATAATCAAAAGTTCAAAAAAAAAAGGATTAATTAATCTTCTTAAAGAAAGTTTTCAATAGGCGATAAGTGGCATCTTAATCTGTTATTATTTGGGCTAAAGTCTTTCTTCATTGTGGAATCGTGTACTAAATCGTGTACGGCAGCTAGAAATACGGAAATTTCAGGCATAAAAAAACGGCTCGTTTTGGACGAACCGTTGATTTTACTGGCTTTAGCCTTAGTAGCGGGGACTGGACTCGAACCAGCGACCTTCGGGTTATGAGCCCGACGAGCTACCTACTGCTCTACCCCGCGATGTATGTTTACTGTTGCTCGCGTAGCAACTAACTTTTCAATATAATTCGATTCAAGAATCGAATCTTTTTGCGAATCGGATGGCAAATATACAACCCTTTTTTAGAATACACCAAATTAACTTTAAAATCATTTTTAATTTTATTTCAGTTCTAAAGCCCGGTTATCGTTAATACTAGTAAAATAGCTACCTTCGGCAGCATGGAAAGTTTAAACAGTTTTTTACAAGAAGCAATAAAGTGGACAGAATGGCCCATGTTTCTATTGCTTATTGGTGGAGGGGTATTTTTAGTGCTATATTCTAAAGGCTTGCCATACCGGTTTTTTAGACATGCCATAGACATTACTAGGGGTAAATATGAGGATGCCTCTGCTGTAGGGGATGTAAGTTCTTTGCAGGCGCTATCTGCGGCAGTAGCTGCAACAGTAGGGTTGGGTAACATATCCGGTGTGGCCATTGCTATCCATGATGGTGGTCCTGGGGTTGTTTTTTGGATTTGGGTTACCGCTATAATCGGGATGTGTATTAAGTTTTATTCTTGTAGTTTATCCATAATGTTTAGGGGTAAAGATTCTAATGGAGCTATGCAAGGTGGTCCAATGTTCTACATTACAAAAGGCTTAGGAGAAAAATATAAACCCTTAGCCATTTTCTTTAGTATTGCTGGTTTATTTGGGTTTTTAGGCGTGTTTACTGCCAATCAGTTCACAGAAACCTTCATGGAAGTTGTAGCGCCAGATGACAATATTGCAAGTTTAGGAGAATTTAACTGGAAGCTAGGTGTGGGGATTGTATTAGCATTGGTTTCTTCTTTGGTTATTTTTGGAGGATTAAAAAATATAGCAAAAGTGGCTACGGCAATAGTGCCTTTTATGGTCATGGTTTATTTGGTTGCAGTGTTGGTGGTGATGGTTATGAATGCTTCGGAAATTTTACCTTCCTTGCAATTGATAATAACAGAAGCCTGGAATTTTAATACCCTAGTCACTGGTGGATTTTGGGGTTTAGTCATTATTGGGGTGCGCAGAGCTATGTTTTCTAATGAAGCTGGTTTGGGTAGTGCCCCCATGTACCACGGTCAATCTAAGAATAATGAGCCTATAAGAGAGGGCTTAGTGGCCATGTTAGGGCCTTTTATCGATACCATTTTAGTCTGCACGTTCACAGCCGTTGTAATTATTTTAAGTGGTGCTTACAAAGAGGATGTTAGTGGTATTTTAATGACGCTTTCTGCTTTTAACGCTTCACTTTTTGGGTATGGTGATGTGCTGTTAATGATTATCGTTTCCGCTTTTGCACTTTCTACCTTATTTACATACTCCTATTATGGTGTAAAAAGTCTGTCTTTTTTAACCAATGCCAAAATTGGTAAATGGTATAATGTGTATTTTGTAATTATGATAGTTTTTGCTGCTGTAGCATCATTAGACTTAGTTAAAAACTTAATAGACCTTTCCTATGCATTAATGGTGATACCCAATATGATTGCCGTACTTTTGTTGGCGCCTAAAGTTAATAAAGAGGCAAAAATTTATTTTCAGAAATTAAAGAGTGAGCACAGATAATTTTGAGCACGAGTTTTTTGGTATTGGCATCCAAAATGGCAAAACGCCAGAAAATTTGGGGGTTTTATGGCGGACGGCACAGAATTTAGGAGCAAGCTTTATTTTTACTATTGGTAATAGATATGCCAAACAGGCTTGTGATACCCACCATGCGGTAAAGGCTATGCCTTACTTTCATTATGATACGTTTGAAGATTTTTATAAAAATCTACCAAAAGGAGCAGAATTGGTTGGTGTAGAAATGAAGGAGAATGCCGTGGCACTAGAAACCTTTAATCACCCTAGAAGGTGTGTTTATTTGTTGGGTGCAGAAGACCACGGATTAAGTAGAGTGGCGTGCGATAAAGCACATCATTTAATACAATTTAAGTCGATTAAAAGTTTGAATGTTGCGGTTGCGGGGAGTATTGTGATGTATGATAGAAACTTACCTAAACCTCGCATGCACAAAAAACAATAGTTATGGGAGAACATAAATCTGGTTTCGTAAATATTATAGGTAACCCAAATGTGGGTAAATCTACCTTGATGAATGCCTTTGTGGGCGAAAAACTATCTATAATCACCTCTAAAGCACAGACTACACGTCACCGTATTTTTGGTATTGTTAATGGGGATGATTTTCAGGTAGTGATATCAGATACGCCTGGTATCATTAAACCAGCTTACGAACTGCAAACCAGTATGATGGATTTTGTGAAGTCGGCTTTTGAAGATGCAGATGTATTGTTGTATTTGGTAGAAATTGGTGAAAAGGGACTTAAAGACGAAGCTTTTTTTAAAAAAATACAGCATAGTAAGATTCCGGTGTTATTGTTATTGAATAAAATAGATACTTCGGAACAAGGAGTTTTAGAAGAGCAAATTCAATATTGGCAAGATTTACTACCAAGAGCAGAAATCCATCCCATTTCCGCGCTTCAAAATTTTAATGTCAGAGAAGTATTTGAGCGTATTTTGGAGTTGCTACCCGTAGGACCGGCATACTATCCAAAAGACCAAATAACAGATAAGCCAGAACGTTTTTTCGTAAACGAAACTATCCGAGAGAAAATCTTACTACATTATAAAAAGGAGATTCCGTATGCTGTAGAAGTAGAGACAGAAGAATTTTTTGAGGACGAAGATATCATCCGTATACGTTCTATAATTATGGTGGAACGGGATAGTCAAAAAGGGATTATCATAGGTCACAAAGGCAGTGCCCTAAAAAGAGTAGGGGTAGAAGCTAGAAAAGATTTAGAACTATTTTTTGATAAACAAGTACATATAGAAATTTATGTAAAAGTAAATAAGAACTGGCGTAGTAATAGCAACCAGTTAAAACGCTTTGGGTATCAACAGAAATAAAAAAAAGAAAAGGCTGGCACTAGCGGGCCAACCTTTTCCAATCAACATCAATCAATCAAAAAACGATTATTTTACGGGGGTGAACTCAATTTTTTGTCCACCTACAGAGGCATCTGCCATTAGTCCTGCTTTGGGTAAAGCAAACACAGCTACACCATCTTTATATTTTGCGTTGTAGGCGATTCCAGATTTTACTGCTACCGCAGAAGCTTCTGCAGAAAACTGAAAATTATCTGTTTTAAATTCGGCTAAATCTTCTTCCGTCTCAAAAAAGATGACCTCAATTATTGCTTGCCCACCAGCTTGTAATCCTACATTTAACTTTTTAAGATTAGCGTAACCTGCAATGTTTCCATTTTCGTAAACTACACCATTACCAGAGGCGCCACCAACAATAAATCCACCTTTACCTACATTTGGAAAAATAACATATCCGGCAGAGTTGGTGAAAAAGTTTTCTAGTCCAGTATCCGCTTTTACAAGCTGTTCATGCGCTTTGTGGGCATCAACTATAAGTTTTTCTTGTTTCTTGTCTTGTGCTGTTAAAGCAGTGCTGCATACAATTGCCAAGGTTAGGGCAATAGATTTTAAAGTTTTCATAGGTTCTGTTTTTTTGTTCATTGTATATACGGGTCAGCGCCAGTGTACAGTCGTTAAAGCCTTGTTAGTATTCCCTAAGATTATGTTATAGTTTAGGTAACCTTTTCTTAGACTTAAGCTTACTAAAACTAAAGGTAAGGTTAGGATTGGCATAACTTTTAAACGGTTGTTATTTAAGATATTGAAACGATAAATAATACCGAACAAAATGAAAAAATTTACACGACCAGCTGTATTCTTTGCAGCAGCGGCACTTTTATTTTCTTGCGAACACTTAGATGATTTTATTGGGGATGGTGGTACCAATGGGGATGGTATGGAAGATGAAAATCCAGTATCCATCAATTTCACGCACAAAAAAACCTTTACGGTGGGTGGTGAAGGTGCTGCAGAAATTTCTGCTTTCGACGCGGCTACGGGGAGACTGTTTACGGTGAATGTAGAGAAAGAGGTAGTTACCGTTTATGATATCTCTAATGTTGATGCTCCAATGTTCGTGGCAGATATTGCGTTGAATGGCGCTGGTGCACCCAATAGTGTTGCTGTTAAAAATGGTATACTAGCCGTGGCTGTAGAACAAGAGGTGAAACAAGATAATGGCTACGTTAAGTTTTATGATACAGAAAGTTTACAGTTTATCTCTGCTTCTAAAGTGGGAGCATTGCCAGATATGGTAACTTTTACACCAGACGGTACATACGTAATATTAGCGAACGAAGGCGAACCAAATGATGATTACACGGTAGACCCAAAAGGTACAATTTCTATTGTAGAAGTAGCTACGGGAGCTTGTACACATTTAGATTTTGAAGCCTTTAATGGAGCCAAAGAAAGCTTACTAGAAAATGGATTCCGCGTTTTTGGTCCTAATGCTAGTTTGGCTATGGATGTTGAACCAGAATACGTAGCAGTTTCTGATGATGGCAAAAAAGCTTGGGTAAGTTTACAAGAAAATAATGGTGTAGCTGTGGTTAACCTAGAAACAAAAACCATAGAAGCAATTTTACCATTAGGTTACAAAGATTATTCATTACCGGGGAATGAGATTGATCCAAGTGACAAGGATGATAAAACTGAGTTGCGTAGCGTTCCTGTGTTTGGTACGTATCATCCAGATGCTATTGCTTATTACAGTGTAAACGGAATGGATTATATAGTTACCGCAAATGAAGGCGATGCTCGTGAGTACGAAGGAGACCCTGGTTTTGTAGAGGAAGAAAGAATTAAAGACATAGTGCTTGATCCTACAGCTTTTCCTGATTGGGAAAATTTGCAGGCAGATGAAAATTTAGGACGATTAAAAATTACGTTGACTAAAGGTGATATTGATAACGATGGCGATTTTGATGAACTGTATAGTTTTGGCGCGCGTTCTTTTACTATTTGGACCGGTACCGGAGAAATGGTCTATGATAGTGGTAATGATATTGCTCAGAAGACCTTAGAGCTAACCCCCGATACTTTCAACGGGGAAGATGGTAGGAGTGATGATAAAGGTGCTGAGCCAGAAGCCGTAACTGTACAAAAAATAGGTGACAAACACATCTTATTCGTTGGCTTGGAACGTAACAATCAAGTTTTGGTGTACGATGTTAGTAATCCTGCTGCGCCAGAATTTATTCAGTTGTTAGAAACTAGTGGTGATGTAGCGCCAGAAGGTGTTCTAGCTATCGCAGCCGCAGACAGCCCAACAGGTAAAGATTTGTTGGTGGTTAGTAATGAAGTTAGCGGCACTGTTACTATTTATGAGAACTAATAGAAATAACTGTTCATAATTAGGTAAGGGCACCACGAAAGTGGTGCTTTTTTTGTGACTATATGTTTAGTAATGGAGCTGATGAGCCATATTCGCATGCTACTTTTTATAGTAGACTACTATACTATAATTTATAGGGTACCGTTATTTTTTAACCTATAGTATTGCTATTAAAGGCAGTCTAAAAAACCACAAACTACATCATGCTAATACGATTCCTTTTCCTAACCTATATCTTATGTAACGTTATAACTATATACGGGCAAAAACAAGAAAAGCGACAAATAGTCCATCCTGTATATGGTATTGCCACAGAAGAGATTTGGTATACTGTTGAGGGCATTCCAGAATTAAAGTTAGTATACACAACAGATGCAAACTATACTAAAGGCCAAGTAGCCATCGGTACTATGGAGTATTATCATGTAAATGGGACACTAAAAGCAAAGGGACCATTTGTAAAAGTAGCTCAGCCCACTTTCAATGGAGTAACCGAAGAACGTCTCATGATAGGGAATTGGAATATGTATTATGAGGATGGTACATTACAATCTTCTTATGTATACAAGGAAAATAGAGTAAATGGTTCTTTTACAACATACCACAAAAATGGAAAGAAAGCTATTGAAGGCTTTTTAAAGAACGGTATTCCTACAGGAATTATGAGTACTTACTTTATGAATGGACAGTTACATTCTAAAGTGAAATATAAAAATGGAAGATTAATGAATGTTCAGGCTTTCTTTGATAATAATGGTAAAGCTTTAAGCCACGGAACTTTAAAGAATGGTTATGGCACTTTTAAAATGTACAATCCAGATACAGCGCAATTGGAAGAAATACTAACATTGGAGGAAGGGGAAGAAAAGCAAGTAGAAATAACATATACCCAACGTAATACTATTACGATAACTGAGAAAAAATATAAGAATAAACAAGGTCAAATTATTAGTATAGCAAGACTAGTAGCAGGCAAAAAAGAAGGGAAACAAGAATATTATAATGCAGAAGGGCAGTTAATAGAAACCATTGTTTATAGCAATGGATTAAAAGAAGGTAAGCATACCAAGTATAATCCTAATGGAACCTTATATTATGAGTATTCCTATGTGGGTGGTAAAAGAATAGGGCCATTTAAAAATCAGCTAGAAGGTTATAGAGGAGAACTATATGCTTTGGAAGAAGGAACATACGGGCAAGATGAAAAATTGCACGGAACATACATAAGATATGTGCAAGATAAAGATGAGGTAATCTCTAAAGATAAAAATAGCGCTTCAAAAAAAATAATTCAAAAAGGGGCTTATAAGGAGGGAAAAAAAGTAGGCGTCTGGGAAAGCTTTTCTTTAAATGGAGCGCTTTTGGAGCGTAAAGAGTATACAGAAAACACCAATCAGAAGAACTTTAAAAAAGTTTATTACGCAGATAAAATCACACTAAAAACACTTGTAGAAGAAGACAATGCCGCAAACATTCGCATTAAAAAAGACTACCATGACAATGGTCAACTTAAAATGTACCGTAGGTATAAGAATGATAAATTAGAAGGCTTATTCACAGAATATTACAAGAATGGCATAATAGAGACAGAAGGGGAATACTGGTCAGATAAACGAGCTGGAACTTGGATAACCTATACTAAAGAGGGAAAAATAGAAGAACAAATGACTTATGTTGGTGAGGGATGCCCAGTAGAAACTAATGTAGAATTCAATTATTCTCGCGATGGACTTTTGCGATCTGTTATTACCCATTCTAATCTAATAGAAGACCCAAAAGAAGGAGGTAGTTATTATTATGAGTTTGTTCAGTACCAAGACTTTGACGACCAGGGTAAAATAGAATCCTTAACTTCTTTTCGCCATCCAACCAGCAATACACACGTAAAAGTTAAAGAGGGGATGCATCAAGAATATGATTTGGAAGAAAGTTTAGTGGTAAAAGGATTTTATAAAAACGATGAAAAAGATGGCACTTGGAAGTCGTATCACAAAAACGGTGAACTGCATCAAGAAAGGTATTACCAGAATGGGATGCCAATTGGGGAATGGAAAACGTATAATGAGAAAGGTAAGATTACCCACCGTAAAAAATACTAAGCAATCCTTGTTTTAGTTTGTTTCAATCTCAGAAAGTACTAACAAAGTGTGGGTGTCTCCATAATCCATCAAACTATCTATAAGCTGTTGTAATTGCAATTGATTTTTTAACAAAACATGCAAATGCACATTTTGGTTGCCCGTAATTCTATGTGCTTTTTGTACTGCTTTTAGTTGAGGTAAAAAGGCTAAGAAAGGTTTAAGTTTTCCATGAAACACCTTTACTAGAATTATGGCTTCTAAGTCATATCCCAATAAGGAATAGTCTACGGTAACACTGTATTTTTTTATAAGTCCAGTATCCTCCATCTTTAACACCCGTTCTCTAACGGCAGAAGCAGATAGACTAATAGTTCGGCCAATAGCAGCAAAAGATTGTCTAGAATCAGTTTGTAAAGCTTGTAAAATGGCGAGGTCAATGCTGTCGGCAGAAAAATCGTTGGTATTTTTCATATTAACATAAAAATCAATGGTTAAAATTTAAATATACCGATTAATCCACTTTGTAGTTAAAGCAGCTAATCAGAAATTTGAAATAAAAAAATGAGTATAGTTATCTGTTTTACCAATAAGGACCCTAAACCTTGGCAAGAAGAGCTTAAAAGGCGATTGCCCAAGGTTAAGGTAGAAATACACCCGCAGGTCTCCCAAAAGGAAGAGCCAACTTTTGCATTGTGTTGGAAAGCGGATTTTGATGTATTGAAAACCTACCCAAATGTGCGGGTGCTACAATCTGTAGGTGCATCTGTAGATCACATCATCAATACGCAAAAACTACCACCTGAAGTTGTGGTAACCCGGGTAGTAGACCAGCAGTTAGCTAAAGATATGTTTACCTACGTACTTGCTGGAATTTTAAATTTTATCAGGGGAACGAATTGCTACCAAAAAGCACAAACCAATAAGGTTTGGGGGCAAAAAAGCTACAATACTATTGCAGAAACACAGGTGTGTTTGTTAGGTTTAGGTAAAATTGGGGCGTACGTGGCAACGGAATTGGCAGGCATGGGATTTAAAGTAACTGGCTGGGCTAAAAATGCTAAAAATTTAGATGGTGTAAGTTGTTTTTATGGAAAAACAGAATTATCTAAAGCTGTTGCAAAAGCCAATGTCTTAATTAACATGTTACCCTATACTGCAGATACAGAAGGTATTTTAAATAAGAACTTACTGATGTTATTACCCCAGAATGCTTTTCTAATTAACGTGGGTAGAGGGGAGCATTTGGTAGAAGAAGACCTTTTAGCCGTTTTAAACATGGGGCATTTTTCTGGTGCTTTGTTAGATGTTTTTAGAACGGAACCATTGCCAGAAAACCATCCCTTTTGGGAGCATGATAAGATACAGATAACACCCCATGTTGCAGCCTTAACCAATATAGGTACGGCAACCGCGGGTATTGTAATGAATTATAATAAGGCCATAGCAGAAGAAGACCTGCTCAACCAAGTTTCAATACATAAAGGATATTAATAATGCACGTTTTTCACCATGCGTTCAAGGTAAAAGATATTGCCAGTACGTACCAATTTTATCATGAAGTTTTACAATGCAAAATAGGCCGACAAAGTGAAAGTTGGATAGATTTTGATTTTTTTGGCCATCAATTGTCTGCTCATGTTTCAGAGAATATGCCGCCTTTAGACTATTGTGGCACCGTAGACCAAGTACAAGTGCCAATTCCACATTTTGGTTGTGTTCTAGACCAAAATACGTTTAAAAAGGTGCAGAAAGCTTTGGAGATACATGATATAAAATTTATAGTTCCGCCACAAACCAGATATAAGGGAAAGCCAGGAGAGCAACAGACTATGTTTGTCTTAGATTATAGCAATAATCCTATAGAATTTAAATGTTTTAAGAATGATGCTGAACTATTTAACCCATAAGCAATACACAACGCATTAATTAAGTTGAGAGAATAATGTACTGGTCTGGAATTCATTTTTCAGTACACTGTATTTACCTAAATACTGTATTGTAAAAAGCAAAATGATTAGTTGTTAGCATCTATAATAGTTTCTATACGTTCTAATTCTTCGTTGGTGAAATCTTGTTTTTCCAAAGCTTTTACGTTGTCTTTTAATTGTTCTGGTTTGCTAACCCCTACCAAGACAGAGGTTACTTGTGGTTTATGCAATAGCCAGGCTATAGCCATTTGTGCTAAGCTTTGTCCTCTTTCTTTTGCAAGCGAATTTAAATCTCGGATTTTAGTTAAAACTTCATCGGTAATTTGATTGGTTTTTAAATAACGTGCATCTCTTACAGCGCGGGAGTCTTCTGGAAATCCGTCTAAATATTTATCCGTTAATAAGCCCTGTGCTAATGGAGAGAACACAATGGAACCTATTTGTTTTTCGTCTAAAACTTGTAGTAGCCCATCTTCTACCCATCGTTCAAATAAACTATATTTAGGTTGATGTATTACTAGTGGAGTCCCCATTTCCTTTAATATGGTATATGCCTTTGCCGTTTGTGCTGCAGGATAATTAGAGATACCAACATACAGGGCTTTACCTTGCGTCACTAACTGGTGTAGCGCGGCCATTGTTTCTTCTAATGGCGTATTTGGGTCTGGTCTATGATGATAAAAAATATCTACATAGTCTAGTCCCATCCGTTTTAAACTTTGGTCTATGCTGGCTACTAAGTACTTTTTAGAACCAAAATTACCGTAAGGGCCAGGCCACATATCGTATCCTGCTTTGCTAGAAATTAGAAGTTCGTCCCGGTAATTTTTAAAATCCTGTTGATAAATTCGACCAAAATTAGTCTCTGCAGCTCCGTAAGGAGGACCGTAGTTATTGGCTAAATCAAAATGTGTAATTCCGTGGTCAAAAGCGGTTCTTAAAATGGTTCTCGCTTTACATAAATCGTCCGTATCGCCAAAATTATGCCACAGTCCTAAAGAAAGTTTGGGCAATAGAATACCAGAATTACCACAACGTTTGTATTGCATTTTTTGGTAACGTTCTGTATCTGCCGTATAGGATTGTAAAGCATTTGTGTCGTTGATTTCCATATTCATCGCGAATCATTTTTAAAACAACCGTTAAATTACAACAAGCCCAAGGCATAAGGATGATATAGAAGCAGAATCAAGTGATATTTAAGAGTTATTTAATGTTTTTAGAAAAGAAAAGTAGAAAGACCCCATATTTTCTACCACAAATCCTTAAGAAATAGCAGCCTATAAAAATTAATGGTACTTTTGCCAAAAATTTCATTGGATGGGCGCTATTGTTGCTATTGTAGGGAGACCTAATGTTGGTAAATCCACCTTTTTTAACCGTTTAATTCAGCGTAGAGAAGCTATTGTAGATGCGGTTAGTGGGGTTACTAGAGACCGTCATTATGGTAAGAGCGACTGGAATGGTAAGGACTTTTCTGTTATCGATACCGGTGGTTATGTGGTTGGGAGTGATGATATCTTTGAACAAGAGATAGATAAACAAGTAGAGTTAGCAATAGAGGAGGCAGATGCCATCATTTTTATGGTAGATGTAGAATCTGGCGTCACGGGGATGGATGAAGACGTGGCTAATTTGTTGCGCCGCGTAGAAAAGCCGGTTTTTTTAGCCGTTAATAAAGTAGATAATGCCCAACGCGAAGCAGATGCGGTGGAGTTTTACGCCTTAGGACTTGGAGAATATTTTACCCTTTCTAGTATTAATGGTAGTGGTACAGGTGATTTGTTAGATGCGTTGGTAAAAGTATTGCCAGAAGAGGTAGAAGTAGAGGACGATTTGCCACGTTTTGCCGTGGTTGGGAGACCTAATGCCGGTAAATCTTCTTTTATCAACGCTCTAATAGGAGAGGACAGATACATAGTTACAGACATTGCGGGTACCACCAGAGATAGTATAGATACCAAGTATAACAGGTTTGGGTTCGAGTTTAATTTGGTAGATACCGCGGGCATAAGAAGAAAAGCCAAAGTAAGAGAAGATTTAGAATTTTATTCCGTAATGCGCTCTGTAAGGGCTATTGAACATTGTGATGTTTGTATTCTTATGTTAGATGCCACACGTGGGTTTGATGGGCAAGTGCAAAACATTTTTTGGTTAGCACAACGTAATAATAAAGGGATTGTCATTTTAGTAAATAAATGGGATTTGGTTTCTAAAGAAACCAATTCTGTACGGGATTATACCAAGGCGATTAAAAAACAAATTGAACCTTTTGATGATGTGCCCATTCTATTTGTTTCGGTGCTCAATAAGCAACGTATTTACAAAGCTATAGAAACCGCCGTAGAGGTATTCCAAAACCGTTCTAGAAGAATCCCTACACGCAAGCTCAATGATATTATGTTGCCTATTATTGAGAACAGGCCTCCACCTTCGCTAAAAGGGAAATACGTTAAAATTAAGTTCTGTACGCAGCTGCCTACACAATACCCGCAGTTTGCATTTTTTTGCAATTTGCCGCAGTACGTGCGCGATCCATACAAGCGTTTTCTAGAAAATCAAATAAGAGAGCAGTTTGATTTTTCTGGAGTGCCAATTACCGTATTTATGCGTAAAAAATAAGTAGGCCTAGTCTGTACTTGCAGTTGCTACAGTTATTTCTTGGCTAAGTTGGTTACCTTCCTCATCCATTACGCTAAGAGTATATTCGCCAGGAGTAATGGGCACTAGCAACTCATGGAAGTGTTCTGTTTCGCCTACAAAAGTATGGTCTATGTACCAATACACTTTGGCATCTTTTTGCTGGTGGGCTAATTTTAGAACAACATCTTCAGGTCTAGTATCAAATCCTTTAGGGAGCAGAATGGTTTCATTTTTCTTCGGATAGATGAAAGCTATTCTGTCATTATTAAGGGCAGAACATCCGTCTAAAAAGGGAGGTAAAGGGTGGTAATTGCTTTGTTTTTGAGCGTAATAATATTCTAACTGAGGCGGTAAGCTAAACCATGATTTTTGTTGCATTTCTGCTAAGGGATAGCACGCATTATTTACACGGAAGTTACCCGTTTGGTCTAATGATATTTGGGTGTGATAAGGGCAGGGTGCACCGCGCTTACCGTTAGTTGGTACTAGTTCTTCAAGACTATCTTCGCAATAGGGAGTGGCATTATAACCGCTTTTGGTACAGACTTGCACCGTTGCCATATCATCATAAGGTGTGGAAAACCAACCCGATTTTGGCAGGCTGCGCAGTACATCAAACAATAATGGTGCAGCAGCCGTGATACCCGTTAGTCCTGGCCTGCCTTCCCCATCGGCATTCCCTACCCAAACTCCTATAGCGTATTTTGGAGTAGTACCAACGGCCCAAGCGTCTTTAAATCCGAAACTTGTACCGGTTTTCCACGCTAAGGCTTGGGAGTCATCAAAGAAATACCAATTCTCATCACCTTCTGGTCTATTAACTTTGCGAAGGGTTTGCAGTGTGGTATACAAACTGCCTGCACCTAAAAAGGGTGGTGAAAATTGATTAGAGCCTTGTTTCGGTATAATTTCTTTTTGGTAATGCGGCAATTGAAATTCGTTTTTACGGTATTGACTGCTGTTCTTTACGTAATAATTCACAGTATTTGCCATACCGGCAAAGGTGCTAGTCAATTGCCATAAACTGCTCTCCGCGCCACCAAGAATAATAGGTAATCCATAATGGTGCGGCGGTTTATCAATACTGTGTAAGGTCGTTTTTTCTAATTTGTGATAAAATTTTTCTAAACCGTAGTCTTGCAATAAACGCACGGCAGGGATATTCAAAGAACGGGTTAAGGCGCTACTGGCAGGCACTAGTCCACTAAAAGAGTTATCATAGTTTTTGGGTTCGTAACCATTAATGACCGTTGGTATATCTTCTACTAAAGTGTTGGGCAAAAGATGACCTTCTTCTAGCAGAGCAGCAAACAACAATGGCTTAAGCGTACTACCTGTACTACGTTGTGCGGTAACCATATCTACGTAATATGCTTCTGTTTTTTTATTTGGCGTGTTCCCAATATAGGCAAGAACCTCTTTAGAGGAAACCTCTAAAACTACAATTCCTAAATTATGAATTTGATTGCTTGCTAGCTGTTGATGATGACGCAGTGCGATATTATTTAATTGGCCTTGCAGGGCAAAATCTATCGTGGTTTTTATATTTTGTCCAGGGTACTCTTTTGCTATACGCGCTGTTAAATGAGAAGCATAATCTGGTAAGGGTAGCGGTTTTTTTGGTAGCGGTTCTAATAATGCTAACTCTAATTCAGTGGCATCTATTATTGCCGCTGCATGTAACTTTCTTAATAGTCGATTTCTTTTATTTAACAGGGAAGTGTCATTCTTACCCGGAAAAATTAAGGAAGGTGCATTGGGTAAAACTGCTAAGGCAGCGCTTTGCCCCCAACTTAGTTGCGCTGCTGGCAACCCAAAATACCGCCAAGCTGCGGTCTCTAAGCCTACAACGTTACCACCAAAAGGCGTATAACTTGCATGCATTTGTAATATTTCATTTTTAGAATAGCCCGCTTCTAACCGTGTAGCCATGAAAATTTCGATAAGTTTTTCTAGGTAAGAACGTTTTTTTTGACCTCTACTTAACCGTATTACCTGTTGTGTTAGCGTACTTGCCCCTCTACGTGTAGATTTGGTTAGGTTGTGTTGTAGGGCTTTGTACATGGATACAGGATTAAAACCTGGATGCTTGTAAAAATAAGCGTCTTCAAATTGTAAAATACATTGCTCATATTTGTAAGGAACACTATCTACAGCGGGGAATCGCCATTGCCCATCTGAGGCAATACGCGCACCTATGAGTAGCCCTTCTTTACTGTAAGCTACAGTTGCTGTTGGAGTAGTGAATAGGGGTTTAGGTAAACAGAAAAGCCAAACTAGGAATAGTAGCGAGGCTATCCCTAGTTGTATGCGGTGTCTTTTTAAAACTGCAATCCACTTCATGCAACAAACACCCTTTACTTTACTGCACTACTTTTACCCAAGTGCCTTTGGTACGTGCGCTAATCGTATTGTCATACATAGCTTCTACTTGCGAGCCGGGTAAATAATATGTGCCCAGATAGGAGGCATTTAGTCTCACCACAAAACTTTTAGAACTCTTGGCTTTTAAACCAAAATAAAAATGCGTTCTATCATCTCTGGTATCTTGGTAATCTACACCTTGAGAATTGTTGTTGTTATCTACAAAGGAAGTATCTACTAGCTCCCAGCCACTCGGCAATAATTGGGTTAGCGCAAGATTATCCATATCATCATTAGTAGTGTTGGTTACACTAATACGGGCTTGGAATTCTGTTCCTTGTCGTAACTGGTCAACAGAAAGGCTACTCCCATCACTATTGATGTAGCTGGTTTTAAGTACTACTTTTTGCTGTTGCTCTAACTCTTGACCCACAGGCAAACGCCCTTGTAAATTTAAAGTGGCATAAACCACATTGTTGCGCTTATTATTTACGGTCACTGTTGCTGTGGTTTTACGAATAGGTAAATCGCGAATGGCAAGGGCTTTGTCACTCTTAACATTGTATTCTTTACCGTTATAAATGTAGCTAAGGTCTATAGCTTTTCCGCCGTTTTTCTTGGCCATTTTAGCCATGGCTAATAAGGCATAGGCTGTTTCCTGCGTACTGTACCATTTATCTGAAGATAAATTTTTAGCCAAACTTAAGGCTAATTCGCGCTGCTTATCACTACCCAATAGTACAAGGGTTTCTAGTGCCATCGCTCTATTTCTAAATACAGAACCGTAGGTATGATAATCTTCCCTTTTAGGAGTTATTTCAATGTTAGCCTTATTTATAAGCTCTTGAGCAATACTTTTTTTGCCAATTAAGGCATAAGCAGCAGCCAAACGCCATTTAGCATTATTACTAAGATTAGACTGCTCTCTTAAGCGGTTCATAGCAGCAAGTTCTGGTTGTTGTGCAAGGGCTAAGGTGTATAAGCGGTAGGCTTGGGTAAGGTCCGTGTTGTAGCTATATCTTGCCCCATTCCATTCTCTGGCTGTTTTAGTCTGATAACGTAGCCAGTTGCTTAAAAAGGTTAACGGTAACTGGTACCCTCTACTCTTAGCTTCTAGCATAAAATGCCCCGCATAGTTAGTGCCCCATTCATCTGCGTAGCTGTTACCAGGCCAATAACTAAGTCCACCATCTGTAGTTTGGAAATCTGACAACTTTTTAATCGCTGCTTTTATATTTTTCTCTGTCGATTTTTGTTGATTGTAATCAATATCTAAAATAGAGGATAAGAATAATTGCGGAAATGCTGCAGAAGTAGTTTGCTCCACACAACCATGAGGATATGCAATTAGGTACGCCAATCTTTTGCTAAAATCCATAGGGGGTAGGGTAGAGAATTCTACCGTAGCATTGTTACTACCGCTAGTACCAAATACGGTAAAATCAAATGATTTTTTTTCATTCGCTTCTAGCGTATGTAAGGTGCTATTTGTGGTAATAGGATTTGGATTACTAATCTGTATTTCCGTTTTGGTAGTCGCTTTTTCTCCAGCTCCACTGGCAGTGACTTCTATGGTCTGGTAAGCTACATTTGGTTTTACTTTAAAATCAAAGTTTACTACCTGGTCACCTATACCTTTAAAGTTGAGGTTTTTAGTAGTATTCCCAAGAGGTTCCAAGGCTTCCGAAGTTTTTATGGTAACCTCAACGTTTTTTACCTTTTTTTCCATGGCAAATACGGTAACGGGAATAGTCACGGTTTCTCCAGGCGTTAGTTTTCTGGGCACAGAGCTTAAAACCATTAATGGCTTGCGTACAGGAACGCTCTTTTCGGTATGGCCATAGGCTCCTTTGGCATTACCAGCAACCACCATAGCGCGTACAGCCCCCACATAGTTGGGCATTTTAATAGTATGCTTGTCTTTACTGCCTGCCTTTAAGGTAAAAGGCCCTAAATAAGTGACTACAGGTTTAAAACGCTGCGCTTTTCTGTTTTTAGCGCCTTCTGCCATACCGCCACCCCCAATAATATTATCCACGCTTATAGAGTAAGCGCCCATCACCGCATCGTAAATGTCAAAGGTTTTTACACCTAGCGCTTTTCTAGCATAAAAATGAGCATGGATATCTGGTGTTTTAAAACGTGTGAGGTCTAACAACCCTTGGTCTACTACGGCAATACTATAGGTCATGGGGTTGTTGTGCGCTTCACTTACCGTGATGGTATAGTTCTCTTCTGGTTTAAGGACTTCTGGTACATCAATTTTTGGTGCTAGTTCTGTAGCAGGATTAGTTACTAGCAAGGGCATCACGCCATAAAGCCGTACGGGCATATCATTGCGTACTTGGCCATGTGGCTGTAATAAAGAGATATTGACATATACATTTGGAGCCATTTCTGGCGTAATTTTTATGCTAGTTTTGGTTTCTTTGTCCTTGGTGCTAATCCACTGTTGTGATAAAACTTCAGAACCATTTTCGATGCTTACAAGCGCTTTGCCCCCTGCGGAAGAAGGAAAACTTATGGTAGCCTCCTCTCCCGTTTCGTAGCTTTCTTTGTCTGATGCAAATAGCAATATTTTAGAGCTTTCTGCATCACCATTATGCGCTCTATTCCACCAGTTGCGATAAAAATAAGCGGTACGCCCAGTAGCATGGCCAGAAGCTTCATCAATAACACGAATTAAGAATCGGCCTCTATCATTCTCAGGGATAGAGAGGCTAAAACTGCCCTTGCCTTGCGCATCGGTAGTAATACTAAGTTCTTTATACGGAATATGCACAGAAGCATTATCATATCTAGAAAGATTATCATTACCACGATTCCACCACCATCGCCATGCAATCTCGTACACCTTTACGGTTAGTTTACGTTGTGCAGCAGCCTTGCCTTGAGCATCTACAGAGATTACGTCAAAAGTGGTCTTTTCATCAGTATAAAAAGAACCATATTGCTTGGGTTCTGGCGATTGTAAACCTACAAAATAACGGTAGGGAGCAAGTGGTTTGGTAAATACATCTAAAGAATAGTCGCCCCCTTGTTCGTAGGCCAGGGTGGTAAATGTAGCCTGTAACATGCCCGGTGCATTTTTATTGACGCTAATTTCTTTTTGTATCGCTAGTAGGCCATTATCATCTACGTAATCTTCTAATAACTGTAGTTCAGTATTGGTAAAACTGCGGACTGGGTCCTTAAAGTTGTACTTTTTGTAGTTAGGGAACGCTGTGTTTGCTACAGAAATTTTTGCATTTATATCCACCTTTAAATTGCGAGCAGGTGCACCATGCAGCCAATTAACTTGTAGGTTGCCCGCCACTAAACGATTTGCCTCTAAAACTTCTTTGTTAAAACCTAAATCTATTTTTAGCCTATTTGGTTTTACGGTTGCAATACGGAGGGTTTTATTAAATGTTGCTCCTCCTACTTTTACCGTTGCCGTCCAGCTGCCAGTAGGTGCATCCTCAGTGGTGGGAATAGGAAAATAATAAAATTGACCTTCTTTACGCGCAAATAAACTATCATTAACCGCCACAATCAGGTCTTTTAAAACGTTCCGTTGCACTAATTTACCTCTTGCATCAGTAACTTCTAAAACTACAGGATGGTCCTGTGGGAGCGGGTTGCTTTTATCATCTAAGGCAAAAGTTAAATGAACTACATCTCCTGGACGATGCACCCCACGTTCTGTGTATAAAAAGCCCTGCAGCCCCTTTTTAAGAGAGGCGCCAGAGACATCAAACTTACTTAAAGAAAGGGCATTACCATCTAATAACTTAGCATAAGCATAGTTGTTTTCTTTTTGTGCTACAGCAAAGGCAATAGTAGCATCACCATCATATACACCTAAACCATTTGTATCTGTAGTGATTTCTGTTAGTTTTTGTTGTTGAAAATTGTAAAGCGAAATCTTGGTGTTCCCTTCAGGTTGTGCGGTTAATAAATTACTTGTAGCAAAATGGTACGACTTATTCGTTCCTTTTTTAACAATCAGCCCTAAATCACTCCCCAATAAATTGATACTTGCCACACGGTCAAAATTGTAGTAAGCCTCATGGCAAGGATTTTCCATTTCTTCCCAATTGTAATGGTAAGAGCGCCATCGGTACAATTGATTATCCCAATATTGCTCTTCAGCATTTTCCGTTGGATTTTCCATCGCTATTTCGTCCAATTCAGTTTCGGTCTCAGAGCCTTCACACGTGTATAGGGCGTGCACTTTTCTAAAACTAAATTCAACCCGGTACATAGCACCAGGGTCTACTTGCATCAACTTAGATAAATCTAATGCATGGGCTTTCCAATAGCTTAGGTCTTTTTGTCCGTCTTTAGTGAGGTCTATAACTTTGTAGGCAACGCGCCTGCCTACCGCTTTAAGTTCATTGTTGTAGTTGTCTGTTAGGTTGTTATATTGCAAATGCTGCAACATGTTGTTCTGAAATATTTGTATAACCCTAACCTCTATAGCTTTTAGATTTACGGTTTCAAAATAAAGGGGGGTTGCCGTGCTGTTGGGCAAAATGGTTCCTTTAGAAAGCAGGCGTACTTGTGGTTTTAATTGCTCAAAGGACACCTTTTGGCCAAAATGGTCTTTTAGCGCAACCCCATAGGCACTTTTTATACCACTAAATACCGTGACCATTACTTCTCCTAAGATTCTGTTAGAGGGGTACACATGGAGCAAATTCCCTTCTACCTCATACCTAAGTTCATCTGCTTCTGAAATTCTAACAAATCCTTTTAAATCTTGATTTTCTTGTAAGGCTTCAGAGAAATTAAGGGTTACGTAGGCATTTGGTGCTGTAGAGGTTTTAACATCTACGATTGTAAAATTATTTTTGCCAGGAACAGGATAGTTTTGGTTTCCTTTTTGGTCCACCCCCACCGCAGCACCATCATAGGTAATAGCCAGTTCACTATCTTCTGTTTTACGTTGAATACTATCTATGGTAAAGTTGTAGTATTTGCTATAAGGTTCCGTATTAGACCATTTAATTTTTACTGATTTACCATCATGCCAGACTTTTAAAATTTCAGAAATTTTTTCTGTAGGCAGTAAATCAGAAGCTTGTAATGTACCTGTTAGGTATTGCCATTCTTTAGAATACGATTGTAAATGGTCTAGGTTGATATTAAAATTAGGTGTTAAGGTCTTAAAAGCGAAGGTGTAGTTTTTATATTTTGCCGGCACATCCTCATACAACTTATCTAAGGCTATGGTTACATTGTATTCCGTATCTGGTTGTAATAACTCTTCTGGTGTGAAAAGCAAAGTGTTACCGTTTTCTATGACGAGTTTGCCTTTAACTTTAGGTCTTATTTTTATATATTCTGCGGGAATTTCTTGGGTTAAATCGTACTGCGAAAGCGGATTGGTAAGTCCTACGGTAATTGGCTCTGCAATACTATGTTGCCCCATGGTGTGGTAGCTAACGTACGCCTTAAAAGCAAATAGGTTGTCTGTAGTTTCTGCTGGGGTATTCTTTTTACAGCTGCTCCAAAATAGAAGGGCTAAAGCAAAAAATGCGTATTTCAATACATTCATGTGGTGGGGTGATTTATTGGTACTTACTACTGCAAGATACAGCAATTAAATGCTATTTATCTCACGGAATACCGTTAAGTGTGTTAAAGCGTATGTAAAGAAAAAGATGAAATACTATAAGTTATTTATATTTTTTTTTGAATCTAAGCTAGACTAAAGTCTATAACCTTTTTACAGTGCGATAATTATTTCAAATGAATATCAAACAAACAAATAATAGAGAAATGCGATGAGGTATACTACCATCAGAATTAAATTAGTGCACCAAAGCCAATCCAATTTAGAAGTTTGTAGTAGTTCTTTCGTCGTCAGCACAAATGTGATGCAGGTAATTAGCATAGCAAGGATAAGCATAGCCATCCCAGCATACAGCAGAAAGTCACCCTTAGACTGCCAGAAATAATAATTCAGTTTAATGAATACTAGCAAAATGCCTAAAATGGATAAAGCTAGTGCGCTAAAGAACAAGAATTTTACTTTCATACCACTTTTTACTCTTCTAAAAGGCCACCATCATAAAATTTCCAACCCTTTTTTTGCATGTTAATTCTGGCATCCTCTGCTGCTTTGGTGTACTTGGTATCCCCCACATAAAAAGAGACATTTCTTTTTAGTTCTTGATTTTGCCAGGACAGTAACAAGGCGTCATAATGTTTGGTAGATAGGTTAGCATCTTTAAATATCTCGTTCATATTGGTGACATTAGTAACGTTCCATTTGCTAATATCTTGGTTAAATGAAGAAGCATACTCAAACATAGAATCCATTGATGTTATGTTAGAGGTATCCCACTGGCTGATATCTTGGTTAAAAGCCGTAGCTTGAGAAAACATATATATGGTTCTTTCCACCTTAGAAACATCCCAATTGTTTAAGGGTTGGTTAAATGCTTTGGCACCGCTGAACATGCCCGCCATATCCACGGCAGCAGAAACATCCCAAGTATTAATATTTTGGTTAAACGCTTCTGCATCTTCAAACATCATATTAAAATGTCTAATAATAGAAACATCCCATTGGTCTAAGGGTTGGTTAAAAGCGGTAGCGCCATGGAACATTTGTGACATATGGATGACGTTAGAAGTGTCCCAATCATTAATATTTTGATTAAACGATACTGCCTCCTTGAACATGGCATCCATATTGGTCACCTTAGAGGTGTCCCAATTGCCAATAGGCTGGTTAAAGGATTTTGCTTCAAAAAAAGCATCCTCCATAGTTTCTATATTACCAGTATTCCATTTGGCTAAGGGTTGATTAAAAGATTCTGCAAATGAAAACATCATTTTTAAACTTTTAAATTTAGAGATGTCCCATTTTTCTAAGGGTTGGTTAAAGGATTTAGCATAGTAAAACGTTCTTTCTATAGTTTCTAGGTTAGAGATGTCCCAATCTTCCACCGTTTGGTTAAATGCCTCTGCACCATGAAAAACTTTGTTTAAACTTGTAATTTTAGAAATATCCCAATCGTTTATAGGTTGGTTAAAAGAGGTTGCATTGTAAAATATGCCTTCTATGGTAGTAACATTAGAGGTATCCCAATTGCCTATAGGTTGGTTAAATTGTTCGGCGTAGTAGAACATTTCTTCCATATCGGTCACCTTTGAGGTGTCCCAATTGCCAATGGGTTGGTTAAACCGCTCGGCATGCTTAAACATGCCAGACATAGTAGTTACCATGCTTGTGTCCCACTCCCCAATAGGTTGATTAAATTTTTGCGTGTAGCCGAACATGTCTTTCATAGTGGTTACCCTAGCGGTATCCCATGTTCCAATGGGTTGATCAAAATTTTCGGTTTTATAAAACATCAAGTGCATTGATTTAGCATTGGCCGTATTCCAATTACCTATTGGTTGATTAAATGCCTTTGCATAGCTAAACATGCCAGCAAAACTCCTAGCATTAGCAGTTTTCCAGTTACCGATAGGTTGGTTAAATGTTTCAGCACCACTAAACATGTAAGAGAAAAAGATGACGTTTGCCGTATTCCAACTACCAATGGGCTGGTTAAAAGATATGGCGCCATCGAACATACGTTCCATATTCTCTACCAATGTGGTATCCCAATTGGCAATTTCCTGATTAAAATCAGTAGCCCCGTTAAACATACCTCTCATGTTTTTTACCTTAGCCGTGTTCCAATTACCTATCGGTTGGTTAAATGCTTCGGCATTTTCAAACATACGGTCCATGTTTTCTACATTAGCGGTATTCCATAAGGTAATGTCTTCGTTAAAGTTGGTGGCTTCGGAAAAGAGAAGCTTCATGTAGCGCACGTTAGCCGTATCCCAATTTTTAAAATTGCCTTCTAAATTGGTGCATTCAGCAAACATGGAATTCATAAAAATTACTTGGGAGAGGTCTGGGACATCTGTAGCATCTATGCTTAGATTGGGACAAGCGGAAAATGAATCTGCCATAGATTTCCATTTTTGGTCTCCCCATTGTTTTACACTCATTAAACGATCTTCTCCAGAAAGTTTACCCATATAAATACTGGGGAACTTTCCTGTGATGGTAATCGTATAATAGCCATCATCTTCATAATCATGCGTAATATCTCCTTTTACGTGTTTGTCTACTGTGCCATCTCCCCAATCAATAGTATAATCATAGGTTAATATTCTATCTCTAGTGGGTATGGTGACAGAGTCTTCATAATCTAAATACCACTCTGTTATAAAACCTGGTGTAATACTATCTTGAGCCGTAGGCAATGAGTCTGGCGTATGTTGCAGGCTGTCTATAACCTTTTCTTTAGCAGCCTTAGCAGGGGTATTCTCTGTACTGGGAATAGGTTTTTTGGGGTCTGTTTTGCAAGAGCATAGCAATACACTTATTAAAAGTGCAAGGGCAAATCTGTATGTCATCTAAAGGTTGGTTTGGTTGCTGTTATTTTTTATACAACTATCGTTTTTGTATAACTATAATACCTAACAGTTTATGAGGTGATTTATTATGCGGTTGATATTAAAAAAAGATATTATTAAAATAAGCAGATGATACAGGTTGATGCCGCATTCCAACTAGTTGTTTTGAGTTGATTTTTTGGTTGCCACGCAGAAAATGAAATAAAGCAAGCGATTGTTAAAGAGAAAGCCCCTCTGAAAGGCTTAAAATCTTTTTAAAGCCGAAATAGGTCATTTCGTTATCGCGTAATTTTCTATTTGGTGGTCTTTAAAAATGCACAAACCTTTTGGTTAAGCCCGAAACTCATAGTGTTTATAGGTTTTGTTGTATGTAGGTTTATTTCACGCGTTGCTTTACGAAATCTATAGCTCTATTAAATTTTTCCGTACCAATTTCTTTTTCTCCGATAACTAATATATTCCCGTCTTTTTGATTTACAATCATCAATAAGTTTGATTTTACAACTTTATAACCTTCAAAATCAGACCAGTTTATTGTTGATGAACTCAAATCATCGGTATAGATTAAGTTGTCAGGTAAAAATTCAAAAGTCCCAGTTTTAAGTTCATCTGCTTTTTCCTCCATATTCGTTTTCATAATGTTCATAAAAGAAATTTTTGTCCGCTTATAATGGTTGTTTTTTCGATATGAATCATATAAAACTATCATACTTATTATTATCAGGATAACACCCGAATCTTCATTTTTAATAAGTAAAATAGAACCTGCAATTAATAGCAAAAGTCCAAGAATAAGAGAAATATTTACTTTTTTAATCAAATGAGAATAAATGTATGGAACAAGTAATTCGACTTGATTTAAATAGGTTTTCGCATTAAAAGGTATTTCGAGTTTCAAACTAGAAACATGTTTTTTAAAATTATTTACAACGGTTCGGCTATGATTTCGTTGTGGAATTTCACGCAGTGAACATCCCGCCCGAAATCAAACCTTGGCTTGAAGTTAAGGATTTCCGATTAAGGAAATCCGCCACAATGAATTATAGCCAGCTTAAGTTTGATTTTTTTTAAATTGATGTAATAATTAAGAAAGAACAAAAGAGAGGAATAAGGTCAATATAGCCATAGGAACTATCGATTCCGTCAACATTGATGACCCCCTCTCTTTTCCACTAAGAATTCGTTCAGTTCTGTGAGACCTAGATCTCGTTTTCAAGTTGTTGAATAAGTAGTGGTATGTCCTTTCCCAAAACATTTTCTTATGGATAAATATAAAGAAATTCATGGAGTAGATATCAGTAAAGATGTATTTGATGTTATGGACACTAACGGTAAACATCATCAATACGACAATAGCCTAAAAGGTTTTAAGTTATATCTAAAGTCAATAAACACAGAAACCTTGGTGGTAATGGAAGCTACTGGCTATTACCATTACTTATTAGCACAGTTTTTATATGACCAAGGCATCCATGTTTCGGTAGTAAACCCATTGTCGGTCAAACGTTTTGTTCAAATGAAATTAAGCAAAATTAAGACAGATAAGAGCGACGCCAGAGCCATATGTGACTATGCACAAATGAATCAAGTACCTCTATATAATGGCAAAGGAGCTGAACAATCAGAGAGTCTCCAACTATTGGCATTAATGGACATCTACTTGAAACAGCGCACACAATTAAAGAATAAGTTGCACGGCGAAAAAGTACTGGGTATACCATCCAAGACAGTCTATAACTCTTTAAAAAAATCATTGGCCGAATTGGACAAGCAACTCTCCAGTTTACAGGAAAGATTGATGTCTCTGGTAAAAAAGAGCCAACAGCAACAGTTGAGCAACTTAAAGAGCATACCTGGTCTAGGCGATAAAACGGCTGCCCTTTTGATTGTACTTACCGAAGGATTTACCAAGTTTGAAACTGCGGCCCAACTATGCAATTATGCTGGTATCACACCTACAATAAGGCGTTCGGGTAGTAGTGTTAGGGGTAGGAGCAGAATAAGTAAGGTTGGAAATAGAAAACTTAGAAATCTTTTGTTTTTATGCGCTTTTTCAGCTTGTAAGTACAACAAACAATGCAAAGCAATCTATGAACGCATAGTAGCTAAGGGAAAAAGCAAAAAACTTGCTTTGATAGCGGTATGCAACAAGCTTTTGAAACAGGCTTTTGCTATTGCAAAATCCGGAATACCTTACGATGAGAAATATGTGTCGAAATTGAACTAAAAGAACTTGTTTTTTAACTCAGTTCTTTGTTGTAAGTTGTTTTTTAACCCACAGAAGACAATATATAGTCTCCATTTTGTCCAGCTTCAATTAGGATTTTTTTTAATTTTTCAATTCCTTGAAGAATGTCGGTTTTATTAAAAGCCAAGTCTTCTTTTTCTTCGTCATGCCAGCACCATGGATAGACTTTATTTTTGTTCATTTCTTTTGAATTGTATAAAAGAATAAAATCTTGGTCATTTAGTTCCGTAAGTAGTTTACCCAATGTTTTTGTTTTCTCTGGATTTAAAAATGGAATAGAGGAATCATTGTCAAATTCTTCAAGATATTTTTCCCATTCGTCTGGGTCGTCAGGATTTGGTTCCGTAGTTCCATCAAAAAGTGATTCTGATGGATAAAATATTTCTTCAATTAGTCCAACCTCATTAGGTTTAGCCCATTTGACTAAAAGATATTTAAGTCCTTCGTGATTTTTTTCGAATTCGGCGAAATCTACTATGAATGGTTCAATGCTATCAACTTCAGATAAGCTCCTTAATTCCTCAAATCTTTTTTTGTCTACTCTATAAAGTGTGGCTCTTTGACCCATTTTTATTCAAAATAACTTACAACAATTGGGCTATGATTTCGTTGCGACGATTTCCGGCAGGAAATTGTCGGTTAGAAATCGGGCCCTTTTAATGTTAATAGGCTTAAATTTAGCGAAAATGCAGCAATGAATTATAGCCGGTGTTGTGCTTTCGTGTTTTATTTTTCATTAATCATTAAGTGAATCTTGTGTGCGACTTCAAGACTTTTTTCTTTGTTCACGTCAATATCAAAGGCCTGCTCCAAAACGGTCTTTATTATTTTTGATATTTGTTCCACCGAATTTTTTTTATTGATGTGGAAGAGGATGTCGGTCGCCTCGATTTCATAATTTTCCAAATCGCTTATTTGATTTGCCATGTCACCAAGTGGATTCCATTCGCTTAGAATATCCTTTAGTCTCTCAATATGTTTTTTGTTCATCTTTTGTTAGATACGAATTGTGACCTTGTCCTTCCGTTGTTTTTCAGTCCATTTTCTCGGCAATATTTGTAAAGTTCGGCTAAATCCACTTCAACTTCATTGACTTTTAGTCCATTTGACGTGAGTTCTTTCTTTGTTCTAAGATAGGATTTGTTCCATTCCTTCCAAGTGTCGAACATACTCTCCCTATCATCAATCATCCTCAAGAATTTTCCCCAGTCCTTTTTTCTGTAAAATGCAAGATTTACTTCCATTTCTAATTTTTTTCAACATGAAGCACAACAATACAATATCCGTCATGCCACAGATATCTCTTTGGTATAAAACTACCCATTAAATAGCATATTTTAAAGATAATTTAAACACTTTCTTAACTGTTAGATCTCAACTGTTAATGCCTTGGCAAGAAAATGGACCAAATTCTTTTTTAAAGGCGTAAAATAGGCTTTTGTATTCCAGTTTATCCACAACCCAAAGAATAAGGGAAAAAAAGGTCTTTCAAGAAAAGTGCTTTTGCTGTGTTACCAGCCTCCAGAAGCACCACCGCCCCCAAAGCCGCCACCACCGAAGCCACCGCCAAAGCCGCCACCACCAAAGCTGCCGCCACCACCAAAACCACCAGAAGAACCACCGCCGCGGCCCATATTGCTTAGGATAATCATGTCCCAAATGTCTAATCCACGGCCACCTCTACCACCACGATTATTTCTATCGTTACGGTTGCCTTTATTCCGGCTAATGATGATAAATAGGATGATTATAAAAATGATAAAAGGAATAGCGTCTTTAAAAAAAGGTTGCTTTTTAGTAAACGTTCTATCTTCTGTAAACTGGCCATTCAGAACTTGAAAAATAGCATCTACCCCCCTATGTAGCCCACCATAGTAGTTGTTGTTTTTAAACTGGGGTATCATTACTTGTTCTATGATGCGGCGGCTCATAAAATCCGTCAGGTATTCTTCTACGCCATAACCAGTATTGATGGCTATTTTTCTATCATTTCTTGCTAAAAGTATTAGAATGCCATTATCTTCTTCGGCTTGGCCAATTCCCCATTTTTGACCCCATTGTGCGCCTAAATAATTTATATTCTCCCCTTCGGTAGAATTTATAATGGCTATTACTATTTGGGTAGAAGTGCTATCCGAGTAGCGAATTAGTTTTTGCTCTAGCTGACTTTTTTGAGTTGTAGAGAGTAGATTAACATAGTCGTAAACACTGGTTTCTACCTTAGGTTTTTCTGGGATGTTAAATTGTCCCCAACAAAAGTGTAAGCTAAAAATGCTTAGCGTAACGCCTAAAAGAAATTTTATACCCAGTGTTTTAGCCATGCTATCTATCCTTTAGAGATGGTATCGCTCAACTCATTAACGTCGCCGTGATGCCAAGGAAAATGGGCTTCTAATTCTTCGCCAGCTTTTAAAATGCCTGCAACAATACCATCCTTAAACGCTCCTTTTTTAAAGTGCTGAGAAATGACTTCTTTGGTAGATTCCCAAAAACCTTTGGGCACCGCTTGGTCAATACCACGGTCACCATAAATTACAAAGCGTTTGTCTTGTACGGCAACATATAGTAACACGCCATTTTCGTCTTTAGTGTTGTCCATTTTTAAAAAATGAAAGACTTGTTGGGCTCTACTAAAATGGTCTAGCTGGGTTGTAGCTTCTATATGTACACGGATTTCTCCAGAGGTGTTTTTTTCAGCTTTAATAATCGCCGCTACAATCTCTTGTTCTTCTTCTGCAGTTAAAAAGGCTTCTACCTTAGTGTTCATTAGTCAAAATTAAAATCAACATCAGGGGCTTTTTCCGCTCCGGCTTCTGCTTTAAAGTAGGCCAATTCATCAAAACCAAACCAATTTGCAAAAATAGAATTAGGGAAGGTTTTAATATGGGTGTTGTATGGTCTAACCGCTTCATTAAAACGGTCTCTAGCGACATTAATACGGTTTTCCGTCCCTTCTAATTGCGATTGTAATTCTAAGAAATTCTGGTTAGCCTTTAAATCAGGATAACGTTCCACGGTTACCAACAATCTAGAAAGGGCAGAACTTAAACCTCCTTGTGCTTGGTTAAAAGCTTGTAATTGTTCTGGAGTAATGTTGGTAGGGTCTATGGTGGTTGCTGTTGCTTTAGCACGTGCTTCTACCACATCTTTAAGGGTACCCCTTTCAAAGTCTGCAGCGCCTTGTACGGTTTTCACTAAATTGCCAATAAGGTCATTACGTCTTTGGTAAGAACTTTCTACTTTTCCCCAGGCTTCTGTAGTAGTTTCTTTTAGTTTAACTGCGTTATTATTAAAGCCTACGGCCCAAGAATACAGTGCAATGCCAATGACCACTAATACGCCAACAAGAATTAATCCTTTTTTCATTTTCTAGTGTTTATAATAGTTATAGTTGTTCTTTAATCTTAATTAATTCGGCTTTCACCTTTTGGAGTTTTTCAATCACTTCAAATCGGGAAAGCGTTTTGTGCTTTTCTTCTTTTAAATGAATTTTTGCGCCTTCTAAAGTAAATCCACGCTCTTTAACCAAGTGGAAAATCAATTTAAGATTTTTAATATCCTCAGGAGTAAATTTTCTATTGCCCTTTGCATTTTTTTTAGGTTGAAGGATGTCGAATTCTTTTTCCCAAAAACGAATCAATGAGGTGTTAACACCAAAAGCTTCGGCTACTTCTCCTATACCGTAATAACGTTTTTCTGGTAGGTCTATATGCATTAGTCGAGCGATTGGTTCTCTTGATTAGCAAATTTCAACATGCTTTCAAATTCTTCTGGAGATAAACTTCCGTAGTAAAAGTTAATAGGATTTATGCGTTCGCCATCTTTCCAAACTTCATAATGTAAATGGGGCGCTTCTGAACGTCCGGTATTGCCAACAAAGCCTATTAAATCACCACGTTTAACCTTTTGGCCAGGAGTAACGTTGTATTTGCTTAAGTGGGCGTACAAGCTTAAATAGCCGTGACCGTGGTTTATGCGTATGTGTTTACCGTAACCAGAAGAGTTGTTATCTGCACGGGTAACCTTACCATCACCACTAGCAAAAATGGGTGTTCCTCTTGGGGCGGTAAAATCCATTCCCCAGTGTTTTTTACGTGTTTTTAAAAAAGGGTCTGTACGCCACCCAAAACCAGATGCCATGCGAGTTAAGTCTTCATTACGCACAGGCTGTATGGCAGGTATGGCTGCTAGCAGCTTCTCTTTTTCCTCTGCAAGCAAGGCAATTTCATCTAAAGATTTAGATTGAATCACCATTTGCTTTTGGATGATGTCTAACCTTCTAGTGGTATTAATAATAATTTCAGAATTGTTGAAGCCTTCCAAAGATTTATAGCGGTTTACCCCACCAAAGCCTGCTTTGCGCTGCTCTTCTGGTATGGGGTTGGCTTCAAAATAAAGGCGATAGATATTATTGTCCCGGTCTTCTATATTGGTAAGAACCTGCTCCATTTGCTCCATTTTTTTATTCAAAATTTCATATTGGAGCTCGTAGTTCTGCACTTCTCTTTCTAAGGAAAGTTCCTTGGGAGTGTTTACCAAATTTGTGTTTAAAAGCAAGGTAAGTCCCAGAAAACCAAAGAGGGTAGAAGCCGCTAAAAACAAAAAAATATTCCTATAGCGTTTAGATTTTTTAGGTTCTATTTTTCTATAAGAAAGGGTATCTGGATCGTAATAGTACTTTACTTTAGACATGAAGGTAATTTATCCTATTTTTGGGCTTTCAATTTATGGTAACAAACAAATATAAAAATTGTTTTGTTTGTTGAGTTAAAAATAATTTAAAGTAGCACTCTCCATATGACATCCCAAAAGGTTAGAGAACAGTTTTTAAACTTTTTTAAGAGTAAGGAACATAAGATAGTTCCGTCTGCCCCAATGGTTATGAAAAATGACCCAACCTTGCTGTTTACCAATGCGGGGATGAACCAGTTTAAAGAGTACTTTCTAGGCAATACCAAACCCACATTTAAACGTGCATCGGACACCCAAAAATGTTTGCGCGTTAGTGGTAAGCATAACGATTTGGAAGAGGTGGGTAAGGATACCTACCACCACACCATGTTCGAGATGTTGGGGAACTGGAGCTTTGGCGATTATTTTAAAAAAGAAGCCATTGCATGGGCTTGGGAGTTGTTGACCGAAGTCTATAAAATCGATAAAGACTGTTTGTATGTTACCGTGTTTGAAGGGAGTGAAGATGCAGACCAGTTAGCCATGGATAAGGAAGCGTACGATTTCTGGAAAGCTATTGTGCCAGAAGAACGCATCTTGATGGGTAACAAAAAAGATAACTTTTGGGAAATGGGTGATCAAGGACCTTGTGGACCTTGTTCAGAAATCCATGTAGATATCCGCTCTGCAGAAGAAAAAGCCAAAATACCAGGTGCGGAATTGGTAAATATGGACCATCCACAAGTGGTGGAAATTTGGAATTTGGTATTTATTCAATACAACAGAAAAGCAAACGGCCAACTGGAGAATTTACCAGAAAAGCATATAGATACCGGAATGGGCTTTGAGCGTTTGTGTATGGTTTTACAGGGCGTACAAAGTAATTACGATACCGATGTGTTTACCCCTTTAATTCGCGAAATTGAAGCCATAACCGAAAGCAAATACGGTAAAAATGAGGAAACCGACATTGCTATCCGTGTAATTGCGGATCACGTAAGAGCGGTAGCCTTTGCTATTGCAGATGGGCAATTACCCAGCAATACTGGAGCTGGATATGTTATCCGTAGAATTTTAAGAAGAGCAATCCGCTACGGATTTACGTTTTTAGATACCAAAGAGCCGTTTATTTATCGTTTGGTGAATACGCTAGCCTCACAAATGGGTGCGGCATTTCCAGAGTTGAAGAACCAGCAGCAACTGATAGAGAACGTGATTAAAGAAGAAGAAAACTCGTTCTTAGCTACCTTAGAACAAGGATTGGTATTGTTAGATTCGGTGATGAAATCTGCCAAGGATAAAAAAGTGGATGGCGATAAGGCGTTTGAACTATATGATACCTTTGGTTTTCCTATAGATTTAACAGCCTTGATTTTAGAAGAAAAAGGTTTTGCTCTAGATACAGAAGGATTTGAGCAGGCGTTGCAAGCACAAAAGGCACGTTCTAGAGCCGCTTCTGAAATAAGTAAAGGCGATTGGACGGTATTGGAGCAAGATACTGAACAAGAATTTATTGGGTACGATGCCTTAGAAGCACAGGTTAAGGTGGTAAAATACCGTAAGGTTACCACTAAGAAGGAAGGAGACCGTTACCAATTGGTTTTTAACCTAACGCCCTTCTACGCTGAAGGTGGTGGTCAAGTAGGGGATAAAGGCTATTTAGAAGCAGCTAATGGCGATGTAACCTATATTTTAGATACTAAAAAAGAGAATAACGAAATTGTACATTTTGCGGAAAACTTGCCAACAGATTTAGCGGGCACGTTCAAAGCAGTGGTAGATAAAAAACAACGTCAACGCACGGCTAGTAACCATACGGCAACACACTTGCTACATCAAGCGTTACGAGAAATTTTAGGAACCCATGTAGAGCAGAAAGGTTCTGCGGTTCATTCCAAGCATTTACGTTTTGATTTTAGTCATTTTGCTAAAGTTACTCCAGAGGAATTAGAAGCGGTAGAGCAATTTGTAAACGCCCGTATTGCAGGGCAGATTCCCTTAGAAGAAAATAGAAACGTTCCTGTAAAACAAGCGTTAGAAGCAGGGGCAATGGCTTTGTTTGGAGAAAAGTATGGCGATACCGTACGTACCATTAAATTTGGAAATTCTATTGAATTGTGTGGCGGTACGCACGTGCAAAATACCAGTGAAATATGGCACTTTAAAATAACCTCAGAAGGCGCAGTGGCCGCAGGTATCCGAAGAATAGAGGCGATTACCTCTGATGCCGTAAAAGCGTTTTACCAAGAGAACGATGCTACTTTATCCGATATTAAAGGTCTATTAAATAAAGCCAAAGACCCTGTAAAAGCGGTGGCAGATTTGCAAGACGAAAATGCCCAATTGCGCAAACAAGTAGAGCAATTGCTTAAAGAGAAAGCAAAAGGGTTAAAGTCAGAATTGTTGAATGAAGTTGCCAATGTAAACGGGGTAGATTTCTTAGCCAAACAAGTAGATTTGGATGCTGCGGGTATCAAAGATTTGTTGTTTGAGATGGGAGCCAATAAAGACAATTTATTTGTGCTGTTGGCTGCGGATAAAGACGGCAAAGCATTGTTGAGTTGCTATATCTCTAAAGAGCTGGCCAAAGCCAAAGAATTAAATGCGGGCCAAATAGTAAGAGAGCTGGGTAAATACATTCAAGGCGGTGGCGGTGGCCAACCCTTCTTTGCAACAGCAGGAGGTAAAAATCCAGCCGGTATACCAGAAGCACTGGACAAGGTTAAGGAATACCTGAATTAAACAGCAATGAAAAAAGTCCTTGCAGGAATCATAGTCGCTTTGGCAGTGGTGTTCATTTACAATAGTTATAGGAATACCCAAAAGGAGCGCTCCATCCTAAAGGAAAATTCCATGCTCATTGAGCAGCAAATTGCTCAGGTTTCTAAGTTGATAGTAACCGAAGGTCATTTTGCGGAAGTTTATAATTATAAGGATAGCAAGGAATTATTTGGACCATTGGTAACCGCAGAAAAAAAAGCGTTGGTGGTGGTTAATGCTGATGTAGAGGTGGTATTTGACCTTAAACAAGTTTCATTTACAGTAGATGAGGAAGCTAAAACGGTGCAGATAACCCACATTCCAGAGCCAGAAATAAAATTGCATCCAGACTTTGAGTACTATGATGTTACTCAGGATTATTTAAATCCATTTGCAGCAGCCGATTACAATAATATAAAGAAAAACGTAAAGGCTTCACTTTTAAAAAAAGTTGAAGCCTCTACTTTATATACCAATGCCAATAACCGATTGGTAAGTGAATTGTCTAAATTGTTGGTGCTAACCAATTCTATGGGTTGGACGCTTGTTTATCAAGACCAAACCGTTACAGGGCTAACCGACCTAGAACAACAGTTGAAGGATTAGTCAAAATTTTATTACCTCTAGGAGATTTCTCACCTTTCATTCTTCGAGGGTTCGAAATGACGTGTAGAGGTTTTTTAAGTTTGGTTGATGTCATTTCGAAATGAGGAGCGCAACGACGATTGAGAAATCTAATTCAGCGTGTGTGGTTTTATATAGATTTCTCACCTTTCATTCTTCAAGGATTCGAAATGACGTATCAACGCATTTTAAGTGTTGTTTTTGTCATTTCGAAATGAGGAGCGCAGTGACGATTGAGAAATCTAATTCAGCGTGTGTGGTTTTATATAGATTTCTCACCTTTCATTCTTCAAGGGTTCGAAATGTGACGTATTGAAGCATTTTAAGTGTTGTTTTTGTCATTTCGAAATGAGGAGCGCAGTGGCGATTGAGAAATCTAATTCAGCGTTTGTTGTTTTATATAGATTTCTCACCTTTCATTCTTCAAGGATTCGAAATGACGTATTGAAGCATTTTAAGTTTGGTTCATGTCATTTCGAAATGAGGAGCGCAGCGACGATTGAGAAATCTCAATTCCTGCTATATATTTGAATATGCCAAAAACTAGTTACGTTTATATAGTCACGAATAGACATAAAACCACTTTATATATTGGAGTAACTAGTAATTTGTCAGAAAGATTAGCGCAACATCAATCAGCAGGATTGAGTGAAACAACAAGTTTTGCAGGAAAGTATAAATGTTTCTATTTAGTGTATTTTGAAGCTTTTGATTCGATAGATATTGCTATAAGAAGAGAAAAAGAATTAAAAAAGTGGAGAAGAGAAAAAAAGAATGATTTGATTACAGAGTTTAATCCTGAATGGGAGTTTCTGAATAATCAGATTGTTTAAAATACTCTATTTCCAAATGAGGAGCGCAGCGACGATTTAGAAATCTTATTCATAGTGTGTTGTTTTATATAGATTTCTCACCTTTCATTCTTCAAGGGTTCGAAATGACGTATTACCGCATTTTAAGAGTTGTTTTTGTCCTTTCCAAATGAGGAGCGCAGTGACGATTGAGAAATTTTATTCATAGTGTGTTGTTTTATATAGATTTCTCGCCTTTCATTCTTCAAGGGTTCGAAATGACGTATTGAAGCATTTTAAGTGTTGTTTTTGTCCTTATCAAATGAGGAGCACAGCGACGATTGAGAAATCTAATTCAGAGCGTGTTGTTTTATATAGAATTCTCGCCTTTCATTCTTCAAGGGTTCGAAATGACGTATAGAGGTTTTTTAAGTTTGGTTCTTGTTATTTCGAAATGAGGAGCACAGTGACGATTGAGAAATCTAATTCAGCGTGTGTTGTTTTATATAGATTTCTCACCTTTCATTCTTCAAGGGTTCGAAATGACGTATAGAGGTTTTTTAAGTTTGGTTGATGTCATTTCGAAATGAGGAGCACAGCGACGATTGAGAAATCTAATTTATAGCGTTTTGTTTTATATAGGTTTCTCACCTTTCATTCTTCAAGGATTCGTAAAGACTTTAATAATCTACTTTTTATTAGTATTAAGCATCAATTTTAAGGCCTTGGTCCACTAAAGCCAAACCATCATCAATAAGGTGACCTACTTTAGGGCGGTCCAGTTTTAGTTGTTCCAAATGTGCTTTTATTTCTGTGGCTAATGCAGTTCTGTTTCCTTTTACGGCAAGCTCATATAACTCTACAGGTAGCAGCCAGTCTTTTGGAAAACGGCTTATAAATTCTTGAAACAGTTTGCCCCTAGAAATAATGGTGTTTTTACCCTCTCTATAATCACGCACACGCTGATAAAATTCCTCAAGAGCTAATTTATTATCGTCTCTGTTCTTTTTTACGGTAGTATCACTCAACGCATGAGATACCAAATTAAAGCTTTTTAAATCTGCCGGTCCGTTATATCCACTACTTACTTTTCTACCCACAGCCATATGGTAAAGACCCCAATCGGGTTCAAATAGCACCTCGTCTTGGTAGGTTACCGTACAATTTTGGAAGGTGATTAAGATGATTTTACCCTGTAAATTACGGGTGCCTGTTATAATTTCTCCCGAGACGGTAACCCCACCAACAAATTCCAGTTCTACTTTTTCGCCTTCAAAAATGTTATACGCTTTTAAATCTCGTGGACTCATATCTTCTATGGCTAGATTTATGCCTTTTAGCTTTCCAACGGGAGAACCAAAACCCTCTGGATGCTGTGTGGTGCCATGATTTACCAATTCTTTGTCATGATAGGCCAAGGCCGTGGCGCCTTTTGTAGCAAAATAGATAGGCATGCCATCGTAACTTAACACACGTTCAAAATAACCAGACACTTGTAATCCCGTACTTAGTTCCAGTGTACCCAAGGCTTGGGAGTCAATTAATTTTTGAACAGCAGATAAACCGCCTGTACGCAGCGCCATAGTATTGGCAAAATCTTCTAAAACCTGACTCAAATGAGCAAAGTTTGGCGTTACAAAAAGCTGTGGTTGCGGTTTGGTAATATCAAAATCGGTCGTGGCACTATCTAAGGTATACGGGAGTTTTTTAACATTATCCGTCATGCACCACGCGCTTTCCCCAATAGACGAGAGCAAACCTGCACCGTAAATCTTTGGGTTTTCTAGAGTACCTATTAGCCCGTATTCTACGGTCCACCAGTGTAGGTTCCGTAATAGGGCCATTTCACTAGGTTTCCCCATGTTCTGTTGTAACGCTTCAATACGTTTCTCTGCCCTTTCAATAGCCTCTAGTGGCGTTCCTTCGGCTTCCTTAATGATAGATAAATGCCGTACAGCATCATATAGTTCGTAATCTTTTCCACTAGAAATGGCTTTAGCGCCAATTTCTCCAAATCGCCTTAAATATTCTGAATACTCTGGATTGGCAATAATTGGAGCATGGCCGGCACCTTCGTGAATTATATCTGGAGCCGGCGTGTATTCTATGTTTTCCAATTGTCTAATGTCCGAAGCAATCACCAATACGTTATATGCTTGAAACTCCATAAATGCAGAAGGCGGTATAAACCCGTCTACTGCTACTGCCGCCCAACCAATTTCCTTTAAAATCCTATTCATCCCATACATATTGGGAATGGCATCTATGGAAATGCCTGTTTTTTGCAAGCCATCTACATAAGATTTGTGTGCCATTTTACTCAGGTAATCCACATTTTTACGCATCACATAGCGCCACACGGCTTGGTCTACGGGAGTATATTCCTCGTAATTCTGCGGTTTTATGTATTGTCTTAAATGTTCTGGTAATTTATCCAGAACAGGATTGCTTTCGTACAGCTGTTCTTTCATGAGTTTCAGTTTGTTGTTTTAGTCAATTGCAGTTCCTTTAAAATTAAAATAAAGTGGCTTTATAAAGTGTTATAAGAATTATAAACAGAAATAATTCCTGATAATATTTATATTAGAAGGAATAAGTGTTAAATCCAATCGATTTTATTTGATAAAAAAGGAATGTATGCAATTAGATGCTATTGATAAACAGATATTGAAACTTTTAGAGCAAGATGGTAAAATGGTGGCCAAGACCATTGCGGAGCAATTAGGACTTACAAAAACTCCTGTTTATGACCGTATTAGGCGACTAGAGAAAGAAGGTTTTATTAAAAGGTATGCGGCTATTTTGGATAAAGAAAAGATTGCTGAAAGTATCACCGTATTCAGTTTTGTGTCTTTAGAAGTACAAAAAGCAGAGTTTATGGACCAGTTTATTGCTCGGATACAAGATTTTCCAGAGGTAGTAGAATGTTTTGTGGTAGGAGGGGAGTTCGATTTTTTACTAAAAGTGATGGTAAAAGATTTGGATGCCTATTACACTTTTGCAAAGCAACGTGTGGCTACTTTGCCCAATATAGGTGCTGTAAAAAGTGCCTTCGGACTTAAAGAAGCGAAGCAGGATTATCGGTTTCCGCTGCTTTGACCAAATAGCTACGCTAAATAAATAAAACTATTGAAGTTTGATTTTTTGTTTTTTTCCAATTGTAAAATAGAGCACAGCTCCCAATAGGTTAAAAAATAGAACAACAAGTGTCCAAATTAACTTGTTGTTTCCTTCAAACTTATTTCTTAAAATGTCAATTAAAGCAATCAAAGTCGGAATAATACCTAATAGGCAAATTAGTATTAAAATAATTTGCCATGGACCTATCATTCCTAAAAAGTTCGTAGAAAGCATACTTAATATTTTAACTGTTAAGTATAAATGTATTAAAACTTAAGTTACTGGCAATAAAAAAGCGAAGCACCTACCTAAAACCACTCCAATGAACACTCAAACTCGCGGTAGTTGCTTCGCCTAACTATTTTTTAGCCTATTACTTGGCGGCTACCATCTGCATAGGAGGATATTCTTTTAAAATTTGAGCAACAAACTCCCGGATGCGTTCTTCTTTCTTGGCTATATCTTTGGTATTATTCAATGTGCCAACGCCGCGTCCTTGCCAAACCAATTCTTTATCCTTGGCATCTATAAGGTCTATATATAGAGAGCCTTCTGTACGTGCGCTAACATTAGGGCCAAATCCGCCGCCCCAGCCCCAACCCCAACCGGGACCCCAGGCCCAAGGATTGTAAAAGCCACCCCAGCCCCAGCCGACGTTGTTGTAGATATCTACACGTTCTCTCTCTTTGGTAAAAATACTTACCAAAATATCTGGGTCCTGAGATTTTACAAAACCTCTATTTGCCATTTCCGTTTCAATGGCTTTTAAAATTCGCTTTTTATCCAAATCAGAAATTTGAGCTTTATCAATTCCTGTTTTGTAAAACGCATAGCTTTTGTATTCCTTAAAGTCCGCCTGCCTATCATAATCCGTAATTACGTTTACGGTGGCACAAGAACTTAAGAAAATTACCGTAAGGAGGGGTAGTACTATCCACTTAAACTTTTTCATATCAATTTTTTTATCACGTTAAAAATGAGCTCGCTAACACCATACATAGTATCAATTATTATGCCGAAATAAGTGGTGTTACTGTTTGTTATTTTTTTTATTATAACCGTAGGGGCAATGCCTGCATCCACTCTCACAACAATAGCCTCTTTTTAAGTGGTATTGTTCTGTAAAAACCTTGTAACCTTCTGGGCTCAAATAAAAATCGCCTTCTTCTAAAGGTAGTATTTTTCCCATTTTCATTTCTTCCTTTTACATCAAAATTAACGGCTATTAATGCAATTTTAAAGGGTTTTAACGCCTTTCTGCTTATTTAATCTAAAACAGCGACGGTTTATCGGGACAAATGGGCATCTTTTTTAAGAAAAACTATATTTGTTTGCATCACAAGCTAAATAATAAGTTGCGCAAAGAAGCTGGAATGATATTGGTATTTCGACACTTTTTTAGGAAGAACTATGTGGGTTTAACCCTTTGGCCTTTTATTATAGTTAAGGAGAACAGTTACAAAGAAGATACTATCTTAATTAATCATGAACGCATTCATTTACGCCAACAAAAGGAACTTTTAGTACTGTTTTTTTACTTCTGGTATGTTATAGAGTGGTTGTTAAGAACAGTTTTGTACCTAGATAGTTACCGTGCCTATCAAAATATTAGTTTTGAACGGGAGGCTTATGCAAAAGAGAACGATTTAGGGTATCTTGCAAGACGAAAACCGTATAGTTTTATCAATTTTCTTTTTCGTCCGTAAACTTGTCCTCTTATAACCAGCAAATACAACACCCGCTTTTAGAAAAACATCAAATTGCTCTTTGGATTAAAAGAGAAGACTTGTTGCATCCTATTGTAAGTGGTAATAAGTATAGAAAACTCAAATACAACATCAAAGCTGCTTTAGCTCAAAAACAAAAAACGGTACTTACTTTTGGCGGTGCCTACAGTAATCATATTGTGGCTACTGCTTGTGCGGCAAAAGAGGCAGGGTTAAAAGCTATTGGGGTTGTTAGGGGTGAGGAGTTGAAGGAAAAATGGAAAACGAACCCTACTTTGGAGCAAGCAGCTGCTTATGGGATGCAATTTTTATTTGTAACGCGAGAAGCTTATCGTTTTAAAAATGAACCTGACTACATATTGAAATTGAAAAATGAATTTGGTGATTTTTACCATATTCCGGAAGGCGGTACTAATATGTTAGCTGTACAGGGCTGTGAAGAAATTTTAACAGAAGAAGATAAGCAGTTTGATATTATAACATGCGCTGTTGGAACAGGTGGTACGGTTGCAGGTCTTATCAATAGTTCAACTAAAAATCAAAAGGTTTTAGCATATCCGGCGCTAAAGGGTGATTTTCTGAAGGCTGAAATTGATAAATTTGCAATTAATGATCAGTGGCAATTGGTAACCGATTATCATTTTGGAGGTTATGCTAAAGTGACGGAAAGCTTGGTGCGGTTCATTAATGAATTTAAACGAGACACGGGAATTCCCTTAGACCCTATATATACCGGTAAGATGTTATTTGGATTATGGCAATCCATAGCCCAAGGAAGTTTTGCCAAGGGGACTAAAATTTTAGCCATCCATACGGGTGGTTTGCAAGGAATAAAAGGAATGAACCAACAATTAAGACGGAAAAATTTACCGGTATTGGATTTATGATAAGAAAATGGATTGCCCTGATTACAGTGGCGTTGCTTTTGGCCAGCTGTGGTGCTAAGAAAAAAAGAACAACTTCTAGCAAGAGAAATAGCGCTCCAACTGCAACAACTAAGAATGGGGTATACAAGCCTAATGATGGTTTGGAGGGAACTAAGTTCAATAAGTCAGAATTGTATCCGCTGCCAGAAGACCCAGGATTTTTTAAGAAATTTCCCGTTGCCAATACAACTGAGTATATAGCGGAGTTTCATGAAATGGCTCAGTACGAAATGCGTGCTTTTGGCATACCGGCAAGTATTACCTTGGCCCAAGGTATTTTAGAAAGTGGGTCTGGTAAAGGGGAATTAACGCTAAAAACCAACAATCATTTTGGTATCAAATGCCATACGGGGTGGCAAGGCGAGTTTGATTTTCATGATGATGATGCCAAAGGGGAGTGTTTTAGAAAATACAATCACCCTATGTTTAGTTTTAGGGACCATAGTATTTTTCTTGCATCCCGTTCTCGCTACCGTTTTCTTTTTAATTACGCTAAAGATGATTACAAAAAGTGGGCTTACGGACTTAAAAAAGCGGGTTATGCTACGGATCCAAAATACCCAAATAAATTAATTTACCTCATAGACAAATACAACTTACATCAGTACGATAGAGAGGTAGTAAAAAACGGATTAGAAAGGGTTAGAAATCCAAAAAAATATGATGTATTTACCCATGTGGTAGCCAAAGGAGATACCCTATACGCATTGTCTAGAACTTATGCTATAAGTGTAGAAGAGTTAATGCGATTGAATAATTTAAAAGATACAACCTTGTCTATTGGGCAAGTATTAAATATTAGAAAGGCGCGAGCCAATTAATAGCAAAACAGAATTACATGCGTTACCAAAGAAGCAGTGCATTATTTACCGAAGCAAAAAAATACATACCAGGCGGTGTAAACTCGCCCGTAAGAGCTTTTAAAGCAGTGGGCGGTGAACCTATTTTTATTAAACACGCCAAAGGTGCTTACTTAACAGACGAGGATGACAACCAGTACGTTGATTATATTGCCTCATGGGGTCCGTTATTGTTTGGCCATGCGCATGAACCTGTGCTGAATGCGGTTATAGAAAAAGCCAAGAAAGGAACCTCTTTTGGTATTCCTACGGAGATAGAAACCAAATTGGCACAATTGGCCGTAAAAATGGTGCCCAATATAGATAAAATACGTTTTGTTAATTCCGGTACAGAAGCTTGTATGAGTGCAGTACGCTTGGCACGTGGTTATACAGGCAAAGACAAAATCATAAAATTTGCAGGATGCTACCACGGTCATTCAGACTCTTTTTTAATACAAGCAGGTAGTGGTGCGGTTACTTTTGGAAGTCCCAATAGCCCTGGGGTAACCCAAGGGACCGCAAAAGATACGTTGTTGGCTAATTATAACGATTTGGCAGGAGTAAAACAGTTGGTGGAAGCGAATAAAGGTGAAATTGCGGCTATAATTTTAGAGCCAGTGGCAGGTAATATGGGATGTATAATACCGAAAGACGATTTTATCCACGGTTTACGTGAACTGTGTACCCAAGAAGGAATTTTGTTGCTGTTTGATGAGGTAATGACCGGTTTTAGGTTGGCCGCTGGCGGTGCCCAAGAAGCCTTGGGGATAGATGCAGATATTGTTATGTTCGGTAAAGTTATTGGTGGTGGCTTGCCCGTAGGTGCTTTTGCTGCACGAGCAGAAATTATGGCTCATTTGGCTCCAGAAGGCCCTGTTTACCAAGCAGGTACGTTAAGCGGTAACCCGTTGGCTATGAGTGCTGGTTTGGCCATGCTTACAGAAATAGATGAGAAACCAGAAGTGTTTACCAGTTTAGCAGATAAAACGGAATACCTTCATAAAGGAATTGAATCTGTATTGACAAAACGGGGGATTACTCACCAAATAAATAGATTTGGCAGTATGATTTCGGTTCATTTTTGCGACCAACCGGTAACGGATTTTGCTTCTTCCGCGTTGGGTAATAACGAGCGTTTTAAAGCCTATTTTCATGGCATGTTAGACCAAGGAGTCTATCTGCCACCTTCGGCATTTGAAAGTTATTTTTTAAATGATGCTATTTCTTATCAAGATTTGGATAAGACTATAGAGGCGGTAGAAAAATGTAAATTATAAACAGTCTATTTTTGAAAGCAATTACAGTATTCTGTGGCTCTAGTAATGGTGCAGCAGCCTTATTTATGGAGCAAGCGCATGCTTTAGGTGGCGCTTTAGCAACAAAGCAAATTCAATTAATTTACGGAGGGGCCAAAGTAGGTCTTATGGGAGCGGTAGCGGACGGAGCTTTGCAAGCCCAAGGAGAAGTAATTGGGGTGCTACCAAAATTTTTACAGACAAAAGAGATTGCACACACGGGTTTATCTGCGTTACATTTGGTGGCAAGTATGCACGAACGCAAAACGATGATGAATGATTTGTGTGATGGTGTAATAGCACTACCAGGAGGTTTTGGTACTTTGGAGGAGCTGTTTGAAATGCTGACTTGGGGTCAGCTTGGCTTGCATACAAAACCAATTGGCATTCTAAATAGTAACGGGTATTACGATGCTCTTTTACAATTGCTAGATGGCATGGTAGCTCAGGGATTTTTAAAACAAGCCAATAGAGATATGGTTTTGGTGAGCGCATCTATTGAAGATTTGCTAACACAGATGGAAAACTATACTGCCCCAGCAGTGCCTAAATGGCTCAATTTAGAACGTACTTAGGGAGTGTTTTCTACATATTCCTTAAAATGATTCAGAATGGTCTGCCATCCTTTACGTTGTAATTCAATTGGATTTTCCATGTCTGGATCAAACAAAATCACCAATTCGGTAGTTGTTTTATTTGGATTAAAAAGGACTTGTACTTTACGCTCGTCGGCTAGTTTGTACGTAAATGCTTTGTTGGGTATTACATCAATATAAATCCCTTCAAAATTAAAACCCATGCTACCATCTTTAGCTTCCATTCTTGTTTTATAAGAACCGCCAACGGTTAAATTATTTTCTGCTAAAGGACAGTGCCAATCTGGAGAAGCAAAATTCCAATGTACAATATGGGTTGGATTGGTATATTTATTCCATACTTCTTCAATAGCACCTTTAATAAGGGTATTAATCTTTATTTTGGCCATGCAATTGTCTGTTTTTTCTTACCATGAAGATAAGAGTAAACTATCGGTTTATTGTAACGCCTACTTCAATTTACTGCTAAATAAAACATAAAGTCCCACCATTGGACCTATGGCTAATAGGCTGTATACCCAAGGGGAGGAAAAGGAAATTATCGCCATAGAAACTACTTGTATACTAACAATAGTTAAGGTGTACCCAAGACAATTAATTAGAGTTAAGGCTGTTCCTGTGATAGCTGGGGGAGCTGCGCTTGCTACGAGTGTAGAGAATAGCGGAGAATCTGTAATAACTGCCATTCCCCAGAGGCACATAAATAGTATAAAAATATTGAAAGGGAGCTGTATGGTTATGGGAAACAACAGGCAACATACAAAAGAAAATGATAATGCAATAGTAGCTATCTTTTTAGGGCCATATTTTTGAGAAAGAAATCCGCCAATAATACAGCCCACACTGCCTATTGCTATGATGACAAAGCTTAATATTGATGTGGTTTGGGGGGGTAAATTGGATTTAAATGCAGAAATCATTATAGGTACAAAGGTCCAAAACGTGTAGAGTTCCCACATATGACCAAAGTACCCTAAAGCTGCTGTCTTAAGTGGTTTAATTTTAAAAATACCTATTACCTCTTTTAAACTAAATTGGTTTCCTTTTTTTCTAAATGGTCCGTCTGGCACGCCCAAATAAAGGGCTAAACCTCCTAAAACTGCCAAAAGGGTGGTGCTGATAATTACCATTTTATAACTTATACCTATAGAAAATGCATTCAATGCATGCGGAAAAGCCGTGCCAAGCACTAGAGCACCTACTAGTAGGCTGAGCGATTTGCCTAGACCTTTTTCAAAGTAGTCTGCGGCAATTTTCATACCTACAGGGTAAATCCCTGCAAGGAAAAAACCCGTCATCATTCTAAATAATGCCAAAGTAAATAGTACATTTTTAGGCCATAAAATAGCCAGATTGCACAGTGCTCCCAATACTGCGCATGTAAAAAATACTTTAGAAGGAGAAAAACGGTCTGTGATGCTCAGCAAGGCGAAAGTCAATGTGCCCAAAATAAAACCTAGTTGTACCGCAGCGGTTAGATTGCTAAGGCTGCTAAGGGCATCTAAACCATAAGCAGATACAATTTGCGTTAGCACCCCGTTACTGGCAAACCACAGTGATGTGCATAAAAACTGTGCACCAATAATTATGGGTAAAATGTGTTTTGGTGGATTCAAATGATGGGTTTTCAACAATAAGTCGGTGAAGTTAGAAAAACTTAATTTTTAATGGTAAAATGAAGCTCTAAAAGCAGAAGGCGTTTGTTTGGTTTTGGCTTTAAATAGTTTAGAAAAAGATTGCGAATGTTCAAATCCTAGGGTAAAAGCCACTTCGCTTATACTAAGCGTGCTATTTGCAAGTTTACTTTTAGCTAATGCAATAAGCTTCTCGTGTATTAATTGCTGGGCAGAACTAGTAGTTGCTGTTTTTAATGCGCTGCTAAGGTAACTGGGAGAAATATGTAATTGAGTAGCAAAGTAATTTACGGTAGGTAATCCCTTTTCATATACGGTTTCGGTCGTAAAATAGGCCTCTAGTAAGTCTAAGAACTGGTTCAGAATATCTTTATTATTCTTGGCTCTTGTTAAAAACTGTCTTTGATAGTAGCGCTCTGCGTAATTTAAAAACAAATCTAACTGCGCTAATATGATGTTTTGGCTAAAATTATCCATGTTATTTTCTAATTCTTGCTGAATAGTCATAAACCATTGGATTACCTTTTCTTCTTCCTTAGGAGATAAAAACAACGCTTCGTTAATCGTGTAGTCAAAAAAATCATATTTCTTAATTCTTTGATGCATATTGGCTTTGTATAGGTAGTCTTCATGGATTAAGAGGAGCCATCCGCTGGCCTTTTTTAATTCTGCTGTATTGGGTTGCAAACTAAGTACCTGTCCTGGCGCAATAAAGGATAAAATACCTTCATCAAAATCATATGTCTGTTGTCCATAGCGTATTTTACCAACATCTCTTTTAAGGCCTATGGAGTAGAAGCCCATTTTCCAAACCTCGCCAATGCTGTCTTTTGGAAGACTAGTTTTGCCATAGTCTACCAAACTTATCAGGGGATGGGAAGGTGGTTGCAACCCTCTTATTTTATGAAATTCTTTGATGGAATTGATGGGTCTTATCATAGTACTTTTAAAGAAAAATTCCTCCAGAAGCTTCTAAGCGTTGGCCGTTAATCCATTTGCCAGCATCAGAACATAAGAAGGCAACAATGCCGCCAATATCTTCTGGTTCTCCCACGCGCCCTAAAGCGGTATTTTTAGCTATAACTTCTCTTTTTTGCTCGTTGTTTTTATTTTCTCCGCCTCCAAAATCGGTTGCCACTGCTCCAGGAGCTACGGCATTAGCTCTAATTTTTTTAAAGGCTAATTCTTTAGCTAGATATCTTGTTAGTACTTCTAAACCGCCTTTAGCACTTGCATAGGCAGAACAATTGGGTAGGCTGAACCTTGCTAAACCAGAAGTAATATTGACGATGCCTCCATTTTCTTTAAGGTATGGCACAGCTTGTTGTGTTAAAAAATAAGTACCTTTTAAATGGATGTTTACCATTTCATCGAACTGGATTTCTGTTGTTTCTAAAAAGGGAACATAATGCCCTGTCCCTGCATTATTAATAAGGTAATCTATAGTGGTTCTATTAAATTCGGTTTTGGTCCATTCAATCAGTTGTTCAAAGAATTTTGAAAAGGTGTCTGTTTTAGTAGTGTCTAATGGTAATGCGATTGCTTTTACTCCTTCTGCCAACAGTAGATTAATTACATCTTCTGCAGCTTCTGAATGGGTGTGGTAGGTTAGGATGATATGTTTACCACCCTTTGCTAATTGTAATGCCATATTCTTACCTAATCCTCGACTGCCTCCGGTAACGAGTGCTATTTCTTGTTGCTTCATGTGTGCTGTTTTAGGCTACAAAGTTGCATTAAAATGAAAGCATGGATGTAGCCGAATTGCGTTATCTTGTAGTCGTATTAAAGATACAACCAAAACCGATAAATTTTTAGTTATGCGGAACACCTTTTCTTGTATAGATGCACATACTTGTGGTAATCCTGTAAGAGTGGTTTCTGGAGGAGCACCCTTTTTAAAAGGGAATTCTATGATGGAGAAGCGCTTACATTTTTTAAAGGAATACGATTGGATACGAAAAGGACTAATGTTTGAGCCTAGAGGGCATGATATGATGTCTGGGACTATTCTTTACCCTCCTGTGGACCCTGCTCACGATGTGGGTATTTTGTATATAGAAACGAGTGGATGTTTACCCATGTGTGGTCATGGTACTATTGGTACTGTCACTGTAATGATAGAAGAAGGTTTGATACACCCTAAAACGCCTGGCAATTTAAAATTAGAAACCCCAGCAGGTATAGTGTCCGTTACCTATGCGCAAGAAGGTAATAAGGTAAAATCTGTGAGGTTGACTAATATTCCTTCTTTTTTGCATACTTCTGGACTACAAGTAGAATGTCCAGATTTGGGAATGTTAACGGTTGATGTAGCCTATGGTGGTAACTTTTATGCGATTATAGACCCACAAGACAATTTTAAGGGAATTCAGGATTATACGGCAGACCAGTTGATTTGTTGGAGTAGGGAAATTCGAAAAAATTTAAATAAAGCTTATCAGTTTGAACATCCTACAGAGTCAGATATAAAAGGACTGTCTCATGTATTGTGGGCTGGCGATACTTTGTCTGAAGAAGCTACTGCCAGAAATGCGGTTTTTTATGGGGAAAAAGCCATAGACCGTTCTCCGTGTGGTACGGGAACTTCTGCACGAATGGCACAATGGTATGCACAAGGTAAATTAGCCAAAGAAGAACCTTTCGTGCATGAAAGTTATATTGGTTCTAAATTTATTGGGACTATTGTGGGTACTACTAAAGTAGGCGCGTTAGATGCCATAATTCCACGGATAGAAGGCTGGGCTAAAATCACGGGTTACAATACTATATTTATCGATGATGATGACCCGTATGCTCAGGGTTTTCAGGTTGTTTGAATTAAAAGAAATCTCTACCTATCTATTCCTTGTTCTTTACCAATAAAAATTTGCAATTGTTCAAAAGTAGGGTAACCTTCACTATCTCCTTTAACCATAGTGGCCATAGCCCCAATACCGTTAGCGTAACTGCCTGCTTCTGCAATAGGCATTCCTTTTAATCTGGAACTTAAATAACCAGCTGCGAAACCATCTCCTGCACCTACAGTATCTACAATTTTTTCTACTACAAAGCCAGGAACAAAAACTGCCTCTGTGCCATCAGAAACCATACATCCTTCTTTACCCATTTTTAAGGCAATTTCAGAGGCACCCATAGCATGAAATTTTGCAAGAATTTCTGTAGGTTCTTTGGTTCCCAATAAAATTTCTGACTCATCTATCCCTGGAAATAAGATATCTGCATAGGAGCAAAACTCTAATAGGGTGGCTTTAGCTTCCGCTAAGGGCCATAATTTAAGTCGAATATTAGGGTCAAAAGAAATTTTTACCCCAGCATCTTTGGCTATTTTAATAGCTTCTAAAGCCGTCTCTTTGGCAGACGCACTTATTGCGGGAGTAATGCCAGTAACGTGCAGTATTTTAGTGTTTTTTAGATAATCTGAATCTAAGTCTTGAGGTTCTAAAAAACTCGCGGCAGAATTTTTACGATAATAATAAACGTTTGGATTTACATGAGCAAAAAGCTCTTTAAAAAGTAATCCCGTACTATGCTTTTTATCTTTAATGAGTCGGCTTACATCTACCCCTTCTCCGCGAACCATAAACTCTAGGTATCTACCAAATTCATCGTCTCCAACTTTAGAAAACCATCCTACATTATGTCCAAGCCTGCTAAGCGCGATAGCCACGTTAGATTCTGCGCCTGCCATAGATTTATGAAAACTATGGATATGGCGCAAAGGCCCTTTAGAATCTGGACTAAAAAGAACCATGGACTCACCAAATGTGATTACTTCTAATGCTTTACTCATGCTTTTTAAAATTGGTTAACCAAAATAAACCAATAATTTAGACATAGGGTCAGTAAAAGGTGTTAGTTCTTTTACGTTTTAGTTATTTTATGTGGGAATTACTAGTTTAATAGAATTAAATTTTAAACTTCACCACCGGTTCATGCTTAATTTCAAAATTGCAGCTATTAGCAATAAAGCAAAATTGATTGGCTTTGTGGTGTAATCTCTTAGCCAATTCTATTTTATCTTCTTCTTTAATAGTAACCTCAGGATGTAAGATAACGTTTGTAAATTTTCCACTGCCGTTGGCTTCTTCTGCCATTATACCTATAGGATTATCTATATAAGTTAGAACCGTTATATTTTCGGTACTACACAAATGAAGATACCAGAGCATATGGCAAGATGCTAGGGAAGACAAGAATAGTTCTTCTGGATTGTATTTAGTTGGGTCTCCTCTAAAATTGGGGTCAGCACTACCCGGTATTTGTACTTGTTTATCCTTAATGGAAATTAGATGGTCACGTTGATAACTTTTATAATCTTTGGTACCTTGACCTGTATTGCCGGTCCATTTTAAACGTAAGGTGTAGTGGTGTTGCTTCATTTTGAAAATATGATAAAGCTCTCAAAGATAGTAAGTTGTCTAGGCTTTTCTATTTAATAGTAGCTTTTTTTCTTCTATTTTTTATCCACCTATACAAAAGAAGGCTTATTACAATTCCAAGAATGACACCTACCGGTATGGTTATAAAAGCATATACCCAGCCTACAGCCATCATACTAGCAGTAGGACTGCTGGGAGGGTGAGTGGCATCATACCATTGGCAGCTCCAAAGCAATCCAAAAAAACCTAGTATTCCGCCAAGTACGGCACCAACACCAGCAACAATTAGGTTAAAGACAATTTTAGTTAAGGAGGTAGCATTACTCATTTTATAATTCTTTGTAGCACACTTATAGTTGCCAAATTGTTAAAGTGTCTCTTAATAAAACAGGAATTAATTAAAAAAAGTATACTAGTTCTTTATAGGTGATAATTACTGTGCTATTTAGTAATATTTCTTTTTTAACCAGAACGCTACCCGAACCAAAAGTATAAGGGCTGGGACCTCTACCAATGGACCTATTACACCTGCAAAAGCTTGACCAGAATTTAGCCCAAAAACTGCAATGGCAACCGCAATGGCAAGTTCAAAATTGTTGCCGGCAGCGGTAAATGCAACTGAGGCTGTTTTATCATACGACGCGCCTAATGCTTTTGTAATAAAAAAACCAATTATGAACATAGCAATAAAATAGATAAGCAACGGGATGGCTATGATTACTACATCCATCGGAATTTGTACAATTAATTCGCCCTTTAAAGAGAACATTAGTACAATAGTAAAAAGTAATGCTATCAGTGTTAATGGAGATATAAAAGGGATAAAAACGTCTTTATACCACGTTTCACCTTTAAGCTTCACCCCAATTGTTCTGCAAAGAATACCCAAAATAAATGGTATGCCTAAATATATGAATACGCTCTCCGCAATAGTACCTATAGCTATATCTACTATAGCGCCATCAAACCCAAAATACGGAGGTAATACCGTTATAAATAACCAAGCATAAAAGCTATAACCAAATACTTGGAATATACTATTTAAAGCCACTAATCCGGCCCCATATTCAGTGCTCCCGTCCGCCAAATCATTCCATACCAAAACCATGGCAATGCAACGCGCTAACCCGATAAGTATTAAGCCTACCATATATTCTGGATGGTCTTGTAGAAAAGTAATAGCCAAGACAAACATAAGAATAGGACCAATTATCCAATTTAGAAGTAGCGATACCGAAAGTATTTTTACATTCTTAAATACCTTTGGTAACAATGCATAATTTACTTTAGCAAGAGGGGGGAACATCATTAAAATTAGGCCTATAGCTATAGGAATATTGGTGCTTCCTTTTTGTAATGAATTTATGCTTTTAGGCAATTCAGGAAAAAAATAACCTAAACCCACGCCGATAAGCATGGCAGTAAAAATCCATAAGGTTAAGTTGCGGTCTAAGAAATTTAATTTTCTACGTGCCATAGTTGATTTATATAATGATTTTAGTGTGTAATTAATATATTGCAATATTACGATGAAGTTGTTTGATAGGCAATGAAAATGGTAAAGTATTATAAATCTTCACTTTTATAAAACCCTGGTAGCTTATGTCTCACGAATAAAATTTTGACAAAAAAAAGCGAATCACATGGATTCGCTTTACTTAATTAAATGGTAATTGTTGCTATTCTACGTAGGTGAATACTACTTCATAAATTTCGGTAGCGTTATCTGAGCCAGAAGATGTTACCGTTGCCTTAGTTGCATAGTTGGCAGCATCAAACTCGTAATCCATTTTGATTGTATATTCAATTTCTCCCTCTGGATTCTTGTAAATTATTTGTGAAGGATTGTTTAATGGAAATAGTTCTCTAGCTTTTAAGAGCTCAGTAGATTGTGCATTTCCGCTAAAATTTAAATCAATATTATCTAATATAGATACTAAGCCAGCGGCCTTTAAGGTATAAAAGAACGGATTTGGAGCTTCATCATAAGTTATCTCTGCAGTGTAAATCATCATTTCATACTCAGAGTTGTTATAATTAAAATCTTCTTCAAAAAACTCAATAAGTGATGGATTGCCATTAGCATCATATAATTTAACATCACCAGTTTCAAAAGCATCATAAGGGGATTGGTACAATTCTTCAACAGCTAAATTATCCTCACCGCTGGTAACGTTGGTTAGTTCTTCGCCCTCGTACACAAATAAGGATGCATCCTCACCGGTGTTTATGGTACTTAAAGAGCCGTTGGCATTGTACGTTAACGTTATGAGACTATTTTCTTGTGGATCCTTCACAGAACTCACGGCTACACTTTCCAGTTTTTTCTCTTGTACATCTCCATTAGCATTATCAAATTCTTCTGATACCGTATCCTTTTCACAACTGAAGATAAAAGCAGAGGCTAAGGCTATTGGCAAAAATTTTAGGTTGTTTTTCATGTTTGAAAATTAAATGGTTTATGAGTTGTTTTGGCATTATGTCAATTACTGATAGCTCTAACGTTATACTATAAGCGCTTAGTGCATTTTTATGAAGAAAAATAAGTTTTTGAATAAGGTAAAACCGTAAAAAAAGAAGAAGCTTACACCTAGTGTAAGCTTCTTGCGTTGAATGACGTAACGTCTAAGTGATAGTCCCCCCAATGGTCCTATCTAAGTATAGGTTAATAATAACTGGGACCAAATTAGTAGATTGCTGTAAAAACCCATTGTATAAAAACCTTAAAAAAACTATGGTTTATCTGCAAATTTTAAATATTGCAAGAGAATTTAATCTCTAAAGTCAGAATTTACGGTATAAAAGATAAAATCGCTTTATAGCCTAGCCCAGATAAGATAGCAAGACCAAAACTTAATAATGTACCTATGAGAACATATTCTGTAAGTTTTCTGTTGTTTCCTTTGTTAAGGTCTCCGAATCTAAAAACAGATTTTGCAGCAATTAATAAACCTATGGCAGCCCATTGATTGGCTAGTATAAACCCAAAAACAAATAAACGTTCTAGAATACCAATATATTTGCCAGCATTAGGCAAAGAGGCGCCTTCATCTGCTGTAGCTGTTTTATCTTCTTCCGTAAATAGAATCTGTATGTATGGGGCTAAAAGTATTTTTATAAGAATAGCACTTACAAAACTTACTAAGATTAAAAAGAGCAACAAAAGCAATAGTTTTGGTGAGATTAGCTCGTGCAGAGGAATATTAAATGGATAGTATAGATGCACTGCAATAGCAATAAATGCTAAGTGTAGTAGTTGGTCTAGGATAAATAAAAGGCGTTCGTTTTTGGGAGTTGTAAAAACCAGTTTTGCACCGTCTATGATTAAATGACTTATGACGATTAAGGCAATAGCACCAAAATAATTAAATACAGTACAAAGAAGGAGTAGCAAAAAATGTACTGTAATGTGGTAATACAAATATTTAGATTTGAGTTTGTATGCTTTTTTATGCACAACCCATTTTGCAGGCTGTAAAATAAAATCACCAATAAAATGAGCGAGTAATAATTGCAAGACTAAAAGAGTCATAAGTTGGTTATATATTGTTTGTAGTAATTTAAAAGTTGGTTTATTTCGTCATAGCCAGCGCGCAAGAGAGCTTCGCTAATAGTACTTTGAGATTTCCCTAAAAGTGTAGCAAGTTCTACTTGGCTAGCTTCGGGTTGCAATAACGCTGTTTTTACTACGCGTGCCGTTGCGGGCTGCCAATTATCCATCGTTAAACTTGCCAGCTTAAACATTAGGTTCATTGTTTGGTCAAAAGTTTTATTTTGTGTTGCAATCGCCAAATTAAGCTTTTTTAGATGCTGAAAGCATTGGCCAGAATATACAAAGGCGGTGCCATTTGCCTCTGTAATCTTTTGAGCATCATAAGATTTATCACCGATGCCTATGGCTATGCGCACATCTAGCCCCTTTAGTTCTTTTAGAGTGGCTTTTAACGTTAATGCAGCCGTTAAAGCCAATGCTGGTCTGGTTTGTAGTTGAAAACTATCGCCACGATAAACCTCCCATTCTTTGGGTTCGTTTCCAAAATAGAATAATGTTTCTTTAAGTAATGGCATCCATTGCTGTGGAGCTATTGCTCTAGAATTTACTACATCTCCTGTGAGGATGGCTATATTTTCCATAATTTAAATATCGTTTAATTAGTCGATATATACAAATATCGTATAAATAAACGATAACAATACGGTATCGGTAAATAATACGAAGAGATGATAGTTTCCTAACATCTCACCATCAATCTTAAGATAGAAGTAAAGTTGGGCTAACTCAAAACGAAAGTTACAGTGCTATGTTTAGCTCCAATACTAAAGCAGACTAAAAATGAAAAGAAAAATAACTACTAGAAGGGCCTTCTTAGCTAAATCTATCCTTGCTTCTGGAGGAGTCATTTTAACCTCGCAAATGGTAGCTTGTGAAAAATTAGATGAATTTTTAGGCGATGAGGCGGATGCTCCAACCAACATACCACGATTTTTACATGGAGTAGGAAGTTTTGATCCTATTGCAACCGCCGTACTTATTTGGACAAGGTTTACACCAACAGCAGAAGAATTAACACACCAAATTGCAGTTAAGTGGCAGGTAGCAACGGATGAACAATTTAAGACAGTTGTAAAAGAAGGAATACAATACGCTACCGAGGAAAATGATTTTACTATTGTAGAAGATGTAACCAGTTTAACCCCAAATGGCCGCTATTATTATAGGTTTATTCAGGAAGATTTAGGAGAAATTTCTCCAGTCGGTGAAACCATTACTTTACCAATGCCGGGTTCAGCCGTAGATAGTTTAAAATTGGCTGTTTGTTCTTGCAGTAATTACCCTGCGGGCTTATTTAATGTGTATGATGCCATGGCTAAAAGTGATGTGGACATTATTTTACATTTAGGGGATTATATTTATGAATATGAAGTAGGAGGTTATGGTACCAACGCAAATACCGCAAGTCTTGGTAGGGAGCATGATCCACAGAACGAAATATTGACCTTAGAAGACTATCGTTTAAGGTACAGACAATACAGAACAGACGAAGGACTTCAATTGGCACACCAAAAGAAGCCGTTTATCGTAGTTTGGGACGACCATGAAATTACCAATGATGCGTATAAAGAGGGTGCGCAGAATCATCAAGATTCAGAAGGTGATTACCAAGCAAGACTAGCTCGTGCTATAAAAGTACATGGAGAATATTTGCCCGTAAGAACGGACCAAGACGGGATTATTTATAGAAACTTTGAATACGGTAATCTAGCTAACTTGGTAATGTTAGATACACGTATTGTTGGTAGAGATAAACAATTAGCTTTCTCAGATTTTATAAATGCAGATGGTAGTTTTGATGCGATTGGTTTTACCAATGCAGTAGCAGACCCAACAAGAGAACTGATGGGCGCAGCGCAATTGTCATGGACAGCTACACGTATAACAGGCAGTACTGCAAAATGGCAAGTGCTTGGGCAACAAGTTTTGATGGGTAAAATGACAATCCCGGCAGAACTGTTAACGCTTGTAGGTAGGGTTGCTGGCGGCGATACCTCTGCAGCTACTTTAGAATTATTAGCTAATACTATTACAGAACTATCTACTTTAAAAGCTAGACAATTGCAAGGAGACAACAGTCTAACCCCGCAAGAACAGGGTAGACTAGCGGCTAGTGTTCCTTACAATCTAGATGCGTGGGATGGTTATTTTGTGGAGCGAGAAAAATTATTTGCTGCTTTAGCTGGTAAAAATACGGTGGTTTTAGCTGGGGATACACACAATGGTTGGCATAATGAACTAATAGATAGTAACGGTAATAAAATTGGGGAAGAATTTGGTTGCCCATCGGTGACTTCTCCGGGGTTTGAAGGTTTATTTGGGGAAGACCCAACAACTATAGCGGGTATAGAACAAGCATTTACACTGCTTATAGATGGATTAAAATATTTTGATGCAAAACAGCGTGGCTTTGTTAAAGTGCATTTTACACCAGGAGCTGCCAATGCATCATATCATTTTGTAGATACTATTGCAACAAACAACTATAGCGTGTTACAAGGCTATGAAACCAATTATGTGGGAGTTTAATTGTAACTAAAATAAAAAAATCCCATGCCCAATTTTTGGGCATGGGATTCAAAACATCATACATAAAACACTATCCTCTTCTATCTTCTTTCTTGTGCATTCTCATTCTATCATCACCATCTTTTCCTTTTCGGTTTTTATGCATTTGTTTCCATAACTCGTATTGTTCATCAGATAATATATCTTTCATTGCATTTTGGTGTGCAATTCTAGCATCTAATTTTTCATTTTCTAGCTTAAAACGCTCTTCTGGGCTAGGTCTTTCTCTTTCACCTTCCTCGCGCTTTGCTTTTCGCTCGTCCATTTTTTGCTTATGTTTAGCAACTTGCTCAAGATTTAAATCCATGACTTGCTTCTGTTGTTTGCTGTCCAAGTCTAAGGCTAAAGTTAGGCGCTTAGTTCTTAATGTGGCTAGCTGTTCTACAGACAGTTCAGCCTTTAAATCTTTACCCTTATGTTCTGGGCCTCTTTGTGCAACACCAACCATGCTGGTTAGTAATGCGGTAGCTATAAGCAATCTTAATTTCTTCATACTGCGTTAAGTTTTTGATTTGTCTTTAAGACTCCTAAGAGTACTAAAGGTTTAAAGCAGTATAAAATTTAACAGGGGATTAACTACAATTTAATTGAAGTTTTTTGCCTCTATTTCGGCAACTTTTAAATCTTCGGGGGAATCTTCTGTAGATAAATCTGCAACAGTGGAGGCCTGGGTGTCTTGGTTAAACAATTGTCTTTGTTCCATGTTGTGGTAAACAAATGCAGCAGCAACAAATCCGCCTAAATAAAGTAAACTTTTAATCTTGTACGCTTTCATGTGTAAGAATTTGGTACTCCTAAAGTATAAAATAATAAAAAGCGTTTTTTTGGAATGTTGTGAAAATCTGGTTTCTATAGGTGAATGTTGTTTTTCTGTAGACAAAATAAAAGGCCTGTGTTACCACAAGCCTTTTTATTAATTACGTAAGAAATAGTCTACTTATTTAGTAGGATTTAAAATTTGGTCAATACGCTCTAAGGCATCTTGGTAGTGATAACGACTCATAGTATCTCCCGTTCTAGCGAGACCGTTTCTGATATCTCTTTTAAGATTATTTAATTCTCCACGAGCAACAGAACGGATATCTGATTGGCTTGTGTTGATAGGGGTAGATTTTCTGTACCCTCCAAAATCTGGCAGCTTTCTTTGGCTGTCTGCAGTCATTAAATAAGCAAGCTGGTCTATATGTGCTTTTTGCAAGTTTCTACGGTACGTATCTAGTGTTTTTCCGCTTCTGGTTTCTGACCAAATTCCTTTACGTAGGTCGCCCATAATTTCTGTAATACTATACGCATCTTTACCATTAAGAGTTTGGTTTTCTATAGCTCTAGCTAATTTTCCTAAAGCTAATACAGTTTTTAGTCTACTTTCTTGTAATGCTCTAATACGCTCAACAGAACCAGAATATTCTATCTTATTAAGAATGTCTTGGTCTAGCATCCATTCTGGTGTTGTAAACAGCTGCTCATTCAAGAATTTCATTGCTTTTTGCTGATGAGCCTTAGGGACATGAGTATAAACCGCACCTTCTTGGTCGGCGGTTTTATGATATTCATAAACACCACCAATATTATTGGCTACATGACCCGTGTATCTATTAAATTGAGATAGTACTTGCCCGTACATGGTCTCCAACTCGTCATAATTTTCACCTTCCTTGGTGGTCCATTCCATAAGTTTAGGTACAATGCGCTTTAAGTTGGCAATTCCATACATACTTGCTTTAATAGCATCATCGCCTAAATCTTCAGTTTGCGAGCTAGGGTCATGAATGTCTCCAACTTGTTGGTGACCAAAGCGATACATCGGGTCGCCATCATGCTCCATAATCCATTGGTTTAAAATAGATTTTTCATCTTCTGCTTTAAGGTCTAAAATAGGTTTGTATCCCCATTTAATAGCATACTTATCATAGATACCAATATTTGGCATTAAAGCCACGCCTTTATCTTCTGGTTGTGCAACGTAATTAAAACGAGCATAATCCATGATGGAGGGAGCAGTGCCATATTTTTGTGTAAAGCTAGCAGAGCGTAGACTGTCTACAGGGTACGCTACACTACTACCCATGTTGTGCGGTAGCCCAAGCGTATGGCCTACCTCATGAGCAGATACAAAACGAATTAATCTACCCATAATCTCATCTTTAAATTCAGTTTTTTGAGCTTCTGGGTTAATTGCAGCGGTTTGTACAAAATACCAGTTGCGTAGCAAAGTCATTACGTTATGGTACCAATTAATGTCAGATTCTAATATTTCTCCACTGCGTGGGTCGCTCACGTGTGGTCCGTTGGCATTTGGGATGGGAGAGGCTAAATAACGTACCACAGAATAGCGCACATCTTCTGGAGACCATTCTGGGTCTTCTTCTGCACTTGGTGGGTCTTTTGCTATAATTGCATTTTTAAAGCCAGCAGCCTCAAAAGCAACTTGCCAGTCTTCCACGCCTTGTTTAATATAGGGTATCCATTTTTTTGGAGTAGCTCTATCTATATAGTAAACAATTGGTTTTTTAGGTTCTACCAATTCTCCTGCTTTGTATTTGGCAATGTCTTCTTCTTTAACTTCTAAACGCCATCTATCTAAGTAGGTTACCGTTTTACTCTTTTGGGCATCTAAACCGTAGTCTACTTGTCCACGTGCAAACCAACCTACACGTTCGTCAAAATACCTACGTTTCATGGGATCTGCAGGTAAAAGAATCATAGAGTTATTTATCTCTATAGAGATAGAACCTAAGCTTTTATTACTAGGTGCACTTTTAGCAAAATAAGTTTTTACATGTCTGGCTTCAATATTTAAAGGGTAACTTTTAAGACTTTCTATATAACTTCTATCGCCATCTAATCGGCTTACCTTATATCTAGAGCGGTATCCGTCTGGTAAACCTAGAGCGTTGACATCTTTAGTAAATAAAGGGTCTACTTCTATTACCGTAGCTGGATTTATAGAATCCTTCTTATTAATAGCTTTAATGTCAAAAGAATAAAGAACAGGTTCAAAATTAGAATTCACTACAGCTTCATGTATAGGTAAAGAGTCTGCGGCAAAATTTTCATAAGATACCACCCGTAGTAATACCTTTTTTGGTTTTTTCTCCCAGCGTAATACCTGCGTATTTATTTTACCACCACCAAAACCAATACCATCTGCAGTTTTAGAGATTCTGCTTACCATTAGCATTTCTCTATTAAATAAAGAGTCTGGAATTTCGTAAAAATGTTTTTGGTCTACTTGGTGCACGGTAAACAAACCTTGGTCTGACTTTGCGTCTTTAGTAATTACCTTACTATACGGTTGTATGTCATCTTTTTTAGGTTTGGTGCTAGCAGATTGCTCCGTTTTCTTCTTTTTTTTCTTAAAAATTTGTGCGGAAGAAGGGGTAGAGATACCCATGCACAACACCAAAAGCATTGCTTTTGGGAATAATTTTTGAATCATTTTAGTCACTTTGGATTAGTCAATACCTTCAAAGAACTTAAAAATTTATTGGTAAGCGTGTTAAAAAAGTATTAAGAGCATTTTTTTTGAAAGAAGTAGTAAAATTTCGCACTCCTGCGTTTTACTGATAATCCCAAAGAAATACCGTTTTTTTGAAGTTATTTCTGGGTATTCAAAATTTGTTAAAATCAAATTTGCGCTGTAACAATTGTGCTTTTCAAAGGTCTTATTAGCAAATAACATCAATCATCAAATCAATCAGAAAATGAACAAGTTAGTAATGATTTTAGGAGCATTATTTTTAAGTAATAGTCCTATAGTAACCGCCAAAGAAAAGCCAATTGTGCAACCAGAAATGCAAGAGATTGCCTATGTGGCTCATGACCATTCTAGAGTTAATTTAAATTACACTGTAAAAAGTAAACCAACCTACAAAACGGATAGCTATAATTTAGATATCCGAACTATAGTATATGTAGAGGTAGAAGAAGATTTAGGGTTTGATACAGCTGACTATTTACCAGCCAACTTTAATCCACACGAGAAATATGTGAATTTGGAAGATATGGTAACAATGGAATTAGAAGAAAATCAAATAGATTTTGATTCTCAAAAGTACTTGCCGAGTAATTTTAATCCTTATGCTGCACCTACGGATGTACATGGATTTAACTATATGGAAATAGAGGAGCCGTTGGATTTTGACACAACGCCTTATTTACCTAAAGGATTTGACCCCTATGGCTCATATATAGCACTAAATAGTTTTAAGTTCGAAGAGGTTTTGGAATCTGATTTAGGTTTTGATACAAAATTGTATTTGCCCAGTAAATTTAATCCTTATAGTGATAATATAAGTGTGGACAGTATAAATTATATGGAAGTGGAAGACGACGCATTTGGTTTTGATACGCAAGCGCTTCTTCCAAAAGATTTTGATCCTTATCAAGGGTCAAACTAAGGTAGGATGTTTTCATTTTATCAAAATTTTTGAGTTAGTTAGTTAGAAAGCCCAGTCGATAGACTGGGCTTTTGTTATGTATTTCATCGAATTATTGATGTATTTCGTCTGTAAATGTTAAAATTCCTCTATTTTGTCACAACAGAAAATAACGGGTTTACCACAAAGTTTTTGTTTCGAACAAGAAAAAAGTCAACTTTAACCTCGGAAACCCAAATCCTATTCAACCTATGAACAAGACACTATACGGCAAGTTAATGGCATTGTGTTTGGTGATGTTTGCATTCCACGCAAATCTTAGCGCACAAGAAGAAGTAAGTCAAAGAGAAATTATTGCATTATTAGAACTACGTTCTAGAACCAATGGTAACCAGTGGACTCACCATTGGGATACCACTAAACCTATCCACACCTGGTACGGTGTTACTGTAGAGGATGGTAAGGTTACTGGACTAGACTTGTCTAACAACAATTTAAAAGGAAATTTACCTTTAACTATAGGTAATCTTACCCACTTAAAAGTATTGAATCTATCTGGTAACAATCTAAAAGGTAAAATACCTGCAGAGCTACGTAAGTTTGATGACTTACGCGTAGTGGATTTAAGCGGTAATAACTTTAGTGGTAGAATTCCACAAACCATTAACAGATTACAGCAACTACAAGAGTTCAATTTAGCAGATAATCAGTTAACCGGAGCGTTGCCAAAATCATTACCAGAGCTTAAGAATTTAAGAACCTTGGTGTTGACTAAGAATAAATTAAATGGAAAAATGCCTACGGGTATGGAACATCTTATCAACTTAAAAGAACTGTATTTAGCGTACAATGATTTTGAGGATTTAGACAACTTAAAAACTTTAGCAGAACAACAATTAGTGGTTACAGATATAGCAATAGAAGGAAAAAGTATAAAATCTTTAAGTTTTAACAATGCAAGCACTGGCGCAGCTACGTTAAAATTCTCTGATATGGAATAGAAAATTAAACTTGCATATAAGAGGGCTCCGTGTAACGGGGCCTTTTTTATTTAGAAAAGGTGCGGTAAGACAAATTGGAATACAAGTATTAAAAGTACTACCGAAATAAGATTTAAAAGGACCCCTGCTTTAGCCATTTCTGAAACTTTAACATGGCCGCTGGCAAAAACAATAGCATTTGGAGGGGTTGCCATGGGTAGCATAAAAGCGCAGCTACTGGCCATAGTTACCGGAATTAATAGATAAAGAATAGGAATTTCTAAACCAATAGCAATACCTGCTACTACAGGTGCTAAAACGGCTACCAGTGCTACGTTGCTCATAAGTTCCGTCATAAAAAGCATAAGAAGTATTAACAAAGATGCAGTTAATAGAATACTTACATCGCTCTCTGCAATGGTGGTAGCAACTAGGTCTACAATGCCGCTCACAGACATACCTTTAGCCAATGCTAAACCGCCTCCAAACAAAATCAAAATTCCCCACGCTAGCCTAGAAGTGTCTTTCCATTCTATGATAAAATCTTTATGTTTTGTTTTATAGGGAATGGCAAAAAGGGATATGGCGGCAAAAATGCTAATCATGGTATCTGTTAAACCAAGATTAGGAAGTAGATTATTGATTAAAGAACGAAAAATCCAAAGGAAGATGGTAATTGCAAAAATAATAAGCACTTGCTTTTCTTTGCCCGTAGTAGGCCCTAATTTATCTAGCTCTTGTTGTACCACATCTTTAGAAGCGGTAAACCGCAGTCCAGTGCTTGGATACATCCATTTAACTAATACCATATACGTAATTCCAATTAGTATTATGGAGAAAGGAAGCCCCATGACCATCCATTTTAAAAACGAAATTTGAATGCCATATTCATTTTCTAATAACCCAATCATAACGGAGTTGGGTGGTGTTCCAATGACCGTTGCTACTCCGCCCACATTAGCAGAAAAGGCGATGCCTAGCATAACACAAAGCGCAAAGTTTTTGTCTTTTTTTGTAAAGCCATCAGCATCGTGTATCAACAAATTGATAACCGATAGAGCAATAGGTAACATTACTACCGTGCTTGCCGTATTGCTAATCCACATGCTTAGAGTGGCTGTTGCAATCATAAAGCCTAGAACAACTTTATTTGGGGTTGTTCCCGTGATTTTTATAATGTTTAAGGCAATACGCCTGTGAAGATTCACTTTTTCTAGCGCAAGCGCCATTACAAACCCTCCAAAAAAGAGGAAAACAATTGGGCTACCGTAATTTGCGCCTACTTCTGCAATTGGTAATATGTTTAGAATAGGGAAAAGGAGTAGCGGTAATAAGGCAGTAACGGAAATTGAAGTAGCTTCTGTAATCCACCAGATGAGCATCCAAAGTGCAACCGCAATTACAGCATCCCCTTTGGGGTTAATCAAATCAAACGGTAAAAAAAGTACTACTAAAAATAATAGAGGTCCCGTTATAAGCCCCAGTCGTTTACTTAGTTCCATCGGGATTCTAAGCTAAGGTATTTAGTGGAAAGAAAAAAGAAAAGGACAGCGATGCTGTCCTTTTCTTTGTAAAATTTTAAAAAGTAGGGTTTTAACCTGTATACTTAACTAAAAGTACATCCGCAGTTTTTTCTACTTTAATCTGCCCCAATTTGGATAAATTTTTACTGCTCTTATCCCATTTTTTACCGCTCAGTCCTGCAGCGGCTTTAAGGTCTGCTAATGGCATTTCTCCCTGTGGTTTAAGAATAGCTATTATAGCTTTTTCTTCTTCTGTAAGTTCTACTTTTTTCTTTTCTGGTCGCATTTGCGGGAAGAAAAGTACTTCTTGTATAGAAGAGTTGTTGGTCATTAACATTACCAAACGGTCGATACCGATTCCGATACCTGAAGTTGGGGGCATCCCATATTCTAAAGCCCGTAAAAAGTCTTGATCTATAAACATGGCCTCATCGTCACCTTTTTCAGAAAGTTTTAATTGGTCTTCAAAACGTTCTCTTTGGTCAATAGGATCATTTAGCTCGGAATACGCATTAGCCAATTCTTTACCGTTCACCATCAACTCAAAACGCTCAGTTAATCCTGGTTTGCTTCTGTGTGCTTTGGTTAACGGACTCATTTCTTTTGGGTAATCTGTAATAAATGTAGGTTGTATGTAATGGTGCTCACATTTTTCACCAAAAATCTCATCAATTAACTTACCAACGCCCATGGTATCATCCACTTCCAAGCCTAAATTTTTGGCAGTTTCTCTTAGTTGGCCTTCATCCATACCAGCAACATCAATTCCTGTATGTTCTTTAATAGCATCTAAAATTGGTACTCGTGCGTAGGGTGCTTTGAATTCAATTTCATTTTTTCCTACGGTTATTTTGGTGCTTCCATTGGCATCCAAAGCAATTTTTTCTAACAATTGCTCTGTGGTATCCATCATCCAATTGTAATCCTTGTAGGCAACGTATAATTCCATTACCGTAAATTCCGGATTATGGGTACGGTCCATTCCTTCGTTTCTAAAATCCTTAGCAAACTCGTAAACACCGTCAAAACCACCAACAATCAATCGTTTTAGGTATAATTCGTTAGCAATTCTTAGGTATAGCGGAATATTTAATGCGTTATGATGCGTTAAGAAGGGTCTAGCGGCTGCACCACCTGGAATAGGCTGTAAAATAGGTGTTTCTACCTCTAAATATCCCTTAGCATTATAGAACTCACGTATACTATTCGTGATTTTTGTTCTCTTAATAAAGGTTTCTTTTACCTTTGGGTTTACCACTAAGTCTACATAGCGCTGGCGGTAACGCAACTCTGGGTCATTAAATTCATCATACACTTTGCCTTCTGCGTCTACCTTTGGTAGGGGTAAGGGTCTAAGTGCTTTACTTAACAGAGTGAAGTTTTTAACCATTATGGTTTTTTCGCCTACTTGGGTGGTAAATAATTCGCCTTCTACACCAATGATATCACCAATGTCTAGAAGTTTTTTATAAACTTCATTATACAAGTTTTTGTCTTCACCTGGGCAAATTTCGTCACGGTTAAAGTAGACTTGTATTCTCCCTTCACTGTCTTGCAATTCCGCAAAAGAAGCTTTTCCTTGAATTCTTCTACTCATCAGTCTACCAGAAACCACCACTTTTTTACCCTCTTCAAAAGAAGATTTAATTTGTTTAGAAGTATGGTCTACAGGATATAATGCAGCAGGGTATGGGTCAATCCCCATTTCTCTAAGTTTGCCTAATTTTTCTCTACGTACTAATTCTTGCTCTGACAGTTGCATGGGCTAAAAAAAATTAAAGCGCAAAATTACACTTTTGCGCTTTAATATCATGAACTTATTCTATTCTGTTTGTGGTATAGTTGGGAACATATTTTTGTTGGTTTAAAATGGCTAATAGGTCTGCTTCCCAAGAAATAATAGGTGTTTCTACAATGCGGTTCAATTCTTCATTGTTTTCTAGAATAATTAGCGTGGGTACTCTTTTAAGATTAAAGGTGGTTGCTTTACCATCAGGACTTGTTTTATAAAATTCTTTTCTACCGTCTACCGCTATAATCTCTAATTGGTTGTTTGGAAAATTTAGATGCTGTAATAATTTCAAAATTGTGGGAACTTCTCTTTTACTGTCTCCACACCAAGTACCCATGAACAGCAAGATTTTTTTATGGGTAATTTTTTCTGCCAATGGCGTAATTAGTTTTTGGTCTATGGTGGCCTTTTCAAAATTAGGAGCAAACCAGTTTTTGTAGGGAGCTACTTCTAAATACTCTTGGGCTATTTCTCCCAATAAAAATGGCGTCCCGCTTTTAAATTGTAGTTCGGTTTGGGCGTTTAGGTTGTAAATAAAGAGTAATGTAAAACTTGTAAGAATTAGATTTTTCATGATGTTTTGGATTTTTTGGCCAAAATCATTCTAAATCCTTTTTGTTAGAATTTTTATGGGGTTGAGATTGGGTCTAGACCCCCGGTTGAAATTTAATCGGATAGGTATTTGCTTAACATTTCTCTGTCCGTAATACCCAGTTTTTTATAGATGTTGTTTATGTGGGTTTTTACAGTACTTAGACTAATGAATAACTCTGTGGCTATCTCCTTATTGGTTTTTTGAGCCGCGATTGCTTTGGCAATTTTAAGTTCTTGCGGGGTTAATATCGCTGTTAGTTTTGCCTTGGAAGAAGTTCTTTTGCCAATGCGATATAAAACAAAGACGACCATTAGCACGCCAACGATACTAAGTGCTATCCAAAAACCATAAAATGTAGAATTGACAGCTACGGCAACTAGACCAAGCGAAGCTAATTTTTGGTTGACTTGTGCTCTAAAATTGGAGTTTAAAGTGGTGGAGTTAGATGTGCTAAATATTGGATTCTGATTATGTAGTTCCGCTATAAAAGTCTTGTAGTCATCATATGTTTCTGCAGTAGGGTTGCCCAAATAAAATAGAAGATAAGCTTCTAAAAGCGGTTCGTTTTGGGTTTGTGCAAACTCATGAAATTGGGTAAACCACTGGTTAAATTTTAATTGTTTCTCAGCAGGAGTTTCTTTGCCCGTAAAATCATGTATAAACGCATCTTTTATTAACGCTAAATCTAGAAAGCCTTTAGCAATAGGATTGGTGCCTTCAATGCTGCAAAAAGCTTCGCCAAAATCAGACATCGGAAAATATAGACTGTCCGTATTTTTTGCTAGGAATAATATGGATTTAGTGTCTTCACAAGATTGCATAAAGTGCTGGTTGCTTATAGTATCGGTACAAGTGTCTATATGCAATCTTAACAGGCTGTTGTTGGTGGGTAATTGCTCACCTTTAAATAGAAAATGACCTAGGCTGTCTGTTGTGGTCTGCTGAATTATTTGGTCTTGGTAAACGCGTTCTGTCTTGTTTAAATCGTTTATAAGCGATAGGAATATGGGTTTGTTTTTCAATTCATCGGTGACTGAACCCTTAAATTGATATTGCCCTATGCAAATCATCGGTATAAGCAAAAAAAAGCGTAGTAATTGGTGCACCCTAACTTTTTTTGTAACAAAGAACCCTAAAATACGTCCAATAGATACATCAATCAAAATAAATCATGAGTTTAATTAGAGTATTATTGGCCATTTTATTTCCGCCTTTAGCCGTAATTGGTAAAGGATGCGGGTCTTTTTTAATTGTATTGTTATTAACCTTTTGTGGTTGGGTGCCAGGGGTAATCGCAGCACTTGTTATACTAAATAATCCAAACTAAATACCAATGAAAATAGCTAAATCTATTTTGGCTTTAATGCTAACAGTGCTAATGGTAGCCTGTAATTTTACAGAAGAAATTTACCTTAATGAGGATGGCTCTGGAAAGCTGAATATAGGATTTGATGGTAGCGAAATGATGAGTATGATACCCTCAGATTCCGTAAGAACCGGAGAGGTTATGGATTCTACCATTGTATTTAAGGATTTAATAAGAGAGAAAAAAGATAGTATTGCAACGCTGAGCCCTAAAGAACGGGAAGGATTAATGCGTTTGGAGCCTTTTAGTTTACGAATGCAAATGAACGACGCTGAAGGTCTGATGAAGTTTGATATGTTTGGGGATTTTCAAAAAATTTCTCAGATGAACGATGCTTTTAATGCGTTCCAGAATGCTAGTACCGTTGGCCCTACGGCAGGATCTAAACCCATGCCCAAACAAGCTGATGGTAGCGCAACAAAGGTGGACTATTCTTTTAGTAGAAATACGTTTAAAAGAACAGCTAAAATAGTAGACCAAGCATTATTTAACCAAAGTGTAGATAGTTTGGCAAGTGCAGAGATGTTTTTAGGGGGTTCTACGTATACCTTTAAATATCATTTTCCAAGACGTATAAAGCGAACTAATTTGGATGAGGCCACCTTTTCTATGGATGGAAAAACCTTAATCTACGAAGCTAATTTTCTAGAAATGCTAAAAGACCCAGAATCTATACAGATAGAGGTAGAACTAGAAGACTAGATTGCCCTATTTTGTATCTTTGCTATATGAATAAAAAGGTGCATTTAGAGGACTTAGGGCAGAAGGACTACAAAGAAACTTGGGATTATCAGGAATCGTTATTTAAAAATATTGTAGACGTAAAGATTAAAAATAGAAGGGAAGATGCGGGTTTAAAAACTCCAAACCATTTTCTATTTGTAGAGCATCCGCATGTGTATACTTTGGGCAAAAGTGGAGATATGGCCAATCTTCTGGTAGACGATAAAGTGTTGAAAGAAAAAGGTGCTACATTTTATAAAATAAATAGGGGAGGGGACATTACGTATCACGGACCTGGACAAGTGGTGGGTTATCCCATTTTAGACCTTGATAATTTCTTTACCGATATACACAAATACCTACGTTTTTTAGAGGAAATGGTTATTTTGACCCTGTCAGAATATGGTTTAAAAGCAGAACGTTCCGAGGGTGAAACGGGTGTTTGGTTAGATGTAGGAACCCCTTTTGCTCGAAAAATTTGTGCCATGGGCGTACGTGCCAGCCGCTGGGTAACCATGCACGGGTTCGCTTTGAACGTCAATGCAGATTTAGGCTATTTTGATTTAATGATTCCCTGTGGGATTAAAGACAAGGCTGTTACCTCTTTAAATGTAGAGTTAGGGAAGAAGGAGGTGGATATAGATGAAGTGAAGCAAAAATTATTAAAGCATTTCACAACGCTTTTTGAGGCGGAAATCATAAAACAAAAAACCACGGTCTGAGCCGTGGTTTTTTATCGGGTCAATATTCCAATCCCAAATAGTCCATTAATTCGTAATAGTCCATTTTACTAAAGTCTATTGGACTGCCTTTTCCGGCCATACTGGCGGGAATCATTACATAGCGAAATTCTTGAAATCTGTCGAAAACCGATGCTGTACCATCGTCAGTATAAGCTTCAAAAATTATTGTCTCAATCTGTAAAGAGAAACCATAAGTGTCATTTTCAATACCATCGGGTAGCATTACAATATAAGTTCCACTTTTACCATATGCTAAAATAACCCATGTATCAAGAGCATTTTGGGTAATTGCAGTATCATTAACCGAAAAAGATCCATAGTTCGATGACTCAGTTGGAAAATCTGAGGCAATCCAATCTGAAGCCATAATATTTGCATTACCATCTTCCCCATCAGTTCCATCTTGGCCAGGGGCTCCTTGAATTCCCTGCTCACCCTGTGGACCTTGCGGTCCGATAGCACCATCTTCGCCATCTTCGGCAGAGCAAGAAATTACCAATACTGCACTAAGCATCATCATTAAAAGTCTAAAATTTAAAATTGTAGTTTTCATAAAATTTAATTAAAAGGTTTTTAGATATTTGGGGAACCTTTTTGTTTAAAAGGGCGTTACCAATATTTCAACACGCCTATTTTTTTGTTTGTTTTCATCTGTAGTATTCGGTACCAAAGGTTTGCCTTCGCCATAACCATTTTCCTTCCACTTAAAAGCGACCTCACCCAATTCTTGCCGGAGTATTTTGGCCACACTTGCCGCCCTTTTTTTGGATAAGGTCATATTGCTTTGAATGGAACCAACATTATCGGTATGCCCATCCACTGAAATGGTACCTTTGGGTATGCTTTTTATTTGGGTTGCCAAGGCTTTAACAGCAGTAACGCCTGCAGGTTTCAATTCAAACTTTCCAGTATCAAAGAGTACAGCACTATCCAAGCTCAATCGCAATGCCCCACCAATGGTGGCCACGGCATCAATATCGGCACCAGGCACCGCGCTGTAGGTATCTAAATCGGTAAACCGAACGTAGTTGAAGGTATCGCCGGGATTGATGAAAGGCGCAATGTCAATTTGGGCCGTACCCCCTTCAATTTTACCAATATTAACCCAGTTTTGTCCATCTTTTGAGATTTCCAATAAGGTGGGCTCTATGGCGCCTACCTCAAAGACAAAAAGATCCGGGCCGTTGACATCAATAAGCACATTGTCAACAAATTGAAAAGTCAACACGCCTTTGGTGCCCAAGTTGCACATTTTGCTATAATCTTGTACCCTGCGGTCGTAATCAGGTTCATTTAAAGCGGCATTCGGATTGGCCGAACTGGCCCCATCACCCCTGTCAAAAGAAATTACCTGATCGGCAAAAGAAAGTTTGCCAAGTGGCAGAAATACGTAATCATCATGGTCGGAAAGATATACTTCGCTCAGGCCATCTTTATTGCTGTACCAATTTGGGTTTTCTTTATAAAACTTGGTTTCTGCCCTTTTGCAATTGGCCAAGAACTTTTTGGCAACAACCACTTGCTTTTTCTTTTGGGCTTTCATGCGTTCGGTAAACTTTTCAGAAACCGAAGCCTTTTTCAATTGCTGTTCAATCTCCTCAGATAGATTGCCTTTTGCCAATTCTTCAGCTTCACTTGCCGTTTTTGGATGCGTTTGGGCGGGCGTTTCCTTTAGCATTTGGTATTCTTCTTCGGTAACCTCCATTAGCTCTGCCAATTGGGCATCATCGAGATTTTTAAGCACCATTTGCTGTTTGTTTTCTTCGATGAATTTTTCGATGATGAGGTAAAACTCTTCTTTTCGCAATTCCGCTTCAATGTAGGAGACGTCGACCACCCCGTCGGCCCTTAAAAATTCTTGGGGTATTTGTCTTAAAGATTCTCGAATCACATAGCGCAGACTGTCTTTTCGTTTTTTCTCCAAATTTGATTTACGGAAAATCGATTTGAGGTCGTTAAGCGGTACCGCGGTTTTGGGCTTTGTTTTTTTCAATTCGTCGATAAAGGCATAGGCCTGTTGTCTCAAACGGTCACCTTCGGGTCCATCAAATTTGTTTTCACCCTTCAACTTATCCATTTCGGCCTTGAAAGCGAAAAGCTGATTGGATTCTTCTGAATCCAATCCGAAGAAGGTTTTGAACAAAGGCTTTAACTTCTCTGGGTCAACATCAAATTTGGATTGATTTTTATCATCTTCCTCAACTTTGGGAATATCATCCCATTCAGGTTCATCTGCCTTTTTTTGGGCCAGAAAATCTTCTTCAATAAACAAGGTGCCAACCTCAGTTTGGTCCTCAGCATTGGTATCATAAGAATTTCTGGAGTCACCATTTGAATCACCATTATATTCTAATGTTTCCGATACTTCTGAATCGCTTTGGTTTTCCTTTTCTTTAGACGATTTTGAATTGCAGGATGCTAAAACAAATGTCAAAACTAAAAGGGCTAAATAAAGAGGTCCGTTTTTTCTATTTATAGGTTGCATAACGTGTTTTCATGAATTCGTAATAGATAAAGCCATATTTATTGTACCAATTATCTTCTCCCAACATGCGCTCACATTTATTTATCTCCATGAGATTTTTGTACAATAATTTGGTGATTTGCTCATGCTTGTCTTTATAGGACTGGTCAAATTTTTTCATTGACTTCATGATTTTTATTCTTTTGTTTTTCCAGGCCAGTGAACCAACTCCGCTGGAGCTTGAAAAATTATCACCGAACGAAAGACCGAAATCTGTGACCTTTTTGTTGTATTTGCCTATTTTTGAGAGTTTTTCAAGACTATACCTTCTTTTATGAAGTTCTTTGTACGCCTTTTTTAAACATTCGCAACCTTCACGCTTTCTGTCGTTGCTATTGTTCGAAGTTTGCCTTCTTCCACTATCCATTTCAGACGGATTGTTTTGACCTGGCCTATTTTCTTCCTCTTGGCTTCCTTCACTCGAATTTGTGTTTTCACCCTCTTTGGGTTCATCAATATTGGCTTCAATTTCATTCATGATGTACTCTTGGTCATCAACACGTTCAGGGTCAATTTGTTTTGGGGCATGTGGGTAATCGCCATAATCAAGTAGATGCCCATCCTTGTCATACTTTGGCATTCTAGTGTAAGTGCCAGAAGAGCCATTGCTTTCTATAAAAACATTTTCTTCAGGAATCCAGTTCGGATTGTATGTTGATGGTGCATCAGGATAATCTCCTGGATTTTTGAGATTACCATTTTCGTCATATTTTGGGAGCCTTCTATAATCACCGGATGATGACTCGCCAGTAAATGGATTTTCAGGAGGTTCCCAATTTGGGTCGTATTTTATAGGTGCATCAGGAAAATCACCTGGGTTCTTTAAATTACCATATTCATCATATTTCGGTAATCTTCTGTATGAACCGGTACTACCTTCACTTTCAACAAAAACATTTTCTTCAGGTACCCAGTTTGGGTCATATTTTACGGGGGCATCAGGATAATCGCCTGAATTCTTTAGGTTGCCGTTTTCATCATATTTCGGGAGTCTTCTATAGGTTTCAGAAGACGATTCTCCAGTAAACGTATTTTCATTGTTGGGTTCTTTAGCTTCATAATTACTTGACGAAATCATTTCTGTACCTCCACTATTTTCGCGTTGGTTAGAGGAGCTTGAATTTTCTGAATCGTAATCTATACCATCTTCTGAAAATGCATTTTCACTTTTGCTTCCTTCTTTATACTTGTCATCTTGAGAACCATCCTTTTTATTCTGTTCAAAATCACCGTCCATGGAGCCGCCCTCACTCGCGTTGGCAGTCGCTATACAGCTAGATGGTAAGGAGGGTTGACCTGCTGGGCTAAGCTCAGGTTCAAATTCTATGTCCTCTTCTGATAAGAGGTCTTCTTCGTCTTTTTTATCTTTATCGTATTCATCTTCTATTGCCTCTCTTATTTTTTTATTACTTCTATTTATAAGTTCTTGCATTTGAGGAGTTTGTCTATAGTTGTTTAAAGAGTTGCCATGCGGTAAAACTTTGCCTGCATGAAGTGAACAAAGACTAAAAAACATTAAGAAAATACTTAGGGTGTTTCTATTCTTGCGGAATATTATAAAAAACAATAACCCGATTATGATAATGGCTAGAGCGATAAGAATAAAAGCAAGGCTTTTAGTTGTGAAAATTGATGTGGTTTTATCACTTTCGATTGTTTGAGAATCACTATCATTCATTGTGGGTTGCTTAGTGCTGATATCAACAAATAAGTTGCTGGTTGGGAAAAGTTCAGGACCTGCAGAAATAGCTACAATGAAAGGGATGCCTTTTTCAGCGGCAGAGATAACTACGCCAAATTCCAATGCAGTCCTAAAAACACTTTTGAATTCTCCATTTTTAGTTGAGCCTTGTCTTTGTATATCGTCCCAACCTTTTTTGACTATTTTTACATCCAGTTCGTCACCATTTTCTGTAAAGACATGTACCATTGTGTTTCGAAGAATATACCCTAAGCTTTTAATGGCAATTCTACTTTCCTCTCCATCCGTTACTCCTGAGAAGTAGCGGACGGTAAAATTTTCACCTTCCATTGGAATGGGAAGTTCTTCTTTTACCACAGGAATTTCTTTTTCATCATTAATTGACGGCGGAGTAAAATCTTGTTCGTTTTGTGCGAGAAGGTTTCCGAAAATGGAAAATGCCAACAAACAAATAGTCATGGCGTATTTTGTCTTCATCATTTTGAGTTTTTAAAGATTGCTTCCATCTCTTTTTTGACATCGGAGAAGGCAATGTTGTTAAAAGAAAGGTCGATTACCGTTATTTCTGCATCCTTTTCATTGGCCAATAAAGACCCTTCGTATTGAATGTGCAGGTTTTGTAATTGAGCAGTGCCCGAAGCCACATCGTGATCTAGGGTAACTTGGCCAGAAATACTGCCCTTTGGGTTGCTTTTTGCTGTTCTTTCATTGTAGAGGTAAATGGCATGAATGCGCTGGCCATCTTTACCCGGTTGTTTGATCTGAACGGAGGCTTCAAACAATTCTTTTGTGGCTTCGTCAAAACTGAGGCTTAAATGTTCCTTTCCTGGATTAAGATATTTTGTGAAGGTGAGGGTTAACACTCTTATGCCCCTGTTCTTGTCATCCACCAAAACACCTGAAGCTTCGGTATAGCTCCAAGGCGCTCCATTGATATTACAAAGTACGTTATCGTTGGATGTGGCCACTTGTGTGTTTTCCTCAGTCTTCATTTCTGAGGTTTGACTATCAGCTGCCTTTTTCTCTTTACAGCTTACGCATAGTAGTTGTAAGATTCCAAATATGATTAAGACTTTTTTCATGACTATCAATTAAAATATTCCTTTGTATTCCGTAGGGTCCAGAGAGAAAGTAGTTGTTCCAATTTCTGTACAGAGCATGTGTACTTTCTGCGGTTTTTTCTTTGAAGTGTCCAGCATGTCCATTTCTAGAGGAATACCTTCTACCAAACTCATCCATTGTGGGTTGATACCTTCTTTTTTGCCATTTTTAATGGACATGTTCTTGAATTTTTCTGGATACGAAAATCCAGTGTTTTCTGCTACCCATACCGTACCGTTAAAATCGGTTCCAGACACTTCATAGCCTTTACAGGTATATTCAATAATGGTTTTGGTTTGACCGTTGGGTTTTACCGAAATTTTGCTGTAATCGGTATCCTCCATTATTTTGTTGGGAGAAAACTTCATTGAAGTACGAGATCTTTGCCCATTAAGATCCATTAGCGAATGGATTTTATTTTCACCTAAATCGATGATGGAATAGATTTTTTCATTCGGCTTAATTTCCATGGTTGTGGCCATGACATCCCCTTTCTCACTAAAAAAATAGGTGATGGGCAATACGTCATTATCTGTAGTGATTTCCATGACATATTTCGTATTGAAAGCATAAGCTTTATTAGCATCCTCTCCCATTTCAATGCCTTTGTCTTCCTTTTTGGTAAAAACACTATCAATCGTTTGGTCGGTTTTTTTTGAAGTCTCGCGCTCAACTCTACGTTCTACGGTTCTTTCAGCTGCTTTTTGTGCTTTTTTCCCCAAGTTTTTTAAAAATTGGGCCTGGGTAACCGAAGTTGATAGCAGGGTCAGGAAGCACAGTGCAAATAAGTTTTTGATAGTTTTCATCTTAGTGCTGTTTTTCGGTTTTTTTAATATGCGCTTCAAACATCTTTTCCAGGGAAACTTTCAGCGAATCTTTTTTCCCAGGGTCCAGGCTTTGGTCATACATAAGGTACATGGCCCTCATTTTTGATTTTGTCTCGGGGTCCATTTTGGACCTATTCAAAAGATTCTCATAGTTTTTTACATCTTTAAAAGGGTCTTTTGTGCCGTCAAGGTCTTGTTCCATGTCACCAAAAAGTTTTCCGAACAGTTTGGCCTGTTCATCCATTAGGTTCATTTCTTTTTTGGGAGTTTCTTTGGTGCCGGAGGATTGTTTTTTATCCTGTGCCGTAAGTCCGAGGCAGCAAGACATAATAATTGTCAAACTGAATAAAAGTTGTTTTCTCATCTTCTTAATTTTTACTGTTTTACTTCAATGAATTTCCTTTATCAGGGTTAACATCCATTTTTTTAAAAGTCGTTCTTTGGATAACCTTGTTTTTGTCCGTAATGAGTATTACATAATCACCATGGTTCAAATGGGTCACATTTAGATAGATTTCTGTGCTATCCATTTTGGAAAGGTTTCCTTCAAACACCCTTTTCTCATAATCATTTTTCAATTCTATTTGGGAACTATTTTGGTTTCAGTTCAAAACTAGATGAGAAGGAAAAATAGGATTATCACGTATGTAACAATAGCTTTAACTATTGTAACATGTGTCGTAATTAACTAAAAATCAAATTATTAGCAAATTAAAAATAGAAGAATTTGTAAAAGGAAAGACGTTTTCTTTATTCTGTAAGGTTAGGTTGTGCTGTATTCAGTTGGTGAGACGCCAAAGTGTTCTTTAAAGCTTTTGGTAAAATAAGAATGATTGTTGAACCCTACAGAGTAACCAATCTCTGAAACGTTTACATCGGATTTTTTTAAGAGTCCCGCAGCAAGCTTTAACCGTTGAATTCTAATGAACTCTGTAGTGCTCTGTCCGGTCAAGGCTTTTAGCTTTCGATGAAGTTGCATGCGGCTCATACCCAATGCTTGGGCAAAATTTTCGGTATTGAAATCAGATTCCACCAATTTATCGTCAAGAATGTTTTGCAAGTTTGTCAAAAAACGTTCATCGTATGAGTTTATGGATATGTCTTTTGGGGTCAGAACCACTTCTTTGCTAAAGCGTTGCTGTATTTTTTGTTGCGTTTCAAGTAGATTTTTGGCTTGCTGTCGTAGAATTTCAGTATTAAAAGGTTTGGTTAGATAGGCATCGGCTCCATATTCAAGTCCCACAAGGGTATTTTCATCTCCTGCTTTTGCCGTTAGCATTATAATAGGGATATGCGAAGTGGCATCACTGGTTTTGCATTTTTTGGTAAAAAGCAAGCCATCTTCCTCAGGCATCATTAAATCAGTAATAATGATATCTGGCACTATTTCTTGTGCAAGTTCAAATCCTGTCTTTCCATTTTCTTTCAGGTGAATTTGATAATCCTTTTCGAATAAGGAGCCCACAAAGTTTCGAAGTTCTTCATTGTCGTCGACCACCAACAATATAGGCAAGTCTTTGTTTGAAATTATATCAATTTTCCCAATTTCATGAGGCGCATCGGTAGCATCAATTTTAAGTGTATCCGGAGCCTTCTTAAAAGAAAGCTTTTCATCGGAGGAAAAAGCATTTTTTGAAATAGGCAATTTCACCGTAAACGCTACCTCATCGTGACTGGAATCAACCTTTATTTGCCCTTTGTGTAGCTCTACCAATTCTTTGGTCAAGGCAAGTCCAATTCCAGTACCCGAATCTGTATCCTTGGCTCTATAAAACCTATTGAATAATTGCTTTAATTCATCATTAGAGAGCGAGGTGCCCGAATTGCTTACCTTGATAAAAAGTTGGTCTTTATTGTCATTGATATCAATCAAAACTTTCTCTTTTTCAGGGCTATATTTTATAGCATTGCCAACTAAGTTGGTGAGTATTTTCTGAAGCACATCTTGATCAAACCATGCATCAGGTACATTTAAATTAATGTGAGTGTTATAGTTCTGCTCCTTTTGATTCGCGTTAAATTCAAATGAGCTTAAAATTGATTTGATAAATGGTTCGGGATTTTGTAGAGAAACCTTTAGTTGATATTGGCCAGATTCCAACTTAGAGAGATTCATTATCTGGTCGACAAGTTCTTCCAGTCTTTCAGAGTTTTTTTTGGCCAGCGTAAGACCATTTCTTAATTCGATACTTAATTTATCATTATTTAGTTGTTGTTCAATAGGGCCTCGAATCAATGATAAAGGTGTTCTCAATTCGTGGGAAATGTTGGTGAAAAAGTTGGACTTGGCCATATCTAACTCCATCAGCTTTTTATTGGTTTTTTGGCGGTTTCTATATAAAAAGAACAGAAAAACACCTGTTAGTGTGGTAAGGCCGATTGCAGTTAGTAAAATGTTTTTTTGACTTTTTTGTCGTTGCTGTGCAAGTTCATTTTCAGATTTTAAAAGGGCTATCTCTTGTTCTTTTTGACTAGTCTCATAAATGGTTTCCAGCTCCCGGATGGTAGCTTGATTCTGAACGGCCCCGATAGAATCTTTTAACTGCTTTGCCTTTTGAAGCGAGCTATAGGCTTTTTCATAGAGACCTTGAGAATGGTAGGCCTGAGCTAGTTTTTCAAGTGCATTTGCTTCGATACCTTTATTACCTTCAATATTGTTTTCTAAAACTCCTTCAAGATGTTGAGCGGCTTTTTTGGGATTGTCATTTTTTAAATACAGTTCTGCAAGTTTTAACCTCGCCTCTGTAGTTTCGTAACTGAATTTATTGTCTCTGTTTAAGGTATACCCTTGGGTCAATAATTTTTCGGCTTCATCAAGTTTGCCCAATTCTAGTTTCGTCAGCCCTAGATAGGTGCTGGTCTGGGCTTGGGCATTCTCATCTTTTATCTTCTTGAAGTACTCAAGGGTCATGGTTAAGAGAGAATCCGATTTACTAATATCATTGTTTAAGTAATAAACCGTACCCAATTGCATGTTGGTGTTATTTACGAAATACTCTTTGTTAACCGGTAACTTTTCAAATTCTTTGTTGGCCTTTAAATAATATTCAATCGATTTTTTATAATCATTTAGTTCTTTATAAACGTTGCCCAAGCTTTGATAGTCCGCAGCAATAATATCGGGTCGCTGTGGTTTTTTTTGATGAATTGAATCTGCTTTCAAAAAGTAATTAACGGCAATACTGAAATTATTCTCCCTTGCATAAGTATTCCCCAATGCAGTATAGGTGTCTACAATTATATGGGTGTCATCTGTTGGTGAGGCTATTCTTAAACACTCCTCACAGGTGTCTTTAGCCAAATCAATTTTTCCAACCAAATAATAACCTCTACAAAGCGCATTCAATGCACGAGCGGCACCAGTGTTGTATTTGATATCTAGGGCTATTTTTTTAGACTTGGCATAATAAAAAAGGGCGGAATCCATATTCTGGATTCTTCTGTAGTAATGCCCCATAGTATATTCGGTGTCGGCAAGTCCTATCTTATAGTTTTTGTTAAAACTGAAAGTTCTCATTTTTTGAATGTAAAACAATGCACTATCAGGTTTTGGATTTATATGAACTACAACCTTTTTACGGTAATCTTGAAATATTATGGAATCGGAATTAGATAAATTTGAAAATTCTTTAGATTTCTGAGATAAACCAACAATGGTGGTCAAGAAAAAGGTGAAAATTATTTTGTTAGTATCAATCATGCTGTTGTTTATCCTCTTTTTTACAAGTTCTTAATGAAAAGAAGAAGCCTCGATATAATACCGAGGCCTTCCGTTTTTTGATTGCATCTATTTACATTTCTAAACTGGTAAGCACGGTAGAGCCCATAAGCTTCCCATTTTTATTATAGGTTTCTTGCTTAACCAATCCTACACCTTCTGCCAACCACAGTCTAGACGGAAAAGTTTGGTTGGTCATCATCATTTTACTTTTGATTTCGCTATAGATAACATAGCAGTCAAAAGTGCCTGCACTAGTGGTTATGGTTTCTTTTTTCTCTACTTTTCGGTTTACGGTATCTACATTCATTTTCATGTTCATGCCACTCATATTTATGGATACAGCCACATTTGCGTCTGCTAAATCTTGTCCTACGTTTAGATTATTGGGTAATTCCACGTCTGTACCCGTAATTTCCATCTCCATGTCTTTGAATTGTTCTAACATCTTTGTGTTCATTAAAGATTGGTAGTCAATTCGTACCACATCGCCATCACAGGTAAATGAATAATCTGAGGAAAAAGACTCTTTTCCCTTAGCATCTGTAAGTTTTACCTCCATGGTTGCGGTTGTAATGCCCCCGGCGGTGCTTACATCACTTACTTTGTAATGGGTAATTCCGTCAGATTTACCTTTTTTATTGAGGTTGTCATAAGTAAAAGTGGTTCCTTTTTCTAACGGATAATACCTACTACATTGCGCGGAGGCCATATAGGTAAAACAACTTAATGTTAGCAGGATTATAAGATTTTTCATGATGTTTTTATAGTTTGATGAATTCTACACGTCTGTTTTGGGTCTTTCCTTCTATTGAGGTATTGTCCGCTATGGGTTCTAGTTCACCTTTACCTTCTGTGGTAAGTCTATTGGCGGCAACCCCATATACATCTGTCAAAGCTTTTTTTACAGATTGTGCTCTGGTATCACTCAATTTAAGATTTGTGGCATCATCTCCATCTGCATCTGTGTGACCAACAATTTTAAGTTTGATAGAAGAATCTTGCTGTAGTACTTGGTAGATTTGGCGAATAATACCCATAGATTCTGGTTTGATGTTAGCAGAACCGGAATCAAATAAAATACCGTTGGTAGAGATTTTACCTTCGGAGATAAGTTTTCTTCTTAAGTCTAAACCGCCTTCTGCAACCTTTAGATTGCTTATTAAAAGTTTTTCCTTACCATCTTTAAACCCTACTGGTTCAAACTTCAACTTTGTAATCTTGCCTACTGGGACAATCCTTGGAATATCCACATGTTTTTCTTCATTTATCCATAAACGAAAACGCTGTTTGTTTACGGCGATAGAAATATGGGGCATTTGATTCATTTCCTCCCTAACATCTGCATTAATACGATTGTTGATGGTGTTTTTACCGTCAATATTATTCCACATACGTATGTCAATGTCTGTATATTGACAAAAAGGAAGATAACTGAAAACAGTGTTATTACTGTAACTAAAGTTATCCTTTTCGTCCAAAATTACATGAAGTAACGCTGCAGATGACGTATTTTTATCAACGCCAACAGCTAACAAATCAAATTCAATTGTATACTCTTCGGGTAAATAGGGAACATCAGGAATGTAATAAGATCCAGATAGCATTTCAAACCAATTTTGATTGTTATTGTTCACTTTTACCACTTCTCCACCGCCATCGGTATTCCATTTTGCTGGAAAGTCACCAATAAAGTCGTTAGAAAAATCGTCAAAGAACAGTGGCGTATCTCCAGGAACAAAATCAAATTTGCTGTATACTTCTAAGCTTGGTTCTTGGTCGGAATTGCTAATACTGGTGTTTTTGGATGCATTACCGTCTTTGGTGCCCGTATCTAACGTATCATCATCTTGGTTAGTAGGTTGGGGTAAGCTTTTTGGTTCCGATTTTTTACTGCCAGGCTCTAAAATACTATCTAAAGTTTGGTCTGTTTTTTTAGAAGTTTCACTTTCTACGCGGCGTTCAACCGTGCGTTCTGCAGCTTCTTTAGCCTTTTTGCCTAATTTTTTTAAAAATTGACTCTGTACGGGAGCTGTGAACAGGAATAAAAATGCCATTAGGCCAACTGTTCTTAAGGGAAATTTCATTTTCTATTGTTTTGTGTTGATTCATGAGATTCACCACAAATTAGAAAACAGTAAATGAGAATGTTCTTAAATCTGTATAATTGGTATTGCTAGCTGTATAAAAGGTTAGTTAAGCTTATACACTATGATGGAGTTTTCTTGGTCTTTAGACACAAATTCTAAAACGTTATCCTTATCCATATCAATTAAATCTATCTGTGAGCTGCCGTAAACCGGAAAATTAGGGATGGGTTTGGCTTGGCTATCAAACAAATAAACTTGTTGACTTTGCAGGTCTGTAACAGTTACGTAAATCTTGTTGTTAATGTAAAAGATTTTAGGTTTAGAGTATACACCTAAATCTAGTTCCACTTTTTTTCCTTTAATGCTTAGTACGTTTTCATCCATATAGGCTAAAGTTTTACTAGTGGCGTCAATTCCATGGTCGGCACCAAGGTTAAGGTTAGAGGCGCTTAGTTTACCTTTAGTATCTATTAAATGTAAAACACCTTTGGTATTTGTAGTAGTAAACTTGTTCTTATACAAGTATACTTCGTTTTTAGAAAAGTCTATTTTTTCTTTGATGTTTAACCTGTCTTGACCAGCACGGTGTAAAATTTTCAAAGTTCCGTCTGCTAATGGAAACAATAAATAATCTTTACCAGAAATTCTAAAGTGTTTTGGAGCTTGTATAATCGTTTTATCCGCTTTGGTAAAAGTAAAGCCATCCACAATTTTATTTTGATTATTATACATGTAAACGGATTGTCCTTGAGTAACCACAAAACGATAATTACGGTTGTTGTCATAATCAAAAACGGCTAACGGATTTAAATTTCCGCCTTCAAACTTTTTATTAAAATCACCGACCTCTTCTCCATTACGGTCTAGAATTAAGAATTGATTGTTTGTACAAAATGCCATTTGTAATTTGCCATTCTTATATAAATCTACTTGCTGAATTTCTCCTTGAACCTTCCCTTCTAATTGTTTTTTCCAGAGCAATTTACCATTGGGTGATATAAGATATAAGTTATTGTCTATATCTTGAGTTACAATCTCATAGGTGTTATTTCTATGATTTTTAACAAACTGTGGCTTTAAGTGTAAATCACTATCTAATTCTAGTGTAAAAACAGGGGCTACACTAGCAGCTACTTTTACTTTTTTGGTGTTTGAGGCAATAATATTAAAGTGGTAAAAGCCTTGGTCTGTATTAATTTGACTTGCAAAATATTGCTCAATACTGGCTTCTGAAATTTCCTTGGCTTTATCTGGAAGCAAATAGGTATTTGCTAATGACTTTATGCCGTTAGGTGTGGCAAAATAAGTGATGGATGCTTCGGTTGCCAATTGTTCCATTGTCTGTGTAAAATTTGGATTATTGGCTAGAACATTACCATTTTTTACGTTTGCAATTAAGGTTTGTAACGTTTCTTCGTTTTCTGCAAAAAGAAAAGAATTATCAAAAATAGAGCAGTAATTCGCTTCAAAATTTTTTATGATTGGCTGAAAGTTAGTAGTTATAAAATCGGGTTTACTAAGCTTAATGATTTCTACACCTTGGTAATTGGTAGTTTCTATTCTTAAACTATCAACAGTTTGTGAAAGACCTTCTCCTATGCTGCTATTTAATAAAATAGAGGTATTTTCTTTTACCCTAATAATGGCAATCTCTTCTATATTAGACAAACTACTTACAAATGATTTTTTATCTAAGAATTTACGTTGGTTTTGAATCAACTTTTGATAATCATTAAAGGTGTAGCTGATAAAGATATCTGTGTGTTGTGGTGCTATGTTTTTTGCAATGCTTGTAACGGGAGAAGTACCTTTAAATAGATTAACATAATTTTTTATAGAATCGTTCGCTTTAAGAATACCACTAAGCGAAAGTTCTTCTTGAGAAGAATTAAGGTCTAAACTCAACCAATCAGCAAAATTTTTAAGTTCAGCGGTATAACTATTTTTTATAAGGGAGCTGGTTAATGAATTAGACTTTTTTAGGTTGATAAAAAAATTAGCCGCTTTATTATCGTCAGAAGTGGTATACAGTTTTTCTAAAATTGGGTCCACTTTAGGTGTTGCAGAAGCTCTAGCTAAGTTCTCTATAAGCAATTTAGAAGAGCTTACGATTACATATGAAGATTTCTCTAATAAGTAGCCTTCTTCTCCGTCTAGAGTATAATGTAATATTTCATGACCTTCGTACTGTAATTTTTCTATTGTTTTATTTTTAATTGAAGCCAAGGAAAAGAATGAACTATCCTTCTTAGTTGCATATAGAAATTCAAAATTATTTCTACCCAATTCGTAAAAACCCATAAATCCTCTTCCTTTAGGTTGGGCATTAGATAGGATAGCAATTTTATCTACAATGCTATTGTGGGTTGCAGAAGATTGTAAAGCAGTTAGAATGCTGCTGTTTTTTAATTCACTTTTTAAGTTGTCTAAATTGTTAATTTTAACGAAGACGCTGGCATCTTGAGGTAAGGTAGCGCTGAGAGCATCTTTAATTTGTAATTGTTTTTTACAAGCTATAGATAGTAGTAAACAGATAACTAGTGTTGCCTTTGCTCTCATTTAAAATGTGTTTAGCGCAAAGTTAACGGCTTTGTTTATATATCAAAAGACAATTGTTCTGGTAGTAATTTAAAGCTTTTACGGTGGTACTTGCAAGGGCCGTACTTTTTAATGGCTGCTCTGTGTTCTTTAGTAGGGTAGCCTTTGTTTTTTGCCCAGTTGTACATAGGGAATTCTTGATGAATTTTTAACATATAAGCATCTCTATAGGTTTTAGCCAAGACAGAAGCAGCGGCAATGGTTAAGTATTTTGAATCTCCTTTAACAAAGCAAGTATGTGGTATATTCTTGTATTTTTTGAACCGATTTCCGTCTACCAAAATATGAGATGGAGTAGACGTTAGTTTATCTAATGCCTTATGCATCGCTAAAATTGATGCATTTAGAATGTTAATTTGGTCAATTTCATCTTCAAAAACATGGCAAACAGCAAATGAGGTAGCCTGTACTTCTAATAATGGTTTAAGCAGATTTCTTTGCTTTAAGGTAAGTTGTTTGGAGTCGTTAAGCATTTCATTTTTAAAAGATTCTGGCAGTATAATAGCAGCAGCGGTAACTGGACCTGCAAGACAACCCCTACCTGCTTCATCTGTTCCTGCATCGTTAAAAGAATCATAAAAAATGTTAAGCATAATTTAATTGAATTAAAAATTAACTAAAAAATTGCATAATAATTAAAGGAAACATCAAAAGATTAAAAAATTATTATGCAAGCATAATATTTAAGAATCAAATAATAAAAATTCTGTAATAATTAACAAAATCGCTTCTCATATACGTAGCTTTTTTGGATTCTTAACGATAATTTATCATTTTTGGGACTGACTAATTCAAAAATTTTTTAAATGAAATCAATGTTAACATGGTTGTTGACACCTTTGTTGGTGTTTACAATGTCTTTTTCTTTTGCACAAGAGAAAACGATTTCAGGTAATGTAACGGACCAAGACGGTCTTCCATTGCCTGGTGTATCCATTGTTGTTGTAGGGACATCTAATGGAACACAAACCGATTTTGATGGTAATTACTCAATTACCGCAAGTACAGGGCAAGTTTTAAGATTTAGTTACTTGGGGCAAAAAACAGTAAATAAAACTGTAGGCACCTCTAGTACAATTAATGCACAATTAGAGCAAGATGCTCAGGCATTGGCAGAGGTTGTGGTTACCGGTTACGGTGGAGGACAAGATAAAAGTAAAATAGCCTCAGCAATTACAACAGTTGGTTCGGAAACAATAGAATCTAGACCAAATGCTTCGTTTGTACAAACACTACAGTCTCAAGCGCCAGGTATGCAGATATCCACTGGGTCTGGACAGCCGGGTAGTAATAGTACAATTTTAATTAGAGGTGTAACTTCTTTAAGTGGAAATGTGGAGCCATTATTTATAATGGATGGAGTTCCTATAGATGAAGATAATTTTAGAAGTATTAACCCTAATGATATAGAATCAATTAACATTTTAAAAGATGGTTCTGCGTCAGCATTGTATGGTAGTAGAGGTGCTGCAGGGGTGATTGTAATTAAAACAAAGTCTGGGAAGTTTAACTCTGCGTTTAAGGTAACCTATAGAACACAAACAGGTTTTACCTCACCTCAGGATCCTAACTTTGAGACAATGACCACGGATGAAATTATAAACTTAGAAAGACTTACTGGTAATACCAATTTTGACGCCATGAGTGGTGATCCTGCTAGAAGTTTTTTGGTGTCTGAAAATATCAATACCAACTGGTCAGACATAATTACCCAAACTGGTAAGACAATACTTCATGAGTTATCTTTAACTTCCGGTAGTGAGAATGCATCTAACTATAACTCTATTTCTTACTATGAACAAGAGGGTACAGCTAGAAGAAGTAATCTTCAAAGATTCACGTTTAGAACTAACTACTCTGGGAAATCTAATGATAATAAATTTACTTACGGTTCTAATTTTACTGCTAACTTTAGTAAAAGTAATTTTATTCAAAACGAAGGGACTGGTAGTTTAGGTAATCCATTTCTTGTGGCTTACTTGGCAAAGCCTTACTTAAATCCTTTTAATCCAGATGGAAGTTTAAATACTGTAGGGCTTAATAGAGATGGTTTTGATGTAACCCCATTCGTATCCTTAAACAACACTCAGCTAAATACACAATTAGAAGAGGAAATTAAAGTGGTTGGCTCTTTTAACGCAAGTCTTGAATTATTGAAGAATGTTAGGGCGACTACTTCTTTTGGTGCAGATTTTACGCAAACCAATGATTTAATAATAACAAGTCCTTTGAGTATATATGGTCAGAATGCACCTAATCCAGATTCAGAGCTTAAAGGTTCTCAATTCGAAGGACAATCTAGAGATTTACAAATGACTAGTAATTTAGGGTTAAACTACTCTAATACTTTTGCAGATAAACACACTTTTGATATTTCGGGTTTTGTAGAATTTAACCAGAATATTTTTGATAGATTCGGATTTACCGGCTATGGAATTGATCCGCGTTTAGAGGGGTATAATTTTGCGCCTGGAGATTTAAGAGAATTTCCAGATGTTGACCCAGGTGATGAGTCTCTTGACAATTTACAACTTTACTACATTCCAGATGTATTCTCTACTAGAATAGAAACTAGCTTGTTTTCTTATTTTGGTTTGCTTAATTATGATTACGATGGTAAGTATGGAGTGGATTTGTCTTTGAGAAGGGATGCGTCTTCAAGATTTAGTTCTACAAACAAGTGGGGTACTTTCTGGTCTGCAGCAGCGAGATGGAATATTAGCAAAGAAAATTTCTTAGTTAACTCTAATGTAGTAGACGATTTAAAATTAAGAGTTAGTTATGGAACCTCTGGGAATGATAGAATTACAGGGGGTAGATTTGGAGGTACCACATTAACTAATAATCTATATGCAGTTGGTAATGGATATAATGCCTCTCAAGCAATAGTAGCTTCAAGTTTAGCTAATCCTGATTTGAAATGGGAAACAACGGAGCAATACAACATAGGTTTAGATTTCGGCTTGTTTAATAAATTATCAGGTACTTTTGATTTATATGACAAGAGAACTTCTGATTTATTTTATGCAACACCAAATACTCTTATTTCTACTTTTGGTTCTATTTCCAGAAATATAGGATCGATGAGTAACAAAGGTGTTGAAGTTAGTTTGAATGCAGATGTAGTTGATACAGATAATTTTAAATTTAGTGTTAATGCTAATGCCGCATGGAATAAAAATGAGATAACTGAACTACTAGATGGTGAATTGATTGAAAGTGGAAGAATAGCATTGCAAGAAGGAAAGCCATTCAATAGTTTTTATGCTGTAAGATGGGCCGGTGTAAATCCTGCTAACGGTCAACCTATTTATTTAGACAAGGAAGGTAATCCTACTTCTCAATATAATCCTGATGATAGAGTTTTTGTGGATAAAGGAACTATTCCAGAATTTACAGGAGGATTTGGTTTTAACGCCGACTATAAAGGATTAACGTTAAGTACATTATTTTCATTTGTTGGTGATGTTTATAGGTATAACAATGCTTACGGTGTTGCGGAAGATCCTACCTTGATTTCTTTAGCAAACCAATCTTCAACAGTTAATAATATTTGGACTACTCCAGGGGACATTACTGATATTCCTGCGGCCAGTGCAGGTAGTACCAGAAATTTATTAACTGACCGTTACCTAGAAAATGCGGGTTATTTAAGATTGCGTAATGTAACACTTGCGTATAACCTACAATCGGATTTATTAGAAAAGACTCCATTTTCTTCTGTAAGGGTTTATTTACAAGGAGAGAATTTGATTACATGGACAGAATGGAGAGGATTTGATCCAGAGGCAGATGCTTTAAGGGTACAAGATTTTTTCAACTATCCAACCCCCAGAATATTGACTTTAGGATTAGATATTCAATTTTAAAAAAAAGAAATAATGAAAAGAATACATAAAAAAGTCAGTGCGGTATTGGCGGCAGTGGTTCTATTTGTTAGTTGTGACGAACAATTAGAAATTGCACCAATTGGTTTTCTATCAGATGAAAACACCTTTGAGACCGTAGACAATTTACAACAAGGATTAAACGCTGCATATACAGGCATGACATCTGAATTGAATTTACAATTTGATATCATGACTGATGAAGTTAAGCCAGGAGCTGATAACGGTGGGCAGTATATAAATTTTTACAATTTTAACTTAAATGCTCAAAGTGGAGAGTCTAGTGCTCATTGGACATCTAATTACGGGATGATTAATTCTGTAAATAGAGTATTACAAGGTGCGGAGTCTGTTGAGGTTGCTGCTGAAGATCAAGCTGAGTTTAATAACATACTAGGACAGTTATATGCATTGCGGGCTTTTGGTCATTTTCAACTATTAACTTGGTTTTCAACGGATTATACAGATGATAGCTCTTTGGCCGTTCCTTACGTGGATTTTGTGGTAACAATAGAAGAGTTACCAAGAAATACGGTAGGTGAGGTTGTTGCGGGAATCAACGCTGATATTGCCCAAGCTAGAACATTTTTAAGCGAGACAAATGGTAATATTATCATGAATCAAGACGCCCTAACAGCAATGGAAGCAAGAATGAACTTGTATTTAGAAAATTTTGATGTTGCTTTGACAAAGGCTCAAGAATTAATAGATGCTTATCCTTTAGCTAACAGGGGAGAGTACGAGGGCATATTTGCGGATTCTGATAATACGGAGGTAATATTAAAGGCTAGACGTGTTGCTGGTAATTTTCCTGTTGGAGCTTATTATTACTTCACAGGTAGTGCAGGTCCATTCTTAGAGATGTCTAATGGGCTGTATGATGCTCTTGATCCAGCGGATATTAGATATGACGTTAATTTTTGGGAAGATAGTAGTGACCCTGATAACAATTCACATTTAATCGGTAAGTATACTGGACCCGGATTCTTGAATGATTTGAAAATCTTTAGAGTTTCGGAAATGTATTTAATTAAGGCGGAAGCTCAAGCCAGAACTAATGACTTAGAAGGAGCAGGTGAAACCATTAAGGAAATAAGAGATGCTCGTTTTGGTGTAGACACTCCCGCTCCAGTATATTCTTCCGTAAATGATGCGCTAACAGGAATTTTAGATGAAAGAAGAATTGAGTTAGCTTTTGAAGGACATAGATATTTAGATATAAGAAGGCTACGTGATGTATTAAATATTGGTATTACTAGAGATGCAAGAGATTGCCCTACTGGAAACTGTGATTTACCTGCCGCAGATTACAGGTTTAATTTACCAATTCCTTTGGCAGAATTAAATGCAAACGAAAATATGGTTCAGAATCCGGGTTACGGATCTTAAAATATACATTACATGAAAAAAATAGTATTAATCTTTGGTCTGGTTTTAGCCTTAGCTTCTTGTGATAGCACAGAAGGACCAATATATGATGTAAATAATGGTGCTGCGTTAGCAGCATTCAATAGAACGGTACAAACTTATCCTGTCGATGATTCAGGTGAGAGTTTCACAGAAGTTTTAGTAGGAGTATCAACGGTATCCGATGTTGATAGAACTGTGGTTGTAAGTATTGATGAAGAATCAACTGCGAATCCTACTGAATATACCATTGACCAGAGTACTTTAGTGATACCAGCAGGAGAGTTTGTTGCAACTGTGAAGGTGATTGGTAATTTTAATGAGATACCTGAGACAGGTCAAACCCAAGTTGTTTTAAATTTAGATTCAGTTGAGGGTGCAATTTTAGACAATCCAACTACTGGAAGATTGCAACACAGAATCAATTTATTTAGGTTTTGTCCTTTTGAAGGTGGCGCTACATTTTTAGGTGACTATGAGTTAACAACGGTTACTACGGGCATATTTGGTGTTGAAACATTTCAGTCAGGGACAGTTACGTTAACTCAAGGCGCAACTGTTGCTGATAGACAATTCTCGTCGGGTTTATATGATGCTTTTGGAGGATTTGGACCATATACCTGGACATTTAGTTTAATTTGTGGAGAAGTAGTTGTTCCTTCGGGCATTGATACAGGCGTTGGTTGTGGCGGTAGTATCGTGGTTGGTTCTCCTGAGGTTAATGCGATTTATGATAGTGCAGATGATTCAGAGATTTTAATAAATTGGACAGATGATGTAGATGGTGCAGGTGGCTGTGGCGGACCTGTTCAAATCACAATTAAGTTGACTAAGTTGTAATAATCTTTTCAGTGTTACAATAAGTTAAAAAGCCCCTCAATTATAAATTAGAGGGGCTTTTTTATTTTAAGTAGTTATTTTTAAAGAGAGAAATATTAAACTTTTTTATTGCTATAAGAAAATAGTTTAATAAGGTCGGTTTCTTTTTTTAGATTTATCTTATTTTCTTTAAAAAATAAGTCCATATTTTTTTTACTATCGAAAATATTTAAAACTTCTTTCTTTTTAAGCTTTAATTCCTTAATATTCTTGCTGTTTTCTTTGAAGTAAAAATATGTTGTTGAAGGACTAAATCTCGCGGGTTTATCCGTGCCATATGTTGTAGTTGCTGCTTTACTTTCTATAAAATTAGTTTTACGTAAGGCCAAAAGCGTATGGCTTCCACTAGAAAGCACTTCAAAGTATGTTGGCTCATTCTTGTATTGGTATGCTATATATGTATGATTGTCAACATTAATTTCCTGATATTCTTCCTTTTTTAATGTACTTATTTGATCAGCTAGTTTTAATTCAAAAGTGTTGTTATAAGTATTAAATCTTGTTGGTACTTGATAAGTATTCATTTTGTTTTTTATAATACTTGTTACAAATGATGTATATAAATATGGAGAACCATCGTAGTTATTGCCGTTTGTAAGACCGTTCACGTTAAACACTTGATTTCTCACATAATCCGTTGGTAAATCTAAGGTCATTTGGCTGTAACCACTAAAACTAATAATGGATAGTATTATGCTTAAGTTGCGTAATGTTTTTTTTATCATATTCTTTAATTGATTTTAAATTCAAATAATTCAGAAATACTTGTATTATTACTTTGGTCTATAGTTTTTATTCGCCAGTAATAAGTGGTATTTTCCTGTAAGTTAATAGATTCAGTTGTATTTTCTGTTGTTGTTAGTATAAGATTAATATTTTCTGGGTTGGTGCCTAAATAAACTTCATATGTTAATTCATCATCTTCCAAATCACTAGAATTCCATTCTAATTGTAAGTCAGAAGCTAGCGATAGTGTTTGTCCTCTTGTTGGATTTATTGGAACTGCAGGAAAAGGAGCATAATCTTGAACGCCAATTCCTTCGTTGTAAAAACGAAAACGAGAACTTTCTGCCGTTTCATTGGTGCTATTGGCCTTTGAAATAACATACCATTCATAAGGTACACCTCTTAATAGGTTTACATCAGTTTGGTTGGCAATACTTGTAGATTTTTGAACATTATTGGTATTTAGGTTAATAATGTTTATTTCATAAGTGTCCGTATTTTCCGACGCGGTCCATTGAAAATTAACCCTACTTTGTGTGTCATTCAAAATTTCTCCTGTATTACATTCTGTATTGTTCTCTGGAAAAATTAGATTGCTAGGGCTAGGAGGTACTATTACCTCTGGTTCTTCTTGAGTTGGTCCCCCATCAGAACCCCCGCATGCGTATAGTAAAATAAAAGTTGTTAGGCTTGTGAAGAATATGTTTTTTAATTTCATTTCTTTATAATTTTATATTGAAAGGAATTGTTATTGTCTTGAATAGTAATTAAATAAATTCCTTTAGAAAGGTTAGATAAATCTAATTGAAAATCTCCTTCTTTTTTATGCTTTTTATGGTAAACAGATTGACCGTTAGAGGCATAAATAGAAACAAAAAACTCTGTGTTTAAATTTTGACTTATTATAATGTTTAGCATTTCATCACCAATTGGGTTTGGATATAGTAAGATGCTATTGTCTAGTTTTATGGTTTGTTGAAACGTTCCTTGACAGTCAATATCTGTTTTAACTATAATTTCATTAATTGTACGCTCCAGAGGTAATGTTATAGATGACTGTCTTGTTTCAAAGTTTTTACCATTAATTTGAATAAAATAAATCTTTCCGCCATTCATATTTAAGGTTACCTTTTTATCTAATGAATTGATAGTTGCGTCTACATCAAGATTTTGTGGTTCCCCCAAGGATAATTCGTAACATTGTTCATATTCTTCTATGCCGCTTACTGTAATGCATAAGGTGTAATTCCCTGCAGCTAGGTTATCAAATTGAGTAGTATTCGTGAACTGTATAGACTCTGTACTATTTAAATTAGTCAAAGTAGCCGTATAATCCAATGCTTCAACTGCACTTATAGTTATAAACGCGTTGTTTTTGGAAGCGCAAGTTTCACCGTTTGTGCTAATTAGAAAATTGTTTTGCGGTAGCGAAAATATTTCACACCCATTTACATCTACAACCGCATCAAGAGGGGTGTTATCGCATAAATCTAAAGCATTAATAACACCATCATTATCGCTATCTTCATCACAGGAGTTTCCTAATCCGTCATTATCATCATCTAACTGATTGGTGTTTGGTACAAGAGGGCAATTGTCATTCACATCTAATATACCGTCATTATCGTCGTCATCGTCACAAACATCACCAAATCCATCATTATCAGTATCTAATTGATTAGCATTAGCTATTAATGGACAGTTGTCGTTAATGTCTAGAACTCTGTCATTATCATCATCATCATCATCTTGAAAACCAGTAACTATAAAATCGTCAATAACCACGCCTTCTTGATTCACTGATGGGTCGGATTGAAAAACAATTCTAAAAATAATATTGTCTTCATTAGTTAAATCCGTTTCTCCAGCAGCAGCGTTAAGCTCAAAATCGTATGCGTATTCCGTCATTGCTGCATTGGTGCCGGTCCATTGTGCTCCTGGACAATTTTGACAATCATCTTCCGTACCTGAAGTTGCGTTGGTTCTATTGCTACTATACCAGTTGGGTTCACTATTAACATTGCCAAGCACATTCCAATTGTTACCGGAATCTGTTGAATATTCTACGTAAACTATATCAAAATTTAATTCCAAATCATAAGCCATATTAAATTTTAGAACTGGAGCTAATATGGATGATAGCTCATAGCAACCACTAATTAGATAGGCTATTGTTGCATCTGGGTGGTTTCCTTGAAGATTAGTTGCCATTGCGTTCGAGCCTGAAGAAACTGAATTTAATAAGTTTCCCGTAGGAACTCCTCTTTGCCATAAACTTTCTTTCCCGTCACCATTTAATCCAATTAAGGAAGTTGAGTCTGATTCAAAATCATACAGTTGGTCTCCAGAAGCAAAATTAGAGTAGATAAAAGTGCTACTATAATTATTGTTTTCACTAAAGGCATCGTTGGGTATGGTAGCTGTTATGTTCAACGTATTTGCTCCAAAAGGCAAATTAGTAGTAGAAGGCAATGTAATCTCTATGGTAGAACCACTCTCTAAATTACCATTCCATGTAAATTCTGAAGTGTTTTCAGAATTATAATTGTAGGTTATGTTGATGGTTGTAATTTCATTAAGACCTTTATTTTCGATTGTGGCTATGGGGAATATTTCTCCACAAAGGACTGAATTTGTTACGGGAGTCAATTGGGCTATTCTCACATCATTTTCAGGTGTTTGTATGGGTAGTGGGCTTTTAAATGCGCCTCTTCCATAAGTAGAAGCCACAATTACTTCATCATCTAAGCTAATCTCTAAATCACTTATAGCCACACTCGGTAGGTCATTATCAAAGGCTTCCCATTCAGATAAGCTTTCGTCTAATCTAAAAACACCAACATTGGTGCCCACGTAAATAGGATTTTCAGTGTGTCTACCTTGGTGTGCAATGGATAGAAAAGCAAAATCATCGGTTAAATTCAAGGTTAAGTCTTCCTCTGGACCAGGGTCTCCATTGGCGTTAACAGCCACTTTAAACACTCCACGTGTGCCTGCTTGTCCTGACGTTTGGTTGCTTTGTGCAGTGCCAACTCTGAATGAAGTAGTAGCATAAATAGCTGACCCATCGGTTTGGTTGATAGCTATATCTGAAACGATACCATCAAAACGATTGAAAGCACTAAAATTTTGACCACCATCTTCACTTCGATATACAAAATCTTCATCGGCAACATAAATTATTTGTGGATTATTGGGGTCTATTTCTACATCATCCAAATAATTAGATCCGAATTCATTAGACCATTTTACCCATGCGCCATTCTCTAATTTGAATAAAGCCTTGTAAAAACCAGCAAACACATTACCGTTTAAATCTACCGCTAATGGTGTTATCCAATTTCTTTGATTATTAGGACCGTTATCTTCATCTGGTCTGCCTATGAAAGCAACAGATTGGCCTGCATTATTGGTGATAAAAAAATTATCTCCAAACTGTGTAAAACCATATATTATTTCTTTATTGCTCGGGTCTACTTCGTAATCCATTCCGTCACCACCCGTATAAACATTCCAAGATTCATTTGTCGCCACAAAACCAGCATTGTCTTGTGTGCCTCCAGCCAGTCTTGTAATGTCATTTTTTCCTGTAGATAATCTATAGAACTGGGTTACGCCCATATTTCCCGTTTTATCTTCAAAGGAAACCCCATTATTGTCAGAAATATATAGTCCGCCATCTGAACCAACAAAGAGTTGATTATTAAAAAATTTCAGCGTATGTATATCTGCATGAGTATATCTAGCGTTGTTGGTAAACCACTGGTTAAGTCTAGAGAAAGAATTACCGCCGTTGGTACTCTTCCAAATATTTAAACAACCAGTATACAATACATTTTCATCTGTAGGGTCAACAGATATTGCCAAATCGAACCATGCTTGGTTCGATTCCATTATATTTTCTGTATTGTTGGATGCAGTAAAAGTTTCGCCGCTATCCACAGATTTGTATAAACCTTGAAATTCATACCCCGGAGCAGTATCCGCCGTTAGAATATACAAGACTTCAGGGTTGGCAGGAGAAACGTCTAAAACTCTTCTACCTGAACTGGCAGGGAGAATATCCTCAATTTGCACAAAATCGTTACCGTTGGTTGTTTTGTAATACGATGCATTTGAAATTGCATAAATAGTGTTGCTATCACCTGGTTTCATTCTAAAATCAGTAATGTTTCCAGATTGCTTACTCTCCCAAGAAATACCAGCATCTTGAGATTTATACAAACCAAAGGATGTGGCAACCCAAATAATGTTAGAGTTTGTAGGGTCTACTTGAATTTCACTCATTAATCTATTATTACCCCAAGTTTCATCGTTTTCTGCACTCAGAGCAGTTGCGTTCCAAGTTATACCCCCGTCTATGGATTTATAGACGCCAATACTAAAGGAATCAGCAGCATCGTCATCGCCAGTGGCAATATATATAATATTAGAATTCTGTGGGTCAATAGCAATACCAGAAACGCCAATCTGCAAGAAATCATCAAATAAATTAGTCCAGCTTTGACCAGCATTTAAAGATTTCCATATACCCCCTGCTGGTGCTCCAGCATACCAGATATTAGAATCGTTAGGATCAACGGCTATTGCATTTATTCTTCCAGTTCCAGGTAAACTACCGGACAAGGTTCCAGGTCTGTTAGGACCAATGGGCAGCCAACTGCTTGTAGGGTTTAAAGTGGCTAAACTAATAGTTCTCTTTTTCTCATAAGAAAGTAGTAAATCATTCGGGCTGGGTAACTTACCATTTTCATCTAACTGATAATACCAGTAGTTTTCCCACCTTTTAAAGGGTTTAAAGCCACTACCCTTAATCTTGTAATCTTTATTTAACCAATATTCATTGAAATTAGAACGTATCTCTTTAAATGATTTTTGTTTAGTAAGAATTGTAGAATTCTTTTGTTTGGGAAGAGTCTTAAGGTTTTGACTTTCTGTCATCCAAGGAGCACTTTCATTAAACTGTGCATTCGCTAAGCCTGTCAATAAAGTGAAGAGCAGGAGTAACTTTCTTTTCATAATTTTTTATTAAAATGGTCGGTAAATTACTTAAAACTTACCACATATTTTGTTAAGAATTTAAAAGCATCGTTGAATTGCACCTTTTTGCTAGGAGAATTTTAGCTTTTTATTAAAAACGAAAAAATTACCTTTGAAATCCAATTTAATCGGATGAAGTTGAACAAATTCTTAACTACCTTTTTTGTATTAGCAATTTCCATTTCGGTAACGGGTCAAACAAAACCGCTACCAAATAAATTACCAATAGAAAATAAGGAAATATCTAAAAATGGGATTGTCAAAGACAGTCTTGGGCAGAAAAAAAAGAAAACAAAAAAAGAGGATGTTCAAGAAGTGACGATTGCTAATTATAAAATTATAACCCTTGCGAGGGATACTATTATCTTAGATACCAGTCTCAACATAAAAAAAGAGTACAAGTTTAACTTTTTGAGAAGAGATGATTTCGAGTTAATGTCTTTTGCAAACATAGGGCAAGCTTACAACCAATTAGGCAAAGGTGTCACTAGTTTCGATTTGTATCCTAAAATAGGAGCGCGTTCTAGAAATATAGGATATCTAGAAGTGGAAGATGTTAATTACTACAATGTGGCAACGCCGCTAACAGAACTATTTTTTAAAACTACAATGGAACGCGGGCAGTTGTTAGATGCGATGTTGACGCTCAATACATCACCAAGATTTAATGCTTCGGTAGCCTATACAGGAATGCGCTCATTGGGTAAGTACGACTATGAGCAAACACAAGCGGGTAGATTTAGGGCTACTTTTAATTATAGAACGTTAAATAATAGGTATTGGATAAGGGGGCATTTTACGGCCCAAGATTTAGAAGGAGAAGAAAGTGGAGGGTTAGCAAATAAGGAATTACAGTTTGAGTCTGGTGATCCAAACCTTTTAGATCGTTCCAGAATAGATTTGCGTTATGCCAATGCTAGTAATAATATAGTGGGTAAGAGGTATTTTTTAGATCATCAATTTAATTTAGTACGTCCTAAGCGAGACAGTATAAAATCTAGGTCAACACTTTTAGCTATAGGCCACCAATTTAATTATGAAACCAAATACTATCAATTTGTACAGACCGCAGGAGTCGCTTTTTTAGGGAGCGAATTGTATGATACGCCAATTGATGATAAGGCCACTTTAAGAACTACATATAATAGGGTAACCGCAGATTTTTCTAGTGCAACACTAGGAAGACTCTCTGTAGGTGCTTCTATGTTTTCGTATGATTATGCATTAGGGAGTATTTTAATAACAGAAGACGGTACTATTCCTGCACAACTAAAAGGAGACGAGATTGGTATTGTGGGGGATTACAATAATAGTTTAGGAGCGCTAGATGTTTTTGGTAAGGTAAGATACACCATGTCGGGAAGGTTAACAGGAAATTTAATAGATGCCGGTGTCAAAATAAGACTTTCAGAAAACCATCAATTAAATGGTGGGGTTTTTATCAGTTCTAAAATGCCTAATTACAACTTTCTCTTGTATCAGAGTGATTATGCAAATTTTAACTGGAATAATACGGATACCTTTAATCGGGAACGGGTTAAAACCATACATGGAGGTTTCAAGTCAGATTGGTTTGGAAATCTAAGCCTAGATTATTCTTCAGTGGATAACCATGCCTATTTTGGTATTCAAGGAGAGCCTACGGATGAAGATTTAGAGGCAGGTTTACAAGATACATTTGTTACCGCTTTACAAGAAGAAAATTCAATTACCTACCTAAAGGCAAAATATAATAAGGAATTTAAATTTAAAAAGTGGGCATTAGATAATACGGTAATGTATCAAAAGGTATCTCAAGAAAACCCTGTTTTTAATGTTCCAGAATTTGTAGCTAGAAATACCTTATATTTTTCCAGTGATATGTTTAAAAAAGCCATGTTTATGCAAACGGGAGTAACTTTTAAATACTTTTCCAGTTATCATATGGATGGCTATCAACCACTACTTGGAGAGTTCTACACACAAAATATAGAAGAAATAGGAGGTTATCCATTGTTAGATTTCTTTATCAATGCAAAGGTTAGGCAAACCAGATTGTTCTTAAAAGCTGAACATTTAAATACTATTTGGTCAAAAGAATATCAATATTATGCTGCTCCTAATTATCCCTACAGGGACTTTGTTATCCGTTTTGGATTAGTTTGGAACCTGTTTTCATAGTTAAATTAATATTTCTGCAATTTTAATTTACTGTAAACCAATTACTTTCCAAAAAAGGATAAAAAAAGGTGATAAAAAGTTAGGATAATAAAGGAAAAGGGTGGTATGTTTGCAGCCCGAAAAACAGCGGTATAGTTGTTAAGGGGATGAGAAAAGAAGCTCATTGACATATTGTTTTTTAAAGCGGGTAGCTTGAAAAAAAAGTTTCAAAAAACCTTGCCAATTAAAAAAACGGTTGTAAATTTGCAGCCCCGGAAAAACGAAGCTTACGAGTTTAGTTTTGAAGGAACAGCAAAGTTCATTTACATCTTGTTTATGGTGAGAAAAAAAAGAAAATAATTTTTTTCAAAAAAAAGCTTGCCAGTTTAAAAAACAGTTGTACATTTGCAGCCGCTTAGCCGATAAGGCGGCGGAGGAAATCGAGAGGTTTTCTTGCAAGAATGAAAGAAGTTCATTGGACATATTGAAGAAACGACAGCGTAAAGAGAATTACCATTTTGACGTCAAGGAATTGGGGTTCTAAGGGTATCGCGAGATATTTAAAGAACAACGATGGAGAGTTTGATCCTGGCTCAGGATGAACGCTAGCGGCAGGCCTAACACATGCAAGTCGAGGGGTAGCAGGAAAAAGCTTGCTTTTTTGCTGACGACCGGCGCACGGGTGCGGAACGCGTATGGAACCTGCCCCTATCTGGGGAATAGCCTTTAGAAATGAAGATTAATGCCCCATAGTAATAATTAGTT
>NZ_JAATON010000007.1:0-106205 GCF_011882165.1 Croceivirga sp. JEA036
CCCTGCACCAACATCAAAAAGGTCAGCTTCAGTAGCATCTGCTATCGCCGTATAACTACCGCCCTCTTCTTGATACCATTGGTAAGCGTACCCAGGGGTACCGCCTACAATAGTACTAATCAGAGATACCGTTTGTTCGCCATAACAAGATACTTCCCCATCCGCTGTAAGGGTTACCGCAAGCTCTCCTGGTTCGGTGACCACATAGTCAAAAACCGCTAAACAACCATTACTGTCCGTGATACGCACACTATAGTTGCCTTGTGCTAAATCTATTGCCGTCCATCCATCATCTGTGGTGGTTACCGCTCCTACTCCTGACCAAGCCAATTGATAGGTGTCCGCACCGTTTAAGGTGCCTCCGGTGATTTCCGTGATACGAATAGTACCATCATTTGACCCAAAGGACGATAGTCCTAACACAGAAGCCGTAGCTGTTATCGGTTCCGGTTCGTCCACTTCAAAGTCTATCGCATAACTACATCCGTTACTTGCCCTATCGGTAACAAATAAACTGTGTGTCCCTACGGTAAGATTAGCAAAGGTTAAGGTGCCGCCAGTACTACTAGCATTCGCTGCGCCATCCAAACTATATTGGTAGTCTCCCCAACCTCCTGTAAGAGTTAGGGTAAGTACACCATCTGATGCGCCAACGCAGCTAACGGGACTGACTGTATAGTTCCCTGCCAATTCAAACAACGAAGGAGAACCCCCTACTGTTACCGTTGCGGTTTGGTCTGCCTCCCCACGGTTGTTGCTCAAGGTTAAGGTATATTCACCAGGGGCTAAATCTTGCAATACCAAGCTGTTTTGTCCTGTACCGTCTAAACTACCCGACTCAGGACCCGTATAATCCAATGTTACCGTTCCCAGACCCGTATAATTTACTTGGATGCTACCGTCCCCTGCTCCAAAACAACGCTCGTCCAGAACTGCCGTGCTTACAATCCGTAAAATTGGGTCTCGAACCTCTATATTCATAGGCATATCACACCCATTATTATCGCGTACCATTACCGTGTATATCCCTGAGGAAAGCCCCGCTATGACAGGACTGTTACCTGCTATGACAGGATCAAAACCTGCAGGACCAGATACCCATGTTATGGTATAGGGTGCCGTGCCACCCGTTATTGGCCCTAGGTCTATCTGACCCGCCGTACCACCTTCTTCCGTATTGTCTATCACCGTAGGTGTATAGTCCAGTGCCGTAGGCGATACGATTTGGATAACACCCCCATCATAGCGCTCCACACAGCTCGTATCCGTAGTACTACGTACCCAAAGGTAATACGTGCCTGCCGTTAATCCTGATTGGCCTGCTACATCATAGGTCGTCCAAGTAACCGTTGTTAAATCGGGGTTCGCTTGGGTATCTAAGTAGTATTCCGCGGTGGCCCCTAGGTTGGTATCAAAGGTCAGGGTACTGGTACCTCCAAAACAGTTTATCACCGTGGTAGCTACGTTACTTATTTCTATATTGGCTCCAGAGTCTATGGTAAATTCTCCTGAGGATATTAGGTTCGGATTACTAAAATCATTGCCTTGGTTTACCGCTTGTATAGTGTAGGTGTCAAAAACCAAATTGTTTATCGTGATTGCATTGGCATTGGTAGCAGTACCATTGGCGATTACCGTTGTACCGTCACTGGCCAAAACACGGTAAGGACGGTCCCCTACACCACCACTTATACTAAAATCCACGCTACCCGCTCCCGCAGGGTCGCAATCATCTGCCGTAGTGCTGTTGACCGTAATCACGGGTAGGGTAACACCCGTGACCTCGATACTATCCGTATACGTACAAGTACCTGCACTTAGGGTGACCTCGTAGGAGTCAAACGGCAATCCTTGGAAGGAATAACTACCGCCATCGGCCACTGTTAAGCTTTGTTCTGGAGTAGTATTGATGGACAAGGTCATCCCTGCTCGACCCATGATGTTGCTCACACTTACGGTTCCGTCATTGGCTCCTGGATAGGACTCCGGGCTGGAGCTCAAATCAAAGCCTAAGGGAACGGGGGCAGCAATGGTGAGGTCCGAAAGGGTCACATGACAACCATCCGTATTGGCCAAACTACTGTTCCCAGCAACTACCTTTATATTATAAGTGCCCGCATTTAGATTGGGGATACTAATAGCTCCCGTGGTACTTTCGGTCCAATCCACAAAACCACCGCCACTAGCTACGCTGTAATAATATCGTGCAGCATCAGTATTAGCATAACCACCTCCTGAAACGTTAAAACTAATAGTGCCCATGTCTCCGGCACATTCTGGCTGGGTTAAAATGGGTGTGCTCACTGACAATGCCGATGGCGCCCTAATGTAAAATGTCTCCGTGATATTACCGCTCTTAACGTCTAAAAAATCTTGACCGTCTACCCGCCTTGCTTCTTGGTAAACAACGTAATAAGCACCTTCTGGATTATCCAATGGCGACGGGCCTGCTAAACCTGTTGCGGTAAATTCATAATTGGTACCGTTTTGAACCAAGCCAACAAATCCATCAGCATAGGCTTCACTAAACACTGTTGGGTTCCCGGAATCTACGTTTTCCATATTAAATTCAGACGCTTCTCCCTCATAAACATAATAACGCATCTGGTATCCACTAGATAAGGGCTCGTCAAAGCCTATCGTAACTTCTCCATCTCCTGAACCAGCGCAAGTCTCATCTTCGGTAGTTAAACTACTGTGTTCGATGCTTTCGTCTCTTACATCAATTACGATATGATTTGTAAAAACATCCAGATTTCCACAGGCGACTCCTCTAATCCATATTAAACCATTATTGATGTCATTAATAGTTAAACCTAATTCTGATAAGCTTGTTTCTCTATCATTAAATGGCTCCCAGTTAACACCTTCATCTAAAGAATATTCCCAACCTGAAGCGTTATTTCCACTTACAAATTCTAACAAAAACAAATCATCCATACCTAAAGTATTACCTACAATAGTATTGTTGATTTCTTCATTAAGAGGAATAAACATATAATTAATAGAGGTCATTGAAGATGCTGTAAATCCGTTAGATGTATTAGTATCCCAAGATGTATATGTATTGCATGGCCTAAACCCAGAAGGAGGAGCTGATAAATTATGAGTAACGGAAAAATCATTGTAATTATTTCCATCAATCGTAATGCTTGTATTTCCTTCAAACCAAGTATTTATAAAACTTGGTAAATCCCCTAACCAATCAAAATAACAGGTTTTACTCAATTCTTTGTCTCCAACAATTACATAAGAACTTGTTTGTAACGGAGTTGTACATTCTTCATATTTAATTAAGTTTCCAGGAGCAAGACTTAATCCTTGAATTCCAATGTAATAATTCCCGCTTGTATCTATTGTAAATCTATTGCTATTAGTTGGATTAAATCTTATTGTGGTTTTAACCCTATAGTCTTGACTATAGGTATTAATTAAGCATATTAAAAATAATAAAACTATTAAGACCTTTTTCATATAAAAAATAAACCTAAAATCAAACATAACACCATACCGTAAGAATAGCAATTATTTTCGTTCAACTACTCGTTTATTTAAAGTTCTTAACCCATTTACAAACAAAAAACCCCTAGCCTTTCAGCTAGGGGTTTTCTTTATTTAATTAGTTGACTTCGCTTAGTTAAATATGTAACGTAAACCAACTTGTGCTTGCCATCTAGATAATAAACTCTGGTCAAAACCAAACGTTTCTTCTACTGACTGATCAAAACTAAACGTAGGAACCTGATTTTCATCTACGTTTACTACTGATATAGGGTTTAAGTTTCTAGGTACTTGAATTACACCCCAATCAGAGCTCAATAAGTTACCAAAGTTCAAGATATCTAAACTTAACTGAATGGTATTAGTTTTTCCACCTACAGTAAAATTATAATCTTGCAATAAACGTACATCTGCTCTGCTTCTCCATGGAGATAAAGCACCATAACGCTCCATATAAGAACCCCTATTATCACTCAAATAATCATCTTGCTGAATGTAAGCTTCAAAACTTGCAGCCATGCTTGGGTCTACAAACTGCATTTGCTGTACTTCTGCGGCAGTAGGAATATAAATTAAGTCATTATTCTGGAAAGAAGAATCATTATTTATATTTCCTGCATAAGTGTAGTTAAAACGACCGCCTCTAGCATATTCCATAAATGCAGAGATTGTGGTTGCCCATTTGTCATTAGACCCATACTTAAATTGCTTAGATGCTACCCCTATAAATCTATGATTGTCTCCGTACTTAGAATAAGACAATACATCATTGTTTGCATTACCCGTGTTTGGGTTAAAATCGAACGCGTCTCCTGTAATTTCTGCCTCAATAGAATTTACTTCCTTAGCATTTAAATAGTTATACGCTACACTTGCAAACAGTCCATTACCAAAGGTTTTCTGTGCTTTTACAGACGCATTCCAAATTCTACCTTTATCAGAATTGGTAAACACATAAGCATTATTCCCCTTATCTTCTGCTGCATAGTAAGGTCTGTTGTCTCCTGGTGCATTTAACGTTAGAGAAGGATTTCTTAATCCCCAGTTCTGTACGTGTGCTGCATTAATGTCTTTGGTGTAAGATACATCTGTTGTTAAGATGATATCATTATCAAATCTATGATCTAAACCAAGATTGGTTCTCCATACTTGTGGCCACTCATAATCTGGGTCTACCAACTGATAAAAGAAAACATCTAAACCTTGTACTTGGTTACCCAACCACACAAAAGGAAAACGACCCGTAAATACACCGCTACCACCTCTTAATTGTGTTCTATTTTCCCCATTAACATCCCAATTAAATCCTAAACGCGGAGAAATTAGGAACTTATTACTTGGTAATTGCTCAGAATCCAAAAATACTTCTTCATTGGTATTGGGGTTAAAATATGGTATACCCGGAATGTATACTTTACCTCTATCTATATTTTCACGAATTTTATCAGCCGTATCAAAATACAAAGGCTTATCAAAACGCACCCCGTACGATAATTTAAAATCGTCCGTAACATTCCAATCATCTTGCACGTAGAAAGATAATTGACCTACATTAGTTTCTGCCAATGCCCAACCTCCAGGCTGACCATCTTCTATACCACTACTACCATTGAACGTAGCTTGTGCTCCAGCTAACAAATTATCTATCAAACCACCTGGCTGCGCATAGCTTAAAAATTCTTCTACAGATGCAAACGGTCTGTCATCACCAAAATTACCTGGTGTATTATTTACATCAAAACCAAATGTACCTCCGTAAACTCCTAAATTAAAAGAATTATCGAACTGAAATTTTTCAAAAGAAAAACCAACAGTATATGTATGGTTTCCTTTAAAAATGTTCATGTTATTAGTCAACTGAAATACTTTCTGGTCCAATCTATTGTTAATAGAAAATGGCTCATGACCAGCAACAATATAACTAGACCCGTTGTTGTTTATTAATATACTTGGAGCTGGAGTAGATAATGGATTTCTAAAATCGTCAAAATGTGTATAACCCACCTGAAGTTTGTTGGTTACCTCATTAGACAAGGTAGAATTTAACTCTATTTGTACACTTTGTATTTTGTTGTTAATTTCATATCCAGAATTTTCAAATTGCAAGGTTTGCAAACTAGGCCCTCTAACTCCTAATGCTGTTGGGTGTGCTGGTTTTTCTTTAGATGCATTGAGAAAATTATAAATAACCGCTAAACGATTGTTATCATTAATATTCCAATCTAATTTAAAAATACCTTTAGTTGATTCAGAACCGTAGGTAAAACCTTCATATCGCCCTGTATCATAACCCAATGTTGCTAATGCATTAGATACAGATATTAAATCTGCTTCTGAAACTCTGGATTCACTCATAGAGCCAGAACCTGTATTAGGTACAAAACCGTTGGTTCCTAAGTCTGACCTTTCGTCTTTTTCAAAATTAGCAAAGAAGAATAATTTGTCTTTTACAATAGGTCCACCAATACTTACTCCATATTGATTTTGCTTTAAATCTGGCCTTACCGCATCTTCTCCTTTTATTTTTTTACCTGTCATGCTTTCATCTCTATAAAAGCCATAAACAGTACCTTTTATTTCATTGGTTCCACTTTTTGTAACAGCATTAACCGTTGCACCCGTAAATCCAGATTGGGTAACATCATAAGGCGCTAAGGATACTTGTATTTGATCAATAGCATCCAAAGAAATAGGTTGTGCACCTGTTTGACCTCCTGGCGTTGGAGCATCTAAACCAAAGGGGTTGGCAAAAAATGCACCGTCTAAAGAAAAGTTATTGTATTGATCATTTCTACCACCAAAAGAAGCTCCACCATCACCAGAAGTAGGCGAGGAAGCACTTGGCTCTAATCTTGTAAAATCTGCTGCAGATCTAGAAATAGTTGGCAAACGTTGTAATTCTCTTCTACCTACATTGGTTTCTGAACCTGTGCGGTCACTACCAAAGGTTCCAGATTGGTCAGATACTACAACAACTTCTTCTAATTGCTGACTATCTTCTACCAACTTTACATTAATGTTAAAGGTCTTACCTAAGGAAAGAAAAACATCATTCTGGTTTTGGGTTTTAAAACCAACGTAAGAAATACTGACTTCATAAGGACCACCTACACGTAGGTTTAATAAATTGAACCTACCTTCTTCATTAGTAATAGCTCCGTAATTTGTTCCTGTGGGAGTATGTACTGCAATTACATTAGCCCCTAACAAAGGCTCGCCTAAATCATCAGTAACAGTACCCCTGATGTTAGATGTGGTTACTTGGGCAAATGCAGACATCATAGTCAACATACAAATAAGGCCCGTGAGTAAAACTTTTTTCATCTTGTTCTTGTTAAATAAAGTTTAATTTTTTGCGAATATAGTGCAAAAAAAAAGAGCTATGCATGCATAGCTCTTTTAAACTTATTAACCAAGAATGTTGAAATTACTTAGCTTCTGCTACAACTTCAAAAGGAAAATCTACAATTACCTCTCTATGTAGTCTAATTACCGCATTGTAAGGACCTGTTCTCTTTACAGAACCCCCTTGGATATTTACAAACTTTTTATCAATATTTTGACCTGCTTTAGCAAGGGCGTCTGCCAAATCTATGCTAGTTACAGAACCAAATAATTTATCACCAGCACCCACTTTAGCAGGAATTTTAATTTCTAATTCCCTAAGGCTCGTAGCTTTTTGCTGCGCTTCTTCTATAACCTTTTTCTCTTTGTGTGCTCTTTGTCTTAGATTTTCTGCCAAAACTTTCTTTGCAGAAGGTGTAGCTAAAGTTGCCATACCTTGTGGTATTAGAAAGTTTCTACCGTAACCTGGCTTTACAGTTACAACATCATCCTTGAAGCCTAAATCCTGTACGTCTTGTTTTAATATCAATTCCATGCTTCAATATTTATTATTTTAACATATCCCCTACGTAAGGCATCAAAGCCAAATGACGTGCTCTTTTTACAGCTTGGGCTACTTTTCTTTGGTATTTTAAAGAAGTACCTGTAAGTCTTCTTGGCAACAATTTACCTTGCTCGTTCACCAATTTCATTAAAAAATCTGGGTCCTTGTAATCAATATACTTGATACCTGACTTTTTAAAACGACAGTATTTCTTTTGTTTATTAGTCTCAATATTAAGCGGGGTCAAATATCTGATTTCCCCGTCTTTCTTTGACTTTGCTTGTTGTTCTATAGATGACATGGTCTTACGCTTTTGTTTTTAGTTTTGTTCTTCTTTTCTCTGCCCAAGCTACAGCGTGCTTGTCTAACTTTACAGTTAAAAAACGCATGATGCGCTCGTCTCTCCTAAACTCCAACTCAAACGGCTCAATAGCCTCTCCTGGAGCAGTAAACTCAAACAAATGGTAAAAACCACTTTTCTTGTGTTGTATTGGATACGCCAATTTTTTAAGGCCCCAATTTTCTTTGGCGACCATTTTGGCCCCATTATTGATTAAGAAATCTTCGAATTTCTTAACTGTTTCCTCTATCTGTGTTTCAGACAGAACGGGATTTAAAATGAAAACAGTTTCGTAATGATTCATAAATATATTATTTTAAAGGAGCGCAAAAGTAATCATTCTTAATTTCTTACACAAGAAAATTAGAAAAACTTCGTTTTGGATTTTAGAAGTTATTAACACATAAATATATAATTGAAACGTACATCATGCTTTATGCTAATTACACAACAGAATATGCCATGTTTACATCTTTTGTTGCACTTTACCGAGTGAATTATGTAATTTGCCGATGATTTAAACCCCACAAATCACCCTTATGAAACTTAAAAGTATAATAGTAGACGACTCTTCCATGCAGCGCATGGCTGTGGCTAAGTTGGTCAACAACCACCCACACCTTGCTTTGGTAGCAGAGTACAGTAATGCAATTGAAGCAAAAAACGGATTAAAAAACCATGAAGTAGACCTTATCTTTTTAGATGTAGAGATGCCTATTATTAGTGGTTTTGATTTATTAGAAGCTTTAGAGAATCCGCCACAGGTAATCCTTATTACTGGGAAGCCAGATTATGCGCTAAAGGCTTTTGATTATGATGTTACTGACTATCTACACAAACCTATTACGCTTGCTAGGTTTGAAGCTTCTGTAAAAAGAGCGGTAACCAAATATGAGCAACTCAACAGAACTGAAGAAGACGAAGAGCACATCTTTGTTAAAAGTAACCTTAAGAAAAGAAAGGTTATCCTAAATGATATTAAATGGATTGAAGCACTTGGTGACTACATCAAGTTAGTGACAGATGAAGCTAACATTGTGATTCTATCTACTATGAAATCTTTTGAACAGCAGTTACCAGCTGAAAAATTCTTAAGAATACATAAATCCTACATTGTGAATTTGGAAAAGATTGAAAAATTCAACAGTAAAAATGTTGAAGTGGGGGGCAGACAAATTCCGCTAAGTAGAAACAAAAAGACAGAGCTTGCAGAGGCATTAGCCAATGTATAATTAAATATGGTCTACATTATAGACTAGTTTTATACTTCTAAAACGAGCAATAGCATCAAAAGATAGTTGTATTCTTTTGATGCTTTTTTTTGTGTGGTGCACGGCTTCTTTAGGTTTAAACTTTATAAGTATATGTTTTATATACTCATTCCTAATTCTAGAAACCGCTGGAAATTCTGGTCCCAACACTTGGCCCTGCATGCTATTTCTTAAAGAGCCCGCCAACCATTCTGCGGCCTCGTTAAGCTTATTGTAATCTCTATCTTTTAGCGTAATCCGCATAATCCGCGTAGCAGGTGGATATTTAAACTGTTCTCGCTCATAAACCTGTTCCGCAAACATCTTTTCATAATCATATGTAGACACTTGCTGTAAAATTTGGTGATAGGGATTATATGCTTGTATGAGCACCTTACCTCTTTTTTGTGTACGGCCTGCTCTACCGGCAACCTGCACCATTAATTGAAAACTACGTTCATGAGCACGGTAATCTGGAAAATTTAATAAAGAATCTGCATTCATTATTCCTACCAAACCCACATTCCTAAAATCTAGCCCTTTAGTGACCATTTGGGTACCTACCAAGATATCCATCTCTTGAGACTCAAAGGCAGCAATTATTTTTTGATAACCGTACTTGCCCCTTGTAGTATCTAAGTCCATGCGCCCAACGGTAGCATTGGGGAAAAGTGTTTTTAACTCTTCTTGTATTTGCTCTGTGCCAAAACCCTTGGTATCTAAAGTAGCATTGCCGCAAGCCTCGCAAGCCTTCGGTAAGGCTACGTGGTAACCGCAATAATGGCAACGCAATTGAGTTCTGTGTTGATGGTAGGTTAAACTAACATCACAATTGGGGCATTGTACCGAGTGCCCACACGTAGTACACTCTACAATAGGTGCAAATCCACGCCGATTCTGAAATAGAATAACTTGCTCATTTTCTGCTAAAGTCTCTTCTATCTCCTTAAACAAACGTTCAGAAAAATGACCTTGCATACGCTTTTTACGTGTTGCCTCTTTTATATCTACCAGTTCTATTTCTGGCATAAGCACATTGCCATACCTCCTTGTTATTTTGGCTAATCCGTATTTTCCAGATTTGGCATTGGCATAACTTTCTAAACTAGGCGTTGCAGAACCTAATAAACAGTTACTTTTATGTAATTGCGCCAGAACAATAGCTGCATCTCTAGCATGGTATCTGGGGGCAGGATCAAACTGCTTAAAAGAAGATTCGTGCTCCTCATCTATAATTACTAAACCTAATTCTTGAAAAGGTAAAAAAAGAGCAGAACGCGCACCAATTACAATTTGCGCACTTTCTTTTTGCTGCAAAACACTATTCCAAACTTCTACGCGCTCGTTAACATTGTATTTGGAATGATACACCCCAACAGCGTTGCCAAAGTAGGCTTTTAACCTATTAATAAGTTGTGATGTTAAGGCTATTTCTGGCAATAAGTACAAAACTTGCTTGCCCTGATCCATTACCTGCTTTATAAGCTTTATGTAAACTTCTGTTTTCCCTGCAGAGGTAACTCCGTGCAATAAACACACCTTATTGGCATCAAAAGTGTTTTTAATAGCTTCAAGTGCCTGAGCTTGGAACTCATTTAGAGCTACCTTATCAACATCCTTATCCCCTTCTTCAAATTGAACCCTATCGGTTTCTAAATAATATATTTCAAAAATACCCTTGTCTGCTAGCGCTTTTATTACCGATTTGGATACTTGCCCTTCTGCAACCAAGTCACTTTCCTTTATAGGTTTATGGGTTTGCGCTTCCATTTGGTAATACGAAAGCACTGCTTTACTCTGCTTTGGAGCGCGGCTAAGACTATTTAAGACTTCTGCTAAAGCTGTTTCATCTCTATACAACTCACTTATACGGATGTACTTTATAGTCTTAGGCGTATATTTTTCTTGGATGTCTTCTTTAAGTTGAATTCCTTTTTTAGCCACCAAACGCTGAATAACAGGCAATACTGTTTTCTTTCCTAAAATAGCAACCACATCTTTTATAAGCAATGAAGATTGATGTTTTAAGGCTTCAATTACCAAAAATTCATCATCATCTAGTGTAGTTTCATCTATTTCGGCATCGGTATTCGGTAGAATCATAGTTTCACTTTCTAACAAAAAAGCGCTAGGTAGTCCACTGCGTACTACCTCTCCCAATGTACACATGTAATACGATGCAATCCATTGCCAGTGTTTTAATTGGGTAGGATTTACTAGGGGGACATCGTCCAGAATAACTTCTATATCCTTGGCTTCATAAGCTAAGGGCTTATCCTGATGTACCCTATATGCAATACCCGTATATAACTTGGATTTACCAAAAGGTACAGCCACCCTCATTCCTTGTTTTATGTAAGTTGCCTCTGCTCGAGTAATACGATAGGTAAACATCCGCTCCAAGGGAATGGGCAGAATTACATCCAAGAAATATTCCATGAAATCTACGCTAATCTTTGAGTCTTAGCCACGTTTGGGTTCTATAGATAAATGCCAAATAGCCCCTAACTTTAAGTTGGTCTGGATTATCTGGGTCTAACCACAATTTACCCCTAAATGTCATCGCTTGTTCTGGATCAAACAAGCGTTTACCCTTATATTCACCAGGTTCGCTTTCTTTAAAAGCGGTTATGATTTCCATACCTTCTATTGGTTTGCCCTTTAAGTCACCTTCGCATTTCTCACAAACAGCTCCTTGTCTTCCTTTTTCTAGAATCTTAAGAATTTTACCATAAACGGCACCATCTTTTTTATAGATTTCGACTATTGCTTTGGCATTACCATTTCTATCATCAATGGTTTGCCATTTACCTTCTACCGTTTGTGCATGCATCATTATAGGAGAAAGCACACACAAAAGAACCTTTAACACTTTAGACATTTTCTTTAGCTTTATTTACGTTTTTTCTTAACGAATTTAATGTAGCATTAAGCTCAAATCCTAATAGCAATATATTAGAGTTTAACCAGATAAAGACCATCAAAATCAATAATCCTCCTAAAGCCCCATAGAGCTCGCTATATCTGGCGAATTTTTCTACATAAAATCCGAATAAATAGGAAGTCAATATAAACAAAATCGTGGTAACCAAAGCCCCTACAGAAAAGAAACGTGCTTGTCTCCCCTCTACTGTTCCAAAATAATAAAGGATTGCCGTAAATAAGTAGGTAAGTATTAAAAAGAAAATTACTTGTGCCAACTGCACACCAAAGGCATCACCACTCTCTACAGCAATACCAAAAGTTTTACCAAACAATTCGCTGGTATATTCAATAATGTAAAATTCAAAATAAACAAAAGCAACCGCGCCAACTATTAATAAAATGGACAAAATAAGCCCCACCATTAAAGCATAACCATACTGTCTAAAATAGTTTCGTGTTAATTCTACATGGTATGAATTTTCGAATCCGTTAAAAATGGAATTTACGCCATTCGCTACTAAAAAAATGGATAATAGAAAAGCGGAAGAAAGCAACCCTCCTCTTTTTTGGTCTTTAATTTGCTGGTAAATTTCACTAAAGTAATCGCCTGTTGCTGTTGGCAAAAAAGATTCTAAAAATATTAAAAACTGTGTATCAAAATTCTCGTTACCAACCCGGACGTAAGGGATAAGGAATGGTACCAAGGTCACTAAAAATATTAATAAAGGAAAAAGCGCCATAAACAAGCTAAATGCAATGGAGCCCGCTCTACTAGAAATTGCTCCCTGTACAATGCCTAAGGCATACATTTCTGCCAAATCGTAAATTGACAAGCCCTCAAAACCTGGTAATTTAATTCCTTTTAAAAACTGAATTACCCAATTAACTATAGGGATGCGCTCTAACTTTTCCTCTACCTCTTTGGACATTTACACCGCTTTTAGGCTTAAATCCATATTGTAAACGGAATGGGTTAACGCTCCAGAAGAAATATAATCTACACCACATTCTGCATAATGTCTTATCGTCTCTTCATTAATACCACCAGAAGACTCTGTTAAACATTGCTCACCAATTAGTGCAACGGCAGCTCGTGTATCTTCATAATTAAAATTATCTAGTAGAATACGGTAGACCCCTGGCGTTTTTAGAATCTCCTTTACTTCTTCTAAATTACGAGCCTCTACTATTATTTTTAATTCTTTATTTATTTCTTTAAGATACGCTTGTGTTTGAGTGATAGCTTTGGTGATACCTCCTGCAAAATCTATATGATTGTCTTTTAACATTATCATATCATACAAAGCAAATCTATGATTCTCACCTCCTCCAATTTTGACTGCCCACTTTTCTAATGCACGTATTCCCGGTGTGGTTTTACGGGTGTCTAAAATTTTAGTAGTTGTTCCCTGTAAAAGACCTACAAAAAAAGCCGTTTTAGTTGCTATAGCACTCATGCGTTGCATGGCATTCAAGACCAAACGTTCTGCCTTTAAAATACTCTGTGAACTTCCTTCTACGTAAAATGCAATATCGCCGTGCGTTACCTTGGCGCCGTCTTTTAACAAGGTTTCTACTTTTAAACCCGCATCTACATAGGCAAAAACTTTTTTTGCAAAAGCAACACCAGCCAAAATACCTTCGTCTTTAACCAATAATTTGGCTTTACCTGTGGCAGACGCAGGGATACATGCAAGAGAACTATGGTCACCATCCCCAGCATCTTCCCGTATGGCATTGGCAATAATTATATCTAATTCTTGATTAAATTGTGCTTCTGAAATCATAACAGTGGTTTTAGCTAAAATACTAAATTACACATGTTACTACAGCTAATAAAATAGTATTGGTACTTTTGGGGTAAGCTTTTTACCTATGAAAATTACCTTGTTAGGCATTGGAAAAACAGATAGCAAAGAATTAGAGTCCCTCATTAAACTGTACACCAAACGATTAAACTTTTATGTTTCTTTTGAAACAGCATTTTTAAGTGACATTAAAAACGCCAAAAACTTATCTGAAGCAGAACAGAAAAAAAAGGAAGGGGAATTATTGCTTTCAAAAATATCTACGGCTGATTTTGTGATGCTTTTGGATGACAAGGGTAAACAATTTTCTTCTATAGAATTTTCTCAGCTCCTACAAAAACGAATGAACAGCGGAATTAAAAATTTAATTTTAGTTATTGGGGGGCCCTACGGGTTTAGTGATGCAGTTTACGAAAGAGCGAATAGCAAATTAAGTCTTTCTAAAATGACTTTTTCTCACCAAATGATAAGGCTTTTTATTACCGAACAATTGTATAGAGGTTTTACGATTCTACGAAATGAACCTTACCATCACGAATAGGCGTTTTCCTAACTTTAGTTTTTTTCTTAGGAATTTTTGTGAACATTGCGCTAATGGAAGGCGCTTTAGTAAGCGTGCCTCTATTTTCTTCGAACGCTTTAGACATGTTGTTAGACACACTTCTTAACTCCTCTAATTCTTCTGCTATAAAATTCATAATCTCGTCACGGCGCTCTGTTTTCTTTTCAATTTTCAAGACAAACTGTAAATCCATAATGTTTTTCATGTGCGATTTGAATGCATGAAAATGATGCCAAGCCAATGAACCCAGCCTTCTTTTCTGTTCCACAATTTTGTTGATGATGGGATTTACAATAAAGAAAATCTCAAACAGCAATATTAAGAGCGAAAATATTGCCAGTTCTAATTCTAAAATTCTGGTCGATTTTAAATCTTCTTCTGCTTGCTGTTGAAATTGATTTGTAATCTCGCCCATAATCCCAACAAAGTGGGTCACCCGATATTTTACATCTGCTTCTCTTAATTGATCTAAATTGTCTAAGCCAGAAAATTTGGCATTTAGCCATTGTATGTAAGGGTGTAATCTATTAAAATTAACAGCTATATCTGCTTCTTCTAACGTAGGAATTCCCAAAGCAGCATTACCTTCTTGCAATTGTTGATTTCTATGTATCAGCTTACTTACCAATACTTTTACTTCTCCAAAATTACAGTCCATGTATTTACAGTTGTAAAACTCTGTAAATAGCTGCTGAGCCAGTAAACGTTGTTGCCCTGCAATATTAATGACCTTAGCAGATTTCCGTTGTTTTTCCAACGAATATTGGGTAACCGATTGTATAATGATGGTGATTACTATGATAGATACCACCAATAAATAATACGCCCTAAAGTGACGTCCAAACCATTCTTTTATCCTTTTCATAAACAAACAAACCTATCTTGTAAAGAAATTTCTTACAAAATAGGTTTGTTATTTGTTACGCAATACTAAATGTTGTGAACCGCTATAAAACTGCTGTCAACAATTCATTTTTGTAAACAGAATTCTCTAGTATAACACTCGGAATTTGATTGTATGCTCTATTGCTTTTAATTCCTTAATTATATCCGTATTATATTCTTTATCTAAATCTGTTATTACATAGCCTACATCTGGGTCCGTGGAAAGGAACTGACCCGTGATATTCATATCGTACTTTGCTAGCAATTCATTTATTTTTGCCATTACCCCTGGCACATTATTATGGATATGTAAAAAACGATGTGCATTTTTCTGTTTTGGCAATCTAATATTTGGGAAGTTCACCGCATCTACCGTATTTCCAGAGTTAATGTAATCCATAATTTTATTAGGGACAAAATCAGCAATATCTCGTTGTGCTTCTTCTGTACTGCCGCCAATATGCGGTGTTAGTATAACATTTTCTAATCCAGCCAACTCTGTCGTAAAGTCACCGTTACTTCTTGGTTCCTCTGGATACACATCTATTGCAGCACCACCTACTTTTCCAGACTTTAAGGCTTCTGCCAAGGCAGGTATATCCACAACAAATCCTCTAGATAAATTTATTAGCATTGCGCCATCTTTCATTTGCGCAATTTCTTCTTTACCAATAAAGTTTTTATTGGCTTTATTATCATCTATATGCAAGGTAACCACATCAGATATACTTAACAGCTCTTCTAAAGTACTGCACTTGGTGGCATTACCTAAAGCTAACTGGTCTGCCACATCATAATAATACACATGCATACCTATGGCCTCTGCCAGCACAGACAATTGTTTACCAATATTACCATACCCTACAATTCCAAGGTTTTTTCCTCTTACTTCTTGAGCATTCAAAGCTGTTTTAAACCACTGCCCCTTATGTATTTCTGTACTGCGAGCAAAAATGCTTCTCTTTAGCATGATAATTTGCCCTATAGCCAATTCCACTACAGAACGGGTATTGCTATAAGGAGCATTAAACACCACTACTCCATTTTTCTTAGCAGCATCTAAATCTATTTGTGTAGTTCCAATACAAAAAGCAGCCACCACCATCAATCTATCTGCGGCTTCTAGCACCTTTTTAGTTACTTGTGTTTTAGAACGTATACCTAATACATGTACTCCTTTAATGCGCTCAATTAACTCATCTTCCGGTAAAGCATGCTTTAATAATTCTACAGTAAATCCTTCATCAGAAAGGCGTTGTAATGCGTCTGGATGCACCCCTTCTAACAATAATATTTTAATTCTGTTTTTGGGATAAGATATTTTTCTAGGTAAATCGTTCACAAATAAAAATTCATTAAGGTTAGGAGTAACATAATCTGCATTGTTGGCAGCTTTATCTCTATGCACATTTTCTGTGTATGCAAAAAACTTATCGGCAATACCGGCTTCTCTCATTACATAATCACTGTAACCATCACCAATCACCTGCACTTCGCCTTCTAAGTTTAAGTCTTTTAAACACTGTATTTTTCCATTATGGGAAGACAACACATTTTCACGGTCAAAACCAACGATAGCTCCATTCCCATCAAACGTAAAAGTATTGGCATACACCCTTTCTGATGGAATGTTGAATTCTTCTACAATTGGATCTATGAACTCTTTAAATCCGCAAGAAATGACGTAGATGTCATCTGAATGTGAATGAAAAAAATCCATATTTTCTTCTATGGATTTGGAGATTTTTTGACGTAGTTCTGTTATTAAATCGTTTAAGTCCGATTTATGAGCATTGAGCAAACGAATTCTTCGTTCTAAAGACTCCGTGAAAGAAATCTCTCCGTCTATCCCTAAATTGGTGATATTTTGTATTTCTTGAAGAATCTCATCTTTTTTTGGGTTGTCTTTTAAAGTCATTTCTGCCAAGACATCCAGAGCCTCTACCCTTGTCAAGGTGCTGTCAAAATCAAATATATATTTTCTACTAGTTGCTATCATGATAGGTTCTCAGAATAGACGGTAAAATTAAGGATTAATAGTTGGGTAGCAGATTTAATTCAGTAAAAAACAAGAATACCATCTACTAATTAACAATTTGATTTTAAAATGTGTTTCGCATTACGTTTTACCTATCAAAAAAAGGATTTCCCTTTCTTTTTTTCAAACTAAAACCAACGTCTTACCCCCTTTAAATAACTTCTATATGCTTTACCAAATTTTGAAATTAACATTTGCTCCTCTGGTATAATTTGATAGGCATTCATGTAATACACAAAGCCCGCTGCAAGCAAAGTATTAAAGGCATTACCTAGATACAAGCCCCAAGCCAATAAAACCAATAATAAAGCCAAATACATAGGATTGCGAGTATACCCATAAATACCTGTAGTAACCAATGTAGTTGTATTTTGTAATGCAACCGGACTTATAGTAGTTTTGGCATTTTTAAATTGCAATAATGCCGCTAATGCAATGCAAATTGCCAAGCAAACCAATCCATACATAAGGTATTGCTGCCCAAAAAAGGTAAATTGCCCAAAAGGCAACAATTTTGCTACACCAAACATTGCTAAACCAAATACAACGGTGACCCATGCAGGAATCAATTTTAATTTCATCTATTCTAATTTTACCTTAGCGCTAAAATTACAACTATGCAATTGGTTTTCGCAACCCATAACCTAAATAAGTATACCGAGATAAAAGCGCTTATGCCTAACCATATTGAGCTTGTAACCCTAGATATGATTGGCTGTACAGAAGAAATTGCCGAGACTGGTCTAACGTTGGAAGCCAATGCACAAATTAAAGCTGATTATGTTACCAAAACCTACAATTTGCCATGTTTTGCAGATGATACAGGACTTTTAGTAGATGCCTTAGATGGCGCACCTGGAGTATATACAGCTCGCTACGCTGGCCCACAAAAGGATGCAAACGACAATATGAATAAGTTGTTAGCTGCATTGGAAAATAAAGACCATCGTAAAGCACATTTTAAGACCGTAATTGCGCTGAATTTAAATTCTAAAGAAAAACACCAATTTAACGGGGAAGTTCATGGAACAATTGCCTTAGCACAACAAGGAACAGAAGGTTTTGGGTACGACCCAATTTTTATTCCAGAAAACTATGACCAAACATTTGCTCAACTCCCACTACAAACAAAAAACACCATTAGTCACCGCGCTAGAGCTTTAGAAAAGTTGCTAGCCTTCTTAAAAACCTCATAAACAGTCACTTTTAAAAGAAATCTCACTTAAATCGTTTCAACTAAAGAATTAAGCGTACCTTTGCCGCTTAATTTACGCCGATGGTCCTTAAATAACAGGATTGGGGTGTTGCGCAGAGCTTTGGTTTATAGGTAATTACGCTCCATGCAACACACGTATTTGCGAGTACTTATAAACTATTTATGTCAAATTTTGATTCTTTGGGGCTAAACGCCTCATTACTTTCTGCTATTGCAGACATGGGTTTTGAAACTCCTTCTGAGGTTCAAGAAAAAGCTATCCCTATTTTATTAGAAGACGAGACCGATTTGGTTGCGTTAGCACAAACTGGTACTGGAAAAACTGCAGCATTTGGTTTTCCGCTTATTCAGAAAATTGTTACGGAAAGTAGAACCACACAAGGGTTAATACTATCTCCTACACGTGAACTTTGCTTGCAGATTGCTAAAGAAATGAAGGCTTACTCTAAATATGAGAAGGGCCTTAACATTGTTGCCATTTATGGTGGTGCAAGTATTACAGACCAAGCAAAACAAATTAAAAGAGGGGCGCAAATTGTAGTGGCTACTCCAGGCCGTATGAAAGACATGATTGGTCGTGGAATGGTAGATATTTCTAAGATTGATTATTGTGTTCTAGATGAAGCCGACGAAATGTTGAACATGGGCTTTTATGAAGACATAAAAGATATTTTATCTAATACCCCAAAAGAGAAATCTACTTGGTTGTTTTCTGCAACCATGCCTAAAGAAGTTGCTACAATTGCTAAGAAATTCATGCATCAACCTAAAGAAATTACGGTTGGTTCAAAAAATTCTGGCGCTAATACTGTACAGCATGAATATTATGTTGTAGGTGGTAGAGATAGATACGCTGCATTAAAACGATTGGCAGATGCCAATCCTGGTATATTCTCAGTAGTATTTTGTAGGACTAAGAGGGATACTCAGAAGATTGCTGAAAAACTGATTGAAGACGGTTACAATGCAGGTGCCTTGCATGGTGATTTGAGCCAGAATCAGCGAGATTTAGCAATGAATGCCTTTAGAAAAAAGCAAATACAGATGCTTGTTGCTACAGACGTAGCTGCTAGAGGTATAGATGTTGATGACGTTACCCACGTAATTAATTACCAACTACCAGACGAAATTGAAACTTACACCCACCGTAGCGGTAGAACAGGTAGAGCGGGTAAATCTGGTATTTCTATGGTCATTGTAACCCGTAGTGAGATACGTAAGATAAAGGCTATAGAAAAGAAAATACAAACTAAATTTCTAGAGCAGCAAATTCCAAGCGGAATGGAAATTTGTGAAATACAATTGTATCATTTAGCGAGTAGTATCAGAGACACTACGATTAATCCAGAAATTGAATCCTATTTACCAGCTATCAATGATGTTCTAAAAAATCTTGATAAAGAAGAGTTGATAAAAAAGATTGTTTCTGTAGAATTTACAAGGTTCTTCAACTACTACAACAAATCTAAAGATATTAATAGTAGTTCTAGAGGAAGTGATTCTTCTCCTGGAGAAATTCCTACAGAAGGCTCTGTACGTTACTTTATCAATGTTGGTGAAAAAGATGGCTATGATTGGATGTCTCTCAAAGATTTTTTAAGGGATAATCTGGGCTTAGACCGTGATGATATTTTTAAGGTAGATACCAAAGACACCTTCTCTTTCTTTAATACAGATGCACAGTTTGCTCCAATGGTATTAGAGACCTTTAAAGAATTTAAAGTTAATGACAGATTTGTCAACGTAGAGGTTTCTAAAAACCCCGGTGGTCGAAGCGGAGGAAAAGGTAAGCGTAGAGATCGTAAACGCGGAGGCGGTGACAGACGCAGAGGCGACCGTAATAGTAGCGGCGGCAATTTTAAAAAGAAAAGAAGTGGCGGACAAGGTGGTAAAAAAGGAAAAAAGGGAGGCGGATTTTTTTAGTTAATCCCTTGCTAAAAAGTAGGCATAGCTTTTAATTTTTTGTTGTTTTGTAATTTTACCATAGAAATTATTAGATGAACCTACGTATTTGGCCCATTTTTCTGTTATTATTTGGAGCGCTGACAGCGCAAACCAATGATGCAGAGTCACAGGAGGGCGAATTAAAAGCCATAGTTGTCAACGCTCAAACTGATTTTCCACTAGAGAGCGTACATATCATCAACCTTAATAAAGTAGTTGGTACTATAACGAATGAAAAGGGTGAGTTTACCGTGAAAGCAGCGGTAAACGACACTCTTTATTTTACTTTCTTAGGTTTTAAACCTCAAAAAGTTAGAGTTACCAACGACATGTTTAAATTTCAAGGCACCAAAGTAGCCTTAACAGAACTTGCCTATGCGTTAGAAGAAGTGGTTGTAAGACCATATCAACTAACGGGCTACTTAGAAATAGATGTAAAAAACTTACCTATTAACACAGGGTATCAATACAGTATTTCTGGCCTTAATAAAAGTTATGAGGCTGGTAACAAAAACCCTGGAGCAGTAACTAAGGTATTAGGAGCTATCATGAATCCTGCAGATTTATTACGAAACCTCTTTGGTAAAAAACCTGCGCAAATGCGCAAGCTTAGACAGATGAAAGAGGACGATAATATTCGCGATTTACTAGCATCTAAGTTTGATAGAGAAACGCTTACACAGTTATTACAATTAGATAAGATGGATATTGAGGATATTCTAAACAATTGTAATTATTCACGCTCATTTATAGAAACCGCTAATGATTTGCAAATCCTTGATGCCATTAGTAGTTGTTATGAAGAATATAAAGTGCTAAACCGTAGGTAAGACATCAAATTATAGTTTGATACCCATACCCCTTAATTTTTTTTTATTTTCTGAAGGGCATTTTATAGCTTTAGCCAAAATCCTCAACTATGAGAAAACTACTTATTGCAATGGCTATATTTTCTTTATTGGGTAGTTGCAAAAATCAAAAGAAAGAAACAGCGCCCGAGATAGAAAAAGTAGAAACCACCGCCGTAGTTAACCATCAACAAACGCCTTTTAAATGGGATGCTGCCAATATTTATTTTTTGCTTACCGATAGATTTAATAATGGTAAAACCGAAAATGACATCAATTTTGAACGTAAAGATTCTACAGCAATTCTACGTGGCTTTTTGGGTGGCGATATTGCTGGTATTACTCAAAAAATAGAAGAAGGGTATTTTACGGATTTAGGTATTAATGCCATTTGGTTTACACCTGTTGTGGAACAAATACAAGGAAGTGTTGATGAAGGTACGGGCCAAACCTATGGTTACCATGGATATTGGACCAAAGATTGGACAACGATAGACCCAAATTTTGGCTCTAAGAAAGAACTAGGACAACTTGTAGAAACTGCACACAAAAAAGGAATTCGTATTCTATTAGATGTTGTTTTGAACCACACTGGACCTGTTACAGAATTAGATCCCGTATGGCCAAAAGAATGGGTAAGAACAAGTCCTCAATGCGATTTTGAAAGTTATGAAGGTACAACAGCCTGCACTTTAGTAGAAAATCTACCAGATATTTTAACCGAATCTGATGAAGCCGTAGAATTACCAGATGCATTATTAGCAAAATGGAAAAAGGAAGGCCGATTATCTAAGGAATTAGATGAACTTAATCGCTTCTTTGAAAGGACTGGATACCCTAGAGCTCCACGTTTTTATATCATAAAATGGCTAACAGATTACATTCACGAGTTTGGTGTAGATGGCTTTAGAGTAGATACGGTAAAACACGTAAATGAAAACGCATGGGGAGAATTACGAAAAGAAGCCGATTACGCCTTTAATCTTTGGAAGAAAAAAAATCCCGAAAAAGTGTTTGATAATCAACCCTTTTACATGGTTGGTGAAGTATACTTCTATGGCATCTCTAATGGAAGAATGTACGACTTTGGTGATAAAAAAGTAGATTATTTTGCTAATGGATTTGATGCCTTAATCAATTTTGAGCTCCGTAGTGATGCAGAAAGAGACTACGAATCCGTTTTTAGAAAATACAGTTATTTACTACATACAAAGTTTAAAGGAAAAGGGTTTCTAAATTACATAAGTAGCCATGATGATAGCTCGCCTTTTGATGTTGACCGCACCAAACCGTACAAATCTGCAAATATGCTCTTGTTAGCTCCAGGTGCGTCTCAAGTATATTACGGTGACGAAACCATGCGCCCTTTAAAAGTAGAAGGTGCCATTGGCGATGCTAATTTGCGCTCTCCTATGAACTGGCAAGACCTAGATAGCTTAGCAACTACAAAACGTATTCATACCCATTGGCAGAAACTAGGGCAGTTTAGAAGAAACCACTTGGCTGTGGGGATGGGTAAGCACAAAAGACTTTCTCAGAAACCATATGTATTTTCCAGAAGTTTTACAGAGGGTGAAATGAGAGACAAGGTGGTAATTGGTTTAGATTTACCAACCGGTAAAAAAGCACTTTCTGTTAAAGGCTTCTTTGGAGATGGCACCCTTTTATATGACACTTATTCTAAACAAGAGGTTGTAGTTAAAAATGGAAAAGTTGTTTTAGACAATGAATACGATACAGCATTACTAGAATTAAAACAGTAATTCTATCGAAAGAAGCACCTATTATTGTTCTTATTTTCATCGTTCCTTAGTTTTTTAACCTGTAAACAATCTAAAAACTCAATTTAGCAACCGACAATCATATAAAAATTATCCAAAACAATCATGATGCTATCGTCATCTAACACGGATATGGAAGGTAAACCACCTACTAAGGGCGTTAACTTTGCTTTGCAAAACAGCTATTTTAGCTAAAATTCAGTAAATCGCTGAAACTAAAATTTAAAGAGTAATTAGAAAAAAGAACTTTAATCTTAAAAAAGAGATGGTTGATATTGCATTATAGCTCACCAACCTAAGGAAAATAAACTACACTAACTTAAGCTCCTTATGTTCTAGAATGTAGTGCTATTCTATTCCCCTCAGTATCTAAAAACAAGCCCATAAATCCAATTTCTGGACTTATCAAAGTTTTCTCTTTCAATATTTTTCCACCTGCCTTGGCAATCCTATCTAACGTATGCTGTACGTCTACAGAATTGAAATAGATTAGTACACCATCAGTAGCACTAGATTGGTAATGATTAGGCTGTTCAATTAAAGAACCAGACGCCCCATTTTTAGTTTCGCCCTGCGGGAACCACCCCATTTTAGTTCCTCCAAAAATTTGAACATTTATAGTACAATTAAAAACTGCCTCATAAAATTTTTGCGCACGTAACATGTCCGCCACCGGTATCTCAAACCAACCTACTAAAGTATCCATAATTATGATTCCATTTTGGATTTTAAACTAGCCAAACCTTCCTCAAAATCCTTACCAACCATTTTATCCATACTCATAAACAACATCATAATACGCATCGGGAATTTATTTTTTCCGTTAAATCCCCAAGTTACTTTAGTTCCCTGATTTACGCTTTCCGTAATAAAGTAACAATTAGATTCTGATTTAAAAGGTTTTAAAAAACGTAATTGTCCTTCTATGCGTTCACCATCCTTTATGCTGGTTATCTCTTGTTCTCCTTCCCCTACTTCCTTGTTGCCATTCCAATAACTAACACTACCTACTTCGCCATCCACACCACGATATTCTTTATGCATACCCGGATCTTTTTTAGCCCAAGGAGACCAAGTATCTTGCTCTTTTAAAGAGCGTAACACATTAAAAACTTCAGCTTTTGGCTTGTTGATGAAAATAGAACGAGAAACATCATACTCCTTTGGAGCCAAAAGGGTTAATAACAAAATAAGCGCCAGCAAGCTGATGACAACGTAGAGGAAAATGTACATAATTAATATGGTGTTAGGTTGTAATTTAAATATACAACTTTTATCGCTCCGCTAAATAACGTTCAATTATTCCTTCTACGCTTTTAATAGATTTTTTAGCCCAATCCAATCGCTTCTCTTGCAAAAAGGCTTTAGACAATTGCCAAGGTAAATCTGTTTTACGCAATTTATCTGCTAAAACCTGTACTGTGATTGCTGCAGATACTGAAACATTTAAGCTTTCTGAAAAACCGACCATAGGCACTTTAAGATTCAAGTCTGCCTGTTGTAAAATTGCGTCACTTAGGCCCGTGCGTTCCGTACCAAAAAAAAGTGCTGTCTTGCCCTTAAACTCAAAATCTGGTAAATCTACACAATTGCCATGTGGCGTTGTTGCTACTATTGCATAGCCCTCTGCTTTTAAGTAAGATAGACAAGCCTCTGGTGTACCGTATCTTTTAACGTCTACCCATTGTTGTGCTCCCATGGCTATATTTTTATCTAATCGCTTACCAAATCTATCTTCTATAACATGTGCACTTTGGATACCAAAGGCATCACAACTCCTTATTATTGCACTTGTGTTATGCAACTGATACACATCTTCTATAGCCACGGTTAAGTAATTGGTACGATTGGCCAAAATTTCTTCGAATCTAAGTTTACGCTCCTCGGTAAGATAACCTTGTAAGTACGCTAATAAATCATAATCAAACATAGCGAGAAAGATAGTGAAAATGGTATTTTTACACTATGGCGAAGCAAAAAATAGCAATCTTAACTGGCGCTGGCATGAGCGCGGAAAGCGGTATTAAAACATTTAGAGATGCAGACGGACTCTGGGAAGGTCACGATGTAAAAGAGGTAGCTACACCTGAAGGATTTGCAAATAATCCAGCTTTGGTGCTCAATTTTTACAATCAAAGAAGAAGGCAATTGCACCACGTACAACCTAATTCTGGTCATAAAGCCTTAGTTGCATTGGAAGAAAAATTTGAAGTAAAAATAATAACACAAAATGTAGATAACCTTCATGAAAAAGCTGGTAGTACTGATGTATTACACCTCCATGGTGAATTGCTTAAAGTAAGAAGCACAAAAAATGAAGATTTAATTCTGGATTGGGAAGGTGATTTAATGCTGGGAGATTTGGACGAAAAAGGACATCAGCTAAGACCCCATATTGTGTGGTTTGGAGAACTAGTTCCCATGCTAGAACCAGCCATCACCTATACCATGAAAGCTGACATAATTATAATTATAGGCACCTCCATGCAAGTATATCCCGCAGCGGGTTTAGTTAATTATGCCAAACCCAACACACCTATTTACTTTATAGACCCAAGCCCTAGCGTAAATACTAACGAATTTGACAAGCTTACTATAATACAAGAAACAGCCGCTAATGGTGTTCCAAAACTTGTACAAGAACTGCTGAAATAAAACCAATGAATACAGCATCATTTGTTCAAAAACTCAATCAAAAAAGATTAAATAAAGATGAAATACTAACATTAGTAGAACTCGTTCTAGATAAACCAGAACTAATGCACCCGCTTATCACTACAAGCTTTGAACAAGACGCGCTTAAAACCAGTTTTAATGCAAGTTGGGTTCTAGACCACACATTAAGAAAAGAAAAGACCCTCCTTCTCCCCTATTTAAATCTTTATATAGAGGGACTTGCAACGGTAAAAACAGAATCTTGCCTTAGACCCTTTGCACATATATTACAACTAACTTGCATTGCTTATTACAAAGAGAAACATTTTAGTTTTAGACAGGTTATACAAACAAATCATCTAGAAACATTAACTACACTTTGTTTTGATTGGTTAATTGGTGAGCACAAGGTGGCCACAAAGGTATTTGCCATGACTAGTTTGTATTATTTAGGCTTGGATTTTTTGTGGATACATCCGCAATTGCAAGCTATTTTAGAAACAGAAATACATACAGGTACTGCGGGTTACCAAAGTAGGGCAAAAAAAACGCTAGACTTGCTACAAAAACAAGGTTAAGGACTCTTTAAGTTTAGCTATATTTGGGCTTTTAAAATTGCAACAAAATGTCTTTAAGTCCTTTAAATGCCATTTCTCCTATAGATGGTAGGTATAGAAATAAAACCGAAAGTTTAGGTAACTACTTTTCTGAAGAAGCTCTAATTAAGTATCGTGTCTTGGTAGAGATAGAATATTTTATCGCACTATGCGAAATTCCTTTACCGCAACTCGCAGATTTTGATTCCTCTAAATTTGATGCCTTAAGAGAAATCTACAAGCAATTCTCTGCTAATGATGCGCTGGCTATTAAAGAAATAGAAAAAACCACCAATCATGATGTTAAGGCAGTGGAATACTTTATAAAACAAAAATTTGATGCATTAGGCTTAGAAAAACATAAAGAGTTTATTCATTTTGGACTTACCTCTCAGGATATTAACAACACAGCAATTCCGCTCTCTATTAAAGACGCCATGAATGCGGTATATGTACCCCTACATTTAGAAGTTTTAGATAAACTCAAGGCATTGGTAGAAGAGTGGGACAATGTATCTATGTTAGCACGCACCCACGGGCAACCTGCTTCTCCTACCAGGTTAGGAAAGGAATTAGCTGTTTTTGTAGAGCGTTTAAAACAACAATTTGATTTGCTAAACGATATTCCCTCTGCTGCAAAATTTGGTGGTGCAACGGGTAATTATAATGCACATAAAGTGGCTTATCCTTCTATTGACTGGAAAGCTTTCGGGCAAAATTTTGTGCAGGGCAAATTAGGATTACATCACTCTTTCCCTACCACACAAATTGAACATTATGACCATATGGCCGCCTTGTTTGATGGCCTAAAACGAATTAATACAATTTACATTGATTTAAATAGAGATATTTGGACGTACATCTCTATGGATTATTTTAAGCAAAAGATTAAAAAAGGTGAGGTTGGCTCCTCTGCTATGCCCCACAAGGTAAATCCTATAGATTTTGAAAACTCTGAAGGTAATTTAGGTATCGCAAATGCTATTTTTGAACATTTAAGCTCAAAACTACCTGTGTCTAGATTGCAAAGAGACCTTACAGATAGTACCGTTTTGCGTAATGTGGGCGTTCCTTTTGGGCACACCATTATAGCATTACAATCTACACTAAAAGGTTTAAACAAACTTGTATTAAATAAAGCTAAGTTTGATGAAGATTTAGAAAACAATTGGGCGGTTGTTGCAGAAGCAATACAAACGGTATTAAGAAGAGAAAGTTATCCTAATCCGTATGAAGCCTTAAAAGCATTAACCCGTACCAATGAAAAAATAACAAAAGATTCTATTGCTGCATTTATTGACACGCTAGAAGTTAGCGCAGCTATTAAAGAAGAATTAAAGCTAATAACACCCGCAAATTACACAGGTGTTTAGCAGTGTAATATAGATTAAAAAAAAGCCCTGTTTAATACTATAACAGGGCTTTTTAAAATATATAGGGGACGTAATTTAAGCGTCTTTATGAATTTCCACACTGTGTGGGTAAGGAATTTCAATACCAGCCTTATCAAGCGCAATCTTACAATTTTCGCACGTTGCAAAATACACATCCCAATAATCTTCTGGCTTACAAAATGGTCTTACCGCAAAGTTTACAGAACTATCTGCTAATTCCATAACATTAACAGAAGGAGCGGGGTCTTGCAAAACTTTTGGATTAGAGGTTAGTACCTCTAACAACACATCTTTTGTTTTCTTTATATCTTCTCCATAACCAACACCGATAACGGTATCTACTCTAATTTTGCCCTCAGCAGTATAGTTAACAATATTGCCATTGGCCATAGCACCATTAGGCACTATAATTAATTTATTCTCTGGAGAAACTAACTTGGTCGTAAAAATTTCTATTTCTTTAACTACACCTAATACGCCTTGAGCTTCTATCAAATCACCTATTCTATAAGGCTTAAAAATCATAATCAGCACTCCACCTGCAAAATTACTAAGTGAACCCTGCAAGGCTAGACCTACAGCCAAACCTGCTGCGGCAATTACTGCAGCCAAACTTGTGGTTTCTACACCTAACTTTGATATTACTGTAATGATTAGAAAAATCTTAAGACCCCAAGTAACTAGGTTTAATAAGAATTTTTGAAGTGATTCGTCATAATTGCTTTTAGCCATCACTTTTCTTAGCATACCAGTTAACTTCTTGATAATCCAAGAACCGATAATGTAAATTAATATAGCACCAATTATTTTAGGGCCATATTCAGTTACAAAGCCAATACCTTTTTCTATCCAAACTTCTGCGTTTTCCATAATGTTTTAATTGGTTTTTATAGTGTTTGTAAGTTTAGAAACCAAAGTATGAATAAAGTCACACGTAAATCTTAACTTAAGATGAATTATTCGCAAAAAAAATCCTGAACCACACTGTAGTTCAGGATTTTAGTATTTAAAAACTGAATTGTGTTATTTAAATATGTCTGCGACTCCTTCTAATCCTTCCCCATTAAAATCAGATTTATCTAAAGCCTGGATTAACTGTACTAAATGAGCAGGATTCATATTTTCTCCTAAAACCCTTACCACTGCAAAGCCTTTATCATCGCTAGCGCCAAAAATAACGACCTCATCAATAGCATCTTCTTCCCCTAAATACTTAACCACGCCTTTTCCAAATTGCGTATTGATTTTCATCAATTCCACAAACCTATCGTCTTTTAGTATGGCATTAACCTTGGTCTTTTCTGCCGTAAACTCCGCTTCATTATCATCCTTTTTTTGATAAGCCAGTACATTTAATTTACGTAAAGAATTAACGGCTTCTCGTTGGGTGTCCGTTAAGGCTACCGCATCTATGTTAAGCACACTTGCGGGTATATCCACAATTAAAAACTTTGGGTTTTCTTGATTTTCAACATAATATTCTTGGAGAGTTTGCTTTTCACTACAAGCCGTGCATACGAGCACACAAACTAGTGCTATCCCTTTTATAATTTTATTCATATTGGTTGATTTTAGGTGGTAAAATAGCCAGTTTACCCACTGTTATTTACTACGTTTTACTTCTTTTACTTCTTCTGGCAAATTCAATTGGTTTACTAAAGCACCTATTTTTTCCAATTCAATTTTACCGGTAATATTCACCACAACAGATTCGGTTCTATGGCTATCTCTGTGTTCAACATGCATTAATAACTCTTTTACAATTTCATCATTATTAGTGTTTTTTACATAAAAATTAATAATGGCATCTTTGTCTTTTACCTTCATTAAACTTTCTAAGCGTCTTTCTTTAAGGTGTACTTTTACAGCATGGCTTAAATCTGCAGCTACGGAAGATTTTTCTGTGACATACACTTTTATTTCGTCTATGTTTTTAGCCAAATTCAGAAAATCTTTTACCTCTGGGTCATCTGTTTCAATATCTATATGAGAGGCTAACTTTAAAAGCCCTTTACCAATAGACACGGTGGCTACGTCTTTAGAATTTTCATATTTATCAAAAACAGATTGAGCTATTGCAAAAATTGGTAAAATTGCCAAACAAAGGGTTGCTAATACTTTTTTCATGATTGATTGTTTTAAGATTGATGATGAATAGTTTTAAAACATCGGGCAGCTACACCACCCGATGTATATTATTTACTTACTTTTTTTACCAGCTTCATTTAATTGCTCTGGTAAATTCATTTTTTTGGTTAACGAACTTATTTTATTTAAATCAATGTCTCCCGTTAAGGAAAGCAAAACCGTTTCAAACTTGCGCCCGTTAGCTTCTACATCTTTAATTCCAGTAATGAACATTAAGAGTTCACTCACGTGGTCACTGTCTTTACCTTCTTTAATGTAAAACTTAACATTGGCATCTTTATCTTTAATTCGCATTAACTCAGACAAAGAAGCTGTTTTTAAGTATTTGTCTACAGAAACTTTCATATCTGCACCAATATCTCTATTATCTGTCGTAAAAACTTTTAAGCTTTTAAGACTTGTGGCAATATCCACAAAGTCTTGCGCTTCTGGGTCATTAACCTCTACATCTATTTTAGCTAAAAGGTTAAACATACTCTGGTTTACTACCACAGATGTTACCGCATCTAACTCTTCGTATTTATCAAAAAGTGACTGTGCCATGGCAGAGATAGGAAGTATAGCTACCAATACAATTAAAATTGTCTTTTTCATTTTTATTCTTATTAATTTGTTTTGTAAATTTTTTGTTTAGAAGCTTCAAACTCTTTTAAATAAGCTATTTTCTCTGTACCCTTACTAAAGTTTTCTGCCAATAGATTTAATGCTTTTTTGGTTTCTTGGTAGGCATACATAGCTTGTTCTTGTTCTATGCGTTTCTGTTCTTGTTGTTTACGGTACGTATCTTGTCCAAAATATACTCCTATGGCCACAACTACCGCTGCCGCCGTAGATAACCACCCAAAATTTCTTTTTTTACTAGGTTTTGATGGTATCTGCTTTGTAAAGGTTTCTTTTTTGGCATTAGCAAAATAGCTGAACATAGGTTGGTATTGTACCAAATGTGGTGCTATTTGCTCTTGTGCAAAATACGCTTGTAACTCTTTTTCTTCCGCCAAAGAAGTTTCGGCTTCCAAATATTTTTCTACTAAACTTTCTATGTGTTTATGCGATTCCATAGTTATGTTTTTGTATTAATTTTTCTCTCACTGCTTTTCTAGCCCTAGACAAGGTTACCCTTACTGCCGTAGGCTTCATATCTAACATTTGTTCTATCTCTTCATAATCATATTCTTCAATATCTCTGAGCTGCAACACCATTTTCTGTTGCTCTGGGAGCTCTTCCATAATTTTTTCTACCCAAGAAATACTATCGGCATGCTCTATCTGTTTCTGTACTTTTTTACCTTCATCTTCATAATTACTATGCACTAACTTTAAATTACTTGCTTGTTTGCTTTTTAGGCGGTCCAAGCAAAAATTCTTAGTCATGGTCATAGCAAATGCCTCTACACTTTTATACTTTGTCATAGCCTCATTACGGGTCCATAACTTCAACAGAATTTCCTGAGTTGCATCTTCTGCCTCTTCTTTAGAGACAAGGAGCCTTTTTGCTAGTCTATACAGCTTATCCTTAAAAGGCATTACTGTTGCTAAAAACTCTTGTTGTTTCATTTTTTGGTTGATTGTTTAAAACACCTTTAAGGTGGTTTCTATAATGCAGACGATGCTCATTTAAATTTGTTACAAGGCAAACTACCTTTTTTTAAAATAATTGGCATGTTTTATGCTACAACTGATATATAATGTGATGCATTATTGATGAATTATCACTAAATTTTACCCTTTAAAATGTTTGTATGAAAAAGTTAAAAATTTTATCCCTATTACTTTTAGGTTTATCGATACTTGCCTGCAATAATGACGATGACGTCACAGTAAAAAACAATGTTGTCACTCAAAACTTTATGTGGCGCGCTATGAATCTTTGGTACTTTTGGCAACAAGACGTCAACGATTTAGCAGACGACCGCTTTAGCAGTGAAGAAGAGTATCAAGACTATCTAGCGCAAACCAGCGACCCTGAATTATTTTACAAAAACTTACAAGTAGAAGAAGACCGTTTTAGCTTTTCTAATCCTAATTATAAAACTTTGGTCAACAACCTTAGTGGTATTTCTAAAAGTAATGGATTAGAATTTGGCTTGGTACGCTACCCAGAAGGATCTAATATTTTTGGTTATGTACGTTATATAGTACCAAATTCTGATGCTTCTAACAAAGATATTGTTCGTGGCGATATTTTTAATCGCGTGGATGGGCAACAGCTCACAGATGCTAATTATACAGAATTACTTTTTGGCAGTAACGACACCTACACTTTGGGTTTAGCCACGTTTAATGAAGGTGAAATTACAGAGCTTGAAGAAGAGGTTAGCCTCACCAAATTTGAAGGTTTAGCAGAAAATCCTGTTTTAATAGCCAAAACATTAGATGTACAGGGAACAAAAATTGCCTATTTAATGTACAATGGCTTCACCAATGAGTACGATAAAGAATTGAATAACGCTTTTGCTGAGTTTAAAGCCAATGGTGCTACAGAATTAGTACTAGATTTTAGATACAATCCTGGAGGTTCTGTAAATTCTAGTCGCCTTTTGGCTAGTATGGTTTATGGTACAAACACAAGTGACCTTTACATAAAACAACGCTGGAATGATAAAATTCAGGCTCAGTTTGACCCTGCAGATGTAGAAGATTATTTTGCTGCCGATGTAGACGGCACTGCTTTAAACACATTGAATTTATCTAAAGCGTATGTTATCACCTCTGCCAGAACTGCCTCTGCAAGTGAATTGCTGATAAACGGATTAAATCCGTATATAGAAATGATAAAGGTAGGTGATACTACTCGAGGTAAGAACGAGTTTTCCATTACCATGGTAGACGACCCAGATAATAGTTATATCTACCGTTCTTCCAGAGAAGGTAACATCAATCCTGATAATAGCTGGGCTATTCAACCTTTGGTAGGTCGCAATGAAAATGCAGATGGATTTTCTGATTATACCGCAGGTATTGCACCAGATTTTTACCAAAGAGAAGATTATGGTAACCTCGGTGTATTGGGCGAAGAAACAGAGCCTCTGTTAGCACGCTGTTTACAAGAAATTACGGGCGCTACGGCTAAAGGTTTTACTCCGGTGGTGTACAACAGAAAAGAACTTACAGGCTCAGAAATGTTTACGGCAGTCAAAAACAATATGTGGTTAGACAATCCTCCTAGATTAAAATAAAAAAAGCAGCCATTAGGCTGCTTTTTACTTTAAGCACTTCTTTATTTAGTTAGAAGAGACATTCTCATAAACGGCAGCTGGAATAACGCCAACATCTAGGGTTGAAATCAAGGAAATATCTGTTAAATCATAAACTTCCACTGCTCCATTACTTACATAATCTTTAGCATCAGAACCGTAAAGGGTTGTACCAATTATATCCATACCATACCAAAATTTGCCGGTAAGAATGGGATTTGTTGGCAATTCGGTAGCGTCTACATTCATGGTAAACAAATTACCAGCTACCATATAATATAACTCCCCGTCTGCATCAACTTCTAGGCTACCTGGGTGCTCCGTTTCTGAAAATTCTAGTGTCCTAGCAACTGTATTATCCGCTGTTTCAATAACAATTAAAGACCCGCCAGACTCAGTACCTGCCCAAGATGGTACACCTCCGCACAACACAAATAATTCTCCCTCTGCTGTAAGCTGCATGGAATTTGGAGAATCGTCTACAGTTATTTCAACAACAGCACTATTTGTAGTATTAATTGCGGAAACAATATTATTTTGTCCAAAACCTCCTTGATGCGCAACATATACTGTTTCTCCATTGGCTAAAATAGCTTCTGGACCTTCAGCAACAGCAATATTACTTTCTATACTATTGGTGGTTAAATTTACAACAGCAACATAATCATCGTCAGGATTGGTACCGTCTCCCCAATTAGTAACATATCCTTTTTTCCCTACAATTGCCATGAATCTAGGGTTTAGCAATCCACTATCAATAGTAGTAATTGACTCAAATGTAAAACGATTTACTACTTCTATTTTCTGTGAATTATTTAAAACGATATAAGCCACATCTCCACTAAATGCAATGCTTTGTCCCGTATCCCCTAATGGTCTCCCATTTACCTCAGAAAAAATTGAAGTTTGATTTGTTTGTAAATCATTAGATAAGAAATCTATTCTGGCATTTCCTTGGCCAAAATTACCTTCATGCAACAACAATAATCCATTTTCGTAAGGATAACTATCATTATCAACTAGGGTTATGGTCAATTCTTCATCAACAAATTCCGCCATGTCATCACCAGTAATACCGGTAATTGCTATGGTGATTGTTTCCTCTAATTCTACCGTTTCATCATCAATTATTGATAGGGTAATATTAACGGTAGTTGCACCTGCTGACAAGGTTACGGGGCTAGTAGCAATAGTGTAATCCTCATTAATGGTAGCGGTACCCGATAATTCGTATGCAATTTCTACATCAGTCAAAAACGGATTATTAGTATTTAATGTAATTTCCACATCTCCGTCTTCTTCATTAACGGTAGTAGTAGATAAAGAAATACTTACAGTACCTTCTGGTAAGGTTACATCGTCATCATCAGAACAAGAGACCAATAGTACACCTGCTGTGATAATACTTAAAAAGATTTTTTTCATATTCATATTTAAAAGTTAAGTGTTAGTAAAAAATTATAGTTTCTATTTGGCATCGGCCTAAAAGCAACATTTTCGTAATAGGTGTTATACAAATTTTGCACTCTTATTCCCAGCGTAGTTTGGAGCGACTTTTTATTGACTAACGGGATTGAAAGACTTGCATTGGCTACAGTATAATCTTCTAACTCATTCCCAATTACCCTAACAGCTCCGTTATACAATTGCTGGTAAGAAAAACGAACGCCTCCATAGTAAAAATCAATATTTACATTACCTCTATGTTTGGGCACGTAAAATAATTGCAAGTCTGTTGTATCATCTATAGAACGTGTAAAACTATAATTAAGGCTAGAAGAGAATTGTAGTTTTTGAAAAAACGCTGCAGCATAATTAAGTTTATATTCTAAGCCATAAATGGTAACACTATCTTCATTAACAGGGGACCAAATGCCATTAGAGTTTGGCAACCACCGTATCATATCTTTTGTTTTTATCAAAAAACCATGCAAAGCTGTTTCGAGATTATTGAAATCTAAAGCATTACCAATATCTATTTGATACGAATTTTCTGGAATCAACTCTAAATTACCACCGGGCTGCCAATACAAATCGTTAAACGTAGGCAGATTATAATTACGAGATGCATTCCACCTTAGTGCATAGTTGTTAGATATTTGCCATTCTCCGTTTGTTCCAAAAATTAAAGGAGAACTAAATTCTGAATTGAAATCTTTTCTTGCTTGTAAAGTAACATTTAGGCGGTCTAAATTTTTATATTTTACTAAAAATGTACCTCCACCATTACTCCTGTTTGGTTTTTCTATGGAAGAACCTTCACCTACCAAATGAGTTGCTTCTAAAAATGAATTTAACGTCCATTTCTGGCTTATATTTTTTTCCCATTCATATCTTGCTAGCAACGTATTCACTTGTCCAAAAGAAAAAAAATCGCTTTGCTTGTTTTCAAAATACTTGTACTTTTCAAACAAGTGGACCAAACGTATTTGAGAAGTCGCTTTCTGATGCTTCCAATGCAAGTGCAGCTGAGTTTTTAAGTTTAAATCTTTATACTTACTTCTGGATGGTGCTGTAAGCGTGCCGCTAAATTCACGTTCTCCTAGTTGCGTTTGATGGTATATTTTTAAAATTTGATTCTCACGCAAACGGTGAGCTACATTCATATTTATTCCCGTATGGGAGAACGCTCCATTTTCATTTATTTGATTTGTATTTAAATATTTATAGTCATTGTCTGACTGTAATTGATTAACCGCTAAGGAAAAAGCCCATTTATCTGAACTAAGATGGTGTTTAGCACTTGTATTAAGGGTGTTAAAACTACCGTAACCAGCAAACAATTTAGTATGTGTTTTTGCATTAAATCTGAGTTCATTACCTAAATGTACACTGCCTCCAATAGCACCTGTTCCATATTGAGCGCTAGCTCCACCGCTTTTAACAGTAATAGCATCGTAGTTTAGTGCATTAATGGTATTAAAATCTATTTGTCCATTTAAAGGGCTGTTCACGTTTATACCATTCCATACAACTGCAGTATGAGATGCATTGGTCCCCCTAAATGAAGGTGACGCCACCATACCATAACCATTTTGTTTAAAGTAAATTGGAGTATTAAAACCCAAAACATTGGCCAACAATGGGTCATTTTTCTTTAAAATAGAATCTTTAAGTTCCGTTTTTTGATGTCCATCACTAAATTTTTGCAAGCGACTATCTGCAACTACAACTTCCTTCAATTGGGTTATAGGCACATCCTGTGCTTGAAGGCAACTAGTACCTAAAGCTAAAAAAAGAATAAAAGAGTAAATAGTTTTCATAACTCTAAAACCTTTATCCCGAAGGCTTTTCTAGTTTAATTAATGAATTTTGGCAGGTCTCCTGACTTGTTTTATGCTATTTTACCTTCCCATCCTAAAAACCAGACAGTGGTTTTGTAGAAAACAGCATCCCTTTTGGGGAACCAAACTCTAGTTTGGTATAAACTTACAGTTGCGGGAACAGTTCTGGAGTTGCACCAGATTCCCTTTTAATCAATTGCACTAGACAACTGAACCAAAAAATCCGGGCAAAACTACATATTTTGTTTAAGGTTATTTCATAAAAATTAAATTCATTTACTTTTGGTGCATGAAACGGACCTTTACCATACCACTTTTTGCACTTGCAATTGTGTTATTTTTTAATGCTTGTAAGAGCGATGTTAAAAAAGAGCAACTACCCACCAACTCAAAATCACAACAATCATTTTTAAAAGTTGCGTATGCTGATGGATTTTCTATAGATATAAATGGCAATTATCCTATCATAAAAGTGAACAAACCTTGGCCGGGTGCCGAACAAGCATTTACCTATGCGGTAATTCCAGATTCTATTTTACCAACTATTACATTCCCCGCAGACGCTTATGATGCGGTAATTACCACACCGATAAAAAAACTAGTTGTAACCTCTACCACCCATATTCCTGCTTTAGAAAGTTTGGGCGAATTGGACAAGTTGGTTGGTTTCCCAGACACGAAATACATTTCTTCTATGCCGGCTAGAGAGCGAATTAAAAAAGGGCTAATAAAAGAACTTGGGCAGAATGAAAAGTTAAACACAGAAATGACCATTGCCTTACAGCCCGATGTTATCATAGGTTTCAGTATAGACAACCAAAATAGTACCTACTCCACTTTAGAACAAGCCAATATTCCAGTTGTATACAATGGTGATTGGGCGGAAACACATCCGTTAGGAAAAGCGGAATGGATAAAATTCTTTGGTGTACTATTAGGAAAAGAAAAACAAGCAGACAGTATCTTTACCCAGATTGCCAAAGACTATAACGCTACTAAAAAACTAGCGCAGAACAAAACCAATAATCCTACGGTAATATCTGGTGCATTGTACAAAGACGTTTGGTATATGCCTACCGGAGAAAGTTGGGCCGCCAAGTTTATAGCAGACGCTGGCGGTAATTATCTATATAGAGATACTAAAGGCAATGGTAGCTTGGCCTTAAGTGTAGAAGCCGTTTTACAAAAAGGAACCCAAGCAGATTATTGGATTGGACCTGCGCAATTTACCGCTTACCAAGAAATGAATGCTGCTAACCCACATTACCAACAATTTAAAGCATTTACAGATAAAAAAGTATATACCTTTTCTAACACCAAAGGGCTTACCGGCGGTTTGTTATATTACGAATTAGCCCCACAGAGACCAGATTTGGTCTTAAAAGATTTGGTACATTGGCTTCATCCAGACCTTTTACCTAATTATAACCCGTATTTTTTTACACCTTTGCGGTAATGACAAAACCATCGTCTTATAAATTAGGCTTTATTGGGCTAACTCTACTCTTACTCTTGTGTATGCTAATTAGCATAAGCTTAGGTTCTGTTTCCATTCCGTTAGGCGACACCTTTAGTATTTTATTGGGGCAACCAACAACCGAAAAGGGCTGGGAGTATATTATCTGGAACTATCGCTTACCCAAAACCATTGCAGCAGTTCTAATAGGTGGTGGGCTAGCAGTGAGCGGACTCTTGATGCAAACCTTATTCAGGAATCCTTTAGCAGGTCCTTTTGTATTGGGTATTAGCTCTGGAGCAAGTTTAGGGGCAGCCTTACTACTACTGGGTGGTACTAGTTTGGGCTTAACCCAATTATTTTGGTTAAATGATGTAGCTATTGCCATAGCTGCAAGTTTAGGTAGTTTTCTGGTACTTTTAATTGTTATAGTAGTTGCCAATAGCGTAAAAGATACTATGGCCTTACTTATCATCGGTTTAATGTTCGGTAGTATAACTTCTGCTGTAGTTAGTATTCTGTCTTACTTTTCCAAAGCTGAACAATTACAACGGTTTATTTTTTGGTCTTATGGTTCTGTGGGCAATCTATCTTGGCAAAAAGTAGGTGTTTTGGCACTGCTATTACTCGTAGGGCTTACCATTTGCCTATTTTGTATAAAATCGTTAAACGCCTTTCTTTTGGGCGAACAATACGCGCAAAGCATGGGTATTCCAGTAAAAAAGACAAAATTCTTTATAATTATTGCCACAGGAATAGTTGCTGGTGCCATTACAGCTTTTGCCGGACCAATTGCTTTTATTGGGCTTGCCGTTCCACACCTAACCAGGCAATGGTTCAAAACTATGGACCACAAAATATTATTGCCTGCCGTATTTTTATACGGTGCCTTATTGTTACTTATTTGCGATACTATTGCACAATTGCCAACTTCTGCCACTGTATTACCTATTAATGCCATCACTTCTATTGTTGGTGCGCCTGTTGTAATTTGGCTATTGGTAAGAAAACGTAAAATGCTGTTTTAATGGAAAAATACATCCAAGTAGAGGATTTAAATATAGGCTACGGTAAAACCAGCATTGCCAACAAATTAAACTTTAGTATACCAAAGGGATCCTTAACGGCAATTGTTGGCATTAATGGAATAGGAAAATCTACACTTTTACGTACACTGTCTGGTATGCAACCTCCATTGTCAGGCACTATAAGCTTAGACGGTAAACAGATAGCAGACTATACATCTTCAACCTTGGCACAAAAACAGGCATTGGTTTTAACTACCCCCATAGCAACCAAAAATTTAAAAGTTGCAGAGCTAATAGCAATGGGTCGGCATCCGTATACCAACTGGCTAGGCACATTGGGTGGCTATGATAAAGAAATTATCAAACAACAGCTACATATCTTTTCTTTAGAAGACTTGAAAGACAAATATTGTTTTGAGTTGAGTGATGGGCAAATGCAACGCGTACTCATTGCACGTGCTATGGCGCAAGAAACCCCTTTGGTATATTTAGATGAACCTACTACGCATCTAGACTTATCGCACAAAGTGCATATTTTAAAACTCTTACATCGTTTTGCAACAAAACACCAACGCACCATTGTTTTTACAACCCATGAGGTAGAGCTAGCCATCCAATTATGCGATTATATGTTGCTTTTAGATGGAAAAGAAAATGCCTTTGCCGCTCCATGCGAACTTATAGAAAAAGGAAGTTTTGAATACCTCTTCCCAAAAGATTTAATACAATTTGATGCACGTACGGGTAGCTTTAAAATCACAAAATAGATAACCTAGTTGCCCCCTACTTGGCGCAGATTATTTTATCTTTATCCGAAGTTTTTTTATTTCCATGGACACTACTATTATTTACATTATCCTAGCTTTAGTTTGCTTGGGATTAGGCATTTTTTTAGGGCTTTATATTCAAAAGCTAAAAACAAAGTCGAGCACCGATGTATGGCAGGAGCGAGAAAATCAATTGAACGCCACATTAACTAGTTTAAATCAAAAACTGGTAGCCTCAGATGAAGAAAAGCGTCAAATTCTGCAAGAAAAAGAACTTTTGGGTAATAAAATTGTTCGGTACCAAGCAGATTTAGAACACTTGCAACAGGTAAATCAAGAACAAAAAGATGAAGTAGAAAAGCTTCAAGAAAAATTCACCAAGGATTTTGAAAATTTGGCCAATAAGATTTTAGACGAAAAGAGTTCGAAATTCACAGAACAGAATCAGAAGAACATCAAATTAATCTTGAGTCCGTTACAAGAAAAAATTCAGCTGTTTGAGCGTAAGGTGGAACAAACACAGAAAGAGAACATCAGCATACATTCAGCTTTAAAAGAGCAACTGATTCATTTACAAAGCCAAAACTTAAAAATTACGCAAGAAGCAGAAAACTTGACCAAAGCATTAAAAGGCGATAGCAAAATGCAAGGTAATTGGGGGGAACTGGTGCTAGAGCGCGTGTTGGAGAAATCTGGATTGGAAAAAGACCGTGAATATAGCGTACAACAAAGTTTTAAAAGGGAAGATGGTAGTAGGGTAATGCCAGATGTAATCATCCATTTACCAGACGGCAAAAAAATGGTAGTGGATTCTAAGGTCTCTTTAACAGATTACGAACGTTTTACCAATGCGGAAGAAATAGACAAACCCAGGTTTTTAAAAGACCACATAAATTCTTTAAGACGCCATGTAGAACAACTTTCTGCTAAAAAATATGAAGATTTATATGAAATGGAGAGTCCGGATTTTGTACTCATGTTCGTACCTATAGAGCCTGCATTCGCCATTGCTATTAACGAGGATAGTACGCTCTATAATAAAGCTTTTGAGCAAAATATTGTCATAGTTACCCCTTCTACCCTTTTGGCCACCTTACGTACCATAGACACCATGTGGAACAATGAAAAGCAACAAAAAAATGCTATTGAAATTGCAAGACAAGCGGGTGCTTTATATGATAAGTTTGAAGGTTTTATGAATGATTTGACCAAGGTGGGCAAAAAAATGGACGAGGCTAAAAGCGAATATAAAGGTGCCATGAACAAGCTGTTTGAAGGTCGAGGCAACATCATTACCAGCATAGAGAAACTTAAAAAAATGGGGGCTAAAGCGAAAAAATCGTTACCAGAACCTATTTTAAAACGCGCTAAGGAAGATTTAGAAGACGAAACCCCTGAACAATTAGAAGAACAATCTAAATTAAAGTTATAATGAGAAAAGTTTTATTCATAGTCATTGCCGCTGTTGTAGTAGGATTGGCCAGTTATTTTGCATTCATCTATTATGTTCCGTTTAGCGAGGGGTACCGCTCTGGAGAGTTAATCAAGTTTAGTAGAAAAGGCGTAATGGTAAAAACTTGGGAAGGGGAAATAAGCCAGGGTATCTCTGGTGCGCAAATCTTTTCGTTTTCCGTGCAAGATTCTGAAAAAGAGGTGATTCAAAAATTAAAAGATTACCAAGGAGAGTACGTGAAAGTTACCTACATAGAGCGTTATTCAACATTCTTTTGGTTGGGAGATACCAAATACTTTATAACCGATGTAAAACAGGAAAAATCACCTCATTTTAATAATTAGGATGAAAAAGTATAAATCGGCCAAAGAGTCACAAGTATCTATCACAGAATTAATGCTGCCTTCTCATTCTAATTTTGGAGGTAAGGTACATGGTGGTCACATTCTTAACTTAATGGACCAAATAGCCTTTGCGTGTGCCAGTAAACACTCTCAAGCCTATTGTGTAACCGCAAGTGTTAACAGAGTAGATTTTTTACAACCTGTAGAAGTAGGTGAACTGCTTACCCTAAAAGCCTCTATTAACTATACAGGAAATACCAGTATGGTGGTTGGGGTACGTGTAGAAGCAGAAAATGTAACTACCGGAGTAGTAAAACATTGTAACTCGTCCTATTTTACCATGGTTGCAAAGGGTGATAATGGAAAAAATTTAAAAGTTCCGGGACTTATAATCAAAGATAAACAAGCATTACGCCGTTTTGCACGTAGTATAGAACGTAAAATGGCCATGTTTCAACGCGATACAAAATTTGATGATAAAAACTTTAAGGTAGAAGACTACTTGGGTCAACTTAAAGAAGAGAATATAAAGCTAGCGCTGGACTAAAGTCCAGCTGCTGCTTCTTTATCTAAAAACCAAAGTAAATTACCCGATTTGGGTTTTACCAACGCCGCAGGATACTGTTTAAAACCCTCCTTTTCTTGATGTATAATGGCTACTTTTTCTTCTTTAGCTGCTCCCGTAACCAAAAAAGCAACTTCTTTAGCAGTATTTATTACAGCCCCGTTTAAGGATACTCTTTTTTGACCAGAATCTGGATGTGTAGCTACCACGCAATGGTCCTCTGCATCCCAAAGTTCTATCTCGTGCGGAAATATAGACGCCGTGTGGCCATCGTCTCCCATACCCAAGATAATTAAATCGAATTGCGGTACGCCTTCTACCCTATCTAGATTTATCTCTAACAAGTTGGCGTAGCGCATGGCTTCACCTTTAGGGTCATTTTCCCCCAAAATACGATGTATGTTTTCTTCAGGAACATCAATTTTATCAAATAAATGTTCCTTTGTCATCTTATAATTGCTTTGTTCATCCGTTGGCGGCACACAACGTTCATCTCCCCAATAAAAGTGAACATTTTTCCAATTTATATTTTCGCCATAAGCATCTGCAAGCGTGTCAAAAACAATTTTAGGCGTACTACCACCAGATAATGCTACATGAAAAGGTTTATCTTGCCTTGTTTGTTCTGCAAAATAAGCAGAAAATTCCGTTGCTACCGTTTGCTTATCCTCGTATATTTTAACTTCCATTTTCTTTTAATCCTTAACAAATTACACAATAACCGGGATCGTCCGTTAAATGCGGACCGGGATTACGCCATTCTCCAATACCATCTATTAAGTCATGAGAATTCTCTGGGCCCCAAACACCAGCAGCATAACCATACATGCGTACATCCTTACCTTTTTCCCAATATTCCAAAATTGGATCTACAAACTCCCAGGCCGCTTCCACTTCATCGGCACGGGCATATAAAGTAGCATCGCCTTGCATCGCGTCTAAAATTAAACGTTCGTACGCTTCCATAACGTAGGTCTCTGCCAAACTAGAATAGTAAAAATCAAGATTGGCACGTTCCACTTTAAAACCTTGCCCTGGAACTTTAACCCCAAATTTTATCAATATCCCTTCGTCTGGCTGTATACGAATAATCAGCTTATTATCCCTGTTTTCCATTCCAGAATCTTTGAATATTTGATGATGCGGCGTTTTAAAATGAATGACCACTTCCGTTACCTTGGTTGGCATACGTTTAGCTGTACGTACATAAAATGGTACATCTTTCCAGCGCCAGTTATCTACATAAAACTTTATCGCTGCAAAGGTTTCCGTGGTAGAATTTGGGTCCACCCCTTCTTCTTCTCGGTAACCTTTTACCTTTTTTCCATCAATTGTAGATTCTACATATTGCGCACGGATGGTATTGTCATATAATTCCTGAACGCTTTTCATCACTCGCAGGGATTTTAAAGCTTTCACCTTTTCATTTCTTATATCTTCCGGAGCATCACTTATCGGAGGCTCCATAACTACTAAAGAAACAATTTGTAACAAATGATTTTGGAACATATCACGTAACGCACCAGATTTATCATAATAACCACCACGTTTTTCTACCCCTACACTCTCAGCATTAGTTATTTCTACATGGTGAATATAATTACGGTTCCAGAGTGGTTCAAAAATACTATTGGCAAAACGCGTCACTAATAAATTTTGAACCGTTTCTTTACCTAGATAATGATCAATGCGATAGATCTGATGTTCTTTGAAAAATTCTTGTAAGCCACTATTTAAATCTTTGGCGGTATCTAAACTATATCCAAATGGTTTTTCTACAATTAAGCGTTTCCAACCATTTTTTTGTGTATTCATACCCGCATCTGCCAAACGTTGGGCAATGGTTTTGTATAAGGTAGGTGGCGTGGACAAGTAATACATTATATTGCCCGTGGTCTCGTACTTAGCTTTTAAAGTTTCTACGCGTTTACGCAACTGGCTGTAATCGGTATCATAGCTACCTCCCAAATCTTCATAAAAAAATTTATCTGCAAACGCTTTTACTTTAGCCTCAGATAAATCTTGAAATTTCTTTTTTAAATAACCACTTTGCGTAACTACGCGAGCTCTAAATTGCTTATCCGTCATGTCACTTCTACTTGCCCCAAGAACTACAAAATTGGTAGGCAAATGCCCAGATAAGTATAAATTGAATAACGCTGGAACTAATTTGCGCGCTGTTAAATCGCCAGAGGCACCAAATATTACTAATATTTGATTTTCTGTTTTTTTTGTTTTGGCCATCACCTATCAATTGAAGGGTCGAATATAACATTTATTTTAGGTAAAGATTCTCAGAATTCACTTACTTAGCAATGTCTTAACAGACGTAAATACAATAATTATGACAAACAAATATGATTTTGGATTGGTTGGTCTCGGGGTTATGGGACGCAATTTTATCCTTAATGTAGCTGATAATGGTTTTACGGCCTTCGGTAACGACTTGGACCAAGAAAAGGTAACTGCTTTAATAGAAGAAGGTGGTGACCCAGACAAGGTAAATGCAAGCACCAACGCTAAGGAGTTTGTTAATGCACTGAATACCCCTAGAAAAATTATGCTTTTAGTGCCCGCAGGTAAAATTGTGGATAGCGTTATAGATAATCTTTTACCCTTTTTGAATCAGGGAGATATTATAATTGATGGAGGGAACTCCTTTTTTACAGATACAGACCGTAGAGAGGCCTATCTAAAGGAGAAAGGCATCAACTTTTTTGGTGCTGGTGTTTCTGGTGGAGCAAAGGGTGCACGTAAAGGGCCAAGTATTATGCCTGGAGGAAGCCAAGAGGCGTACCAACACGTAAAACCTATTTTTGAAGCCGTTTCTGCCAAATATAATAACGAGCCTTGTGTAGCCTATTTAGGACCTAAATCGGCAGGGAATTATGTGAAAATGGTGCACAATGGCATTGAATATGGTCTAATGCAACTGACTTCTGAAATTTATGACTTGCTAAAAAAAGCAGGTAATCTTACCAACGAAGAGTTGCACCAAACTTACGCTAAATGGAACCAAGGAAGATTACAATCATTCCTAGTTGAAATTACCTCAGAAATATTTGCACAAAAAGACACCGAAACCGATGGTGATTTGGTAGACCAGATTTTAGATAAAGCAAAGCAAAAAGGAACTGGCAAATGGACCTCTCAAAATGCAATGGATTTGGGTATTCCCGTACCCACGATTGATATTGCCGTGAGTATGAGGGAGATTTCCGCATTAAAGGCAGAACGTACCAAAGCAGACGAACTATATGATAGACCTACCCCAGAAGAAGTTATGAAAAAAGCACTAGTAGAAAAAAGTGAAAATGCACTTTACTTTGCTTTTATTATGGCCTATGCTCAAGGTATGCACCAATTAGCAGATGCCAGCAAAGAATATGGTTACAACCTTAACCTTGGCGAAATTGCAAAAATTTGGAGAGCCGGGTGTATTATAAGAGCTGGGTTGTTGGCAGACATTACGGAAGCGTTCCAAGCCAATCCAGAACTACAAAATCTATTGTTGGCACCAAGCTTTGTAGAGAAAGTACAAAACACAGTGAAAGCTACTAGAGAATTGGTCGCCTATGGTGCTACTAATGGCATTCCTTTACCTGGTTTATCCAATTCGCTAACCTATTTTGATGCGTACACCTCTGAACGTTTGCCATTGAATTTAATACAGGCTCAACGTGATTATTTTGGTTCACATACGTATGAAAGAATTGATAGGGAAGGTATTTTCCATACGGAATGGGAAGCCTAAACGATAGCCCTAAAATAAAAATGCCCCGATATACGGGGCATTTTTTATGAAATAACTTTCCTTATTATTTACTCAAGTACATTTTTCTTCTTGAATATAAATTATAGAATTCGTCATCTTTTAAGCTATCTATAAACAAGATACTTTCTCCAGTACTTTTCATTTCTGGACCAAGATTCTTATTTACATTAGGGAATTTATTGAAAGAGAATACGGGTTGCTTAATAGCATAGCCCTCTAGTTGTGGGTTAAAGTTAAAATCCTTTACCTTTTTATCGCCTAGCATCACTTTTGTAGCATAATTTACATAAGGCTCTCCGTAAGCCTTTGCAATAAATGGCACTGTTCTAGAAGCTCTAGGATTCGCTTCAATGATATATACCGTATCATCCTTAATAGCAAATTGAATATTAATTAAACCTACGGTGTTCAACGCTAAAGCAATTTTCTTGGTATGATCTTTAATTTGCTGAATTACAAACTCCCCTAAGTTAAATGGTGGCAGGGTAGCATTAGAATCCCCAGAGTGGATACCACAAGGCTCTATATGCTCCATTATACCAATTATATACACATCTTCCCCATCACAAATGGCATCTGCTTCTGCCTCGATAGCTCCATCTAAATAGTGGTCTAACAACAACTTATTATTTGGAATCTTACGCAGTAAATCTACCACGTGTTGCTCCAAATCTTTTTTGTTTATAACAATTTTCATTCCTTGGCCACCCAAAACGTAAGAAGGCCTTACCAACAATGGGAATCCAAGCTCATCTGCTAAATCCAAAGCTTCATCTGCAGTTTCCGCTGTACCAAATTTTGGATAAGGAATGTTATTCTCTTTTAAAAGTGTAGAGAAACTACCTCTATCCTCTGCTAAGTCTAAAGATTGGTAGCTAGTACCAATAATTTTAATACCGTATCTATCTAGTTTTTCTGCTAGTTTTAAAGCAGTTTGCCCACCAAGTTGTACAATTACGCCTTCTGGTTTTTCGTGCAAAATAATATCATAAATATGTTCCCAGAAAATAGGCTCAAAATAAAGCTTATCTGCGGTATCAAAATCGGTAGAAACCGTCTCTGGGTTACAGTTAATCATGATAGTTTCGTAATCGCACTCAGCTGCTGCCAAAACTCCGTGTACACAGCAATAGTCAAACTCAATACCTTGTCCTATGCGGTTTGGTCCTGAGCCTAATACTACTATTTTCTTTCTATCTGTTACTACAGAATCATTGGCTACAAAACGTTTACCATCTGCGGTTTCTATTTCCTCTTCAAAAGTGGAGTAATAGTAAGGAGTCATTGCTGTAAACTCTGCGGCACAGGTATCTACCAATTTGTACACGCGATTGATATTGAACTCCATACGTTTTTTATGTACTTCGCTCTCATAACAATCTAACATGTGCGCAATTTGCCGGTCTGCAAAACCTTTTTGCTTAGCTTCTAATAACAATGATTTTGGCAAGCTTGCAATAGTATATTTGTTAATTTCTTGCTCTAAACAATGTAATTCTTCATACTGTTTAAGGAACCACATGTCAATTTTAGTAATCTCGTTAATACGCTTTAACGGGATACCCAATTGTATGGCATCATAAATAACAAAAACACGGTCCCAGCTAGGAACAGTAAGTTTTTGTATTATGGTTTCGTAATCTTTTAAGCCTTTACCATCTGCCCCTAATCCATTACGCTTAATTTCTAAAGATTGCGTGGCTTTGTGCAATGCTTCTTGGAAAGAACGGCCTATACCCATTACCTCTCCTACGGACTTCATCTGTAAACCCAATGTTCTATCAGAACCTTCAAATTTGTCAAAATTCCATCTTGGAATCTTAACAATAACGTAGTCTAATGTTGGCTCAAATAATGCTGAGGTTGACTTTGTAATTTGGTTGTCTAACTCATCTAGTGTGTACCCTATAGCTAATTTAGCTGCGATTTTGGCAATGGGATAACCCGTAGCTTTAGAAGCCAATGCAGAAGAACGAGACACCCTTGGGTTAATCTCAATGGCAATAATTTCTTCTTCTTCATCCGGACTTACAGCAAATTGAACGTTACAACCCCCAGCAAAATCCCCGATGCTACGCATCATTTTAATGGCCATATCTCGCATTTTCTGGAAAGTACGGTCAGATAAGGTCATTGCAGGTGCTACTGTAATAGAATCACCCGTATGTATCCCCATAGGATCCATATTCTCTATGGTACAGATAATAACTACGTTGTCATTCTTATCTCGTAACAATTCTAACTCATATTCCTTCCAACCCATCATTGCCTTATCTATCATTACCTCGTGGATAGGAGATACTTCTAAACCATGACTCAATAAGTCATCAAACTTTTCTGGTTCATAAACAATAGAGGCTCCAGCCCCACCAAGGGTAAAAGAAGCTCTAATTACTAATGGAAAACCAAATTCTTGAGCAATTTCCTTACCTTTTAGGAACGAGGTTGCTGTAGATTGCGGTGCCATACCAACACCTATTTTAAGCATTAACTCACGGAATTTTTCTCGGTCTTCTGTAATGTTAATTGCATCTATATCTACACCAATAATTTCTACACCAAAATCTTCCCAAATGCCTTTTTCATCTGCCTCAATACAAAGGTTAAGCGCGGTTTGGCCTCCCATGGTTGGTAGAACCGCATCTATATTTGGGTGTTTTTTTAGGATTTCTATAATCGATTTTGTATTCAGCGGTTTTAAATACACATGGTCTGCCATTGACGGGTCTGTCATAATAGTGGCAGGATTGCTATTAATTAAAATGGTCTCAATACCATCTTCTCTTAAAGATCTAAGGGCTTGTGAGCCAGAATAGTCAAATTCACAAGCTTGACCGATGATAATTGGACCGGAACCGATGATTAAAATTGATTTTAAGTCTTCTCTTTTTGGCATGCTACTATGGGTATTGTTTTAATCGTTAAATATAGGTCAAAAAAAAGGTGCTAAACTGAAACAGTAGCACCTATTAATTTATAAGTTATCGACAATCATTTATTTCTTGTGTCGTGGTTCTGAGGAAACAGTAAGTTTTTTTCTCCCTTTAGCTCTTCTTCTAGCAAGAACTTTCCTGCCATTGGCTGTTGCCATGCGCTCTCTAAAACCGTGCTTATTTCTTCTTTTTCGCTTTGAAGGCTGATATGTTCTTTTCATTGTATCTCTTTTATTATAAAACCAAAGGCGTCTTGAAAAATTCTGGGCGCAAATATACAAAGAGTTTTTGCATTAACAAACCCTTTCTAAAAAATGTTTGTATTAGTTTTGTTGCAGAACAAAATAAACCAAAAAAAGTGGGGCGTCGAAACTTACACCTAACAATAATTCTTCTTTTTATTTGTATAACAACAAGTTACACCCAAACACAGTTAGGTTATAACTTAGAGCCTGGTGCTGTTTTTAAGATAAAACAAGAAGCCAAACAGTTAATGACTCAAGAAATTCAAGGAACAAAACACGAATTAACCAATAATTTAAGTGGAATTTTTCAATTTAAAATTCTAGAAAAAGAGCCCTCAGCTTTTAAAATTGAACTTCAATTTGTTGAATTTGGATTAAAAACGGAGTCAAATTTGCAAGGAGTGATTATAGAGGTGCATACTAATAATCCTATTGAAGGTGATGTTACTTATAACATGTTTGCGCAACTTGTGGATAGACCTTTAATCCTTACTATGACCAGAGAAGGTAAAATTATAACAGTAGACGGTGGTGATGAACTGGTTGATAATATGGTAAACAATGCAGGCGATTTAGATGAGAATACTAAAAAAATCATGAAGAACTCTTTGAGTAAAGAATTCAGTTCAGCAGGATTAGCGAACAGTTTTGAACAAATGACCTACATCTACCCTACACAACCCAAAAAAGTGGGTGAAGAATGGCAAACCAATTTTAAAGGAAAAATAACCGCAACCAACAACTGGACGCTAGAAAAAGTAGTAGGTAAAACAATTTTTACTTCTGGTAACGCAGAAATGACCATGCAAAATGCAGATGCAGGATTTTCTATAGATTTGACAGGAACACAAGAATTATTGGTAGAGGCAAATGCCTCTACTGGATTTATAAATAAAATGATGGTTTCTGGCCAAGGAACCGGAACATCTGTTATCTTGGCGAACGGTATGGAAATACCTACCACCTTAGAACAAACAATTACTTACGAATTAATTACAGAATAACAACACCCCTATGTTCAACAAAAACATAAAACTAGTCATTGCTGCTCTTATTATTGGGTATGCTGTATATCAATTTATTGAAGGAAATATTGGCAATGGAATTGCATTAATTCTATTGGCTAGTATTTTTGTTTTCTTATACTTTAGAAACGAAATTATATTGATGTCTTTCTTAAAAATGAGAAAACAAGACTTAGAAGGTACAGAGCAATGGTTAACTAAAATTAAAAATCCAGAAGCTTCTCTAGTTAAAAAACAACAAGGATATTACAACTATTTACACGGTATTATTTATTCTCAAAGAAATCTAACGCAAGCAGAAAAATACTTTAAAAAAGCACTTAAGCTTGGGCTAAATATGGATTATGATGTAGCTATGGCTAAATTAAGTTTAGCAGGTATTGCTATGCAAAAAAGACGTAAAAGAGAAGCAACAACCCTTTTACAAGAAGCTAAAAAATTAGACAAAAACAACATGCTCACAGAGCAAATTAAAATGATGCAACAACAAATGAAGAAGATTTAATCTTCTTCATTTGTTGTGCCTACAAAATATTATTTACTCTCTCTGTAATACCCCTTGTTAGGGATTTCTATGGTATATTTTTTACGAGAACTGTTGTTTAAGTGCGGCTCTCGCAACCAAGGATTATGCCTTTTAAGCACTTTGTAGTTAATTTCATAAAGTGATGCAAACTCTGCCCAGCTGGTTACAGCCGTATCTACCTCCACAGTAAATGTTGGCACTTGTGTATAGTAATCTTCTTTTTCTAATTGAAAACCATATTTTTCTGGGTTTGAAAGAATCTCCTTTATCGCCATAATACGAAAAACGTATCTACCAGTTTCTTGCCCCAATAACAAATCGTAATAGTCATCCACGTTTTGTATTTTCATATATTTTTGAATACCACCAGGACCGGCATTATACGCAGCTGCAGTAAGCGTCCATGAACCAAACTTATCTTTCCATCGCTTTAAATATTCGCACGCCACTTGAGTGCTTTTTTCTATATGGTATCGTTCATCTACATTATCATTCACCTCTAATCCATATTCGCGTCCTGTAGCACGCATTATCTGCCAAAAACCTGTTGCCCCAGCAGGACTTACTACATTTTGCAAACCACTTTCTGCAACAGCCAAATATTTAAAATCTTCTGGTATGCCGTTTTTAGCTAATATAGGTTCTATGATAGGGAAATATTTGTGCGCACGTTTCATTAAAAGTACGGCATTACTCTGCCAGTAGGTATTCACCAAAAACTCCCTATCTATACGTTCCACTATTTCTGGGTCGTCCATTGGCGCCGGCTCTCCAGCAAAATTCAAATTCTCCGGAATATCTATAGCGCTAATTTGATAGGTATCTGCCACATTTTTGTCTACTTTACTAAATGTAGAAATTGTAGTTTCCTCATCATTTTCTTCTGTTTGCTGTTGTACTGCATATATAAGTGATCCCATTACAAAAAGGAACCCTATGCCTGCCAGAATATTTTTTAAATATTTCATTATTACCTCTTATTTTAAAGCAAGATACTATGAAAATACGTCACTTTCTCCTAAAATTATTGCTGGTAAATGTTCATTAAACCATTTAGCTCTGTAAATTATCATGGTATGCTTACCATTATTAACTGTAATACAATTCTTTATATTGTTTACAGGAAAAACTTTATCTGTATCGCCATGAATATGAATGATATTTTTAGGAGGCAACTCTTGTTTCCAATTTACAATTTGATTTATAGCCCAATGCAAATACCTCCTATCCCTTACATCTAAATAGATTTGATACAGTTTTAATCTATTTTTGACTTTTTCTCCCATAGCGTATTTAGCCAAAAACTCTACGTTCTCAAAAATAGACATCGGAAAAATGCGATGGATTTGAGTTAATCGTGCTAACCTAATACGTTTTGGCATCTCTTTATATGTTTTAACACTAGAAATTATTATTAACTTTCTAACCTTTAGAAATTTAGCCATTTCTTGCACAACCAATCCACCAAAAGAAACCCCTATCAATACTGGGTCTGTATGTTTAATTTGATGAGCCATTTGTTGCGCATATGCTTTTAAGGTAGTTTTCTTATCTGGAAGATGCCATTTTAGAAAGTGACAAGTAAACAGCTCAGGGTCTAATTGTATATGGTCAAAAATGGCAGGACTAGCCGCCATACCAGGGACAAAATAGACGTGGATTTTATTGGTGCTCAATGTGTAAGGCCTTGTATTTACTAGGATATTACCAATATTTTAACTAACTTTACAGTCTATCCTTAATTGGAAAGAAACCTATCTATAGGATTATAGAATTTAAGCCGTTAAATACGATACTAAGGTATTGTTTATTTTTTTGCTTAAAGTTAAAAGTAAACCAAAACTATATAATGGAAATGGAGATTAATGACAACAGTTTCTTACGCCAGTTTGAAGCTACAGTTGATGGACAACTTGCCAAGATTGAGTATTCTTCTCAAGAAAGAAAAGTATTTTTAACCAAATTAGTTATCCCAGAAGGCGTTACGCAAGAAGGTTTTAAAGAAAATTTCATCAAAGCCGTATTACACCACTTGCAAGAACAAAATCTCCGTGTGGTGCCAACCAGTCCCCACATTGCCGGGTTCCTTAGAAAAAATAGGCAATACAAAGAAATGTTGCCAGTAGGCATCAGAATCTAAGACATTATACCCTGACAAATTAGTCAGGGTTTTTTTATGCTATTTCTTGTTGAGTAACAAAAGAAAATCGTACTAAGCCATCTTCATCTATTGAACCCAGTTCTACTTGGTGTAACTGATTTACCAATGCTGGATTCCAAGGCGTCTTTACTTTTACATAATTTTCTGTAAAACCATGAATGTATCCTTCTTTGTTTTCTCCTTCAAACAATACAGTTCGTATACTTCCTAACTGGCTCTCGTAAAAAGCTCTCCTCTTTTTAGCAGATAACCCTCTTAGCATTTTACTGCGCTTACTACGCACATTTTTAGGGACTACCTCGTCCATTGTTGCAGCAACGGTATTATCCCTCTCAGAATACGTAAAAACATGTAAGTAAGAAATATCTAAAGCATTTAAAAAATTATAGGTTTCTATAAAATCTTCATCGGTCTCCCCAGGAAAACCAACAATAACATCTACACCAATGCATGCATGTGGCATCACTTCTTTTATGCGTGCCACTCTATCTGCGTAAAGATTAGTAAGATATCTTCTACGCATCAACTTTAAAATCTTATCACTACCGCTTTGTAAAGGAATATGAAAATGTGGCACAAAACCATTGCTTTGAGCTACAAAATCTATAGTCTCGTTCTTAAGAAGATTTGGCTCTATAGAAGATATACGCAATCTATGAATCCCATTAACTTTATCTAAGGCTTGCACTAACTCAAAAAAAGTATGCTCGTGTTTTTTATTTCCGAACTCCCCTTTGCCGTAATCCCCAATGTTGACACCCGTTAGAACAATTTCTTTAATGTCTTTGGAAGCAATTTCGGCCGCATTCTTCAATACATTCTCTAAGCTGTCACTTCTAGAAATTCCACGAGCTAAGGGTATAGTGCAATAGGTACATTTATAATCACACCCATCTTGCACTTTTAAAAAAGCTCTTGTTCTGTCTCCTATAGCATAGCTACCCACATAAAAGTCAGCCTCATTAATTTCACAAGAATGCACCTCTCCCTTATCATTTTTGGTAAGATCATTTAAGTAGTCGGTGATTTTAAATTTCTCAGTAGCACCTAAAACCAAATCAACTCCATCCACAGCAGCTAACTCTTCTGGTTTTAATTGTGCGTAACATCCCACCGCAGCAACAAAGGCTTCGGGATTAGATTTTTGTGCTTGTTTTACAATAGTTTTAAAGCGTTTATCAGCATTTTCAGTTACTGAACAGGTATTAATAACATATATATCTGCGTTCTCAGAAAAATCTACTCGGTCAAAACCTTCTCCTTCAAACTTCCGAGCTATCGTAGAAGTCTCAGAAAAATTTAACTTACAACCAAGAGTATAAAATGCTACTTTCTTCTTCATTACCTATCTAAAATGGCCTGCAAAGGTACAAAATTTGCGGTTTTTAAGCATTTAGCCAATGTAATTACACTTGAACTAATGTGTGTAAATTAATCTTTACGCCACTTTTTAGTTAGCTCAAAAACAGCTTCAAAAAGTTCTTTTTCTACAGCATCAAATTCTATATTTCTTCGCCCCATCATGGCTTTGGCTGTCTCAAAAGCTTTATTGGTCCTGTAGGTAGTAAAACCGGAGGCACCACCCCAACTATAACTAGGAATAAAATTGCGCGGAAAGCCACTACCAAAAACATTGGCATTCACCCCAACAACAGTACCTGTATTAAACATCGTATTAATACCAGCTTTACTATGATCCCCCATCATTAACCCACAAAATTGCAAACCGGTATGCGCAAAACCTTCCGTTTGGTAGTCCCAAAGACGCACTGGTGCGTAATTGTTTTTTAAGTTAGAGGTGTTGGTATCTGCTCCTAGGTTACACCACTCTCCTAGAACAGAATTGCCAAGGAAACCTTCATGACCTTTATTACTGTAAGCAAACAAGACAGAATTATTAACCTCTCCCCCTACTTTACAATACGGTCCAAATGTAGATGCTCCATAAATTTTTGCTCCCATTTTTAACACAGCATGCTCACACATGGCCAGCGCACCTCTGATAATACACCCTTCCATAATTTCCGCATCTTTACCTATATAAATAGGTCCTGTAGATGCGTTTAGAATGCTACATTCTACCTTGGCTCCTTCTTCTAAAAATATGTTTTCTGGTGCTATAACCGTATTAGTGGTTGATATTGGTGCACTTATCCTACCCGTTGTTAAAAGATTAAAATCTTCCCTTATAGCCTCATCATTCTTTGCAAAAATTTCCCAAGTATGTTTTATAGTTAATCCTACATCATTTAACTGCTTTATCTTATAATTGGAAGCATCATATTGTAAGGAATCTTCCTTAGAAACATACGCAACAATATCTTCTTTAAAAAATAATGCTTCTCCAATCTTCAACCCGTTTATTTCTGCAAGCAATGTCTTTGTTGGTAAATAAGTGGCGTTAATTACCACATTGGTTTTTCCTAATTGTAAAGGAAATTTTTGAGCTAAATAATCTTCTACAAAATAAGAAACCTTTGTAGCTAAGTAATTTTCCCATTTTTCCTTAATGGATAAAATACCAACACGGATTTCACCTATTGGCCGTGTGTACGTAAATGGTAATAATGCTTGCTTGTCATTACCATCAAAAAGAATGTAGTTCATGCCTGAGTTTTTCTAGATTGTAAAAATAAAAAAACGCCTTCGTTACAATAACGAAAGCGTTCTGATATCATCGTAAACAAAAGTTTATTACTTCTTGAACTTTTTGTACTTGTTCTTGAACTTATCAATTCTACCTGCAGTATCCACCAATTTAGTTTTACCTGTGTAGAAAGGATGAGAGGTCCTAGAGATTTCCAACTTCACCAAAGGATATTCAACACCATCAACTTCAATGGTCTCTTTAGCCTCTGCGGTTGATTTTGTGATAAAAACATCCTCATTGGACATATCCTTAAAAGCAACCAATCTATAGTTTTCTGGGTGTATTCCTGTTTTCATTACTACCTTAACTTTAAATCTATCTCAATTTTTCAGGCTGCAAATTTAGTCAAAAAATACTCACACACAATGCCTGAAGCGTAAAAATCTAAAAAATATTTTTAAAGTTGTAACAAAATTTAAAAAAAGAATACTTACTAGCTGTAATCAACTAAATCAAACACAAAGATGGAAAACAACAAACCCACCACAGGCAAGGTAGCTTTAAAATATGGTATTATTCTAGGATTAATTGGTATTGCTTTTAATCTTATGCTATATTTTCAAGACTTACATTACCAAATAGATATGAGCAGAATTTTTCTTGCTTTAGGCTTAGGTGTAGTGCTAACAATAATTGCTTCAATATTAGGGATTTTAGAGTTTCGCAAAGCGAACAACGGTTTTATTTCTTTTCCAGAAGGATTAAAAATTGGTGTTGGTGCTACCCTGATTAGCGGGCTTATCGGAATTATTTTTGGTTTTGTACTAGCACATGTCATTGACCCAGATATGACGGATAAAGCCATAGAGTACTCTACTAATATGATGTTAGAATCTGGTATGGACCCAGAAATGGTAGAAAAACAAATTGAAAGCCAAAAAGATCCCAATTACGTACTACAAATTGCTGGTGGTCTAATTTTTAATCTATTTATAGGTTTTGTAGGGACCTTAATCCCTGCCCTAGCTTTAAAAAAGAGTGAACCTCAATATTAAACAAAAACACTACTTTTGAGGGGAATTACTGTAACAAACAATGCAATTATCCATTGTAATCCCTTTACTTAACGAAGAAGAATCTTTGAACGAATTATACGATTGGATTGCCCGCGTGGTACAATCCAATCGTTTTTTGTATGAAATCATTTTTATTGATGACGGTAGCACAGACAAATCTTGGGAAATTATAGACGCATTGTCAAAAAAAGACCCACAAGTAAAAGGGATTCGGTTTCTAAAAAACTTTGGAAAATCGCAGGCATTGCATGCTGGATTTAAAATGGCGCAAGGTGATGTGGTGATTACCATGGATGCCGATTTACAGGACAATCCAGAAGAAATACCAGAGCTCTACCAAATGATTAAAGAACAACACTATGATTTAGTCTCTGGCTGGAAACGAAAACGGTACGACTCCGTCCTTGCAAAAAACCTACCTTCTAAGCTATTTAATTGGGCGGCACGACGCACCTCTAACGTGCAGCTGCACGATTTTAATTGTGGCCTTAAAGCCTATAACATTAAGGTTATTAAAAATATAGAGGTCTCTGGGGAAATGCACCGTTACATCCCTGTTCTAGCTAAAAATGCAGGTTTTAGTAAAATTGGAGAAAAAGTAGTACAACACCAAGCACGCAAATATGGTGCTACCAAGTTTGGCATGGAGCGTTTTATAAATGGATTTTTAGATTTACTTACCATATGGTTTGTTTCTAAATTTGGCAAACAACCCATGCATCTTTTTGGGGCTTTAGGCGCAATGGTTTTTATTATTGGTTTTGCTTTTTCTGTTTATTTAGGAATAGATAAATTATTTATCAACCCAACTGGAAGATTAATTACGAGTAGACCGCAATTTTTTATAGCACTGAGCTGTATGGTCATTGGTACACAATTATTTTTAGCTGGCTTTATTGGCGAATTATTCATCCGAACCAAAAAGGCACCTCAGAATTACAAAATTGCAGCAGTTATTAGCCCAGATTCTGTTGCAGAAGTAGATTAACCAAAAGTTTAAGTGCTTAGTAGGCATCACTTTTAAATAATTTAATACTTTAGTCGTTACTTCAATTAGCAAGAAAATTCTTAAAGAAAATAGATAAAAGATATGGACTCCATCATTAAGACCGCACAATCCTGGCTTACAGATTTTTTTGATCCTCAGATAAAAGAAGAAATCAATCGTCTCATCAAAGAAGATTCAGAAGAATTACAAGATTCTTTTTACAGAAACCTAGAATTTGGTACTGGAGGTATGCGTGGGGTAATGGGTGTTGGCACCAACCGTATTAACAAATATACGTTGGGTAAAAACACACAAGGTTTAAGCAATTACTTAAAACAAATCTATGCTGGGCAAGAAATCAAGGTAGTTATAGCGTACGACTGTAGGCATAATAGCGATACGCTTTCTCAAACCGTAGCAGAAGTACTATCTGCTAATGGAATTAAGGTTTATCGTTTTTCAGCCTTAAGAACTACTCCAGAACTCTCTTTTGCCGTTAAACATCTTAATTGTCACGCAGGTATTGTTTTAACAGCATCTCATAACCCACCAGAATATAACGGTTACAAAGTATATTGGACAGACGGTGGTCAAATAGTACCACCACAGGATAAAGAGATTATTGCAGAAATTAATAAACTTAGTTTTGAGGATATAAAGTTTGAACCCAATACAGCATTAATTGAAGCTATAGACACCGATGTAGATGAAGCTTTTTTTGAAGCTTCTGTTGCTAACGGCAATTTTAATGCTGCTGCTAAGGATGATTTTAAAATTGTATTTACAAGTATACACGGAACATCCATCACTGCTATTCCTGAAGTATTGAAGCGTGCAGGCTATAACAATGTTACTGTGATAGAAGAGCAAGCTACACCAGATGGTAATTTTCCAACAGTAAAGTCTCCTAATCCAGAAGAACCAGAAGCATTGGCAATGGCTATTGCAAAAGCAGAGGAGATTGGAGCAGATATGGTTGTAGGTACAGATCCAGACAGTGACCGTTTAGGTATTGCCGTACGTAATCTAGATGGTAAATTGGAACTGCTCAACGGAAACCAAACTATGGTTTTGATGACTAAATTCTTATTAGACCAGTACAAAGCCAAAGGTTTTAAAGGGAACGAATTTGTAGCTACTACTATTGTTTCAACTCCAATGATGGAAAGAATGGCCAAGGAATATGGAGTAGAATGTAAAATTTCTTTGACAGGCTTTAAATGGATTGGTAAGATGATAAAAGACTTTCCCGAACAACACTTTATAGGTGGTGGTGAAGAAAGTTTTGGCTACATGGTGGGTGATTTTGTACGCGATAAAGATGCGGTAACCTCTACCCTCTTGGCTTGTGAGATTGCCGCCCAAGCAAAAGCGAACGGTAGCTCTTTTTATGAAGATTTAATTGATGCCTACGTACAATTTGGTTTCTATAAAGAAAAACTAATTTCCATTACAAAAAAAGGGATGAGTGGTGCCGAGGAAATTAAGCAAATGCTTAAAGATTTTAAAGAGAACCCAGTAGAATCAGTTGCCGGATCTAAAGTAAAGTGGATAGAAGACTACAATACCTCTATTGCTAAAAATGTACAAACTGGTGAGGAAAAGGCCATAGATATTCCAAAATCTAACGTTTTAATTTACGAAACGGAAGATGGCACTAGAATTGCCGCTAGACCTAGTGGAACGGAACCAAAAGTAAAATTCTACATTAGCACCAATACAAAATTGGAAAAAACCGAAGATTATAAAAAAGTGGCAGCAGAACTTGACAATAAAGTCAAGAGTATTCTTGCTGAGCTTAATTTAGCTTAATGAACTATTTCAAAAAGATTCTTCGCTTTGCGAAGCCTTACCGGATATATGCAATTTTAAACATTATATCTAACATCTTTTACGCACTGTTTTCAACATTGGCAATGATATCATTATTTCCAATGTTGAACGTGCTTTTTAACCAAACGGAAAAAATATATGCCAAACCAAAATGGAGCGGTATAACCAATCTAAAAGATTACGTAACAGATTCTCTAAACTTTTACATCACAGAACAAAGCCAGCAAACAGATTCAGGCGAAGTTCTTATGTACATGGTTGGGCTAATTATTACCATGTTTCTATTAAAGAATCTTTTCAATTATTTAGCCATGTATTTTATTACGTTTCTACGTAACGGTGTCCTTAAAGATTTACGTAATGAACTATATAATAAGACTGTAGAATTACCTATATCCTATTATTCTGAAAAACGTAAGGGCGATACTATTGCGCGTATAACTTCAGATGTATTAGAAATTCAACATTCGTTTCTATCTATATTGGAGCTAATCGTTAGAGAGCCCTTAACTATAATTTTTACAATTATAGCAATGCTCACCATTAGCCCGAAACTTACATTGTTCGTTTTTCTGTTTCTTCCTTTATCTGGATTCTTAATCTCCTTGATTGGTAAATCGTTAAAACGTAAATCGGACAAAGTTCAGCAAGAGCAAGGCTACTTCTTATCCATTTTAGAGGAAACTTTGGGCGGACTTAGAGTTATAAAAGCGTTTAATGCAGAATCTGTATTCGCCAGAAAATTTCAGTCTTCTACGAAAAGATTTTTTAGTTTTTCGAACAGTTTGCTAAACAGACAAAACTTGGCTTCCCCAACCAGTGAATTTTTCGGAATTGCAGCCATTGGTGTAATTCTATGGTACGGTGGACAAATGGTTCTTGTTGAAAAAACACTTGAAGCAGAACTTTTTATTACCTACATGGCTTTGTCTTACCAAATTTTAACGCCAGCGAAAGCAATAAGTAAAGCATCTTACGGAGTTAAAAAAGGAAATGCTGCTGCAGAACGTGTTTTGGAAGTCTTAGAAACGGAAAACCCTATTTCCGAAATAGATAACCCTATTCAACAGGACACTTTCACCAAAGCTTTGAAGATTGATAATATTTCCTTTAAATATGAAGATGAATATGTGCTAAAAAATTTCAACCTAACCATTGAAAAAGGAAAAACAGTAGCTCTTGTGGGACAATCCGGTAGTGGAAAAAGTACTATCGCAAATCTTGTCACTAGATTTTACGATGTCAATGAAGGTGAAATCAGCATTGACGGAAACAACATAAAAAAACTAAGTAAAAAATCGCTACGAGGTCTATTGGGTCTGGTTACACAAGACTCTATCCTCTTTAATGATACGGTTAAAAACAATATTGCCCTAGGTAAAGAAAATGCTACTGATGAAGAAATTATCGCTGCCGCAAAAATTGCCAATGCACATGATTTTATTATGGATTTGCCAAATGGCTACAATACCAATATTGGAGATAGTGGCAACAAACTAAGTGGCGGTCAAAAACAACGTTTATCCATTGCTCGTGCTGTACTTAAAAATCCACCAATCATGGTGTTAGATGAGGCTACTTCTGCCCTAGACACCGAAAGTGAACGTTTGGTGCAAGATGCCTTGGAGAAAATGATGCAAAATAGAACTTCTTTGGTTATTGCACACAGGCTTTCTACCATCCAAAATGCAGACCTCATCGTGGTTATGCAAAAAGGTAAAATCTTAGAACAAGGCACACATGAAGAACTTCTCAAATCCAATAAGGGTTATAAAAGGTTGGTAGAGATGCAAAATCTGGCCTAGCTAGTATAAACGTTCAATAAGAAATTTTAGACTTCGTTTTAAACCTTTTCCTAAATTTAAGGTCTAAGGGTAAAACATCATTTTTTTGGTTGTAGAAGAAACATTAGTTGCAGAGCTAAAAAACAAAGAAACCCAAGGTAAAGCCTTTGAGGTGTTGGTAAACCATTACAAAGAACGGCTGTATTGGCACATTCGCAGAATTGTGTTAAATCATGATGATGCAGATGATGTGCTACAGAATACATTTATTAAGGTATACCGTAACATTGAGGGTTTTAAAGCCAACAGCAAATTGTATTCTTGGATGTATCGCATCGCAACAAATGAGTCGCTTACTTTTCTAGAAAAAAAATCTAAAAAACTAGGAAAAAGTACAACAGAAATGCAAGCGTATTTGGTTGAGAATCTAGAGGCAGATGTCTATTTTGAGGGTGATGCAATTCAGCTTAAATTACAGAAAGCCTTGGCCACGCTACCCGATAAACAAAAAATGGTTTTTAATATGAAATATTTTCAAGAAATGAAATACGAAGAAATTTCAGAAATTTTAGAAACATCGGTAGGAGCCTTAAAAACATCATACCATTTGGCTACCAAAAAAATTGAAGCGTACCTTAAAGCGCATTAAACCAATAGAATGAAAAAGGGTCTAATAGAAAAATGAAAAAGGGTCTAATAGAAAAATGAAAAAGGATAAAGATAAATCGCATCAATTACCAGAGGGCTACTTTGAGCAGTTCAACCAACGATTAATGGATAGAATTGCTGCAGAGGATGCCATTACCCATGAAACCCTAATTCCAAAAACGGATGGTTTTAGTGTACCAAAAGGCTATTGGGATACCGTGTATGTTAATACAGCAAAAGCAGTAGAGCTCAATACAGCCCCAAAAATAATAGCCATCAACAGCTACAAAAAATGGCTTGCTGTAGCAGCCTCTCTTGCTTTGCTGATAACACTGTATTTTAGTACACAGCCCAAAACAAATAAAGAACTAGTTAATTTTGATGGCTTGGCTGCGACAGAAATACAAGAGTATTTACAAGCAAACACCGATGAATTAACCTCTTATGAACTTGCTTCGCTTTTGCCTACAGAAGCACTTGGCAATACGCTTTTTGTAGATGAATCCTTAGAAAGTGATGCCATCTTGGAGTACTTAGATGAAAATGTAGACGAATTAGAAGACTTAAATCTGGATTATGAATTATTTAAATAAACTATTACTCACCTTAGTTCTTGGCGTAGTGTTAGTTAGCCCAAAATTACAAGCACAAGAAGAAGGCAGAGACCGTATAAAATCTTTGAAAATTGCTTTTATATCAGAAAAGCTCGCGTTAACGCCAAAAGAGGCCGAAAAGTTTTGGCCTATATATAATGAACACGAGGATACTGCCGATTTGCTAAGGCAAAAAGAGCGTAAATACTTCGGAAAAAATAGTGCAGATGCGGCAACGCTGTCAGACGCACAAGCTAGCCAATTATTGAAAGAATTAGAAGCCATGCACGAAGAAAGATATAAATCTGGTAAAGTATATGTGCAAAAATTGAAGACTGCTATTCCTGAGAAAAAAATTATACTTCTTTTAAAAACAGAAGAAAACTTTAAAAGAAAACTTATTCAGCAATTTAGACTAAGGCGCGGCAATTAAACCATATATGGATTGCAGTAAAAGAGAGACTTAACGTCTCTCTTTTTATTTAAACCTTTTTTCATTTTTACAGTCTTACATATACAAACCATAAAAATTGTAGTCATGAAAAATGTAAAGAATGTTTTTATAGTGCTTTTTTTATTAGGTGGTATGCTGATGACAACTGCCCAAACTACGGTAATTAGAACCTACCCTAGAACAGGAACTGTAGTAACCACAATACGTAAACCTAAAATTGTAGTACACAAAAATACCCGTTTTTATTTTGCAGATGGAGTTTGGTACAATACAAATAACAAAAAGTATGTAGTGGTATCTGCACCAACAGGTTTAACCATAAATCGCTTACCAAGAGCCAGAAAAGTAGTGGTTGTAAACGGAAAAAGACTTTATAAATATAGAGGAGTATTTTACAAGAAAACAGGTAGAAATTTTGTGGTAGTTAATGTGTAACACCCAATACTAACTGTTTATTTTTGATGTTTGATTGATGGGAATGGGAGCGGTATAAACTGCTCCTATTTTTATTTGCCATACGCTAGTAATAACTGTTTTTTATACCCCAAAACCATAGCGACACCATTTAACATAGAAAATCCCAATCGTTGTAAAGTGTAAGGTAGTTTGGCACTATAAGCATCCATCATGTACAAGGCAACCACACTTTTTAATATATTCTTGGGGAGCCCGTTATTACCAATCTTTGTATCCCTTACTAACCCGTACATAATTCGCAATCCATCACTCAAGCTATCAGGATTTTTTACTGTAACCACAAATTGCGTAGCATTCTTACCTTCATTATAAAACCGATGCGCAATAAGAGGTTGTATTGCAAATTTTTCATAAGGCTTTAATAGTATAGTTGCTTCCTTAGTTTCAAGGGTTAATTCGCCTTTTTCTACTAAAAAGTGTTCTATAATTTTAGAATGAAAATGAAATTCTCTTTGTCCTCCTTTAGGCTCTACAATAGTTCTAAAGCGTAGCACTGAGGAGGTATCCTCTAAAATCGTGATTTCGTCCTTTATATAAGGATTTTTAAAAGCGGTGGCCTTCATAGAAAATTACAGCTAAAACGTTTGTTTTTTCTCTAGTTCTGGTAGTGCATCATCTATTCGTTTTGCTAATTCTGGCAATTTAATAGTGGGTACCGCAGGGAATAAATGATGTTCTAAATGGTAAAACATACTAAAAGTAAGCTTGTTTTTCCACCCACCTCTTTGCGTTCTTGCAAACTCCGGGTTATCATGGGTATCGTGGTGTACAGTCCATACAGCAAAAAAGGACATTAAGAATTCACCTATTAACATGACTATCATGTGATACATTAACCAATGTATTTCTAAATAAAAAACCAAGGTTACAGCAATACATATAGAAACTAGCTCCAAAAGCATATTTCTTCTGTATTTTTTGTTTCCTATCTTCCAAGTAATCTGGTGAATTTTAAAAATATGAATAGGACCATATAATATAGCACCATACCACGTCATATGTGCAGACTTGCCTTCTTGGTCTTTCTCTGTTAAGCAATATTTATGGTGTCTTAAGTGATTAAACTTTACCGCATGGATAGAAACCACCATAAGTATACTATTTAAGTATAAACTTAACCACGTTAAAAATTTGTTGGTCCCTAAAGAATTATGAAATCCATTATGCACTTGCCTTAAGGCTGTTAAAAAGAAAAAGCCAGAGAATGGTAAGGCAATCCAGTAATAGCCATACCAGGCCAAAGTCCAAGATATTAAAGCCCAAGGAACGGTCAAATTGTTTTCAATTAACATCTCCTTTAACGTCAATTTCCTCAAATCCTTCCAAGCAACTTTTTTTAAAATTTCATCATGAGTCATCCTAAAATTTTATTCTAAAACGTTAAAAAAATCGGTTTAGTTTTAAACCTTCTAGTTATCACTGTTTAAAACTCAATTTTGCTATGCGTCCTTTACCTGCAGCATAAGCAATAGAATCATTTAAAAATCTTAGCGTATAAAAACCTTCTTCTGATAATGTTTTCCATGTATGACCTTGGTCTGCACTGTAATTTATTCCATTAAAACCAACGCTAACTAATTCTTTCCCATCGCTATGGGGTACAAATTGCACACAACTTTTATATCCAGGATTTTTACCATCTGCTACCAGTTGCCACGTATTTCCGCCATCTTTGGTTAACGCCTTATTGGCAGCGTTACCTTCTGGTTGCGCAAAATCGCCCCCAATTACAAAACCCGTACTAGCATTATAAAAATCCATACTATACATTCCATGGTAATCTGTTGTACCTTTGATTGGAGTCTCTATGGCTGTCCATGTTTTTCCTTTATCTACAGATTTTAAAAAACGTTTTGTTGTAGCAACCAGTGTGGTATCCCCAAGCAGAACAATATTAGAATTACTAGCAGCGTAAGCTCCCTCCTCTTCTATTGCTTTGGGTAAATTAGTGCAGGCTACCCTACTCCAACTAGCACCTCCATTTCTTGTAATAAGTATGGCCAAACATCCATTACTAGTATCACCAACTGCTATACCTTCTTCTGAATTCCAAAATGCCATGGCATCATAAAAAACATTCTCACCCTCTTCACTATAAACCAAATCCATTTCTCCGTTGGTTCCCGTTTTGTACAACAAAGCTGGGGAGCCCACACTCATCATAAAAAAATCTTTAGTATTATGGGCTATCGCTCTAAATTCTGGCGCAATACTATCAAACTGCATACGATTACTACGTAAAACGGCTGTAGGTAAAGTGTAAGTTCCGTAAAGACCATTACTACCAGCAAAAGCCAAGGTATTTTTATCTAAAAACGTAATGGCACGGATACTTGAGCTATCCTTATAAACAACTTCTACTTTAACACTCTTAAACGGCGACCTTACTGCTTGTTGTTTTTTGCAAGAAGCAAGTAGCAGTATAATCAAAAAAAGCGCTATACTATTTTTCATAAAAAGTTGGTTTTACTCAAAAATAAGGGTTGGCGATTAAATATTGTGCCTTAGCTTAATAAAGCTTGCTAACAACAAAACTTAAATGATACCTTTGCATCCTTATTTTAAGATTGATGCGATTACATAGAAACTTGGTTTTTGCGGTGGTAGATGCCCTAGGAATGATTTTTAATGACGAAGAATATGCTGATAAAGTCATTGAAAAAGTATTGCGATATGATAAGCGATGGGGCGCAAGAGACCGCGGTTTTATTGCAGAGACTACATATGAGATTGTACGATATAAACGCCTGTATACCGCTATTGCAGAGGTGAACGAGCCTTTTGGCAGAGAAGATTTATTTAGGCTATTTGCTGTTTGGGCCGTTCTTAGGGGTATTCCCATTCCTGATTGGAAACAATTAGATGGCACTCCAGTACGCCGTATTAAAGGTCGTTTTGATGAATTATCGAAGACTAGAAAAATAAGAGAATCCTATCCTGATTGGATAGAAGAACGTGCATTAGCGGCCTTGGGGGCTAAACTTTGGGAGAAAGAAAGTAGAGCTTTAAATCAGCAGGCGAACGTAATTTTACGTACAAATACGCTTAAAGTAACTCGGGAAACACTACAGCAGCGTTTAGCAGAAGAAGAAATAGAAACTACACTTTTAGAGAACCACCCTTTTGCCTTAGAACTTGTTGAACGTAAAAACGTTTTTACTACTCAAGCATTTAAAGAGGGCTTATTTGAAGTTCAAGACGCATCTTCTCAATTAGTTGCTCCCTATTTACAGGTAGAACCGGGTCATCGGGTGGTAGATGCTTGTGCGGGTGCTGGTGGCAAAACCTTGCATTTGGCATCTTTAATGGAAAATAAAGGACAGCTCATTGCTATGGACATTTATGAAAGTAAGCTAAAAAAATTAAAGGTTCGCGCTCGTAGAAACGGTGTTCATAATATGGAACCTAGAGTCATAGAAAACACCAAGTCTATTAAAAAATTACATGCTAAAGCAGACCGGTTATTGCTAGATGCGCCATGCTCTGGCTTGGGAGTAATACGCAGAAATCCTGATAGCAAATGGAAATTAGAACCCGAATTCTTAGAACGTATTAAAGGCGTGCAACAAGATATTCTCCGTAATTACTCTAAAATGGTAAAACCTGGAGGCAAAATGGTATACGCTACTTGCTCTATTTTACCCGAGGAAAACTATGACCAAGTTGCTGCATTTTTAAGCTCAGAAGAAGGAGCGGCATTTACCTTCGTAAAGGATAAAAAGGTATTTGCTTCGGAAAGTGGCTATGATGGTTTTTATATGGCTTTGTTAGATAAAAAGTAAAATTACAACTCATTTTCAATGAGTTACTTATTTACAAAAGTCTTAAGGAAAGGCAAAAGTACTGGGATAAGCCTTTTATCTTTATTACCTTTGCCTTATATGACGCCTAAATTACACGAACAACGTAATTCTAGAATCTTAAGTTTTGGATACACGGTTTTTAGAAACCAATCCGAAAAATTTATCCCGCCAACAGTCTAAGGGAACACTCCACCCACATCTCAAAACTATTCCTGTTTGCTATCTAGCAAAACGGGCCAATGGTTTACGTTATTTTTTTGGCTTCTACTGCCGTACACTTCTATTTCTATTATTTAATGACAATAAACACCTTTGATGCCTATTCAAGGCTATCCTCTATACAGATAAATAGGTTGGTTAATTTTTTACACGACCACCAAGACCAAGGAAAACTTTCTAGAAACAGCATCCGTAGTGCTATACAATATGCTGCAAAGGAGCGTCCAGGATTTGGAGGCTATATTTTTTGTCTAGAAGAAGAAGAAAAGCTACTTGGTGCTCTGGTCATAAATAAAACAGGGATGTATGATTATGTTCCAGAAAATTTACTGGTAACAATAGTTGTCCATAGTCAAATTAAAGATACAGGTTTAGAAGAAAAACTATTGGATTATGCCATTAACTATTGTCGTGGAGAGATTGGAGTGTTCATCAATAAAAGTAATGCAAAAGAAAAGACACTAAAGGCTCACGGTTTTGAGCCCAATTATTTAGAAATGAGATTAAAACAATAAACTATGTTAAAGATTGAAATAAAAGAAGGAGAAAAAATAGAACGTGCATTAAAGCGCTACAAGCGCAAAGTACGTAATGTAAAACTACATGACCAGGTAAGGGATAACAGATATTTTACCAAACCTTCTGTGGTTCGTAGAAAACAGCTAGAAAAGGCGGCTTACAAAGAAAAGTATATAACCGAATTAGAAAACGATTAATTCTATAATTTTTTAAAAACACGGGTGCACATAGGCATTCACAACAACATGAGAGTATTACTTATTGGTGCAGGAAACATGGGACTCACCTATGCAGAAGGGATGGTAAAATCCAAGCTGTTAAAGAAAAAGAACATAATGGTATTAGATAAAAGCAAAGATGCTTTAGACCGAGTGGACAAAATGCCAAATTTTGACACATTTGACCGTTTAGAAGATTGTGTTCCCATTGCAGAAATTATCATGGTAGCTGTAAAACCCTATCATGCAGAAGAACTGTTCCAACGTATAAAACCGCTTTTAAATAATGAACAAATGGTCATCTCCATAATGGCTGGTGTTACCATAAACTACATGCAAGAAGCACTAGGTATTGATAAAATAGTTAGGGCCATGCCCAATTTACCCGCTAAGGTGGGTAAAGGATTAACTAGCTACGTTTCATCAGAAAAAGTATCCAGACTAGAACTTTTTATGGTGGAAGATTTATTAAGTACTACAGGTAAAGCATTACGCGTAGACAATGAAAAATTTATAGATGCTTCTACTGGTATTTCTGGTAGTGGACCTGCCTACGTATTCTATTTTATGGAGAGTATGATGGAAGCTGCACGCCAAATGGGTTTTTCAGAGAATGTATCTAAGGTACTGGTAAGCCAAACCTTTACAGGAGCGGTAGAGTTGTTCAATCAATCTACATTAACTCCAGATTCTTGGATGCAACGTGTTGCATCTAAAGGTGGTACAACGCAGGCTGCACTAGAGTCTATGCAAGACAATAATGTAAACGAATTAATTAAAGATGCCGCATTTGCTGCTTTTAATAGAGCTGTAGAATTAGGCGAAGAATATTAAATCATGTATAAAAAATTAGTGGTTATTAAGGTTGGGACCAATGTAATGACCAATAAGGATAATAGGATAGTTAGACCCATACTTAAAAATTTGGTAAGACAAATAGCTGAATTGTATGATAGGGGTATTATGACCATACTAGTTTCTTCTGGTTCTGTAATTGCAGGGAAAGAAGTATTGGGTAAGGCAAAAATTGAAGATACTACACAACGCAGACAAGTTTATTCTGCTATAGGGCAACCAAGGATGATGCGATTGTATTACAACATATTTAGAGATTACGGTATGAAATGTGCTCAAGTGTTGCCTACCAAGCGCGATTTTAATCCTGGAATTCATAGAGACAATATGATTAATTGTATTGAAGGTTTACTGTCAGAAGGGGTTATCCCAATTGCCAATGAAGATGACGCCGTCTCTGTAACCATGTCTATGTTCTCTGATAATGATGAGTTAGCTACCTTAATTGCCGAGCTAATGAATGCAGACAAACTTATTTTATTGACAGATATTGACGGTTTATACGATGGTCACCCAGATGACGAAACCTCTAAGGTTATCCGCAATGTTGAGCCAGAAGAAGATTTAGAGAAATACATAGAGAATCCAGACAAAGAAGAAGGTGAAGGACGGGGCGGCATGGGTTCTAAACTTGGCTATGCACAATTGGCTGCAAGTAAGGATATTCCTTGCTATATTGTAAACGGAAAAAAAGAAAACATAATAATAGATATTGTAGAGGAACGCCCAGTTGGGACAAAAGTTTCTCAATAAATAAGATAAATGAAATTACTTACAACAGATATAAAAAATGCCGTTTTAAACAGTATGGAGAAACTGTTGCAAACGCATAAATCAGATTTACTAGAAGCCAATAAAAAAGATTTGGATGCTTTTATTAAAGAAGACCAAGCCTTGTATGACCGCCTTGTGATGAATGACAAAAAAGTAGAGCAAATGGCACAAGCTGTTAAAGAGGTTAGACTGCAAGAAGACCCCGTTAATAAGGAGCTAAGCATGCAAAACTTGGACAATGGCTTACAAATTATGAATAAAACTGCGCCTTTTGGTACTATCATGATTATTTATGAGTCGCGCCCAGATGTGACCGTTGAAGCTGCAGTATTAGCCTTCAAGGCAAACAATAAAATATTGCTTAAAGGTGGTAAAGAAGCCTATCATAGTAATAAAGCTTTGGTAAAACTTTGGCACCAAGCTCTAGAAGATAATGGACTGCCAAAGGATTACATACAGTTTCTAGAAATGAACAGAACGCAAACCCAGGCATTCTTAAGAAATCCAGACCAACCGCTAGATTTAATTGTACCTAGAGGAGGGGAACGCTTAATTGCTTTTGTTAAAGAGCATGCAAAATGTGCTGTATTGGTAAGTGGCAGGGGTAACAATTTTATGTACGTACATCCTGAGGCAGATTGGGAGATGACAAAAAAAGTGTTGCTAAATGCTAAAACGCATAAAATTTCGGCCTGCAATGCGCTAGATAAAATTTTGTTAGACGTTACTATTCCTAATTTTGAAGCCAAAGTAAAAGAATTGGCGCAATTATTAATGGAGTACAAGGTCAACCTTATAGTAGACAAGCATATCCATTCTATATTACCTAACGAATTGATAATAGATAATGAAGATATTTGGAAAGAAGAGTTTTTAGCGATGAAGTGTGTACTTGGTGCTGTGTCTAATCAAGAAGAAGCCATGGAAAAAATAAATTTACACTCCGGAGGCCATTCAGCAGCCATTATGACTGCGGATAGCCAGGCAGCTCAACAATTTATGGATGGTGTGGATTGCGCGGCAGTCTACCAAAATGCTTCCACAAGATTCACAGATGGTGGACAAATGGGTGTTGGAGCAGAACTTGCCATTAGCACTGATAAATTGCACCACAGAGGTCCCTTAGGATTAAAACAATTGGTCACCAATAAATACTACGTATTTGGTAATGGACAAATTAGAGTTTCGTAACAAAGCTATAATTACATTTTTCAAAAGACAGGAGCGTATCCTGTCTTTTTTTATTCCTAAACACAATAATATTGTAAGTTTTTTCGTATCTATATGAAGTATATTATTACACTAATTTAAAATTTTGTATATTTACAGCTCCCAAAATAGCTAATGCCTAAAATCCCAATGTAATCAGCTCTTACATTTGGCATCTATGGTAATTACCAGATATACAATTGAGTAATGATTTACAAAAAGATAAATAACTATCTATTTGTATGGATTTTTATCAATTAGGCATATTTCTACTACAAGGTACTTTGGTTGCCGCTCTTATCCAATTCTTGTTTAGGATTAGGAAATCTATGGGTTTGGGTATGCTCTTTGCCTGTTTGGGACTTTTTCAATTCATGCAAGTATTTTTAGCTATTGGTGTTTATGTTAAAATAACAAATGGCATTCTTGTTTCTTTTGCTTCCGTACTTTTTACAGCTTCCCTTTTTGCACTACTTCTCATTTATATAAAAGAAGATGCTAACGAAACTAAAAAAGTTATTTATGCCCTCATCGCATCTAATATAGTCATCGCTCTAATTCTCTATAGTCTTAATTTAAACTTAGAGGTTGCTAACACGTATAATCCCTATTACATCACCACTGGATTAATGAACGTAAAGGCTAAAGTTCTAGTCTTTGGCACGTTTGTATTGTTTTTAGATGTATTACTTATCATCTTGCTCTATGAGTTTATTTCTAAAATCACCAAATCCCTTTTTTTAAGAATACTCACTACCATGTTAATTGTGGTATGTATAGATAGTATCCTATTTAACGCCTTGTCTTTTTGGAATAGAGAAAACTTAATGGGCATTATAACCTCTAGTATTATTGCTAAATCGGTAACCGCCTTTTTTTACAGTATTCTATTTACCTTTTATTTAAAACGATTAGAGCCTAAATCCAAAGAAGATACCCTGTCTAGTGTTAAAGACATATTTAAGACGCTTAGTTATAAGGAAAAGTATAAGCTTATTGCTAAGGAGGCTAAAAAGGCAAATCTGGAAATACAAGAAAAAGAACTACGCTTTAGAACCTTAACTGCAGTTACCCCTGTAGGTATTTGGCATGCCACCCCAAAAGGAGAAATGACCTATGTAAACAGAAAATATTTAGAGATATCTGGCCTTACCACTCAAGAAATTGAAGCCCAGAAATGGCAAGAAGCTGTACACCCAAATGATATTGAGCGCATACAACATTGCTGGGTAAAGGCAATGGAAAGTAAAGATGTTACAGAGGCAGAATATAGATTTATCCATAAAGACGGTAGTGTTAGGTGGGTGTTAGGTAGCGCAACTCCAGAAACAGATACAAAGGGCAATGTGTTGGGTTTTGTAGGCACCGTGACAGATATTACCAACCAAAAGCTATATGAAGAACAACTGACGAAACTTAAAAATAAGGCGGAAGAAAGTAACCGACTAAAATCGGCATTCTTGGCAAATATGAGTCATGAAATTAGAACCCCTATGAATGGTATTCTTGGTTTTGCAGATTTATTAAAATCGCCAAACCTCTCAGGCGAAGAACAACAAGAGTTTGTGGATATCATTAAAAAAAGCGGCCATCGTATGTTAAATATTATTAATGATATTATCAACATATCTCGGTTAGAAGCGGGCACTATGGAAATCCACAATGCGTATTTTGATGTACATGGCTTATTAAAATATAAATTTGATTTTTTTAGTCCAGAAGCAGCAGCTAAAAATCTTCTTTTAGGTTGTGATACAGACCTTTCCGCTGGCCAACTATTTGTAAAAGGTGATAAGGATAAAGTTTGTTCTATATTAACCAACTTAATAAAGAATGCCATAAAATATACAGATGAAGGTGGTATCCGTTTTGGATATTATATAGAAAATCAAGATTTAATTTTTTATGTCAAGGATACAGGCATCGGTATAGAAGAAAGCAAACACAAAGCAGTATTTGAGCGTTTTGTGCAAGCAGATATAGAAGATAAAATGGCAAGACAAGGTGCGGGCCTTGGACTATCCATATCTAAAGCTTACGCCAACCTTATGGGTGGCGATGTTTGGTTAGAAAGTGAATTTGATAAAGGTTCTTCATTCTATCTATCCATACCGTACATACCCCAACAACAAAAAACAGCTTAAAAATGGAGAACGTATTGCATAGAAAATTACAAGTGTTGGTAGCAGAAGATGATAGTATTTCCAGTTACTTAATAGAAAAGATATTAAAGCAATTCAACTGTACAATTACTCATGCCAAAAATGGAAGTGAAGTAGTAGCACTTTGCCAACAGAATCCAAATATTGACTTGATTTTAATGGATGTAAAAATGCCCTATATAGATGGCTTAGAAGCTACAAAACAGATAAGAGAATTTAATAAGGAGATTATTATTGTAGCACAAACCGCATTTAGTTTAATAGGTGATAAAGAAAAAGCGATAGAAGCGGGTTGCAATGAACATATTAGTAAGCCCATAGAACAAGAAAAATTAATGACCATCATTAATAGATACTTCAATTAAATTCTACATCATACTTGCCCATAAAAGGAACTAAGCAAAAATGGCGAACGCTCGGAACAAAAGACAGGGTTCCTATTATACTTCAATTCATAATTATAATTTCTTAAAATAAAACAACTTTTTATGTAACTAGTTACATTTATTTGTAATTTTAGTAACCAGTTACATTGTTTATGGAAGATTTTTTAATAGAGATGGGTATAAATGGTATTACAGCAAGGCTTAAACGGCTTAATGATGCCTTTATGTACCAAACAAAAGATTTGTATGACACCCTTAATGTGGACATAGAACCCAATTGGCACATGGTGTTTCTATTATTAGAGAAACATGGGGCTTTAACAATTACAGAATTAGCAGAAGCCACACGCTTATCGCACCCAGGGATGATAAAACTGGTTAAAAAAATGAAGAAGAATGGATACGTACAGGCTTTTAAAGACAAGGCAGATCTCCGTAAACACAATATAGAACTAACTGATAAAGCTACATCTATGCTGCCAAAAATTCATAAATACTGGGCGGCTGGCGAAAAAGCTTTACAAGAACTTTTAGCTCATAGCCCTTCTTTATTACATCAATTAGAAAGTGTAGAAAAACAAATGAGTAAAGCCGACTTTAAAGAACGAACCTTAAATAACTTAAAACCATAGTATGTAAAGATGAAATTGCTTATTTCTATTCTAGGTTGGTCCGGTTCCGGACTGGTAATCATTGCCTATGCGCTAACTTTAATGCAAGGACAAAAATACCTTAGGTACGGTAAGTATCTTAACCTGTTTGGAGGATTGTTTATAGCTATTAATTGCTATTATCATAACGCTATGCCATCATTTTTTACCAATATTATCTGGACTATGATTGCAACAGCTACTATTTTTCAAGAAAAAAAACGTAAGCGGATTTCCACTAAACATAGAAAACTTACCTAAGTCAATATACCAAGTTTGGTAACATATGGGTTAGGTATTATATGGTTTAGAGCTAAAACAACTCCGGCTGTTCTACTATTTTTACAAAGAATAAAAAGCTGATAGCCAGAATGTTTCATAAAAAACCAATTGATGTTGTTGTATATAGAAATTTAAAAAACAAAATTTCTGCAAAAGCTGCGAAATCACTTAAAGATTCACTAGTCAATTTTGGCCAAGAGGTTACCTTACACTACAAATACGCTATAGATGTTAGCAACCCAATAGAAATTTATGCTGTAAAAGCAATATTGGCTGTAAGAGAACAAAATAAAGAAGAAGCCCTATATCAAGCAATTGCAACAGAAACAGACCTTAACGAAGTCAAAATAGATGGTTTCGTTAGGGAATTAGATATAAATTTTTCTGCTTACCAAAAAGAAATACAAAGTAACACGCTTGAAAAACAAGTGTATGCAGAAAGTAAAGAAGCAGAAACAGCAGGTGTACCTATTTTTCCTGGAATTACCATCAACGGAATTCCGTATAAAGGTCCTTGGGATAAAGAATCCATCATAGGTGCGCTACAAAAAAACGGAGCTACTTTAATTAGAGCTGCCATGCAAGGACTTTTTAAATGGGGTGCATCAGCAGCATTAGCTCTTATCATTGCTACTATAGCGGCATTAGTCTTAGTAAATTTAGGAGACGCAGCCTTGTATGAGCAATGGCGTCACTACCCTATTGGCTTTACTTTTGGCACGCTAGATTTTACGCTAACTGTAGAAGAATGGATTAATGATTTTTTTATGGCCATCTTTTTTCTACTTATAGGTCTAGAAATTAAAGAAGAACTTATAGATGGAGAACTATCCACTAGAAAAAAAGCCACCTTACCCGTTGTTGCTGCTATCGGTGGAATGCTAGTCCCAGCTGTGATTTATTTTTTCTTAAACAGTAACGGAGAACAGCTTCATGGTTGGGGCGTTCCTATGGCCACTGATATTGCATTTACACTTGGATTAATGGCAATCTTAGGTTCCCGTATTCCTGTATCCTTAAAAGTATTTGTTTCTGCTTTGGCAATTGCAGATGATTTGGGAGCTATTCTTATCATTGCCTTATTTTATGGCCACGGGTTTCAAATTGGCTATTTTTTAGCTGCATTGGGTGTACTTCTTTTAATGTTTTACTTTAACAGAAAACGGGTGTATAATGTTTCCGTTTATTTGATTTTAGGGCTCGTCCTGTGGTTTTTGGTCTTTAAAAGTGGCCTTCATGCAACTTTGGCGGGGGTACTGACCGCTTTATTGATTCCGGCTCAAGGCAAGGCAAACCTGCAACTTATCGCAAAACAAACCTCCATCATTTTTCAAAAAGAAATAGGGGAAATAAACAACAGCAATTTTGATAAAAAGAAAATAGCTCCAGAATCCCTCTTAGTATTAAAAAAGGCTATTGAACGTTTAAGAGAACCAAGTGAATTTCTCTTACATAATCTAGAAAAATTTGTCAATTTTATTGTACTGCCACTTTTTGCTTTCTTTAATACGGGTATTGTTTTAACTGCTGGGGACTATTACCTTTTAGCCCCTGCAAATATTGGCATCATCCTTGGGCTATGCCTAGGAAAACCATTAGGTATTGTTGGATTTAGTTGGTTAGCTACAAAACTACAATGGGGTAAACTGGCGCCAGAAATAAGCTGGAAAAGCTTAATAGGTGCCGCCTGCTTGGCAGGTATTGGTTTTACCATGTCTATTGTTGTAGCCTCTAGTGCATTCACGGGACAAGCTCTAACCGCTAGTAAAATTAGTATTCTTCTAGCCTCTGTAATTGCAGCCAGTTTAGGCCTAGGAATTCTATATACTGCAACGGTTAAAAAAAGCACTTTGGATTAGCATAATTAATGGCAGATTGTACTATCAACAATGGCAGTTAAAAACTAAAGTTCTAGCCTTGTGCGTATGTGAGGCAAAATCGTATTTTTGCGTTTTCTTTTTTAACCTGAATTACGTTTGATAAAACAGGTGAAAACGGAGAACAATTTCAGTAGAAATACTGAGGTAAAACTATGAAAACAGCTGATATGATTCATTTCTTTGGCGATATAACCACCAAGGTTTTCGCAGTACAAGCCAATCAAGAGATTAACTCGGAAAATCAACAGAAATTAGAATGGTTGTTTGGCAACCAACCTAAAATAAATGCGGCGTCTTTAGACGCCTTTTTTGTTGGCCCACGGGCTGCAATGATAACGCCTTGGAGCACCAATGCTACAGAAATTACGCAGAACATGGGTATTTCTGGTATTCTAAGAATAGAAGAGTTTATGGTGGTACCCGAATCATTCTCAGATTTTGACCCCATGCTTTCTCAAAAATACAAGGGGTTAACACAGGATATTTACACTATCAATGTAGTTCCAGAAGCAATCCTAGAAATAGAAGATATTGCAGCCTTTAATCTACAAGAAGGTTTGGCTTTGAACGAGGAAGAAGTAACCTATTTAAATGAATTATCAGAAAAATTAGGAAGAAAACTAACGGATTCAGAAGTTTTTGGTTTTAGCCAAGTAAATTCGGAACATTGTAGACATAAAATCTTCAATGGAACTTTTATTATTGATGGCCAAGAAATGCCTTCTTCTTTATTTAAGTTGATAAAGAAAACATCAGAAACGCATCCTAACGATATTGTTTCTGCCTATAAAGACAATGTGGCTTTTATAAAAGGTCCTAAAGTGATGCAGTTTGCACCTAAAACTGCAGACAAACCAGATTTTTATCAAGAAAAAGAGTTCAATTCGGTCTTATCGCTAAAGGCAGAAACCCACAACTTCCCAACCACGGTAGAACCTTTTAATGGTGCTGCTACGGGTTCTGGCGGAGAAATTCGTGACCGTCTTGCGGGTGGTAAAGGTTCTTTGCCATTGGCAGGTACCGCCGTGTATATGACGTCTTATTCCCGCTTAGAAGAAAATAGACCTTGGGAAAAGGCATTCCCTGAGCGCGATTGGTTGTACCAAACTCCGATGGATATTCTTATAAAAGCCTCTAATGGCGCATCAGATTTTGGTAACAAATTTGGCCAGCCATTAATTGCAGGTTCTGTCCTAACTTTTGAACATAAAGATGAAGCACAGCAACTAGGTTTCGATAAGGTTATTATGCTGGCAGGCGGTATTGGCTATGGTAAAGAAGAACAAGCTTTAAAAGACACTCCAAAAAAAGGCGACAAAGTTGTTATTCTTGGAGGAGATAACTATAAAATTGGTATGGGTGGGGCTGCTGTATCTAGTGCTGATACGGGAGAGTTTGAGTCTGCCATAGAATTAAACGCGGTTCAACGTTCTAATCCAGAAATGCAAAAAAGAGCCGCTAATGCCATACGTGGATTGGTAGAGGCCGATGAAAACCCTATTGTCTCTATTCACGACCATGGCGCAGGCGGACATTTAAACTGCTTATCAGAATTGGTAGAAGAAACTGGCGGGCTTATAGATTTAGACAAATTACCCGTGGGTGACCCTACCCTATCTGCTAAAGAAATAATTGGCAACGAAAGCCAAGAACGTATGGGCTTGGTTATGGGTGAGAAAGATATGGATTTGCTAGCGCGAATTTCTGAAAGGGAACGTGCACCAATGTATGAAGTTGGAGCGGTAACCGGCGACCAAAAATTTACGTTTAAGTCAAGCTCTAAGGGTGATACTCCCTTGGATTTAGCTCTTTCTGATATGTTTGGGAGTAGCCCTAAAACCATAATGGAAGACCAGAGTATAGCTACCAATTATCTGCAGGAAGGCTACAGTCTAGAACACTTTATGGATTACCTAGAGCAGGTACTACAATTAGAAGCTGTTGCCTGCAAGGACTGGCTAACCAACAAAGTTGACCGTTGTGTGGGTGGCCGGGTGGCTAAACAACAATGTGCTGGCCCCTTGCAATTGCCATTAAACAATTGCGGTGTTATGGCTTTAGATTTTAAAGGCAAAGAAGGTGTGGCCACAAGTATTGGTCACTCCCCTATTTCTGGACTTATAGACCCTGTTGCTGGGAGCCGTAACAGCATTGCAGAGTCTTTAACCAATATTGTTTGGGCGCCTTTAAAAGACAAATTAAAGTCCGTCTCTTTATCTGCCAACTGGATGTGGCCTTGCCGAAATCCTGGAGAAGATGCTCGCTTGTACCAAGCTGTAGAAGCGGTTAGTGAGTTTGCTATTGCTTTGGGAATCAACATTCCTACAGGCAAGGATTCTTTGAGTATGAAACAAAAGTACAAGAATCAAGAAGTGATTTCTCCTGGCACAGTAATCATTTCTGCGGCGGCCAATTGTAACGACATTACTAAAATAGTTGAACCTGTTTTACAAGTTGGCAAAGGAGATATTTACTACGTAAATCTATCTAAAGACAAGTTTAAATTAGGAGGTTCATCTTTTAATCAGATACTAAATTCAATTGGTACAGAAGCGCCATCGGTAACTGATGCTGCATACTTTGCTAAAGGGTTTAATACGCTGCAAGAATTAATTGCGGCAGGAGAAATTACCGCAGGGCACGATATTGGCTCTGGCGGTTTAATCACCACCTTGTTAGAGCTTTGCTTTGCAGATATCCAACTTGGGGCAAACATAGATATTACAGCATTAGGAGAAGAAGATACTATCAAGACGTTATTTGCAGAAAATATTGCAGTGGTTATACAAGCATCTGCCACAGCCGCAGAAAAATTAATAGCTGCCGGCATAGACTGCCAATCCATTGGCACTGTGAGTAAAGAACCTACCCTATTCATCAAAAATAACAGTGTAGAAATAGGATTACCTGTTGCTTCATTACGAGACACTTGGTTTAAAACTTCGTATTTATTAGATCAAAAACAAACTGCAGGCGACCTTGCTAAAGAACGATTCGATAATTACAAAAATCAACCCTTACACTATCAATTCCCAGCTCACTTCCAAGGAACTACTAGTCCAGTAAGTACAGCAATAAAACCTAAGGCTGCAATTTTAAGAGAAAAAGGGAGTAATTCTGAAAGAGAGATGGCAAATGCCATGTTCTTAGCTGGTTTTGATGTTAAAGATGTACATATGACCGATTTAATTTCTGGTCGTGAAACATTAGAAGACATTCAATTTTTAGGCGCCGTAGGTGGCTTCTCTAATTCTGATGTATTAGGGAGTGCCAAAGGTTGGGCAGGTGCAATCAAATATAACGAGCGAGCCAACAAGGCCATTAAAGATTTTTTTGCTAGACCAGACACCTTATCTGTAGGTATTTGCAATGGTTGCCAATTGTTTATGGAGTTAGATTTAATTAATCCAGAACATGGGCAACAGCATGGTAAAATGGTCCATAATGATAGCCACAAGCATGAGAGCAACTTTACCTCTGTAACTATCGCTAAGAATAATTCTGTGATGCTTTCTACTTTGGAAGGTGCAAAATTAGGGGTGTGGATTTCCCATGGGGAAGGTAAATTCAATTTGCCCTTAACAGAAGACCAATACCAAATAGTAGCAAAATACGGTTACGAAGGGTACCCTGCCAATCCTAATGGTAGTGACTATAATACCGCCATGCTTTGTGATGCAACTGGTAGACATTTAGTTACCATGCCACACATAGAACGAAGCATTTTTCCATGGAATTGGGCACATTACCCTAAAGATAGAACGGATGCCGTATCTCCTTGGGTTATCGCTTTTGAGAACGCAAGGGATTGGATACTTGCTAAAAAGTAACTAAAAGAGAACCGCCCCAACGCAATAGCGTGGGGCGGTTACAACTAACATCAATATAACCAACTATTTAACCAATATTCTTCCGCTCCAAACACGTTTGCTAGAGCTTTCTACACGGTAAAAGTACAAGCCTGCTTGTAAGCCTTTACGCGCTATAGAAATTGTATTTTGACCCGCTACGCTACTTCCCTCTTGAGTATGCGAGCTTATATTTCTTCCATTTCTGTCAAACAATTCCAAAGTATACTCCCCTGCAACTTCGTCATAGAAATATAAGGTAGCTTCTGTTTCCATTGGGTTTGGACTCACTATACTTTTATTTAAATTCTTATCTACAAATGGCGCAGGCATACTAGCAGAAGTAAATTCTATCGCTTTTAAAGCTAATTGTTTGTTTTCTGCAGCGCCTGAGTTAGACTTCATGTTAAACTGTACCACTTTTACCGATGAGAAATCACCATTACCACCATTCCTAGTTTTAAATTCATTTGCTGGCAAATAAAAAGCTTGCTCTTCTGCAGTTAAATCTATAGTTGTGGTAAGGAAGCTACCATCGCCTTGTATTAATTGTACTTCCAAGGCCCCAGAACCACTCGCTTTGAAGGCTAAGTTGTCATAATTAGACAAATCCACCGCTTTAAATCTTGGACTCATTGCTCTATACACCCCTACGTAGGTATCTGTTGTGGCACTTAAATTTACATTACGCTCTACCGGGTATCCTTCTCCCATATAAGCATCTTCAGTTTGCATTACTTCATAATTATGAATAGTAGTGCCCACCTGGCTATCATCTACTCCCCAAGGTGCATCAGCAACAAATAAATCGTCTGGTGTATCGCCATTGGTATTTGAAATTCTAAAACCAAAATCAAAAATATTTCCAGTTTCTACGGCTACTGTATCTATGTACCCTGCAAGTGCAGTTTGTAAACCAACCTGCTCTGTTTCACTCGTTTCAGTTCGTTTTATACCTCCTTCTAAAGAAATTTCTTCTGAACGATTATTGTTTACCACATTCATATGTACAGCACCACGCTCATAACGTGCAGACTTCACAAATACTGGTGGTGGTGTAGAACTTGCAAACGCTGCAATAGAAGCGTTGGATTCTAATAGATTCAAAATTTCATCTGCCAATTTCAATAAATCGTCTACCGAATTAGACCAAATTTGGAAATTATAGTATGCTGTATCTTCTTGGTAAGCATCAATATTCCAGTGCGATTCTATTACAAACTGATTATTTTCATTTAACCTAGCTGAAAAGCTCAAGGCAAATTCTGTTGCGCCATCTGCTTGCTTAATAATAGATCGTATAAAATCTTTCTCCCTTAATTGTATGGTAGATACAGATAATAACTGTGCACCTAGAAAACGGTCACAAATAAATTTACTATGTTCATATACCTTATCTTCAGTCTTTATGACCATTAACGCACTAGAAGTTTCTGTACCTTTTAAGTAATCTACCGCATAAATATCACTGGCATTGGTTAACGCCAACAAATCTTCTGGAGCAGATTCTACCGTACTAGATTCACCAATTACATTTAGCGGCACCAAGGCATTTAGTTCAATCGCAGAAGGATTATACACTCCTTTTCTAAGATAATTCTTATTTCTTTTTACCTTCTTAGCGGTAAGTGGGTTAAACTTGTAATTAGATTTTGCTCTGTAATAATTACGCTTGCTAATTAGGTTGGCTAATCTATCATTACTTTCTAATCCTCCATTATTACCACTAGAGGCTAGTTGTATTACTGGACAAGCCGCTACACCAGAACAAGATGGGTCATCACAATCTATTAAGCCATCACCATCATCATCAATTCCATTTAAACAATCTTCTTGAGGTACTGGGGCAGATGGGCAGCGTGCACCATCGTTAGATGCAGATGCTGGACCAAAAGCAAAAACGTTAGAATCCATAATACCACCTACAATATTCTGTACATTGCGGATAATGTATACAGTGCCTGTTTGGTTGGCAGAAACATAAAAATTTCCGTCAACATCAAAATAAACAGCTCCATAGGTATAATTGTTCCCGCTTAAAATGGGTACTTCTCCAACATTTTCTACATTTCCTGTCTCTACTTCTATACGGTATAAACGGTTGGTTTTCTTCTCTACGGTATACAACATATTATCTGCTGCATTAAAAGCCCAATCATGCACATTGATGCTCTGACTCAAAGTATTACTACCCATGTAGGTTAAATAAGTAGGCGATTCAGGATTTAAATCTACATGGTAATAAGTAGATCCCCCTGCTCTAAAATAGTATTGTCCAAATAAATCAATATCTCCTACGTAGTTCATGCCAGTTGGTGGTATTTCTGGAATGGTATAGATATCAGTATCAAAGTTTTTACCCATTCTTACAATTTGTCTGCCACCATAGTAGCCCCACAAATATCCATCTGCAGAATTATAAGCCGCACCATTAATTGAATTTGGGGTTACGTCTTGTTTTACTAAATAGGAACTACCAGATGCTAAATCAATGGCATAAACATCATTGTATTGAAATAGATATGCATTGTAGTCACAATCAAAAGGTTCGGATTGTGCGTTTGCTGTTCCAGTAAGTACTGTAATAGCCAAGACCAGCAAGTAATTTAAAGAAAAAGTAGTGTAATGGTGTTTCATAATTATAGATTTGGAACCTCAAAACTAAAATTAATTTGAAAGTATTTTCTTACTTTGTTGTGTAAGACGATATTTTGTAGGTAAACGGTTCAAATCTATCGATAAAAAGGAGTTATAAAATTTACTTCTAATTGATTAACAAGTGTTAAAATGAATTATTTTTATTTAAGGAATGATTTTGTTACGAAATTGTTTTTAAAATCACATAAGCTTTCCCTATTTTGCAACCCTCATTAGAAACTGAATATGCAAGAAGTAACGAGACTGTTTGATTTCCCCCATTACCAGCTGCAAAATTTCCCACTAGAAAAGGCATTGGTAACCAAAAAAGGAGGACAATGGGTAGCCACCTCCACACAAGAATACATTAATAAAGCAAACGCGGTAAGTCGCGGACTGCTTAGAATGGGTGTGCAACCCAATGATAAGATTGCAGTGATTTCCATGACCAATAGAACGGAGTGGAACATCATGGATATGGCCATACTACAAATAGGTGCCCAGAATGTACCTATTTACCCTACCATATCAGAAGAGGATTATGAATATGTTCTAAACCATTCAGAAGCTAAATATTGCTTTGTGTCTTGTGGCGAAGTATTGACCAAAGTACTGGCTATAAGCGGCAAGGTTAAAAATTTAGTAGATATTTATTCTTTTGATGATTTGGCAAATTGTAACAATTGGGAAGAAGTTGTTGCAAAGGGTAAAGACGATAGTAACCAAGAAGAGGTAGAAGCTAGAGCAGCCGCTGTAAAACCAGAAGATTTAGCAACCCTTATCTATACCTCTGGTACTACAGGTAGACCTAAAGGGGTAATGTTGTCTCATGACAACATAGTTTCTAACGTTATTGGCAGTAGCGAACGTGTACCATTTGAACAAGGGGCAACAGCTTTGAGCTTTTTACCCGTTTGCCACATTTTTGAGCGAATGATACTTTATTTGTATCAGTATTCTAGTATTGAAATCTTTTTTGCAGAAGGTTTAGATAAAATTAGTGATAACGTAAAAGAGGTAAAACCAGAAGTAATGACGGTAGTACCACGGTTATTAGAAAAAGTGTATGATGCTATAATTGCCAAAGGTGCTGCACTAACTGGTATTAAAAAGAAACTATTCTTTTGGGCAGTAGATGTTGGTTTACAGTTTGAACCCTATGGTGCCAATGGATGGTGGTACGAGCAAAAACTTAAAATTGCACGTAAACTCATTTTTTCTAAATGGAAAGAAGGTTTAGGAGGCAATTTAAGTACCATGGTTTCTGGCAGTGCTGCTTTACAACAACGATTAGCTAGAGTATTTGGGGCTGCAGAAATGCCAGTAATGGAAGGGTATGGTTTAACGGAAACTTCTCCTGTAATATCTGTAAACCAAGTAAAAGGTAAAGGCTGGAAAATTGGTAGCGTTGGTAAAATCATAAATAAAGTAGAAGTTAAAATTGCTGAGGACGGCGAAATTTTATGCAAAGGTCCTAATGTGATGATGGGCTACTACAAAGATTCAGACAAAACAGCAGAAGTTATTAAAGACGGCTATTTCCATACCGGAGATATTGGAGAAGTAGATGCGGAAGGATTTTTACGTATAACCGACCGTAAGAAGGAGATGTTTAAAACCTCTGGTGGTAAATATGTGGCGCCACAGATTTTAGAAAACAGATTTAAACAATCGCGTTTTATAGAACAAATTATGGTTATAGGCGAAGGCGAAAAAATGCCAGCTGCTTTTATACAACCTAACTACGAATTTTTACAAGAGTGGGCCAAAAGGCATAATATTAGTTACACCTCTAACGCAGACCTTATTAGTAAACCAGAAGTTTTAGAGCGTTATGAAGAAGAAGTGACGTTAGCGAATGCTGAATTTGCAAAATGGGAAAAGGTTAAAAAATTTAAATTAACTGCAGATGTCTGGAGTGAAGCGGAAGGTCACCTTACCCCTACTATGAAGTTGAGAAGAAAAATTATAAAGCAGAAATACGCAGATTTATACCAAGAAATTTACGGGCATTAGCCTGTAATACCTATTATAAAAGGATTTGTGCTATTTGTACATTCTTTAAGAATAAGCATAATTAATATCAGAAAAATTAAGGGTTCTCCACGGAGAACCTTTTTTATTTGTCAGATAATCAAATTTATTATGCATGCATAATAAATTTTTCTTATATTTGGAGCCATAATGAGTTCTATGAAAGACATAACCATTGACTGGGCTTTAAGAGCCACTTGGCAAGCGGTTACTAGAATGTACAATGAGCAAGCCAAAGAATATGATTCTTCTATGGCTATCGGATTTACATTGTTGAGCATTGACCCAAAAGCGGGAACACCATCCACAGCCCTAGGGCCAAAAATGGGGATGGAGGCTACCAGTCTTTCCAGAATTATTAAAAGTATGGAAAGTCGCGGACTTATAGAAAAGAAACCTAATCCTAATGATGGTAGAGGGGTTCTTATACATCTAACGCCATTTGGGACAGAGATGCGCACTAAATCTAAAGACGTTGTACTTCGTTTTAACGAAGTGGTATCACGCATGGTCGAGAAAGAAGATTTAGAAGGTTTCTTTAAAACAGTAGAAGCCATCAATCAACTAATACAAGAAAAAAAAATATACACTAATTCAACAACTTAATATTCTAAAAGTACATGAAGAGGCATATTAACAAGATTGCTGTAATTGGATCCGGTATCATGGGTAGCGGAATTGCCTGTCATTTTGCGAATATTGGTGTGGAGGTCCTATTATTGGATATTGTACCAAGAGAACTGAATGACAAAGAGAAGGCTAAAGGATTAACTTTAGAAGACAAAGTAGTACGTAACCGTATGGTTAACGATGCTTTGACAAAGGCTTTAAAATCAAAGCCATCCCCTATTTACCACCAAAAATTCGCTAACCGAATTACAACGGGTAACCTAGAGGATGATATTGCTAAAGTTAAAGATGTAGACTGGATTATAGAAGTAGTAGTAGAGCGCTTGGATATTAAAAAGACAGTGTTTGAAAATCTTGAGAAATATAGAAAACCGGGTACTTTAATTACGTCTAACACCTCTGGTATTCCTATTAAATTTATGAGCGAAGGTAGAAGCGATGATTTCCAGAAGCATTTCTGTGGAACACACTTCTTTAACCCTGCACGTTACCTAAAATTGTTCGAGATTATTCCTGGCCCAAAAACGGACCCATCTGTACTAGAATTTTTAAATGGGTATGGTGAGCAGTTTTTAGGTAAAACTTCTGTAGTTGCCAAAGATACTCCAGCGTTTATTGGTAACAGAATCGGTATTTTTAGTATCCAAAGTCTTTTCCACGCGGTAAAAGATTTAGGGATGACGGTAGAAGAAGTAGACAAATTAACCGGGCCTGTTATTGGCAGACCAAAATCTGCTACCTTCCGTACAGTAGACGTAGTTGGTTTGGACACCTTGGTACATGTAGCCAATGGTATTTATGACAACTGCCCAGATGATGAACGTCACGACTTGTTTAAGCTACCAGATTTCATCAATACCATGATGGAAAACAAATGGTTAGGTAGTAAAACAGGACAAGGTTTTTATAAAAAAGTAAAGGGCGAGGGCGGTAAGAGTGAAATCCAAACGTTGGATTTAGATACCATGGACTATCGTTCTAAGAAGAGTGCAAAGTTTGCAACGCTAGAACTTACCAAAACCATAGATAAAGTTGTAGATAGGTTTGCTGTTTTATGTGGTGGCAAAGACAAGGCGGGCGAGTTTTACCGTAAAAGTTTTGGTCAATTATTCGCCTACGTATCGCATAGAATTCCAGAAATCACAGATGAGCTTTATAAAATAGATGATGCCATGAAAGCTGGTTTTGGATGGGAACATGGTCCTTTTCAAATCTGGGATGCTGTAGGCTTGGATAAAGGTTTAGAATTTATAGCAGCAGAAGGGCAAACCGCTGCCAATTGGGTAAAAGAAATGAAAGCTGCTGGGGTAACTTCATTCTACTCCGTAAAAGATGGCGCTACCTATTTCTATGATATTCCTAAAAAAGAAATGGTAAAAATTCCTGGACAGGATGCCTTTATCATTTTAGATAATATCAGAAAATCTAAAGAGGTATTTAAAAACTCTGGTGTTGTTTTAGAAGATTTGGGTGATGGAATCCTTAATTGCGAATTCCAATCCAAAATGAATACCATTGGTGGTGATGTTTTAGCTGGTTTAAACAAGGCTATTGACTTGGCTGAAAAAGACTTTCAAGGGTTGGTAGTGGGTAACCAAGCGGCTAATTTCTCTGTGGGCGCTAACATTGGTATGATATTTATGTTAGCGGTAGAACAAGAATATGATGAGTTGAACATGGCTATAAAAATGTTCCAAGATACCATGATGCGTATGCGCTACTCTTCTATCCCAACGGTTTCTGCACCACATGGCATGACTTTGGGTGGTGGATGTGAACTTTCTATGCATGCCGATATGGTAGTTGCAGCAGCAGAAACTTACATTGGACTAGTAGAATTTGGTGTTGGGGTAATCCCTGGCGGTGGTGGTTCCAAAGAGATGGCCATGCGAGCATCAGATTCTTTCCGCAAAGGCGATGTAGAACTTAATGTGTTACAAGACCACTTCTTAACTATAGGTATGGCCAAGGTTTCTACCTCTGCTTATGAAGCGTATGATTTGGGTATTTTACAGAAAGGTAAAGACATTGTTGTAGTTAATAAGGATAGACAAATAGCTACTGCTAAAGCACATGCTAAATTAATGGCAGAGCAAGGTTACACTAAGCCACCTACAAGAAAAGACATTAAAGTTCTTGGTAAACAAGCCCTAGGGATGTTCTTAGTGGGTACAGATTCTATGGAAGCTAGCCGTTACATTAGTGAGCACGACAAAAAAATTGCTAACAAGCTAGCGTACGTAATGGCAGGTGGTGATTTATCTGAGCCTACTTTAGTAAGTGAGCAATACTTATTGGATATAGAAAGAGAGGCCTTTTTATCACTATGTACCGAAAGAAAGACCTTAGAACGTATCCAACACATGTTGAAAACAGGTAAACCATTAAGAAATTAAATTTCGCTTTTAGCGTAATGCTTAAAGCCTAAAGCTAGAATAATGAAAACAGCATATATAGTTAAAGGATATAGAACTGCGGTTGGGAAAGCTCCTAAAGGGCTCTTCCGTTTTAAGCGCGCAGATGAGTTGGCGGCAGAGACCATTGAACATATGATGAAGGAGTTGCCACAACTAGACAAAAAACGTATTGACGATGTAATTGTTGGTAACGCTATGCCAGAGGGTTCTCAAGGGCTTAACATGGGACGTTTAATCTCTTTAATGGGATTAGATATTGTTGATGTACCAGGAGTTACCGTTAACCGTTTCTGTTCTTCTGGATTAGAAACTATTGGTATTGCAACCGCTAAAATACAAGCCGGAATGGCAGATTGTATTATTGCGGGTGGTGTAGAAAGTATGAGTTCTGTTCCTATGACGGGTTTTAAAACAGAATTAAATTATGATGTGGTAAAATCTGGTCATGAAGATTATTACTGGGGTATGGGTAACACTGCAGAAGCAGTTGCTGAGCAGTTTAAGGTATCTCGTGAAGAACAAGACCAATTTGCTTACAATTCACACCAAAAAGCATTAAAAGCACAAGCGGAGGACCGTTTTCAGTCACAAATTGTTCCTATTGAAGTAGAACAAACCTATGTAGACGCTAACGGTAAAAAAGCAACTAAGAAATATACGGTTACTAAAGATGAAGGTCCAAGAAAGGATACTTCTTTAGAGGTACTTGGTAAATTACGTCCTGTGTTTGCCGCTAACGGTAGTGTTACTGCAGGGAACTCTTCGCAAACGAGTGATGGTGCAGCCTTTGTAATGGTAATGAGCGAAGACATGGTGAAGGAATTAAATTTGGAGCCAGTAGCACGTCTTGTTAATTATGCGGCAGCAGGCGTTGAGCCAAGGATTATGGGTATTGGACCTGTAAAAGCAGTGCCAAAAGCATTGAAACAAGCTGGATTAAAACAAGCTGATATTGAATTAATTGAGTTGAATGAAGCTTTTGCTTCTCAATCCATAGCAGTAATTCGTGAGTTAGATTTAAACCCAGATATTATCAACGTAAACGGTGGTGCCATTGCGCTAGGGCACCCACTAGGTTGTACTGGAGGTAAACTATCTGTACAGTTGTTTGATGAAATGCGTAAGCGTAATATGCAAGGAAAGTACGGTTTGGTAACCATGTGTGTGGGTACTGGACAAGGCGCGGCAGGAATTTTTGAGTTCTTGAAATAATCCTTAAAACTGAATTAGTAATTAAATCAATAAACGTATAAAAGAATAAAATAGAGGAGTCTCCGTAAGAATGACGATGTGGTGATAGTGTGATTTTTTTCGCTCCTCTATTTTTTTATTCTTTTAAAACCTAAAAAAATATGGCAACAGAAAAGAAAGACATCCTAAGAGGTGGACAGTTTTTGGTTAAAGAAACCAAATGCGAAGATGTTTTTACCATCGAAGACTTGAATGAAGAGCAGAAGATGATGCGTGATAGCACCAAGGAATTCGTAGATAGAGAACTTTGGGCACATTGGGAACGTTTTGAAAAGAAAGACTACGCTTACACAGAAGAAACCATGCGTAAAGCAGGTGAACTTGGATTGTTAAGTGTTGCTGTACCAGAAAAGTTTGGTGGTATGGGCATGGGCTTTGTTTCTACCATGTTAGTTTGTGATTATATTTCTGGAGCTACAGGTTCTTTTAGTACAGCATTTGGTGCACATACTGGGATTGGTACTATGCCAATCACTTTATACGGTACAGAGGAGCAGCGTACTAAATATGTACCTAAATTGGCTTCTGGGGAGTGGTTTGGAGCTTACTGTTTAACTGAACCAGGTGCTGGTTCTGATGCCAACTCTGGTAAAACTAAAGCTGTTTTGTCAGAAGATGGTAAACATTACAGCATCACCGGACAAAAAATGTGGATTTCTAACGCTGGTTTCTGTAATCTATTTATAGTATTTGCTCGTATTGAGGACGATAAAAACATCACAGGTTTCATCGTAGAAAACGACCCAAGCAACGGTATCACTTTAGGGGATGAAGAAAAGAAATTGGGTATCCACTCCTCTTCTACGCGCCAAGTTTTCTTTAATGAAACAAAGGTGCCTGTAGAAAACATGTTATCAGAAAGAGGTAATGGTTTTAAAATTGCTATGAACGCTCTTAACGTTGGACGTATTAAATTGGCGGCTGCTTGTTTGGATGCACAACGTAGAGTAATTAATGAGGCTGTAAACTACGCCAATGAGCGTATTCAGTTTAAAACTCCTATCATGAACTTTGGTGCTATCAAGTCTAAAATTGCAGACATGACCACCAACGCTTATGTAGATGAATCTGCTTGCTATAGAGCAGCTAAAAATATTGAAGACAGAATAGCTATTAGAGAAGAAGAAGGAAACACTCACCAAGATGCAGAACTTAAAGGTGTAGAAGAATATGCTATAGAATGTTCTATCTTAAAAGTTGCGGTTTCTGAGCACGTACAGGAAACTGCCGATGAAGGTATCCAGATTTTTGGTGGTATGGGCTTTAGCGCAGACACACCTATGGAGTCTGCCTGGAGAGATGCTCGTATCTCTAGAATCTATGAAGGTACCAACGAAATTAACAGAATGTTATCTGTAGGTATGCTGGTTAAAAAAGCGATGAAAGGTCATGTAGATTTATTAGGACCAGCTACAGCAGTTGGAGAAGAGTTAATGGGTATACCTTCTTTTGATGCACCAGATTTTTCTGAGTTGTTTGCAGAAGAGAAAGACTTAATTAAGCGTCTTAAGAAAGTATTTTTAATGGTAGCAGGTAGTGCTGTACAGAAATACGGAACAGAATTAGAATCGCATCAACAATTATTGATGGCTGCTTCTGATATCCTTATCCAAGTTTACATGGCAGAATCTGCCATCTTAAGAACTGAGAAAAATGCGAAGCGTTTTGGAGAAGATTCTCAAGCTACGCAAATTGCAATGAGTAAGTACTATTTGTATAAAGCAGTAGACATCATCAACCAAAAAGGTAAAGAAGCGATTGTTTCTTTTGCTGAGGGTGATGAGCAACGTATGATGTTGATGGGTCTTAAGCGTTTTACCAAATACACAAATCAGCCAAATGTGGTTGCCCTTAGAACGCAAATTGCGGATAAAGTGGCTGCTGACAATGGTTATACCTTTGACTAGTTATGTTGACTTCTTAAATGAAGTAAGCTTGAAAACCGTTCCAATTGGGACGGTTTTTTTATTTCTTGTTATTGTTTGATGCCTTAGCTTTGTCCTATGGAAAACAACATCTTAGAACAGGCGTATTCGGTATCGCATTTTGAAGAATTTCTACCCCAGTTTTTAGCAGAATTTAAGGCAAGAATTAAACCTGAAGCCACTTCTAAAGTGATTGATTGGAAAAACCCAGAAACCGAATTAGATTTCTGGAAAAATTATTTGAAAGAAGGGCATCCTAACCAATTGTTTCCAGAATTATTTAAAAGAACAACACACATACAACATCCCAAATATGTAGGGCACCAAGTAGCCTCCCCTACTCCAATCACTAGCTTAACCGCAATGGCTGGCGCATTAATGAATAACGGAATGGCGGTGTATGAGATGGGGATGAGTCCTTCTGCTATAGAACGTATAGTCACAGACATCATTTGCGAAACTATTGGGTATACCACAGAAGCTGGTGGTTTTTTAACTTCTGGTGGTACTTTAGCCAACCTAACCGCACTCTTAGCTGCCAGAAGAACAAAAGTTAAAGAAGATATTTGGAATGACGGATACACAAAACCTTTAGGAATACTGGTGTGCGAAGAGGCCCACTATTGCATAGACCGTGCCGCTAGGATTATGGGGCTAGGCAGTAAAGGCATCATAAAAATAGCCGCAAAAGCCAACTATTCTATGGACACCGACCAACTAGCAGGAGCATACCAAGAAGCCTTAGATGCTGGTATACAGGTTTTTGCCATTGTAGGTTCTGCTCCTTCTACAGCTACAGGTGCTTATGATGATTTGGCTGCAATTGCACAGTTTGCCAAAGAAAAAGATTTGTGGTTTCATGTGGATGGCGCCCATGGTGGAGCTGCTATTTTCTCTAAAAAATACAAGCATTTACTAGACGGTGCCGCAGAGGCAGATTCTATGATTATAGATGGCCATAAAATGTTAATGATGCCCGTGATAACCACAGCTTTGGTATTTAAAAACAAATGGCATGCCCAACAGACTTTTAGTCAACAGGCCGATTATTTATTAGACGATAGTCAAGAAGACCAATGGTACCAAAGTGGAAAAAAAACGTTTGAATGTACCAAAACCATGATGAGTTTACATTGGTTTATTTTGATAAAGTTTTATGGCTTGGAATTGTTTGATGCTTTTGTTACCAGACAATACAATTTGGCAAAAGACTTTGCAGCAGTAATCCAAAACACCCCAAATTTTGAACTAGCGGTAGCTCCACAAAGTAATATTGTATGTTTTAGATATGTAAAAGAAGGCATGTCTGCTGCAGCGTTAAACCAGCTTAATGCAGCAATAAGGCAACAAACCTTAGAAGAAGGCGAATATTATATGGTACAAACAAAATTAAGAGGCACGCATTATTTACGTACCTCTTTAATGAATCCGTTTACTACACTAGAGCATTTAAAAGACCTATTGCAAAAAATAAGTGATTTGGCTCTAAAAAACTGCTAAGTAATATGTTCTAATATTTTTTCTTCGCGGTGTTTGTTAGAGAAAAGAATAGCGCATTCTATCAATGCCAAATGGGAATAGGCCTGTGGAAAATTACCCAGTAATCGTTTAGACTCAAAATCAATATCCTCACTAAATAAACCTAAATGATTGCTATACCCAAGTACTTGCTCAAATAATTGCTCCGCTTTTTCTTCTTCGCCCATCTTAAACAAGCTCTTTATAAACCAAAAAGTGCAAATGGTAAAAGACGATGAAGGCAGACCAAAATCGTCCTCATTTTTGTAACGATACAGCAAGCCGTCATTATTTAAATCTTTATCTATCGCCATAACGGTACTTACAAATTTGGGGTCCTTGGCATCTATAAATCCGTAGGATTCCATGAGTAAAACCGAAGCATCTAAATACGTAGAACCGTAAGACTGTACAAATGCCTTAACCTCATCATTCCAAGCATTCTCTAAAATATCGGTTCTTATTTTTTCTTCTAGTTCTTTCCACATTTCTAATTTGTGGTGTTTACCAAATATCTCTGCTACCTTTATCGCCCTATCTAAAGCTACCCAACACAACACTTTAGAAAAGGTAAAATGGCGGTCTTCTTCTCTAAATTCCCAAATGCCTTTATCTGGTTCTTGCCAATGTTTATCTACAATCCAGACAATACCTTTGGTAATACCCCATAATTCTTCGCAATTTTCTAAATCCGTTCCAAACCTGCTGACCTGTTCATGGATGACATCCATTAGTATACCATAAATATCGTTTTGGGTTTGTTGGTAGGCGGCATTACCAATACGTACAGGTTTAGAGCCTTTGTAGCCGTCTAAATGGTCTAGGGTAACTTCTGTCAGCGTTTTTTCTTTATTAATACCATACATGATCTGGAATTTCTCGTCCTTATCTGGCATCAAATCAATAATAAACTGCAAATAACGCAGTGCCGAGTTTTTGTGCCCTAGTTCTGACATTACTTTAATAACCATAGAGGCATCTCTTATCCAACAAAAACGGTAATCCCAATTTCTTACTTCACCAATAGTTTCTGGTAAAGAAGTAGTGGCAGCAGCCAACACAGCACCAGTTTTGTCATAGGTGAGCATTTTAAGCGTCAATGCACTCCTTAATATTTGCTTGTTGTACTTTTTATACGTTGGTGTTCTATCGCACCAATCTAACCAATATATTTTAGTGCGCTCCATCTCTAAATACACCTTTTCTATGTTAGGTGCCAAGAGTTTTTCATTATAGGTAATCAAAAAATAACCATCCTCTTGCAATTGTAGCGTATCACCAGCCACCACTTTTTCTTTATTGAAAGAGGTGTACAGAAAAACAGTGTCGTATTGTTGCTCATCCGTAAGGCTTACAATAAAATGTTCTTTTATAAAAGAGTTGGTAGCCTCTCTAGCATATTCTAATCTTGGATTATATTTTATTTTAAATTCTGGAGTTCCAGATATTAACTTAACATAACGAACAACCTCTGGTTGGGCATGGTAATTTCCATCCTTTTTGTGGTATCTAGGCATAAAATCGCGCAGCTCAAAACAATCTACCCCATTGCTAAACCGGGTGACTAGAATGTTGGTACGGTTCTCGTAAGCCTGGCTAATAGCATAGTTATCGTCTACCAAAATTTCAAAACTCCCCCCTTTATTTTCGTCCAAAAGCTTGGCAAAAATAGAAGATGAGTCAAACTCCGGTAAACAGCACCAATCCATAGAACCTTTAACTGATATGAGTGCTGCACTCCTGCAGTTGCCTATTATTCCATAATTTAGATTATCCATAAATTAATTTTTCGCAAAAGAATTCTTACAAATAGTTTATGACGTTGAATTTCCCGAAATTTCAAGAAACATAAAAGTAAAAACGGTTAAAAACATCAAAATAATGAGTAGAACTATCATAATCTCAAATCGATTACCCGTTCAGTTAAAAATTGACAATGGAGAACTTTCTGCCCAACCTAGTGTGGGTGGTTTGGCTACCGGTCTAAAATCTGTACATAGAGAAGGAAACGGTTTGTGGATTGGCTGGTCTGGATTAACCCAAGAAGATACCCCAAAAGCAATGGAGTCTAAAATTGACCAAGCTTTGGCAGAACTTAATTGCGCTAGAGTAGATTTAAACGCAGAAGATATAGAAGGTTTCTATTATGGCTTTAGCAACCGTACTATTTGGCCACTCTTTCATTATTTTTTAGAATATTCTGAATTTGAGCTCAATTTTTGGGAGGTTTACAAAAGTGTAAATCAAAAGTTTGCAGACGCAATTATAGAAGCTGCCAATGATGATGATATTATCTGGGTACATGATTACCAATTGATGTTAGTACCCCAAATGGTAAAAGAGAAAAAACCCGATGCTACCATCGGTTTCTTTTTGCACATACCTTTCCCTTCTTATGAGATTTTTAGAACCCTACCTTGGCGAGAAGAGGTATTAGAAGGACTTTTAGGAGCAGACCTTATTGGATTCCATACTTACGATTATGAACGCCATTTTTTAAGTTCTGTAAGGCGTTTGCTAGGTTTAGAGGTTAGTTTTAACGAGGTGTATCTAGATAACCGAGTAATAAAAGTAGACTCTTACCCCATGGGTATTGATTATGTTAAATTCCATGACGCAGCCAAACAGAGTTTACAACTCAGCGGAGCGGACCGTACGGATTTGCAAATGAAACTGGACGAGCATAAAAAATCTGCTCCAGGCACCAAACTCATCGTTTCCATCGACCGTTTAGATTATAGTAAAGGGATTGCCTCACGGATAAAAGCGTTTGAGTATTTCTTAACCCAAAATCCAGAATACAAAGAAAAGGTACGTTTAATAATCCTTGCGGTACCGTCTCGTTCTAACGTTCCGCAATACCAATTACTTAAAAAAGAAATAGATGAGCTCATTGGTAGAATTAATGGCGAATTGTCTACGGTAAACTGGACGCCAATATGGTATTTTTATCGCTCTTTACCTTTTGAAAATTTAATAGATTTATACACTTCTAGTGATATTGCTTGGCTTACCCCTATACGAGATGGGATGAATCTGGTAGCTAAAGAATATATTGCATGTAGGATAGATAAAAGTGGGGTTTTAATTTTGAGTGAAATGGCTGGTTCTGCAAACGAAATGAGCGAAGCACTCCTTATAAACCCTAATAATTTTGAACAGCAAGCGCAAGCACTAAAGCAAGCTATTACTATGCCTTTAGAAGAGCAGCAAGAGCGTAATTCCTTACTGCAAAAACGCTTAAGTCGCTATAACGTAGAAACTTGGGCTAATGACTTTATGACTGCATTACAGGAACAACAACAAGAAGAGAACGTTTATGTAAGCCAGAAAATAAATAAAAGTCTTTTAGAAACCTTAGTGGCCAACTATGATGCTGCTAAAAAGCGTATACTCTTTTTAGATTATGATGGCACCCTATCTGGTTTTCATAAAGACCCGCAAAAAGCATCTCCAGATGAAGAATTATATCAGTTATTAGATACACTACACCATCAAGAAAACACTACCCTATTTTTAATCAGTGGTAGGGATAAAGAAACTTTTACCAAGTGGTTTTTACCTAAAAAATACAACATGATTGTAGAACATGGGGTATGGATTTCTAGAGGTGGAGAAGACTTTACCCTTTTAGAACAGGTAAAAGGAGATTGGATGGAAAAAATAAGACCAGTATTAGAATCTTGGGTAGACCGTACACCTGGTTCTTTTATAGAAGAGAAAAACTATTCCTTGGCATGGCACTACCGTAACACGGACCCAGACTTTGGAGAAAAAAGAGCTACCCAGTTAAATACTGTACTTACAGGTCTCATTGGCAACGATGATATTAGCGTATTGAACGGTAATAAGGTTATGGAGGTAAAAAGCAGCAATGTAAATAAAGGTAGAGCATCTGTACGCATGGTAGCAGAGGGCGACTACGATTACATTTTTGCTATTGGAGACGATTGGACAGACGAGTTTATGTTCCAAGAGTTACCAGAACAAGCGGTTACCGTGAAGGTGGGACTAAAAAAAACGCATGCCAAATACCATGTAGAAGGCACTAAGAAGGTGAGAGAGGTTTTAAAACGATTTGCTAAAATGTAAGTCTATTTATTTTTTTTTAACTTCCACAATAAAATATAATCCACGGTTAGTATTAGCTGTGGATTATTATTTTTAATACCACTTATTAGAACTCAAAAAAAATGAAAAAGCTAGCAACTCTCCTATTTATGCTACCATTGGTAGCTTTAGCCCAAGTAGACACCCGTATTTATGATATCATAGAGGCTGTTTCTGCAGAGCGAATTGAAAAAGATATTACCACTTTGGTAAATTTTGGCACCAGACATACCTTAAGCGATACCACAAGTGCTACTACAGGTATAGGTGCTGCCAGAAGATGGATTATTAAAGAATTTGAACAAATCTCTAGTGATTGTAACAACTGTTTAGAGGTGTTTTACCAGAAAAACTTTGTGCCCAAAGGCGATAATGCCCGTATTGTTAAGGATGTTTGGGTTGTAAACGTTGTCGCTATAAAAAAAGGAACAAAGTACCCCAACAGATATATTATTATGAGTGGGGATATAGATTCTAGAATAAGTGACCCAAATAATTATACAGACACCTCTCCCGGAGCAAATGATAATGCCAGTGGCATGGCTGGCACCTTAGAAGCTGCACGTGTATTGTCTAAATACGACTTTGAAAGTAGTATAATTTTTGTTGGGCTCTCTGGAGAAGAACAAGGCCTTTATGGTGGTAAAGGTTTAGCTGCCTATGCTAAGGAAAAGAATTGGGATATAGTAGGTATTCTAAATAATGATATGATTGGGAATATTACTGGGGTAGATGGGATAGTAAGTAATACTGATTTTAGAATTTTTTCTGAACCTGTACCGCCCACAGAAACCGAAAACCAACGAACAGCCAGAAGATTTTATGGCGGTGAGGTAGATGGTATTTCTAGACAATTGGCACGTTATGTACATAAAATGACCAAAACCTACATGCCAGAGATGAATCCTATGCTTATTTACCGTTTAGACCGTTTTGGTAGAGGCGGCCACCACAGACCTTTTAACGATGCTGGTTTTGCGGGAATACGTATAATGGAGGCGCATGAAAATTATACCCAACAGCACCAAGATTTACGAACAGAAAATGGCATTGCCTATGGGGACGTTTTAGAACACGTAAATTTTAACTATGCTAAAAAATTAACGGCTGTAAACGCCATAAATCTAGCAGGTATAGCATGGGCTCCACCGGCGCCAACGCAGGTAAAAATTGGTGGTATAGTACAGCCTTATGCCAAACTAGTTTGGGAAGAAGTTCCGGGCGCAAAAGGCTATAAAGTATACTACAGAGATACAACTTCTCCTACTTGGGATAATTTTAAGTATGTAGAGAACGTTAAAGGAACAACTTTAGAAGGTATTGTATTAGACAATTACTTCTTTGGGGTTGCTGCCGTTGGTGCAGATGGGCATGAGAGTATTGTAGTTTTCCCTACGGGAATTATTAGAAATTAAACATGAAGAACCTTTTTACCCTAGCAATTTCCTTAGTTACGCTTACAGCGAGCGCACAAGATGTTGCTATTACAGAAGACGATTTTTTAAGAGGAAGTATAACGCCAGAACGAGCGTGGTGGGACCTTACCTATTACCATTTAGATATTACGGTAAACCCAGAGACCAAAACCATTAAGGGCAGCAACCTTATTAGGTTTAAAACGTTAGAGGAAGGTTCCATGTTGCAGGTAGATTTGCAACCGCCATTATACATAGAAAAAATTACCTACCAAGACCAAGAATTGGCTTATAAAAAGAAAGGTACCAATGCGTTCCATGTGTTGTTTGATGCTCCTTTGCCAAAAGGGGAAGAAGCAGAAATAAAGGTGTATTATGCGGGTAAACCACGAGCAGCTCGTAGAGCACCATGGGACGGTGGTTTTTCTTGGAAAACTGATAGCAAAGGCCAGCCGTTTATAGCCACATCTTGCCAAGGCCTTGGTGCAAGCGCATGGTGGCCATGTAAAGACCATATGTATGATGAGGTTTCTTCTATGGATATAAGTGTTACTGTACCCTCTAACCTAATGGATGTATCTAACGGTACCCTAACTAAGGTAGAAGAAAACGGAACCACCAAAACCTACCACTGGCACGTAGACAACCCAATAAATAACTACGGAGTTAATGTAAATATTGGGGACTATGTGCATTTTGATGAAGTGTACCAAGGAGAAAAAGGACCGTTACAACTAGATTATTATGTGCTAAGAGAAAACCTGGAAAAGGCAAAAAAACAGTTTACCCAAACCCCGATGATGTTAAAAGCATTTGAACATTGGTTTGGTCCGTATCCGTTTTATGAAGATGGTTTTAAACTGGTAGAAGTCCCTTATTTAGGAATGGAACACCAAAGCTCTGTTACCTACGGTAATAATTTTGAGAATGGCTACTTAGGTAGAGATTTATCGGGTTCTGGTTGGGGAATGAAGTTCGATTTTATTATTATTCATGAAGCTGGGCACGAGTGGTTTGCCAATAATATTACTTATAAAGATATTGCAGACATGTGGGTGCATGAGGGTTTTACGGCCTATTCTGAAAGTTTGTATTTGGACTATCATTTTGGTACAGAAGCTGCCAATGCCTATGTTATAGGGACGCGCAAGAATATTAAGAATGATGCTCCAATAATAGGTAGATACAATCTTAATAAAGAAGGTTCTGGCGATATGTATTATAAAGGGGCCAATATGCTACACACTATTAGACAAATACTGAATGACGATGCCAAGTGGCGTTCTATACTACGCGGGCTCAATAAAGATTTTTACCACCAAACTGTGACTACACAACAAATAGAAAAATATGTAGCAGACCATTCTGGACTAGATTTAACCGCGTTTTTTGAGCAATACCTGAGAACCACAGACATCCCCGTGCTAGAATACAAGTTTAACGGTAAAAAACTAGAATATAGGTTTACCAAGGTTGTTGATGGTTTTACCATCCCTGTAAAATTTTGGGTGGGTGATGCTCCCGTATGGGCAACCGTAGGCACAGCATGGCAAAGCACTAAAGTTAAAGGAGATTCTGCTACTATAGACGAAAACTTTTATGTAACGCCTAAAATGGTAAAATAAACCAACTACAACCCTAGAAATTTAGATACCCCAAACAGATGTATACGGTTTGGGGTATTTTTATGCGTTTTTTGTGCCAGAATTCCCCGTTACTTTTTTAATAACAACTACTAAAAGGTGTATTAGCGCCTAATTCTAAACACTTAATAGGTAAAAATTAAATTGTACATTAAAACATCGTACAGGGACGATACCCTTTTTATTTACGCTTCGCCCTAAAAAACTATAGGCACTAATTTTCATCGACCTAAAACACTATTTTTAAACTACTTATTCTTGGAATGCCCCTACTCCATGTACGGCTGCCAAGTAACTAAAACGTATTTGGTTTTGTTATTTTCGGTCCTTTTTAAAAATCCATATTCAAACACAAACAAATAAACATCGCCCTTAGTATTCTTCCAATAATGCGTAAAAAACTTAGGGTTAAACCCTTGTTTATGCAATTCTTCTGCACGGACTATAGCTTTACCTGCTTTGTTGTAACTGCGTAATACTTTTCTGTTGGTTCTTAATTGCTTTTCCACCCTAAGGTAAAAGGTTTCTGTTTGTTGTCTTTTTTCGTACTGATGTATGGATTTACATTTTACAGAGCAATAAATTTTATCGGTTCTACCTTTGACAGTTGTATGGCAAACAGGGCACATTCTATCCATAATAAACGCATATTATACGCTTAAAATACGATTTATGGTCCATTTTTATATTAGGATTGCAAAATGATGACAACAAAATCCATTACGCTGCACCATTTAATGATTGGTAACGAACGTAAAATTGGCATTCAATTTAGTCCAGATAAGCTAATCCAAGATTTACTAAAGGGTTTACCCAATTGTAAATGGAGTACGGAATATAGCATGGCCTATATACCCAATACTGCTGCTAACTTAGCTGCCATTTACAGCACTTTTAAAGGGGTAGCTTGGATTAATTACAATAAATTTTTGACCAACAGACCCATAAATACCAACAATCCTGAAGTTAATGTTACGTATTACCGAGAACGGAATCTACCCCCAGGGTATAGACGGTGTCCTGAACCCTATCTACAACGGTTAGAGCTTAAACGCTATGCTAACAATACGGTTAAAGTATACGTGCAATTTTTTGAGCAGTTCATTAACATGTACCCAGACCAAGCATTAGAAACTTTAAACGAGACTGATGTACGCAGGTATTTACAAACCTTGATACATAAGAACTTATCTACCTCTTATATTAACCAAGCTATTAATGCTATTAAGTTTTATTATGAAGGGGTGCTGGGCATGCCCAACAGGTTTTATGACCTGGAGCGGCCCAGAAAAGAGCGCCATTTACCCAAAGTAATCTCTAAAGACGAAATTTTAGCCATAATTACACATGCCCGTAACCTAAAACACAAATGCATAATACAATTACTATACTCTGCAGGTTTACGACGTAGTGAATTGGTACAATTAAAATTGGAAGATATTGATAGCCAGCGTATGCTTATTCATGTAAAACAAGGAAAAGGCAACAAAGACAGATATACCCTTTTGAGTACTAATGTACTAGCAGATTTACGATTATATTGTGAACAGTGGCAACCTAACACTTATTTGTTTGAAGGAATGAACGGGAAACCCTACAGCCCCGTTAGTGTTTTAAAAGTAGTAAAATCTGCTGCAGAACGCGCGGGGATACGCACAAGAGTTACACCGCATATGCTGCGGCATAGTTTTGCTACACATTTGCTAGAAGCAGGCACAGACATAAGACAAATACAGGTTTTATTGGGGCATAGCAGCACCAAAACAACAGAAATTTATACACATGTTGCCAACCATACTTTTACAGCAATAAAAAATCCTTTAGATTAGTAGAGACAAAGTAGATATATCCGTCATATGACGGATATCCAATTGTTAGGGTGCATTAGAATCGCAATACATAATTATCTTTCAAGTCTCTTAGGGCAGAAAAATATCCTTCTTTAAAATCCCTTTGTTCATCATATTTTGGGTAATCATCACCACTAAGATATGAATGAACACCTCCAGCAAAAGTGCCACTACAATAAGGATAAACTTCTCTTGCGTGCTTAATTACTTTTTTACCTTTATTTGGTAAGGTGTAATTTCCATTATGTTCGTGTTTTACAACCTCCATTAAATTACTTTCATCAAATTCTTGTTTACATATTCCGCATTCCATAATAAATAACGCACCCTAACAACGTATAAAAACAAAAGCTATTCAGGTGCTTATTTCTAAGGCTTTTGTTTGTTTATTATATGCTAACCTTATTCATGCGTGGAGCATATTTACACGCTTCAATTTTTATACAACCACGTTGTAGGCCATTTTAAACCGAATTCTGACCAAAAGATAAAATATGAATATAACCAACCTTCAGATTACAAAATTTAGACATCTAAATGATATTAATGTTGAACTTGGTAATAGATTAACAGCAATTGCAGGTCAGAACGGAACTGGTAAATCGACCGTTTTAGGTTTATTAGGACACGTTTGTAGAGAAAAAACTCGATTTAAGACTTTTGACAACAAACGGTTTGAAACAGATTATTCTGAAATATTTCGATTTTCGTTTCCTGAATTTGACAAACCAAAAGAGCATCTTTATGAAGTAAATTTCTCAGATAATACATCTACCCAAGTTATGTCTTATGCTCGTAAGGAAAGAGGAAAGGATGAAAGTCTGAGACTAAGAGTTGGCCAGAGCACGAAAGATGGTGGTAAAATCAACTTTCCTGTTTTATTTTTGGGTCTTAAAAGACTAATTCCACTTGCTCAAGAAAGAAAAGTAGATGTAAATAATCATAGTCTTTCTGACGAAGAATTAGAATACTACAAAAAGTCTCATAATCAAATTCTCTTAATGCAAGACGAGATTTCGAGCGATGAAGTCAAGTCAACAAGCAAACATTTCTTAGCCGCCAAAACTGATAAATATGATGCTATTGGAAATTCCGCAGGACAAGACAATATTGGCCAAATAATTACAGCAATCATTTCTTTCCAAAGATTAAAAGAACACTTGGGTGATGACTACAACGGTGGTATACTCTTAATTGATGAACTTGATGCGAGTATGTTTCCAGCGGCACAAGAAAAACTTATTGAATTTCTTTTTAAAGCTTCTTCGAAATTAGATTTGCAATGTGTTTTCACAACGCATTCGATTGAAATTTTGGAAATTCTACTAACATCGAAATATAAACATCAATCTAAAGTTTGCTATTTACATAAAGCTAATGGGCCAATTCAAAAAGCACAAGAAAGCAATTTAAAAGAAATAATTGCCGACTTGAAAGCTGAAGTTTTAATAGACAAAGTAAAAGACCTAAAAATCGAAGTTTATTTAGAGGATAAGGAAGCTGAACAACTACTTAAATCAATTTTAACACCAGCGATAAAGAAAAAAATAAAAATAATTCCAGAAAATTTTGGAGCAGAATTATTGTTAACATTAGCCAATAAAAAAATACCTGCATTCAAACGCAGTGTTATTGTTTTAGATGGTGATAAACAACCGTCAGTTGTAAAGCCAAATCCAAGAAATGTAATCACACTACCAGGTGATGATAGTCCTGAAAAAATTATGTTTAACTTTTTAAAAAGTTTGGATGCAAACCATCCATTTTGGGGTAGTGTTGGTGGTTACACGAAACAAGTTTGTTTCAGAGATTTACCGGAAATTGGTAATAGAGATGTGATGAAAAATTGGTGGAAAAGCCAAATAAAATATTGGGGAGTTAACGGTAGGAAATTATTTAGCTATTGGAAAACTGAAAATACCGAAGCAGTCGAGAAATTCAACAAGGATTTTGAAAAGAAAATAAAAACGGCCTACAACAATGTGTATAAGTAATAGCGGTTTAAGTGTTAAAACGAAAGTATGAACATAAAAACAAAGGTCAGTGAAAAACCGAAAGGTTCGTGAGTAAAAATCCGCTACTACTCATACACTAGACCGTTGTCTGTAATGCTAGAGCTGCTTTCTCGAGCAAAAATATCTTAAAGTTTACTCAGCCGTTTTTCTTACTCGCTGTTGTTATGTTGGAATTTTTAAGCCATAATCTGCCTCTAACGAAGACATCACAGACCGATTGCTAACTCGTACGGAAGCTTTCCTAGCAGTTCGGAGGGTAACGCAAGCAGAACGTGGTGACTGCCACTCCGTGGTGGCCCTGCGGGGCAATAATCACTACAGACAACAAAACCTATAATTCATTGGGGGTCGATTTTCTAATCGAAAATCGACAGTAAAAAGCTATCTTTAACCTATGGCGGGATTTTCATTGCGTAAAATTCCCCAACAAATCATAGCTAACGCGTTGGCGGTAATACAAACAAGAACCTAAATATTTAAGGTGCAAGATTTATAATGAATAATAAAACTGATTTTTTTAATATTAATAATACTGTATTGTCTCTATCCAATGTAGATGCACAACAAACTTCAGATTATTTAGCAACAATCAAGGCTATAGCAAAACTAAATAATATGTGCCTTTATGTTATAGATTATCACAAACAGGGTTTTGAATATGTATCTGAGAATCCATTATTCCTTTGTGGTCTTTCTAAAGATGAAGTGCAAGAAATGGGATATGATTTCTATTTTAAGTTTGTGCCAAAAGAAGACCTGAACTTGCTGCTTAAAATAAACCAAATAGGTTTCGATAAATACCTGCAAATACCCATTGAAAACAGGTTAAATTACACTATTTGCTACGATTTTAAACTGATTAATTCCGAAAACAAAACAACCTTAATAAATCACAAACTTATTCCTTTGTTTCTAACTAAAGATGGTAAAGTTTGGAAAGCCATTTGCTTGGTAACACTTTCAACATCCACTCAATCAGGAAACATTAAAGTCTTTAATGAAAAAGGGCAACTAACATTTAAATATAACCTTAATGAAAATTATTGGATTAATGTAAAACCAATTGTCCTTTCTGAAAGAGAAAAAGAAATTATTCGTTTATCAGTAAAAGGATTTAAAGTAAATGAAATAGCCAGCGCTTTATTTATTTCTAGTAACACAGTAAAATTTCATAAAAAACAACTTTTTGAAAAACTCAATGTTACTACTATGAATGATGCTATATTCTACTCCTACAACAACTATCTTATCTAAAAAACTACCCAATTGTGTAGTTCGTTCCTTAATATTCCTTTATAATTTTGGCATTATTTAATCAATTAAACAGTCAAAATGAAACAAAAAACAGAATTTATGCTGCTATTTAGATACGAACCAAGCAACGAAGAGCCAACCCAAGAGCAACTACAAGAAATGCACAAACAATGGGGAGAATTTATTGGTGGAATTGCTATGCAAGGAAAATTGGTAAGTACGCATCAATTAGGTTTTGAAGGAAAAAAGATTTTTGCCAATCAAAACACAGAAGATGGATTCCATATTGCCGAAGGACAAACCATAGGTGGTAATATGGTTTTGAAAGCAGAATCTATGGAATCTGCAACAGAACTTGCAAAAAAATGCCCTATACTTTTTATTGGCGGCACAGTTGAAGTAAGAGATGTAATACCAATGAATTAACAATAAACTTTTTAAAATGAGCAAGAAAATGATATTCGCAATAATTGGAATCGCTTTTCTAGCGTTCATCGGATTTGGCTTGTATAAAGCCAGTGATTTAAAGTCAATTCAAATCGTTAAAACAGTTACCATTAAAGGAACTAAACAAGAAGTTTTTGATATGGTAAAATACTTGAACAACTTCCCGAAATGGTCGCCATTTTTGGCACAAGACCCAACACAGAAGTATGAAGTTAAAGGAAAAGACGGAACAGTTGGTGCGCAATACCATTGGGACGGAAATAAAGGAAAAGATTTGGGGTATCAGGAAATCGTAAAAATTGATGAACTCAATTTTGTGGGGATGAAATGTGATATTCAAAAACCTTTTGTTGCAAAACCAACATTTGACTACTACTTTAAAGAAACAGCAAACGGAATTGAAGTTAATCAAGATTTTAAATTGGAATCTGGTTTAGTTGACGCATTTTTTATGTGGCTGTTTGGTGCAAAATCCGAAATGGAAAAGACCAATCAGCAAGGAATGGAATTGTTAAAGAAAGCAGTTGAAAACGGTTAATAACAAGACTAAGAACGAATGAAAGTACTACCGCCAACACGGTGTATAAGCAATAGCGGTTCGAGTTAGCACTCAAACCGTTTTTGCGTTTTATTAAGTATCTTGTATTCCGAAAATTTAGTGCATTTTAATCCGCTACTGCTCATACACAAGTCCGTTGTCTGTAATGCTAGAGCTGCTTTCTCGAGCAAAAATCTTTTAAAGTTCACTCAGCTGTTTTTCTTACTCGCTGTTGTTATGTCGGACTTTTTAAAGCCAAAGTTTTTCTTTACCAAAGACTTTACAGACGGAATTCTTACACGGGTTGAAAGCCTTCCATTCAGTACGGAGGGTTACGCAAGCAGAACGTGATGACTTTCCACTCCGTGGTGGCCCTGCGGGGCAATAATCACTACAGACAACAAAACCTATAATTCATTGGGGGTCGATTTTCTAATCGAAAATCGACAGCAAAGAGCTATCTTTAACCTATGGCGGAATTTTCACTGCGTAAAATTCCCCAACAAATCATAGCTAACGCGTTGTGCTTCATGTTGAAAAAATTAGAAATGGAAGTAAATCTTGCATTTTATAGAAAAAAGGACTGGGGAAAATTCTTGAGGATGATTGATGACAGGGAGAGTATGTTCGACACTTGGAAGGAATGGAACAAATCCTATCTTAGAACAAAGAAAGAACTCACGTCAAATGGACTAAAAGTCAATGAAGTTGAAGTGGATTTAGCCGAACTTTACAAA
>NZ_JAATON010000008.1:0-98171 GCF_011882165.1 Croceivirga sp. JEA036
ATATCTCGCGATACCCTTAGAACCCCAATTCCTTGACGTCAAAATGGTAATTCTCTTTACGCTGTCGTTTCTTCAATATGTCCAATGAACTTCTTTCATTCTTGCAAGAAAACCTCTCGATTTTCTCCGCCGCCTTATCAGCTAAGCGGCTGCAAATGTACAACTGTTTTTTAAACTGGCAAGCTTTTTTTTGAAAAAAATTTATTTTCTTTTTTCTCACCAAAAACAAGATGTAAATGAACTTTGCTGTTCCTTCAAAACTAAACTCGTAAGCTTCGTTTTTCCGGGGCTGCAAATCTACAACCGTTTTTTTAATTGGCAAGGTTTTTTTGAAACTTTTTTTTCAAGCTACCCGCTTTAAAAAACAATATGTCAATGAGCTTCTTTTCTCACCCCTTTAACAACTATACCGCTGTTTTTCGGGCTGCAAACATACTACCCTTTTCCTTTATTATCCTAACTTTTTATCGCCTTTTTTTATCCTTTTTTGGAAAGTGATTGAATATCAGGCTCTCATCACACAAAAAAAGTAATAAAATGTGTTTTAAATACCTGTACTTATAGTATTGCTACAATTATACAAGGTCTTATCTTTGCTGCCACTAGTATTATATATAAGTATAAGTAAGTATACCATGATCAAAATTACCCTGCCAGATGGTGCCATTAAGGAAGTAGCAAAAGATACTACTCCCCTAGCTATAGCTAAAAGTATAAGTGAAGGATTGGCGCGCAACGTCATCTCTGCGAAATTTAACGATACTGTTGTAGAAGTATACACTCCGTTAACTACAGATGGCACCCTTACCTTATATACATGGAATAATGATGAAGGCAAAAAAGCTTTCTGGCATTCTTCTAGCCATGTTCTTGCACAGGCGCTAGAAGAACTATATCCTGGAATTAAATTAACCATTGGACCCGCTATTGAAAATGGGTTCTATTATGATGTAGATTTTGGAGCTAATGTAATTTCTGAAAAAGATTTTCCTAAAATAGAAGCAAAGGCTTTGGAAATTGCCAGAGGTAAGCACGATTTTTCTATGCGAGAAGTATCTAAGCAAGAGGCCCTAGACTTTTACAAAAAGCAAGGAAACGAGTTTAAGGTAGAACTAATAGAAAATTTAACCGATGGAGAAATCACATTTTGTGACCACAGTAGCTTTACAGATTTATGTAGAGGAGGCCATATTCCTAACACTGGCATTATAAAAGCATTTAAAATATTAAGTGTTGCAGGTGCGTATTGGCGAGGAAATGAAAACAATCCACAATTAACTCGCGTATACGGAATCTCTTTTCCAAAGCAGAAAGACCTAAAAGAATACTTAGAGCTTTTGGAGGAAGCTAAAAAACGAGACCACCGTAAACTTGGTAAAGAATTAGGATTATTCACTTTTTCGCAAAAAGTTGGACAAGGATTACCTTTATGGTTACCGAAGGGTGCTGCCTTACGAGAACGCTTAGAGGATTTCTTAAAAAGAGCCCAGAAAAAAGCTGGCTATGAAATGGTGGTAACGCCGCACATTGGGCAAAAAGAACTGTATGTAACCTCTGGACATTATGCTAAATACGGAGAAGATAGTTTTCAACCCATAAAAACTCCGAAAGAAGACGAGGAGTTTTTATTAAAACCAATGAATTGTCCGCATCATTGCGAAGTTTACAAAAACAGCCCTTGGAGTTATAAAGACCTACCTATAAGGTACGCAGAATTTGGAACAGTTTATAGATATGAACAAAGTGGAGAATTGCATGGCCTAACAAGAGTTAGAGGTTTTACACAAGATGATGCCCATATTTTTTGTACTCCTGAACAATTAGATGAAGAGTTTAAAAACGTTATAGATTTAGTATTGTATGTGTTTGGCTCTCTAGGATTTGAAAACTTTACCGCTCAAGTCTCTGTAAGGGATTTAGAAAATCCCGACAAATACATAGGTAACGTAGATAATTGGGAAAAAGCAGAACAAGCTATCATTAGTGCTGCCAAAGAAAAAGGTTTGGATTATGTTGTAGAAAGCGGGGAAGCTGCTTTTTATGGACCCAAATTAGATTTTATGGTGAAGGATGCCTTAGGCAGACAGTGGCAACTGGGTACTATTCAGGTAGATTATAATTTACCAGAACGTTTTGACCTAACCTATAAAGGCAGTGATAACGAGTTACATAGACCTGTAATGATACATCGTGCGCCATTTGGAAGCATGGAACGTTTTATTGCTATTTTACTAGAACATACAGGTGGAAACTTTCCACTTTGGTTGATGCCACAGCAATGTATTGTATTGCCAGTTAGCGAGAAACATGAAAATTATGCTCAAAAAGTTTTGAATTCGCTTGAAAATCACGAAATTCGCGCGCTCATTGATAATAGGAACGAGACGGTAGGTAAGAAAATTCGTGAAGCAGAACTAAAAAAGATTCCTTTTATGATTATTGTTGGCGAACAAGAAGAGGCAGACAATACAATATCCGTAAGAAAACACGGCGGGGAAGATTTAGGTAGCATTAGCGTTAAAGATTTCTCCGATTTGATTAAAAAGGAAATAAATAGTACCTTAAAATCGTTTTAGAAACTAAGTTTAATTAAAATTTTTAAGTCATAGCAATAAGAAGAAGATCAAGACCGCAACCACGCAGGGAAAACAAGAACCCTCACAATATCAATGACAAAATCACTGCAAGAGAAGTACGTCTTGTTGGTGACAACGTGGAAGTCGGTGTATACCCTACACGGAAAGCAATGGAAATTGCTCGTGAACAGGAGCTAGATTTGGTAGAAATTTCTCCAAAAGCTTCTCCGCCTGTTTGTAAAATTATCGATTACAAAAAGTTTTTGTACGAACAGAAAAAAAGGGACAAAGCATTAAAAGCTAAGCAGGCAAAAGTTGTAATTAAAGAAATTCGGTTTGGTCCACAAACGGATGATCATGATTATGAATTTAAAAAACGCCATGCAGAAAAATTTTTAAAAGAAGGTGCCAAGTTAAAAGCATATGTTTTCTTTAAGGGTAGATCTATTGTCTACAAAGACCAAGGAGAAATATTGCTGTTACGTTTGGCTCAAGAATTGGAAGAATTAGGTAAGGTAGAGCAAATGCCAAAACTAGAAGGTAAACGTATGACTATGTTTATTGCTCCCAAAACTGGTAAAAAATAAGCGGGACCCTATTATATAAATAGGTTTAAATACAAAAGAGGAAAATGCCAAAGATGAAAACTAAATCCAGTGCTAAAAAGCGTTTTAAGCTTACGGGTACTGGTAAAATCAAAAGAAAGCACGCTTTTAAGAGTCACATTTTGACAAAAAAATCTAAAAAGCGTAAGCTTAAGCTTACTCATTCTACCTTGGTACACCAAAGTGATGAGAATAGCATTAAGGAACAATTACGTTTAAAATAATTGTTGCTTCGGTACATTAATTATTAACCCTGGAGTTAGGCCCAATAAAAGTCTTTTTTATAATCAAAAGAGCGCCTACTACAAAAAAATGAAAACAGTATGCCAAGATCAGTAAATTCAGTTGCTTCACGCGCAAGAAGAAAAAAAGTGATGAAGCAGGCAAAAGGTTACTTTGGACGTAGAAAGAACGTTTGGACAGTAGCCAAAAATGCGGTAGAGAAAGCAATGCTTTATGCTTACCGCGACAGAAGAAATAAAAAGAGAAATTTCCGTTCACTTTGGATTACGCGTATTAACGCTGGTGCTAGAATGCACGGTATGTCTTATTCCCAATTTATGGGTAAAGCAAAAGCCAGTGGTATTGAGTTAAACCGTAAAGTACTTGCGGATTTAGCCATGAATCACCCAGATGCATTCAAAGCTATCGTTGACAGCGTAAAATAACATTTTTAAAACTTTATCCCGCTTTTAAAACCCACCTTCTCGGTGGGTTTTTTATTGTCCTATAACTGTAATTACTAAAGTTCTACTACCTCCGTAATCTCTATGCTCACCCAAATATATTCCTTGCCAAGTCCCCAAATTTAACATTCCATCTGTTATTGGTATTTGTACAGAATTCCCTAACAGACTTGCCTTTAGATGTGCAGGCATATCGTCTGGACCTTCGTACCTGTGCTTAAAATATGGAGCATTCTCTGGAACCATTTTATTTATATGGCTTTCAAAATCTAATCTAACTGTGGGGTCTGCATTTTCATTAATAGTTATACTTGCAGACGTATGTTTAATGAAAATAGTGCACATCCCTATCTTAATATCTTTTAATAGAGGAATGGCATTAAAAATATCTTTAGTAATTAAATGAAACCCCCTTGGTTTTGGCGCTAGTTTTATTTCTTTTTGAAAACTTATCATAGACTTATTTAAACTAAATTTTACATCATTCTATCTTAACCAACTACCTTTGTAAATTAATGTTTACTTATGGACTTTTCTAGAATAAAAATGGTAGTTACTGATATGGATGGCACTTTGCTTAACTCCAATCACGAAGTTAGCCATCAGTTTTACCAAATCTTTGAAAAACTTAAAGAACGTAACATTCAATTTGTCGCCGCAAGTGGTAGGCAATACCACAGCATGGCCTCTAAACTTGAAAGCGTTAAAGATGATGTTCTTTTTATAGCAGAGAACGGAGCAATGATAAAACGCATGAACAAAACTATCATGACTACTCCATTAGCAACTAAATACATACAAACCATAATCAACAAGGTACATTCCATTGCAGATGCCCATCCAGTCCTTTGCACCGAAAATACCGCATTTGTAGGCAATACCTCTGACCAGTTCCTTACACTCTTAAAAGAATACTATAAAGAGTTTACAGTAGTAGATGACTTAAGTACAATTAAAGAAGAAATCTTAAAAATTGCGATTTACCACTTTACGGATAGTGAAAAGCATCTATATCCGCATCTACAATTTTTAGAAAATGAATTAAAAGTGAAGGTTTCTGGTGCACATTGGGTAGATGTATCTGATAGTAATGCTCATAAAGGTTTTGCTTTAGAAAAGGTAATGACACAACACGGTATTACAGCCGATGAACTTATGGTGTTTGGCGATTATAACAACGACTTAGAAATGTTACAACTTTCTAATTACAGTTATGCTATGGCCAATGCCCACCCCAATGTTAAAAAAACCGCCAAATATGAAACCTTAAGTAATGATGAAAATGGTGTGGAATTTATACTAAATCAAATAATACAGACCTAAAAGTTAATACGCATAATACAATTTAATAAGATAGAAGCGTTATAAATTAAAGTATTACCTTACAGAATTATTTGTCATTTCTGTAAATAAAAGTAAAAATAGAACTATATTTCGGCACTAAAAGCGAATAGAATTGGCGAGTTAACCTATAATTTCTTTCGTTTTACAACATTTATTATTGACAAGCATCTAGATACGTTAGTTTGCACCCTTTTAACAACCAAACATATGTACAAAGAGATTTACCTAATTGATGATGAAGAGTTAGTAAACACTATTAACACCGTTCATTTTAGAAAACTCGGTTTAGAAGACAAGGTAAAAACCTTTACAAATCCAGAATTAGCTTTAGACGATTTACGGTTTAGAGATAATAAAAATGACCGTACCCTTATACTATTGGATATAAATATGCCAGAAATGACAGGATACGAATTTTTAGAATTTATGACTCTGGAAGATTTTCCCGTTACGAATGAAGTTTTAATGGTTACCTCTTCGGAGAGGCCAGAGGATAGGGAAAAAGCGAATGAGTATGCTACATATGTAAAAGAGTTTATTACAAAACCATTGAAAATAGACCAATTAGAGGCATATTTACAAAAGTCTTTTTCGTCCTCCTCTAAAATTTAAAGGAAAATTTTTTCTAAATAAGCTTCTCTAAAGCATTAGGGCTACATGTTTATTGATTGAAGATGCGGATTAAGGCTGAAGAAAACTATATAAAGAACTTCTCTAAGCTCCTATTATTAATAGGGGCTTGTGTGCTTTTATTCTGTACGGGAAGTATTTACTTGATTAGCCTTTATTTTTCTAAAGTACATGATAATGCTAGGATAGTAAATGTATCTGGCCAACAAAGAACGTTAAGTCAACAAGTACTTAAAGAAGCCTACAAGCATCAATTAAATAATAATAATTACTGGGCTTTAGAAGAAAAGCTCTTAGTTTGGCGGCAAAACCATCAACAACTTTCTTCTGATAATTCTAATTCTAGATTAGCCAAATACAATACAAGAATTACAGACAGCATTTACGGAAGAATTAGTAAAACGCAAGATCAAATTGGTCAACTATTAGTTGACCATCCTAAATTGACCAAAGCAAACCTTGAAGAGATATCTAGGTTAGAGGCTCAATATCTTCTTGGCATGGATGCAATTGTGCAAGAATATCAAAAAGCTCATGAAAAATCTTTGGGTCAATTTAAAAAAATAGCCATAGGCATCATACTTTATTTCATTGCAGTACTTTACTTCATCCTTTTAATTTTTGTTAGACCACTTATTCAAAAACTTAGGAAAAATTTAGAAGAAAGAAATATTAGAGAATCTAGAAACCAAGCTGTAATTAACAATACAAAAGATGCTATTTGGTCCGTAGATACAGAATTAAATCTATTAACAGCTAATACTTCTTATCTAAAGAACCAAGCCGAAAAAGGTTACCATTTAAAAGAAGGCGATAATATAAAAGGTTTGCTTTTATTTGGAGACTCTTTAAAAGATTACGATGCGGTATTTAAGGGTGAGTCTCTAACCAAAAAAGTTAATCTGCCAACAGAGATGGGCTATAGAACCTTTGAACTTTATTTCTATCCCATTTATAAAGAAAAAGAAATTGTAGGCTGTTGTGTTAGACAGGCGGATATTACCCAAATACAGGAAACTTTTAAACGTTTGGAGCGCGGTAAAGAAGAGCTTAAAGAAGCGCAACAAATAGCTGATTTTGGCAACTGGTATTGGAATATTAAAGAAGATGAAATATACATTTCTGAACATTTAAATAACATTTTTGGAATACCATTGGAACGGCGAAAAAACTATTTAACCTACCCTACATTAATGAACTTGATACATCCAGATGATAGGGAAGCATATGATATTAGCCTAAAAAACAGCCTTAAAGAAAGTGTGCCACATGATATTGTTTATAGGATAGAAATTGGCGGGCAGCTCAAATTTATACATCAAAAAGGAAGAACTTTTGAGGGAAATGATGATGGGCATTTACGAATGGCCGGTACAGCACAAGATGTTACTAAAACTATTATTGCCAATCAAAAAATTGAAAATCAAAATAAAGAATTAGAAAATTTTATTTATATCCTTTCTCACAATCTTAAAAGACCTATCGCTAATATTTTAGCATTACAAGGTTTGTATGAGGAAGGAGATAATCCTATAAACGATGGCATTATAGCAAATATTAAAAGCTGTTGTGAAGCTTTAAATACAACCATTAAAGATTTAAACCTTTCATTATCATTAAAAGAAATTAGTAAAGAAGATTTTACTCCGGTAGACATTTGCGAAATTTTAGATGATATACAGGTATTGCTGAATAAGGATATTATTGAATCTAAGGCCAAGATTTATACTAAAATTACCCAAGATAAAATCATGGGTATCAAAAGCTACTTTGTAAATATATTTTACAATCTGGTCTTAAACTCCTTAAAATATCGCAATCCAGAAGTTCCGCTAATTATAAAAATAAACGTTTTTCAAAATAGAGAACAGATAGTAATCCGTATAGAAGATAATGGAATTGGAATGCGGCTAACTCCGGAGCGAAAAAAGAAAATCTTTGATATGTACGGGCGTTTAAGTGGTAAGTCTGAAGGCAAAGGACTAGGATTATATTTAGTAAAAACCCAAGTAGAAGCCATGTTTGGTAAGATAGATGTAGAAAGTGAACTAAACATAGGTACCACTATGATACTGCACTTTAAGACTGGTATAAACGAGAATATAGAAGAGGAAGACCTTAACCATGTTTACCTAGGTAATTAGGTTTTTTGCTTCTTTTTTTTAGCTGCAGGGAATAATACATTGTTTAAAATTAGTCTATACCCAGGAGAAGTAGGATGTAGTTCTAATTCTGTCTTTGGATCCCCTACCCTATGCTGATAATCTTCTGGGTCGTGCCCGCCATAAAAAGTAAAAAAACCTTTTCCTTTTACACCGTGTACATAACGTGCTTCTCCATTTAACTTACATTCTCCTAAAACCATTACTGTTGGTTTAACCTCTTTAGGTTCAAATGCAGTTGTTTGTCCCATAAAACCTTTAACTAATGTAGTATGGTTTTGTGTTAACATCGTGGGTACTGGATCCCATTTTGCAGAAAACTCCATCAAACTAAAATAATCTGACTCTTTAGGAACGTTTCTTCTTTTTCTAGTCATGTCTATGGAAGAAAACTCATATTGTAATGGGCTGCGTTCTAAGGTAAAATTGGTAAATGCAAAAGTGCGATTGTAATCTAATTTAGACTGATAATTGGCGTCAGAAGGGTCTCCATCAAACATTGGTTCACAAATATCAATACCTTTGGCTGCCAAAGCAATATCAAAACTGTCTGTAGCGGAACACATTGCAAACATGAATCCCCCACCTATTACATAAGCCCTAATTTTTTCAGCAACAGCACTCTTCTCTTCTGCTACTTTAAAATAGCCAAACTTTTTGGCTCTTTCTTCTGCCAAACGTTTCCCTTCTATATACCACGGCGCAGCGCGGTAGGCTCCGTAAAATTTTCCATATTGCCCTGTAAAATCTTCGTGATGTAGGTGAAGCCAATCATATAATGCTAATTTGTCTGTAAGCACTTCTTCGTCATAAACCGTAACGTAAGGGATTTCTGCATAGGTAAGCACCATGGTTACTGCATCATCCCAAGGTTGATTATCTTTTGGAGAGTAAACCGCAATTTTGGGCGCTTTTTCTAATACAACTGCTTCTTGATTTTGAGATGGACTGCTAATACCGTCTAATATGGATTGTGCCTCGCCATCTGTAAGAATTTCAAATGATACGCCTCTTATTTGACACTCTTTACGAATAACCTCACCATCTGGTAAAAGAAAAGAACCTCCCCTATAGTTTAACAGCCATTGTACCTTTTGTTGCTTGCTTAATATCCAATAGGTAAGGCCATATGCCTTTAAATGATTTTTTTGGCTTTCCGCATCCATAGGTAATAAAAGCATAGAACCCATTGCCGCTGGAATGGTTATCATACAAAACAGCAATACCAAATAAGCCTTTTTACTACCTTTTTTGGCATTAGAATGGAATGCCGTCGTCATCGTCTTCTGGAGCATCGTTAATAGCGCTTCCAAAGGCCTCGTCAGCACTTGGTAGACTAGACGGTGTAAATGGGTTTTCCTCATCGTCGTTCATCTTAGATTGAAACTCAAATGGAGAATCAAAGTCATCTAAGTTATCGAATTTACCTAAGTGACCAATGAACTTTAACCTAATATTTTCCAAGCCACCATTACGATGTTTTGCTACAATAAACTCTGCTTGACCTTGCGTAGGTGAGCGTTCTTCATCATCCCACTCTTCTATTTTATAATACTCTGGTCTAAAGATAAAGCTTACAATATCCGCATCTTGCTCAATAGCACCAGATTCCCTAAGGTCAGAAAGTAATGGACGTTTGCTACCACCCCTAGTTTCTACAGCTCTAGATAGCTGAGAAAGTGCAATTACTGGTACATTTAATTCTTTTGCTAAGGCTTTAAGGTTTCTAGAAATCGTTGAAATCTCTTGCTCCCTATTACCTCCTTTGGTACTACCACCAGCAGTCATTAACTGCAAGTAATCAATAATAATTAATTGAATGTCGTGCTGCGATTTTAGACGCCTAGCCTTTGCCCTTAGATCAAAAATGGATAAAGAAGGGGTATCGTCTATAAATAATGGCGCCTTTTCTAATGCTTTAACTTTTACATTAAGTTGCTCCCACTCGTGTTTTTCTAACTTACCAGTACGTAGTTTTTCTGAAGACAAACCTGTCTCTGACGAAATAAGACGTGTAATTAGCTGAACCGAAGACATCTCTAATGAAAAGAATGCCACGCCGTGATTAGAATTAACAGCTATATTACGAGCCATAGAAAGAGTCATGGCTGTTTTACCCATACCAGGACGAGCAGCTACAATAATTAAATCACTAGGTTGCCAACCCGAGGTCAGCTTATCTAATTTATCAAAACCAGAAGGGATTCCACTTAAACCTTCTTTATTGGAAATTTCTTCTATTTTCTTTTTAGCCTGAATTACCAAATTTTGAGCTGTCTCTGCAGAACGTTTTAGATTTCCTTGAGTTACCTCGTACAATTTAGCTTCAGCAGAATCTAATAAATCAAATACATCTGTAGATTCATTATAAGCCTCTTCTATAATTTGGTTTGAAATTTTAATTAGGCTACGTTGAATATATTTCTGCAGTATAATTCTAGCGTGGAACTCAATATGCGCAGAAGAAGCTACTTTTTGCGTTAATTTAATGAGGTAAAAATCGCCCCCAACCGCTTCTAGCTTTCCATCTTTCTTTAATTGCGTTGAAACGGTTAATAAGTCCACCGGTTCTGACGATTCAAACAGCATAAAGATAGCTTCAAAAATAAATCTATGCGCATCTTTATAGAAAGCGTCTGGGTGAAGTATATCAATTACTTCATCTACCCCTTTCTTATCAATCATCATAGCACCTAACACAACCTCCTCTAATTCAACGGCTTGCGGTGGTATTTTACCTTTTTCAAGGCTTATAATAGTGGATTTATCAATCTTACGACTCGGTATTGGGCTAGGTTTGTCCATAAATGCGAATGTATGCAATTAACCTTTAGTTAACTTTATAGAAGACCTATGGTATGTCCACAGGTCTTCAACAAAGTTATTGTTGATAACTTGCAAATTTGTGTTGATAACGTTAAAAAACCATTTTTTACGTTATACTAAAATGTAGTTGAAAACAGAAAGTCTAGGATTAGCCGTTGTATACTCCCATATCGGAGTATTTTTCCATTCGTTGCTTCACCAATTCTTTTGGTGATAACTTTTTAAGGTCTTCAAAATGTGAAATAATTTTGTTTCTTACGGTAGTAAATGTTTTATCTCTATCCATATGCGCACCGCCTAAGGGTTCTTTGATGATTTCATCTATCAACTTTTGGCGCTTCATATCTGTTGCGGTCAATTTTAAAGCATCTGCAGCTTGTTCTTTATACTCCCAACTTCTCCACAAAATAGATGAACAAGATTCTGGTGATATAACAGAGTACCACGTATTCTCTAGCATCAATACTTTATCTCCAACACCTATACCCAAAGCTCCACCAGAGGCTCCTTCACCAATAATAATAACAATTACCGGCACTTTAAGGCGGGTCATTTCTAAAATATTCCTTGCAATGGCTTCTCCTTGCCCACGCTCTTCTGCCTCAATACCTGGGTAAGCACCGGGAGTATCTACTAAAGAAATAACAGGTATACCAAACTTTTCTGCAGACTTCATTAAACGTAGAGCCTTTCTGTAGCCCTCTGGATTGGCCATACCAAAATTCCTATACTGTCTAGTTTTGGTATTGTATCCTTTTTGCTGACCAATAAACATAAAAGATTGGTCACCAATTTTACCTAAACCGCCAATCATAGCTTTGTCATCCTTAACTGTACGGTCTCCGTGAAGTTCCAAAAAGCTATCTCCACAAAGTGCATTGATATAATCTAAGGTATACGGCCTATTGGGGTGCCTTGACAACTGAACCCGTTGCCATGCGGTAAGATTTTTATATATATCTTTTTTAGTGTCTGCCAACTTCTTTTCTATTTGTTGACAGGTTTCTGTAACATCTACTTCACTTTCTTCCCCGATAATCATACATTTCTGCAACTGCTCTTCTAGCTCTTTAATCGGGAGTTCAAAATCCAAATATTCCATAAATAGTGTCTTGTAAGTTGGTTGGTGGCCACAAAGATATAAACTTTAATAGATTTTACATTTCCTTAAAGTGTGCTCTTTATCACCTATTTATCGTTTTGCTTTTTGTAAAAGGTAAAATCCTATGATACCAAAAATTACATTTGGAATTAATACTGCTAATAAGGGAGAAAAACCAGATTGCTCTGCCATAGTCCCAAAAATACGGTCGAAAAAAATGTAGACCATTCCCAAGGCAATTCCTATTAATAGATTTAGCCCCATTCCCCCTCTGCGTTTAACAGATGAAACTGCGACTGCTATAATGGTTAATATAAACGCCGCCACAGGTAATGACCATCGCTTATATTTAGCCAATATATACGTATTGATATTGGCCGCTCCTTTCTTGCGTTGGTCCTCTATAAATTCATTCAACTCAAATAAATTTTTAGTATCGGCTACATAAGATACTGGAGTTAAATCTTCTAATTGAAATGTGAATAAGGTATCCAGTCTTCTTTGGGTGGTAACAAATTCTTTACCATCCTTGATTTTTCTTTTGGTATAACTAGTTAAGCGGTAGGTGCTATCTTTATCTACCCAACGAATATTCGCTGCACTAATCTTATAATCTAACTGATTTTCCTTATTAAAATGCTCGTAGGTAAAGTTATACCCTATCTTTCGCTTTGGGTCAAAACTACTAACATAGATAAAATCTTGCTCGTTAAGCTGATTAAATATATTTGTGGTCTGCCGTGTCTGCCTTCCCTTTTTAAAGTACTTATATTCAAATTCATTAAAACCAATACTAGCGTTGGGTACAATGAATTGCCCCATCATAAATATTAAAATGGCTACAAAGGTGGCTCCAATAAAATAGGGTCTTAAAAACCGTTGATAAGAAATACCTGAGCTTAACATGGCAACAATTTCCGTGTTGCTTGCCAATTTAGATGTAAAAAAGATGATAGATAAAAAGAGAAGAATAGGCATTAACAAATTACCTAACACCAAACTAAAGTTGCCATAGAACACAATAACTTCTGCTAATGGCGCTTCATTATCTATAATTTTACCAATCTTTTCTGCCAAGCTTATCATAATCCCAATTGGGATAAATAATAACATAATGCCTATAAAGGTAACTAAGTAACGTTTTAAAATGTATTTATCTAAAATGGTCAGCATTACAGTCTGTTATCCATTTGTTTTACCATTCGGTTTTTCCACTCCGTAAAAGTCCCCTCCACAATTTTCTCTCTAGCAGTTCTTGTCAACCAAAGATAAAAACCTAAATTGTGAATGGTAGCTATCTGTTTTCCTAAATATTCGTTTGCCGCAAAAAGGTGACGCAAATATGCCTTAGAGTATTCTGTATCTACAAAAGTGATACCCGCTGGGTCTATTGGTGAAAAATCATCTTCCCACTTTTTGTTTTTTATATTAATGGTGCCTTGAGAGGTAAATAGCATACCGTTCCTTGCGTTACGGGTGGGCATTACACAATCAAACATATCCACACCTAAGGCAATATTTTCTAATATATTTATGGGTGTACCAACCCCCATTAAATAACGCGGTTTGTCTTCTGGTAAAATTTCGCAAACTACATCTGTCATGGCATACATTTCTTCTGCGGGTTCACCAACAGATAAGCCACCAATGGCGTTACCTAAAGCACCTGCATTTGCAATATATTCCGCAGATTGTTTACGTAAGTCTGTATAGGTAGAACCTTGTACAATAGGGAAAAGTGTTTGCTTATAATCGTACTTTTCTGGCACCTTATTTAGGTGAGTAATACACCTATCTAACCATCTATGCGTCATATGCATAGAACGTTTGGCGTAGTTATAATCACAAGGATAGGGTGTACATTCATCAAAAGCCATGATAATATCCGCACCAATGGTACGCTGTATTTCCATTACGCTTTCTGGAGAAAAAAAGTGATAAGAACCATCTATATGACTTTTAAATTTCACCCCTTCTTCTTTAATTTTTCGGTTGGCAGATAAGGAATATACTTGGTAGCCTCCACTATCGGTTAAAATATTTCTATCCCACCCCATAAATTTGTGTAGACCACCTGCTTTTTCTAATATACCAGTACCAGGTCTAAGGTATAGATGGTAGGTATTCCCTAATATAATATCTGGATTAATATCGTCTCGCAATTCTCTTTGGTGCACTCCTTTTACAGATGCAACGGTGCCCACTGGCATAAAAATAGGGGTCTGTATCTTACCGTGATCCGTGGTAATTTCTCCTGCACGGGCCTTACTGCCCAAATCCTTTTGTACTAAGGTAAACTCCAATACGTGAATTTTAGTTGGCAAATATAGCCATCTCTGTTAGAGAATACACTTAATGAAAAAATAAAGTTCTATTCCGAAACCCTTTAGTAAAATAAAATATATTGGCTTGTATTGATGCGTTAATGACGTTACTTTTGTTGGATTAAATATTAAAAATATGCCTAACACACAGGAATTGCAGGATTTGGTAGTCCAAGTAAGAAGGGACATCTTAAGAATGGTACACAAGGTTAACTCTGGTCACCCTGGTGGCTCTTTGGGCTGTACCGAATTTTTGGTTGCACTCTATAATGAGGTCATGGAACTTAAACAAGGATTTGACATGGACGGTAAAGAAGAAGATTTATTCTTTTTATCTAACGGTCATATTTCTCCTGTTTTCTACAGTGTTTTGGCAAGAAGAGGATACTTTCCTATTGAGGAATTAGGGACCTTTAGACTTATAAATTCTAGATTACAAGGGCATCCTACAACCCATGAAGGATTACCTGGTGTACGAATTGCCTCTGGATCACTAGGTCAAGGTATGTCCGTCGCCATTGGTGCTGCAGAAGCCAAAAAGCTAAACGGCGATAAGCACTTGGTTTTTAGTTTACATGGCGACGGAGAATTACAAGAAGGACAAAACTGGGAAGCTATAATGTATGCTGGTAGCAAAAATGTAGACAACCTTATTGCTACTGTAGATAGAAACGGACAACAAATTGATGGCCCTACTAGTGAAGTTATGGCCCTGGGTGATATAGGAGAAAAATTCCGAGTATTTGGTTGGGAAGTTATGACTATAGAAGATGGTAACAACCTAGAACAAGTAGTTGCAGGTTTACAAAAGGCAAAATCCTTAGCCGGTAATGGAAAACCCGTTTGTATTGTAATGAATACAATGATGGGTAACGGTGTAGATTTTATGATGCATACGCATGCTTGGCATGGTAAAGCTCCTAATGACGAGCAATTAGCAAAAGCGTTAGAGCAAAATCCAGAAACACTAGGTGATTATTAATTTTTAGAACAAAAGACAATGACAAAATATACAGATCAAGGAAAACAAGATACACGTAGTGGTTTTGGTGCCGGAATGACAGAATTAGGAAGAACTAATCCTAACGTGGTTACCCTTTGTGCAGACCTAATTGGTTCTTTAAAAATAGACACATTTATTAAAGAAAATCCAGAGCGCTTTTTTCAAGTTGGTATTGCAGAGGCTAACATGATTGGTATGTCTGCTGGTCTTACCATTGGTGGTAAAATACCTTTTGCTACTTCTTTTGCCAATTTTGCAACAGGTAGAGTTTACGATCAAATTAGACAGTCTGTAGCATATTCTGGTAAAAATGTAAAAATATGTGCTAGCCACGCAGGTGTAACGTTAGGTGAAGATGGTGCTACACACCAGATTTTAGAAGATATAGGTTTGATGAAAATGCTTCCAGGGATGACGGTTATCAACCCATGCGATTTTAATCAAACAAAAGCAGCCACCATTGCCATTGCAGCGCATGAAGGTCCTGTATACCTGCGTTTTGGAAGACCAAAAGTGGCCAACTTTACTCCAGTAGACCAAAAGTTTGAAATTGGCAAAGCCCTAATGCTTAGTGAAGGGACCGATGTAACTATACTTGCTACAGGACATTTGGTATGGGAATCTTTAATTGCAGCAGAACGCTTAGAAGCTCAAGGCATTTCTTGCGAAGTAATAAATATCCATACTATTAAACCCTTGGATGAGGAAGCCATCTTAAAATCTGTTAAAAAAACTGGCTGTGTTGTTACCGCAGAAGAGCACAATTATTTAGGAGGTTTAGGAGAAAGTGTAGCTAGAACCCTTGCTATGCAGCTACCAACACCACAAGAGTTTGTTGCTGTTAAAGACTCTTTTGGAGAAAGTGGTACTCCAGACCAATTAATGGAGAAATACGGACTTAACAATAAGGCTGTAGAAGAAGCCGTTTTAAAGGTAATTAAAAGAAAGTAGCCTTTGGTATCATCCTTGATGCCTATTTGTTACGTATTACTTTAAAACAAGACACATTATGAAAAGAACACTTATGGCAGTGGCCATTTTGCTTTGCAGTTACGCAGGCATGGCCCAAGCAGATTCTGGCTTTGGTATAAAAGCGGGTCTAAACTACAACGGCAACGGAGATTATTTTGAGTCTGTTGGGGATGCTGCGCAAGACCCAGACAAAAACGTTGGGTATCACTTAGGTTTTTGGGGTAAAATAGGTAACCGCATCTATGTACGCCCAGAACTGGTGTATTCCGCAACAAAATCTGATTACGACAATGATGAGTTTAAAATGAAAAAATTAGACTTACCGGTTTTAGTTGGTGCCAAAGTTATTGGTCCAGTGCACGTTTTTGCAGGTCCTTCTTTCCAATATATTTTAGATACAGAGTTTGAAGGTATTACAATAGACGATGTGGATAATGATTTTACGGTAGGCATGAACATTGGTGCTGGCGTTAACATCGGTAGATTAGGAGTAGATTTGCGTTATGAGAGAGGTTTTAGTGATAATGAAGCTACTTTTATCAATAATAACATTACTACATTACCTACCAGTAAAGTAGATACAAGGCCAGACCAATTAATTCTTAGTTTCAGTCTTAAATTGTAAACAAGACTTTAAAAATTAAAAAGCCCCTGAAATTCAGGGGCTTTTTTTGTGCGCAATATTTTCATCATTAGAAAGTATCCGGATCTAAATAATCTGGCAAACCGTCATTATCAGAATCTGTTAACGTAACACTTCCATCGGCATTTATTACTATTTCGTCTCGTGTTGGAGTACCATCACCATCATCATCGGTATCTCTAAAATTCGCTGTTGGTGTAATAAAATTATCAGTTTCAAACTCAGCATCCGTATTGTCATCAAACAGGTAATTATTACCATTTATATCTTCCAAAATGCTTGGTATTCCGTCTCCATCACTATCAGTATCGGCAACAAAAAGTCCCAACTCAATCTTAAACATAAGCACTGAATATGCCGGAATAGTTCCAGAAGCTGTAAAATAACCTAAGCCTGACGGCATTATTATTAAACCTTTACCACTATTTGTTATGCCTGTGGTGCCATCTTCATTGTCTAAAATCCCCTCAGCAGTACCCGCTTTTAATTGTGCAATTCCATTTCCATAACCACGGATTGTAAAAGGCAATTCTTGCCAAATAAAATTTGGAGAAGAATCAAACACTTCGCCATCCAAATACATACCCTCATACTTAATAAGCGTAGAATCTGCAATAGTTGGGTTTCCACCAGCTCCTTCTTTAGCTGTTAATACATATAAGGTATGTGGAATATCTACTTCTTCATCTCCGATACCCAATTGAGAGGAAGACACGTTAATTTGTATCCGTTCCACAAAATTTGACAAGGGTGTTTTGCCCGCTGCATCTCCTGTTAAATCTTGTATGGTGATTTCTGGATTAGCCACTCCAGACCCATCTTCAAAATCCTCATAATTATAAGTATGGGTAGCCAAGAATTCTTGTATTTCCGTATCGTTTTCTGCAGCTACCTCTGCCAAGGTACGCAACTCTACTACGGTTGGTCCGTTACCATCATCGTCATCACTACAAGAAGCTAAAACCAATACAGCGGCAAGTAATAAAAGTATCCTATTCATTTAATATGTTTTGACTTTTAGCTGCGCAAGATACGATTTTCCATTATTTTTGATCTTTGCCTTAACTAAAGTTTGAAGCGAAATGCGGATTGATAAATATTTATGGTGCACACGCTATTACAAAACCAGAAACATAGCCTCTACAGCATGTAAAAAAGGTCAAGTAAAAGTAAATGGCAATGTGGTAAAACCGTCTAGAGAAGTTTACCCTTCTGACAAAGTTAGTTTAAGAAAAAACCAAATAGATTATCAGCTATTGGTATTAGACATACCACCCAACCGTGTAGGTGCAAAATTGGTAGACATCTACCGTAAAGACACGACGCCAAAAGAAGCTTTTGAACACAATGAGTTGTTACAACACGCTAAAGACCATTACCGAAAAAAAGGAACTGGAAGACCCACAAAAAAAGACCGTAGAGATATAGATGATTATTTAGATACACCAGAAGATGCTAAATAAAGAATTTTGGGAAGGTCGTTACCAAGACGGTAATACAGGATGGGATATTGGCGCCATTTCTACACCACTAAAAACCTATATAGACCAACTTAATCATAAAGATTTAAAAATTTTAATTCCGGGAGCTGGTTACGGGCATGAGGCCATGTATTTACACCAAAACGGCTTCATTAATGTGTGGGTTATAGATATTGCAGCTCAGCCTTTAGCACATTTAGTCTCCAAAGGTTTCCCAAAAGAAAAATTACTACACACCAATTTTTTTGAACTTAAAGATTTAAAGTTCGATTTAATATTAGAGCAAACCTTTTTCTGCGCATTACATCCCAATTTAAGGGAGGACTATGTTGTACAAATGCAACAACTTTTAAAACCTACAGGTAAATTGGTTGGTTTATTTTTTGGAGTTGTATTTGAGAAAGAAGGACCTCCGTTTGGGGGAATTGAAGAGGAATATGTTAATCTTTTTAAGAAGCATTTTAATTTAAAACTTTTAGCACCCGCATATAATTCTATTAAGCCAAGAGCAGGTAAAGAGTTGTTCTTTATCTTTGAACCTTTAATTTAGCGTCCATGGACAACAAAATACTATCTCATAATCAGATAAAGCATAAAACTGAGCGTATTGCTTACCAAATTCTAGAAGCTAATATAGATGAGCCAGAAATTGTGGTAGCGGGGATTAAAGGTGGTGGTTTGGTTTTTGCTAAAAAAATAATCAAGATTCTTCAAAAAATTACAGATAGTACCATTACCCTTTGCCAAGTAACAATGGACAAAAAAAATCCACTAGAAAGTGGAGTAACAACTTCTCTGGCAGAATCGGATTATAGAGACAAATCAGTTATTTTGGTAGACGACGTTCTAAACTCTGGCTCTACCTTAATTTACGGTGTTCATCACTTTTTAAAAACCCCGCTTAAACAGTTAAAAACGGCTGTTTTAGTAAACAGAAATCATAAAAAATTTCCTGTAAAGGCAGATTACAAGGGAATATCCCTATCTACCTCTTTAAATGAACACGTAAGGGTAGAACTTAACGGCAAAAGTGATGCAGTGTATTTAGATTAACTGCAATTTTATAGCTGCTAGCACTTCTTCCAAGTTTTTACCATTGCAATTTATAACGTGATTTGCTTTTTGATAAAAGGGATTGCGTTCAAATAAATGCTTGCCAATAAATTCTGCTAATTCCTCATCTGCTTGCGAAGCTATTAGCGGTCTTTTCGCCTTTTCTGATAACAATCGTTCCGTTAAATTACCAACAGAAAGATTTAAATAAAAAGATAAGGTAGTAGCCTCTTGTACTAATTGCATATTATTTCCGTAACATGGTGTACCTCCACCGAGTGATAAGATGAAGTTTTCATCACTTTTTAAAAGCTCAGAAAGTACAGCTGTTTCTAATTTTCGAAAGTAAATTTCTCCTTTATGAGAAAAAATTTCAGAAATTTTTAAATTTTCTTTCTTTTCAATTTCTTCATCTAAATCTAAAAAAGAAAGGCCTACCTGCTTCGCAAGTTCCTTACCCACAGTAGATTTACCACTCCCCATATATCCCAAAAGGATTATCTTCATAATTTTGAATGATTTTAAAATTCATAAAAAGACAAATTTATTACTATTTCTTCTTGATTAATTAATAATACGTCTTATATTTGCACCCGCTTTAAGGCACTAAGCCAACAAAAAAGCAATGACCTGGTAGCTCAGCTGGTAGAGCATTTCACTTTTAATGAAAGGGTCCTGGGTTCGAACCCCAGCCAGGTCACAAGAAAAAACCTTCCAAGAAATTGGAAGGTTTTTTTGTTTATAAGCTTCACAATTTTATTATAATCCCAATTGAACTTGTCCTACAAAGCACAATCTGTTGTAGTTTCGCATTTGGTAAAATAATGAATACCTACAGGTGAAAGTTTTAAAAAAAATAATGCAATACATACTTATATCACTAGCAGCAATTATTGGCTTACTTGCACTAGGCACTTTATTATTTGTTTGGTTAAGTCCGCAAATGGGGCAGGCTCCTAAAGGCAAAGATTTAGAACGTATACAAACCTCTATCAACTTTAAGAACAAAAAGTTCATCAACCTCCAAAAAACAGAAATGGGAGATACTTGGGAGGCATTAAAAAAAACTCCAGAAATGTTTTCTAAAGAAGGTAAAGAGCCCACAGAGCCCCTGCCATCAGAATTTCAGCTAATTAAAAATACTGCTGCTGATAGCGCTTATGTAACATGGTATGGGCATTCTGCATTTTTACTTTCCTTAAAAGAACAGCGTGTACTCATAGACCCCATGTTTGGCACATACGCCTCTCCCCTACCTTTTGGCTCCAAAAGATATGCTTATGCCAATGAAATACCTGTTGATGCTATAATGCCTGTAGATGTGGTCTTAATTTCTCATGACCATTATGACCATCTAGATTACCCAACTATTAAAAAAATTAAAGACAAAGTAGGCGTCTTTTTAGTACCATTAGGACTGGGGTCACATTTAAAAAGTTGGGATGTTCCTAAGGAAAAAATTATTGAGCTAGACTGGTGGCAAACGCACACCTTAGACGGAATAACCTATACAGCCACACCTGCGAGACATTTTTCTGGTAGAGGGCTAACAGACCGTGATGCAACGCAATGGTCTGGATGGGCGGTTAAAACAGCTACACTTAACATATACTACAGTGGTGATAGCGGTTACGGAGACCATTTTAGGACAATAGGCCAAAAATTAGGACCATTTGATTTTGCTTTGATTGAATGTGGACAGTATAACGAAACGTGGGCGCAAATACATATGATGCCAGAAGAAAGTGTTGCTGCTAGTATAGATGTAGGCGCCAAAATTGTGTTACCAGTACATTGGGGTGCTTTTAGATTGGCACCACACGGTTGGACCGAATCTGTAGAGCGATTTACCAAAGAAGCAGATGCTAAAGGGCAAGCATATGTTACACCAACCATTGGAGAACGTTTCAACATAAATCATTTACCTAAAACTAATGCCTGGTGGCGTTAACTGTGCTATTGGGTTAGTAAAGTTAGCTTTTGCAATCATGTAGCTCTAGCATCAAAATTATCTTAGCTAAAAAAATTGCTATGATAAGAAAAGGAACCGCTGTACAATGGAAATGGGGTAATGGAACAGCAGAAGGAAAAGTGAGTGAAACCTACACGGAAGAAGTAACCAAAACTATTAACGGTAATAAGGTAACCCGTAAAGGTTCTGAAGATGACAAGGCACTTTATATTGAACAGGAAGATGGTAGTAAGGTATTAAAAAGTGAATCGGAAGTAGAACGCGTAGACTAATCTTCTATAGGCCAATTTAATGCTTTAAGTACTTTTTTTAAGGTGATAGGATGTTGCGTTCCTATAAGGTATTTGTCTCCATTGTTCATTTTAAAATAGAGCCCTTTATTGCCTTTAACATTGTAAACCGTTCCATACTTGGTCCAATACCGGATACCCCAGCCGCCTACAAAACCATATTTTAAAACTTTTGCGGTAGTAATACCATCTTTTATAAATTCTCTTTTTAAAAATGGATAGAAATGTATTATTATCTTTTTGTCTGTTACTTTGGTGCGTAACCTCATTACATAAAACAACCAAAGAATACCCGCATATAATAGACCAAACCCAATTAAGGTGGTATCAGAAGCTGGATTACTCCCATAGGGTTTACCTAGGTAAAGTTGTTGGTACAGCCCATGGCAAATGGGTAGAGCAATACCTAATAGCAATGTCCATAACCACCATTGGGTAAACCGTTGCTCTTCTTGGTAATGTATCTGTTTCATTTATAATTACACTTCATTTAAAGGTAATTATTTATTACTGATAAAATTAAAATTTATGCAGACGCAAACGGAGATTTATCGGATGGTAATTCCACTTTAGCTAATACCTTGTTTAGAGTGATTATAGCTTCTTTGTCCAAGTATACACTCTTTACACGAACCTTCGTCTCATTAGTAATTAAGGTATATTCCCCACCAAAAAGAGTAATATTATTAATATCTTTTGCTTTTATAGTTCTACTGTAGCCCATTAGCTGTGTTATTTTAAATTGAATACCATCCCAAGAAACATATGGATAGAACAAAAAATTTATTGAAAGTACTGCATAAATTACACCAGTTACCAAATATATAATGCTCGATATTTCCCAAGAATAATCATAATCCTTGTTAAACAAGGCTAATGAAATCCAGATTATTGCAAAAACCAAATTAGAATATTTGTGTTTATTGCTGTAGGGTATATTTATCATATTAAAATAGCTAACCTTATAAATATAATCTAACCACTCATTATTAACAAACGGTTAGTTATAAATATGCCAGATACACTACTGTACTTCTACTTAAACTTAAAATATGTTTAGCTATATCATTCTTAAAATTAGAAGAACCTGTAATTGCAAACAACTAGATTGCAGTACATATATACATCATCTTTATAACCACATAGTAGCAATCATACAGCTAATGCAAGCTACCATCTTTAAATTGCCATAGCACATTCACAATTTGCCATTCGCCATTTAACTTAACAATATGCATGTAATCAATCCATTCGTCTGCAACCAACTTTACGGATGCTACTTTATCATAAACATCTAAAAATACGACTTCCTTCGTTGGGTTTTCTGGAAATTTATCTCCCTTTACGTTGTAGGTTTCTGCTAATAAAACCATACCATCTTTAAACGTTTCTCTTAAGTACTCTTTATTAGCTGTCTTATTTTTCCAAAACGTTCGCTTTACCATTCTTGGGTGCGCCGAGCGTTCAAACAATTCTGGCTCTACTGTGTGCTGTGACACCAAATAATCTAGGGCTACTTGTTTAATTTCAATACTGTCTTGTTTCGTCTGTGCCTGTAAAGTTACGCTTGTACTGATTAAAATAAGGAATAGACCCAAAACATTTCTCATAGTGGTAAAATATTGTTTTCAAATGGATTAGAAGCACAAAATACTAGCTGTAAATTACTTTACCACTTAAATATATCCTAAAATTACTAGGGTTATTAACTAGGTATCACAAGAAACATCATCCCAGCCCTGGTCCATGTATGTAATGAGCCAGTTTAATGCATACTGCCGTTCATAACAAAGACTTGGATTTATTTCTGATATTGTTTTGTTGTTTATCCTAGCGTCTACACAAGCCCAGTTTAATCTGTAGTATAAATCGTTCTGGTCTAAAATTTCTTTTGCACTCCTAACCGTCCTATGTTTCTCTACAAATGTATCTGGATGCCTTTTAGGAACAATGGGATACGCTTCTTGCGGAATTTTATTTAAGTCTGCCAACTGATTGGCATCACCCAACTCTTCTACAATACCTAAGGCCCAACACAATGTCCAGATACCCTCGCACCGCCACGTCATTTGCGTTTTGGCTTGTGCTGTAGGTTTATTTAAAAACGTAAGTTCATCAGGGGTGATTTTGCCTTCCAAGTTATATTCCCGTATCATTTGCAATGCTCTATCTTCCGTTATACTATCAAAAGCCACTAAATTTATAATAGCCAAACATATTGCTCTATACGCAATTTCTTCTGCGCTTCTTAATTGAACTTCTGTTTCTGATTCTACTGCAGGTAAATGGTCTATAGTTTTTAAACCAAGTTTCTTTATGTACGCTATATTTCTTTGTTTACGCGCTATCTGGTCTGGCAATAAAGTTATTTCTGGCTGACTATCTAAAGCAACAAAAACGCCCAGGTCTTTATGTATTTCAGAAGCACCATGTGCATCTAAAATCACCTTGTAATCACCATTCAAGAAATGTGGGTATTCTGCCACACCTACAAAACACTTTTGTTGTGCAAAAACAAACCCATCTGTAGCTGTAGTAAGCATATCTACTAACTGTTTTAAGGCTGAAGAATTTTCTACATCTGCCAAAATTGCCACTTCTGAAACCATTCTAGGTATTGTTTCTTGCAATTGGTCTACTGCTGCAGGATATTTTACAGGAAACGTGCTTATATATCCTAGCATTCCTTTTAGGTTTGTGGCTAGCAAAGAGGTATCCTTTTCTAAACTAAGGTCTGCATTACGTTCTCTGACAGATATTTTAAAATTGGACTTTCCTTTAAAAAAACCATGTTTCTGCGCAAAGGTGAACACGCTATGCGCCTCATTTTCTTCTACCTGCCACTTCGCTTTAGGAAAATACTGTTGTATTAAAACGGGAACTCTATCTATTACAGATGCATCGCAATACACGGTACATAAATTATTCATGGATAAAGGCTTAAAGATTGGGGTACTAAGCTTTATATTCTAATAATAAAGTAACTATTTAAAAGTAAAAATAAAGAAACTAGTTTACAAGAATGCTAATATAACGTTAGGATTATTCTCGTTCGCACCAAGCTTCAGCCTCTTCTAGGGTCGCAAAAAGACCCACCTTCCAATTGGTGTTTAACATGCCTTCTCTATAAATATCAATCAGTTTTTCTATTCCCTTATCGGTGGAAACCACTGCCACTTTCATATGTCTTTTCCAAAAAGTCGCACCCAAATCAAATCCCACAATTTCGCTTACTTTACTGTAATCTTCTATCTGATTATCCGCTTCAGTAAAATCATAAATTTGGGCAGCAACGTGAGCAAATCTTGGGTCTTGATATAAGATATTGTCTGTAGTTCTAATATCCGCAATTTTTAACTGTTTAAAATGCTTTACGTAAACACTATTAGTTCTCCATTCTATTTGGAATCCCATAAGTAAGTCTGTTTTTAAGGAGTGCGAATTTATTACAACCGTTAGAATTATTTGGTAACAATCCTACAATAATGTGAAATATCCTACAAAATATACACTCTTCTTTTTCTGTGTAAAATGCGCTTTAAATAACGCCTTAGGTATTCTCATAAAAGCGTATTACTTTTCCATTATCCGTGCCAAAAACACTTTTTCAGAGGTATGGCATTGTACCCTTTAAAATAACTAGCTTATAATCTAAAACGTGTACTTTCACCAAGGTTCTTCTAATCAGAAAATGCAACCAATAAAAAAGCCCCTTACAAATGTGTAAGAGGCTTTTTTTATATTTAATAGCTTTTCTGCGCTAAAACATCATTCAAAACCTGTTTAAATACTTCCACAGGTTGAGCGCCTGTTACACCGCTCTTTTTATCAAAAACAAAAGTGGGCACAGAACTTACACCTAAACCGTGCCAGTAGGTTTCTTTGTTCTTTACTTCATAACGCACCTCATCTCCTTCCAAAGTAGCTAAAGCTTTTTCGGCATTTAAACCCACATCTTCTAAAGCTTCTTTTAATACGGCTCTATCAGATACGTCTTTGCGTTCACTAAAGAACGCCTTGGTTAAGCGCATTTTTAATTCGGTCTGTTTATCAAATTTATGTGCGTATTCTAACAACACATGTGCATCCAAGGTATTTACCATTCGCATTTCATCAAAATAATCAAACGTAAAACCTAGTTCTGCACCAGCCTCTGTCATATTTCTTTGAGACTCTCGCTGTTGTTCTAGAGTAGAACCGTATTTATTAGTAATATGGTCTATTATATTTTCACCTTCTTTGGGCAAATGTGGATTTAGTTCAAACGGTTGCCATTCTATTTCAAATTTATCGGCAACGCCCAATTCTTCCATCGCTTTTTCTATTCGCTTATATCCAATAGTACACCAAGGGCATACCACATCAGAAATAATATCGAGTTTTATTTTATTAGCCATACTTTACCTTAAATTGTATTAAAGTACAAAACTAACCAATTGTTTAGATTTTAAACCTGCTTTTAACGTAACCTTGATAGTTCAGTTTTAAAAAGTCTATTTTTGTTGTTTTCTACGGGCCAATTTTTCTTTGTAGAAGGATTTTTTGGCGATGTATATAGTTTTATCTACTTCACAAAAAATTGTAGTTCCATCCTCATTGGTCAGATAGGTAGTCTTACTGATTTCTATTTCGTTATTAGCCGCAACATCTGTTTGTATTTGTTGTATTTCTGCCTTATTCACCCTAAAATCTGCATACAAATGTTGTTTGGCAGGCCGTTTAAATCTTATTTGTGCTGCTTTATCCCACACTACATAATTATCCCCTAAAATATTGATTAATTGCACCATTGGGATGGGATCTACTGCCGCAAACATACTACCACCAAAAATAGAATTGGCATAATTACGGTTCTTATAACTTATAGGTAATTTTATTTTTATGTATGATAAGTCTGGTTCTATAGCCACAATTTTAGCAGTACTACGCTTGTACATGGGAGACCAATTAAAACCGTATTTAAATAACTTGTGCTTTGGTACGAACTTGGTGCCTACTTTGGCCATTTTACTGTAAAAAGACATGGGGTAACTTTAGTTAAAAATTAGTCCTAAAATTAGAAAAAGACCCAAAATACAGTTTTCTCTTAGATTGTAGAAATGATTTTTAAACTTAGAATAGTCAACTAAATGGACTACTGTGCGTAATTACCAGCAGCATAACTAGCTACAATGCTACCGCTTGGGGTTTTACAATTTTCTGGAAAATCGTGGAAATAAATACATTTAGGTAAACCATTTTCAAAATTTACTTGTACCCATCCTTTACCATTACCAAAACCCTTAAAACTATAATCTGCACGAACACTAATAGGTCTCCCTTGTGCATCTTTCTGGTACTGGACCAGCTTAGAGACACTACCTGCAATGTACCTGTTCATCATCCAAGTCCTTGCTTGGTCATTTATTAAATCGTCTAATAATTTGGTGAGATTTTGTGCTCCAATGGGCCCTCCATTCTTCTTCATTTTAGTAAACTTACTTACGGTATTCATTTTTATTCCCGGCTGCCCCAAAGCAAACAGCCTAAGGTTATCTTCAAACCGTCTAATGGCAGAATTAGTACATGCATTCAGCTTAAAAAAATTCACCATATCCTCCTTAATTCCATTAACCTTATGCATCCTATCTACAGAATGACCTATACCATTTTTATCTGTTACCAGAGTTAAAAAGGTTTGAATTCCTTTCTGGCTAACGCGATATTCCAAATCTGTAAAAGCAGCGTATAGTTCTGGTCTAGCAAAGATATCCGTACCCCTTTGACCCCAAGTGATACAACGCGTACTTCTTTCACCATTTGCAAAAATGGTTTCCTCTGCCCTAATACAATAATCTTCCATTATTTCTACCTTATTCTTAGGTAGCTGTGCTTTGCATTGCACACCTGCAGTAAGTAAATATTGCCTTAATAAAAAAGGAAATACCATATCTTCTGCTTGCATCTCTACTTCCTCAAATTCGCCATGAAAAATTAAATCGTAGAATGCGGCAAAATGGAGTCCTTCGGTTTTCAACTCCATCGTGGGGTTAATGTTTTGCCCGTAGGTAAATTTATAAGGGTATACACAAATGCAAATTAGCAAAGTATAAAGCTGTAAGGATTTCATGGTGTTGTGGTTTAAATTGGATGTACGTGTTCTGTCTTCCTCTAAATTACTACAAACCAAAGAAATACCTATTATTGCTAATTTTAAATTAATGAGAAACTACCTTTAAGCCAATAATAGAACCAATAAGTGTGGTTAAGAATAACAATCGCCAAAAAGTTGCAGGTTCTTTAAAAACCAAAATTCCTAGGGCTACAGAACCTACTGCGCCGATACCGGTCCATACCGCATATGCTGTACCCATAGGTAATGTTTTAGTTACCTTAATCATCAAAGACATGCTTAAGGTTAAACTTATTGCAAATGCAGTGTACCACAAATACATGGTATTGCCTGTACTCTCTTTGGCTTTTCCTAAAAAAAAGACAAAAAGAACCTCAAACAAACCTGCAATAATCAACAATACCCAATTCATTTTTTATCGCTTTTAATCTTAGTAAAGTTAAAATCTACAAAGCAGAGAAATGGCCAAAAGTTTCTTAATTTATGGCGTAACTATTCTGGCAGGGGCAATGTGGATTCCCTAGGAATTATACTGGTTTTCACCAATTTAGTAGTATATGGCAGTTCTTTATCTACCTGCTCAATACGGTCTATTAACATATTTGCAGAAGTTTCTCCAATATATTTTCCGTGTTGACTGACCATTGTCAATGATGGAGAAACGTATTTAGAGAGTTTACCATTAGTAAAGCCAACAATAGCCAACTCTTCTGGTACCTTAATCTTCTTTTGCTTGCAAATATTGAGCACGTCTACCGCTGTCATCTCATCTAAGGCGATAATACCGTCCACCTCTTTGGATGCCAAAAGCAGCGTAAGTAATAATTGTAAATCGTCCTCTTTACCCACCTTAACATTAAGCTTATCCTCATAAACTAATCCTCTTTGGGCTAAGGATTTTTTAAAGCCTGTTATTCGTAATTTACCAACACTGGAATTAGAGATAGAAGACACAATAGCTATATTTTTACAACCGGTATCAAACAAATATTCTGCTATGTTAAAGCCGGCTTCTTCATCGTCTACTACAACTTTATCGCACTGAATTTCATCGCATACACGATCAAACATTACCAAAGGAATTTGATAGCTCATAAAATTACGTACATGCTCATAATCTTCTTTAGATTGTGTTTCTTCTGCCAATGACAGGATTAAACCGTCTACCGTTCCCGTGCTAAATAATTCTAAAGTACGTTGTTCTTTTACAAAGGATTCATCAGAAGTGCAACTTATAATATTGTAGCCTCTTGCATTGGCCGCCTTTTCTATACCAGAAAACACTTGAGCAAAAAAATAATTTAGAATACTAGGTACTACCACACCCAATGTTTTGGTATTTTTTTTAAGTAAACTTAGTGCAATACGGTTAGGTCTGTAATTGTTGGCTTTGGCATAATGTTGTATGCGCTGTTTAAGCTCCTCACTAATTTCATGACTGTCATTAATGGCTTTAGAAGCAGTAGAAACAGAAACACTAAAATGCTTGGCAATGTCCTTTAAGGTAAACTTTTTCATCCTTTAGGCTAAGTCTGGTTCGGTGCACCAATTTACGTAGGTTTCTTGAATCTGAAAATTTCTTTAGGAAAAAGTAGTGCGAATTTTTCTAAAACGTTATAAGAATGTTATTACGTTTTCACATAGGATTTCTTACCTAAAAGAAAACGCAAAGTAGCTCACCTTTTCCAATGTAATTCTGATAGCAAACTCTTATCACTTTTAAAATACAGCATAAAAAAAGCCACCTTTTTTGGTAGCTTTTTTTTATTTATGATTAAGGATATTAGCTAATCCCTTAAAAATCTAAAAATGATTCTTAAGACGATAAGAGCAACACCTATAACTACCCAAATTTGGTTTTTATTTTCTTCCTTTGCTACAACCTCATACTGCTGCCTCATTTGCATTTTATGAGCTTGTTTTGGGTCTAAAGCAAAACTTGCGCAACTGTTGTTAAAATCGGGTTTACTACCCGATAAAGAGCACACAATACCAAATTCCGAAAATTCTCTGTTTTGGCATTTTTTACATGATTCTAATCGTTGTTTTAAATCCATAAGCTATAAGCGGTTAGGTTAATAATAAGATTTGGACATTTACATAACGCCATAAAATAAGATAACTTACATACTTTTGGATTTATTAGACGAACTGCACAAAAAAGCCCTTAACCAAGCAGTACCGGTTTATAAAGAGCATTTATTTACAAATCCCCTGCTCTTTTACCCCGTAAAATAGATTAGAATAATTATTACCATGACAATTAATAATACGGACAAGGCTACGTCCATTTTGGTAAAACTATTTTCTTGTAAAAGTTTATCTTCTTTAGTCAAGGTACCCAAAGATAAACCTTTGATAATGTTATAATTTGGCGGATTAGTTACTAAACTGGTACCTACACATACCATAACTGAAAATACAAACATAAAAATAGCCATATGGGCAAAGTTTATGGTTGCAAAGGTTTTTAGAAACCCACTAAGTTCTTGGGCATAAATTTCTGCTACAATACGCAATGCGGCTATACCTAGACCAGAAAATAGAGTGACAATAGCTGCAGTGGCGTTGGTGCGTTTCCAGAGTATACCTAACAAAAACACCACAGTTATAGGTGGTGCTATGTAAGATTGCACACTCTGTAAATATTGATATAATATACCACCTCCTATTTTTTCCATTATGGGTATCCAAATAATTCCTAATATCACCACCAAACTTGTAGCCAATTTACCAATAGTAAGCAGCTTTTTCTCTGGAGTTGTTGGTTTTAATTTTTTGTAGATATCAATAGTAAATAAGGTAGAACAGGAATTAAAAACTGAGGCAAGTGAGCTCATTAGAGCCGCCATAAGTCCACCCGCAACTAAACCTTTTAACCCCACTGGCAATAAGGTTTTTACCAGTACGGGAAAAACCTCATCGCTTTTGTCATACGTAATTAAGCCTTGTTTGGCTAAAGCGAAGGCAATAATTCCTGGAATAAGAAATATAAAAATGGGAAGTAATTTTAAGTATGCCCCAAAGATGGCCCCTCTTCTACCAATTTTAATGTTGTTCGCCGCTAGCGTACGTTGTACAATATATTGGTCCGTACACCAATACCATACTCCTACTATAGTTCCGCCTATAAGCATACCTGTCCATGGAAAATCTGGGTCGGTCATAGGACGCCACATATTAAAATGTTCTGCGCCTGCCACTGCCCTAAGGTTGCTCCAGCCACCAACTTCTTGTAGCCCTAAGACGGTTATAATTAAAGATCCTGCAATTAAAATTACAGTTTGTAACGTTTCTGTGTAAATTACGGCTTTCATGCCACCAACAACCGTGTAGACTCCAGTAAAGACCACAATGCCAATAGCACCATACCAGAATGGTATTCCTAGTAATTCTGAAACTACTACTCCACCCGCATAAATAGTAACAGAAACTTTTGTTATAACATACCCTACTAAAGAGAAAACAGACAAAAACCATCTAGAGCGGCTATCAAATCTTTTTTCCAGAAACTCTGGCATGGTAAAAGCATTACTTCTAAAATAAAAAGGCAGAAAGAGCCAGCCCAAAAGCAAAACAATCCAAGCATGTAACTCATAGTGTGCCATGGGCATTCCTGATTCTGCTCCCGTACCAGCCAAGCCTACCACATGCTCAGACCCAATATTGGAAGCAAAAATGGAGGCTCCTATAACAAACCAACCTACATTTCTGCCTGCAAGAAAATAATCACTGGTATCTTTATTTTTCTGCAAAATTACCCAGATGGCAACCCCAATTAATGCGGCTAAATAGGCTCCTAATACCCACCAGTCTGCAGTTTCTAAAATAGATTCCATCTGGGTAATTTTTAACTATATTGATTTAAAATATTCTCAAACAATTCTTGCTTGCCACTTATTTGTTGTGGTTCCCCTTTTTGTTGTGCGTAAGTATATAAATCTGTTAAATTTAATTTTCCGGCAATAAAATCTGCTCCCGCACCATTATCAAAAGATTCGTATCGCTGGTTAAGTAAGCCTTCTAATGGAGATTTTTGTAAGACTGCATCCGCAATTAACAGGCCTCTAGCAAACGTATCTGCCCCACCAATATGGGCTAAAAACAAGTCTTCTAAATCTGTGGAATTTCTACGGGTTTTTGCATCAAAATTAACGCCACCACCTTGCAAACCACCAGATTTAAGCAACACCATCATGGCTTCTGCTGTCTCTAAAAAGTTATTAGGAAACTGGTCTGTATCCCAACCATTTTGGTAATCTCCCCGGTTGGCATCTATACTTCCTAACATGCCTGCATCTGCTGCCACCTGCAATTCGTGCTGAAAAGTATGTTGCGCAAGGGTGGCATGGTTCACTTCTATATTCAATTTAAAGTCTTTTTCTAATCCTTGTTCACGAATAAAGTTAATAGAGGTAGCGCTATCAAAATCGTACTGATGTTTAGAAGGCTCCATGGGTTTAGGTTCAATAAAAAAGTTTCCAGTAAATCCATTGCTACGGGCATAATCACGTGCCATCCGCATAAACCTACCAATATTATCCTGTTCCAGTTTCATTTTGGTATTTAAAAGGCTCATATACCCTTCTCTACCACCCCAGAAAACATAGTTTTCTCCACCTAAAGCTATAGTGGCATCTATCGCTATTTTTAATTGTGCTCCAGCATATGCAACTACATCAAAATTAGGATTACTCGCAGCACCATTCATATAGCGTGGATTAGAAAATAAATTGGCCGTTCCCCAAAGCAATTTAACGCCAGAAGCCTCCATTTTTTCCTTTAAATACGCTACGGTTGCCTGCACTCGTTTTTCAGACTCTGCCAAGCTGCTTCCTTCATCTACCAAGTCATAATCATGAAAACAATAATAATCGAAACCCATTTTGGTAGCAAACTCAAATGCGGCATCTGCTTTATCTCTGGCAGCTGCAACCGGGTCATTACTTGTACTCCAAGGAAAATCTTTTGTTCCAGGCCCAAATGGGTCGCCCCCAGTACCACATAACGTATGCCAATACGCCATAGCAAATTTAAAATGCTCTCGCATGGTTTTACCCGCTACAACTTGTTCCGGATTGTAAAATTTAAATGCCAAAGGATTATCAGATTCTTTTCCTTCAAACTGTATTTGGCCTATGCCTTTAAAATATTCTTTATCTCCTAGTACTGCCATGTTGTTTATGCTATTGTATTTAAAATCAGGTTCAATTCTTTTTTCCAATTATTATATGCCAATTGGTAGGCTTGTTTTTCTTTTTTAGGGTGATATGTTTTTACGTAATCATTTTGAGTATAAGCAGAAAAAGCATTGTAATCCCCCTCTTTTAGTACGCAGGCACGTGCAGCACCTATGGCTCCTGTAGTATTATACAGCGCTATTTCTTGACCTATAAGTGTAGCTATGGTCTCTGCAAAAATTCTGGAACGAAACATGTTGTCATTCCCTGCTTTAATCACCGTTGGCTCAATGCCATCTGCTTGCATAATTTCAAAACCATATACAAAGCTAAAGGCGATACCCTCCAAAGCTGCCCTGCACAAATGTGCTTTTTGATGCCTATTTAGATTGATATTGACCCAGCGTGTACCTACATCTTTATTCTTTAACATGCGTTCTGCCCCGTTACCAAAAGGAATACATTGTATACCATCTGACCCCACAGCTACAGTGGACGCCAGCTCATTCATAGTTTCATAATCCGTAATACATAAGGTATTTTTTAACCAACGGTATTGAATTCCGGCTCCATTAATACATAATAACTTGCCAATACTTTTTTGGGCTGATTTTTGGTAATTTACGTGTGCAAAGTTGTTTACTCGAGCATATTCTTTTACAGATAAATTAGATGTAACTCCATACATAACGCCAGAAGTACCACATGTAGCTGCGACTTCTCCAGGCTTAAACACATTTAAACTAAGGGCATTGTTGGGCTGGTCACCAGCACGGTATAAAATAGGGGTACCTGCTACAAGTCCACTTTCTTCTGCGCCTTTTGCTGAAACTGCGCCTTGCAAGCCAAAAGTGGGTACTATGTTCGGTATTTGTTCTTTAGAAAAACCATAATGTGTTAATAACTCCTCTGACAATCTATCTTGTTTAAAATCCCAAAAAATACCCTCTGATAAACCAGAAACTGTGGTAGTACTTTCTCCCGATAGCTTTAATGCGATGTAATCTCCCGGAAGTAAAAACTTAGCCGTTTTATCAAAAATAGCGGGTTCATTATCTTTTACCCACTTTAGCTTAGATGCAGTAAAATTTGCTGGACTATTTAATAAATGTTCCGTGCAATACGAAGGACCTATACTTTTCAAAGCCTCTTCTCCTATTTCTACAGCCCTGCTGTCACACCAAATAATGGCTTTACGTAAGGGAATACCTTGGGCATCTACCACTACTAAACCATGCATTTGGTAAGAAATACCTATTCCTTTGATGGTTTCTGGGGATACCTTGGTTGATTTTAGTATGGATTTTATACCCAGACAGGCATAATGCCACCATAGATTAGGGTCTTGTTCCGCCCATCCTTTTTGGTGGGCTTCCATGGACATCTCCTCCTTTGGTTCTTGTTCAACGGCTAGTTGTTTACCTGTATCTGAAGCTACTAAGGCAATCTTTACAGAAGAACTCCCAATATCCAATCCTAAAAAGTACATAGTTAAGTTGTTGTGTTTGATAAATGTAGAAAAAGAAAGCTTCGTGTGGTCTATAAAACCAAATTTCAGCTATGCAGAGGTAACCTAGCGTAAAATAAACAATGCTCCAAATTATCGCAATTCCCTAAAAAACAGAACTTTAAACAACAATACCGATGACGAAAATTTTTCGAAAGGGTTTTCGTTATAAATTCACTTTAAACGTATACTAGCGTATTTAAATTCCTAGGTCAGTTCAATTCTAAGCTAATCTTTGCTTAGATTGTCTGCCAAATGTTGCGTTAATGCTACCATAGCTAAAGTAGGATTCCAAGAAGCTCCTGTAGGCCATAAGCTGGCACCTGTTACGTAAACATTTTCTACCCCTTTTGGTCTATAATCTAAGCCTACTACACTTTCCGAATCGGTTCCCATCCACAAGGTAGAAGCCTCATGTACCAATCCACTTACTCTATATTCTTTCTTTTTAGGTCTAGTTTTCTTCCACTTATTTTGTTCAGCATCCCAATATTCTACTTGGTTTGCACCTTTAGGAGAACATATATCTTCTAACATATTAAAAGTGGCTTTATCCATGGCATCCCAAACCTTGTTATCATTTTTATTAAGATTGAGGTTCAGGGTGACATTGGTGGTGGGGTCTGCTCCCCTATTTTTTAAAAATGAGTTTTTACTATTCTTGTAATCTAACTCACCCAATACAGCACAAACAAAGACTACATGGTCTTTGCTAGACATTAATTGTTCTTCAGATGCTGTAGCAACAACATCTGGCATATTCCTTAAAGCTACTTCTGCATTTATTTCTGGGTCCGCATCTGCCAAGGCTGTAAATTGTACATGAAATTGTCCTTCGTGGTCTAATTTTGGTTCTACGCCAGCCACATAAAACGCCCCTATCTCTAATCTACACAAATCTTTGTAAAAAGAATAATCCTTTTTAGGCACACGAGCCACGATAGCACTAATAAAGTGGGCTGTAAACCGAGTGCCGATATTATTTAGAGCAGGAAAAGAATTATGTAATAAAGTGGTTGGCGGCAACGTACCCATAGCTAAAATAAGCTTAGCTTTATTTAATGCAAGCACACCCCTAGAGGTATATAATGCGGTAGCGGTATTTCCTTGTTCTATTATTCTACTTACAATGCAATTGGTAGCCACTTTAAGTTTAGCTCCTTGACCTTTAGCATGCAATAGTTCTTGTTTTTCTATGAGCTGTAGCAAACGACTTGGGGTAGAAAATTTGGAAAAATCTACATCATTTTCTTTGGCTGTTTTTACGGCAAGCGGAGCGGGTATAGCACGTGTAAGTTCTGGTACAGCATCCAAATTATTTTGTAGTAATTGCTGTATACCTTGTTGAAGATGCCTAAAAATGGGTTTTTCATCACTCGTAGAGGTAATTTGGTCTGCGGGTACTACATTCATTAAAGCTTCTGCTTCTTTGTAATACGCTTCTAACACTTCTACTACTTTTTCTGGCCAATTGACCAACTCATCTTTTGTAGGCCTTGGGCACCAACCACTCCATAAAGTAGACCGACCTCCAAAAAAAGGAACCATACCATGCTGCCAAGAAACGTACTCCCCTTTTGTACTTTCTAAAGATAAACTCCATGGAAAGGTCTCGCTTAAGCCTCCGAGCGTTTTTTTATATGGACCTGGCAAATCTTGAAAATGTTCAGGAAGAAAAAAACCTCCCCGCTCTAAAAGCAAAATTTTTGCAAACGGATTATTCTTTAATACACGCTCTACAAAGGCTAATCCGCAAAATCCACTCCCAATAACAATGTAGTCAAATTGTTCTTCTTCCCTTATTTGCTTCCACTCTTGATTAGAAACAAAATAAACATGGTTCATCACATCTTGCCCAGTAGGGGATTGTGGTCCAGGGGTAGGAAATCCATGATTAAAGTTGCTTGAAGCTCCGTAATTGGTCATTGCTCAGTGTTTTAAGATATTTTGCTCCAATAAACTTAAAAAATACAGGCTAACCGCTAAGCGTATAGTCTTAAAATTAGATTTATTTACATATACCTGATAGAATTGTGAATCAAACCTTATTTACGCCTATCAGTTAAATAAGGTTTTTACTTCTTTACTAATTCACTAAACTTAAATTTTTAAATGCTTCTAAATGTTTTTCTGTAAAATCGTTTAAGTTTTAAGCTTATGTTTTTGAATACTACGGAGAACCCCTGAAAGCAGGGATTCATCACCCTAAAATTTAAAGTACATTTACCGTTCTTTAGTTTTACTGTATAATGCAAAACCGAATCAACCTATTTTTTTTAATACAAGTACTTCTTATTTGTATCCTACAAAATTCGCTTCTGGCACAAGGGCAAATTAACTTTACCGCCTTTGGGCATCAACCTAAAACGGTACCAGACTCCCTATTTGTGGCATTGTCTGCTTCTACTGATGTAGATAAAACGGCACAGCTATTTACACAAATTGCCAAGTTACATTTACAACATGGTAACAGCGACTCTGTTTTATACTACGCAAAAAAACTAGACACCCTAAGTCTTGGTTCTTTAAAAAAAACTTCTAAAAACAATACTTTTAAACAACAATCTTTACTGTTACTGGGTAATGGAAATCTACAAAAAGGCTTTTTTGATGATGCTATGGCTGCTTTTTTTCATGGATTAAATTTAACCAATAAGCAAAAAAACTATGATCTACGCCATGAATTAGAGCTTGGCTTAGGCAAATCTTATTTTAAAAAAGACAGCATAGGTAAAGCTGTTGCTATGTTCACCCAGCTTTGTGATACCAGTGAGAGTCCACAAATATTAGCAGAAGCAAACTATTATTTGGGTAATATACAGTTACAACAAGATAATAGGCAAAAAGCTAAAAACTATTATGTAAAAGCCCAAGAACTTATTAATGACCAGAATAGCAAAGTTTATCTAGCGGCAACGCTAACCTTAGGAAACATACATGCCCTTAACCAAGAAGTTAATTTGGCTTATTTAAATTTTGAACAAGTAATGCAGAAGAGCATAGCGCAACGGTATTATGATTTGTATACCCAAGCCATTCTACGCTATGGTCAATTAAGTAGAGAGCAAGAAAACTATGAAGTGGCAGAAATGGTACTCTCTATGGGGTACGCCAACTCACTACAATGGAATAACCTAGAAATGCAAAAAGATATCATTCAAGGACTAATTGCAACTTACAAAGCAAAAGGTGATTTTGAAAATGCGTATGCTTTGATGACTCAATTTGTCCGTTTAAATAAAGAACTTGCACAACAACAAAATAAAGAAACGATTAAGGAATTACAGGTGCAATATGAAACGGTACAAAAGGAAAATGAAATATTAGCACTTAAGGAAACACAATTACAAAAAGAGAACGAATTGGACCGGCAACGCACCATTAAAAAAGCGGTTTTGTATGGTTTTTTGGCTGTTTTGGTTCCAATTATTGGTCTGTTGGTAGTGTACTATCAAAAACTGCAAACCCAAAGCAAACTCAATGAACAACAAGAAGAATTGAGTCAACAGCGGATGAAAACCCTAATGAATAAGCAAGAACTGGCTTTGGCTAAAGCAGGATTAAATGCTCAGCACCATGAACGTTCTAGGATTGCTAAACAGTTGCATGACAGTATTGGTGGCAACTTAGCAGGGATAAAATTACAGTTATCCAGTCCTAACATGGATAAAGAGGTGCAAAAAGAGGTAGCGCTACAAGTTAATGAAACTTATGAGCTGGTTCGGGAAATATCGCACGATTTAACGCCAAAAAAGTTTATTCAGGACGATTTTTCAGCACTATTAAAAGACTATTTAAAACGAATAGACCAAAATGCAACAGTAGAAATATCGTTCTCCGCACATCCAAAAGAACGCATTAACCTTATTTCTGAAAAAATAAAGGTAGAATTGTACCAAATAACGCAAGAGTTAGTAACCAATACACTAAAACATGCCAAAGCAAAACACATAGATTTGCACATTAATATCTTAGATGATGTACTGCAATTGCTATTTGAAGATGATGGATTCGGGTTTAATTTGCAAAATACGTCCCAAGGTATTGGATTAAAAAATATAAAACAACGCTTACACTATTTGCAGGGCACCATGGTTATTGACAGTGCTCTTAATAGAGGTACAGCCATAACCATAGAAATCCCTGTTTGATGGAGTTAACCGGTACACACAAACTAATTTTAGTAGACGACCATAAAATGTTTTTAGATGGTTTGTTGAGCATATTAAGTGGTTCTAATGTTTTTGATATTGTACTCACTGCTGATCGCGGCGATAAAATTGCTAAATATCTGGATATTAACCAGGCTACAGACCCCGTAGATTTAGTAATTACAGACATAAGTATGCCAGATTATACTGGTGCAGAATTAAACCGACATATTAAAAAACACCACCCAAAAGTAAAAACATTAGTGGTTAGTATGATGCATGATGCGGATACTATTAAAACCCTTACCCAAGAAAACGTAGACGGTTACATCCCAAAAAACGCTGAAAAGGATGAGTTGCTGTTAGCAATAACAACGATTTTAAAGGGTGATAAATATTTTTCTAGGTCCATAAAAGACACCTATTTTAAAAGCATGCTGTCTAACGAAGAAAAGGTAGAAGATTCCCTTTCTAAAAGAGAAAAAGAAGTCCTTAAACGCATTGCTCAAGAATTTACCACACAAGAAATTGCAGACCAATTGTTTTTAAGCAAACATACCATAGAAAGTTACCGTAAAAACTTAATCTCAAAATTAGAAGTACGTAATCTTGCTGGCCTTACCAAATACGCTATTAAAATGGGGCTTTTAGATGATGAATCTTAAGTTAACTCCCTGAATTCAGGGATACATTTCTACGGAAAGTAGTGCTGTGTAGCCAACACTACTAAAGGATATTTGCAGTGTAACTAATAAAAACAACACAGTCATGATTTACGGAATTACATTGATTTTATTGAGCATTATTGCCGTACCCTCTTTACTCTTAGCCAAAAAGCCAAACGCTAAAGAATTATTAGAAAAAATAGAACCTTACCAAGGGTGGATTGGTTTAGTATTCTGTATTTGGGGCGTTTGGGGTATAATAACCAGTATTCTTAATATAGGATGGTTAACCTCAGCCCCCATTTGGTGGGCTACTTTATTGGCAGGCAGCTTTGTAGAAGCCACCCTAGGTTTTATGTTAGGTTTTGGAGTTATCAATTCGCTTATCATTGGTAAAAATGAACAAGCAGTTACCAAAGCTGCAGAATTACGAGCTAAATTAGCTCCCAAACAAGGTAAATTAGGAATGTTAGGCATTGCCGTTGGTATTTGGATGGTTGTTGCCTCTTTTTTGTTTACCATTGCCTAAAGCTAATTTTCAACCAAAATTCTATTCCATGAAAAATTTAATTTACATCATTGTACTTACCCTTAGTAGTTTAAGTAGTGCTCAAGAAGTTGACAATAGAAAAGCTATTACTGTAAATGGCGCTACAGCGATGAAACGTTCCATAACAGGCTACAAAGCAAAAGTGGTTTTAAACACAGACCAACTATCCTATATAAATCCTGCCTATACCAGTTTAGAAGATTTAAAAAGTGGATACTATAAAATGTTGAAAGAAAAAGGCTTTGATACTAGTAAATTTAAAGAAGATGCTCTAGCCTACATGCTTATGGGATATCAGAATCGAGGTATCGTATTGGTATATGAAACTCAAGATGAAAATCAAATCAAATTATTATCAGATAACCGATTTGGTGGTATTAATTTGACCATTCTTAAACAATCATCATTTGATGAAGCTACCCATCAACGTATGATAAAAGAAGCATTAGCAGATGCTAAGACTAATGCTGAGCGCTTAGCAAGTGCTGCCAATAAAAAAGTGGGAGATATAATCTTTCTATCAGAACGTAGCAATAACAAAGTGCTTTGGGAAAGCTATAGTGCTGATTATGAACAATACTTTGAGCTAATCGTCAGCTATGAACTTAATTAGGTTCAACACTTAATAGTTTGGTTTCCGGTCTTGGCGTATCCTCGCTAGGGCCGGTTTTTATTTTTTGTACTAGCTGGTAACATAATTTACTTATTTTTGCCACCCACAATGCCTACGTGGTGAAATTGGTAGACACGCCATCTTGAGGGGGTGGTGTTCGTAAGGACGTGCTGGTTCGAATCCAGTCGTAGGCACTATACAAGCCTTTTGCAAGCCGCAAAGGGCTTTTTTTATATCCTTTTCACTAAAATTTTAACGCTAGCTTTAACAAAGTAAAACAATAAAATTGTAGATTTGTTTAACTTTTTATAGAAAATAATGAACAACGTAAAAAAATCTTTTAGTATTCGGGATATGGAGAACCTTTCTGGCATAAAGGCTCATACCATAAGAATATGGGAAAAGCGTTACAATTTATTCTCTCCGGAAAGAACCACTACGAATATAAGAACATATAGTTTAACTAGCTTACAAAAGCTATTGAACATTACTTTGTTGTATCACAACGGATACAAAATTTCTAAGATTGCAAAGATTCCAGAGAGTGAGATACCAGTTTTGGTGAGGGAGATTGTTGCTAAAAAGAGTGAAAAAAGTCATTCTACCAATGCGTTTAAATTAGCCATGATTAATTTTGATCAGAGCTTATTTTTTAATACCTATAACAGTTTATTAGCAGAACGCAATTTTAGAGAGATATTTCACGAAGTCTTTTTGCCTTTATTAAATGAGTTAGGTTTATTATGGCAAACAGATACCATTAGTCCAGCACACGAGCACTTTATCACCAATTTAATCAAACAAAAAATATACATCAATACGGAGAAGCTTCAAATCATAGAGCCTACTCGTAAAGACAAGGTTTTTGTGTTGTTTTTACCAGAAAATGAAATTCATGAACTGGGCTTACTATACCTTAATTACGAAATCAATCTTAAAGGGTACAAATCTATTTATCTAGGGCAAACCATGCCTATTGAAAATTTAGTAGATTTAATGAAGTATTACAACAATCTACATTTTGTGTCTTACTTCACCGTATCGCCTACCAAAGAACAATTAGAAAAATATATTGAGCAATTTGAGAATGACATTAATAAGGTTGCTGATTGTGAATTATCGGTATTAGGTAGTCAAGTACAACATATGAATAACTTGCAATTACCAGATTCTATAAAAACTTTTAACTCTTTGGAGCGGTTTATTGACCACCTCTAATACCAACCACCAAAAATGAAAAAAGTACTCATCATAGGTTCAGGATTTTCTTCCCTATCTGCTGCATGCCATATGGCTAAAGCTGGGTTTTCTACAACTATTGTAGAAAAGAATGCAACCGTAGGTGGCAGGGCAAGACAATTAAAAAAGGAAGGATTCACCTTTGATATGGGGCCTAGTTGGTATTGGATGCCAGACATTTTTGAAAAGTTTTTTGCAGAATTTGGTAAAAAGCCCTCGGACTATTACCAACTAGATAAGTTAAATCCCGCCTATTCCATTTTTTTTGCTGATGATGTTATTACTATTGGCGACCATATGAATAAAATCTGCGAGGAATTTGAGCGTATAGAGTCCGGCAGTAGTGTTCCTCTTAAAGAGTTTATAGCTAAGGCGCAAGAAAACTATGACATAGCTATTAATAAGATAGTGCTTAAACCTGGATTATCACCTTTAGAGCTAGTAACAAAAGATACCATCCTTAGAGTAGGTCAATTTTTCAAGAATATTTCTCAAGAAGTCCGTAGTAGATTTAAAAATCCAAAATTAATTGCAACGCTTGAGTTTCCCGTATTGTTTTTAGGCGCTAAACCGCAGAACACCCCTTCTTTCTATAGTTTCATGAATTATGCCGATTTTGGTCTTGGCACATGGCACCCAAAAGGTGGTATGTACAAGGTTATAGAAGGGATGACAAATTTAGCCTTGGATTTAGGTGTTACTATTAAAGTTAATTCTCCTGTAGAAAAGATACATATAGAAAACGGTAAAGCTGTAGGAGTTTTTATTGACGGTCAAATGTTAGAAGCAGACGTAGTGATAAGTGGTGCAGATTACCAACATACAGAAAGCCTGCTACCAACACAGTACAGACAATATTCAGATGCGTATTGGAATAAAAAAACCTATGCCCCTTCTTCCTTACTATTTTACGTAGGATTTGATAAAAAAATAAAAAACGTTAACCACCACAACCTTTTTTTCGACACTGATTTCGGGTTACACGCACAAGAAATTTATGATAACCCAAAATGGCCAACAGCACCTCTTTTTTATGCCAATTTTCCATCGGTAACAGATGAGACTATGGCTCCAGAGGGTTGCGAAGCTGGTTTTTTCTTAATCCCTATAGCACCAGGACTAGAAGATACTCCAGAATTAAGAGCACAATATTTTAGTTTGATAATGGACCGTTTTGAGCAATTAACAAAACAAGACGTGTTAAAAAACATTATATTTAAAGAAAGCTTTTGTGTAAATGACTTTATTAACGAGTATAATTCATTTAAAGGAAATGCTTATGGAATGGCTAATACCTTAACACAAACTGCCTTTTTAAGACCAAGCCTTAAAAGCAACAAAGTTGTAGATCTTTATTTTACAGGACAGCTAACCGTCCCGGGTCCGGGCGTTCCACCGGCGCTGATATCTGGAAAATTAGTTTCCGAATTAACCATTAAAAAACACTGTGAAGCATGAAGACTATTTTTGACAACGTAAGTTACGGTTGTAGCAAACTGGTGACCGAATCTTACAGCACATCCTTCTCTTTGGCAACAAAGATGCTTGCCCCAAGTATTCGTGGGGATATCTACAACATTTATGGATTTGTCCGTTTTGCAGATGAAATTGTAGACACATTTCATGATTACGATAAAGAAATACTCTTCAATAATTTTGAGAACGACTTACACAATGCTATAGCACAAAAAATAAGTTTAAATCCTATTCTTAACAGTTTTCAATATACCTTTCATAAGTATGAAATACCCATGCATTTGGTAGATGCTTTTATGGAAAGTATGCGTATGGATTTAGACAAAAAAGAATACAAAACCGTAGCAGAATACAAGCAATACATCTATGGATCTGCAGATGTAGTTGGGCTAATGTGTCTTTGTGTTTTTGTAAACGGAGACAAGGAAAAATACGATACCTTAAAAGACTCCGCCATGGCTTTAGGATCTGCATTCCAAAAAGTGAACTTTCTGCGAGATTTAAAAGCAGATTATGAACATTTAGAACGTTCTTATTTTCCTAATACTAACTTAATGGCGCTTGATGAAGTTTCTAAGAAAAGAATAGTACAAGAAATAGAGGACGACTTTAGCCGTGGATTTGCAGGTATTCAAGAATTACCAGCCACAGCAAAATTTGGAGTGTACACGGCATACCGCTATTATTATAAGTTGCTACAAAAATTAAAAAACACACCTCCGTTAGAAATAAAAAATACTAGAATAAGAGTGCCTAATTACCAAAAATTTGGTCTCTTAGCACACTCTTATGTTAATTACAAATTACAATTGGTATAAGCATGAAAATTTTTCTTTGGATAGTTATATTCCTAGGCACATTTAGTTTTATGGAATTTATGGCATGGTTTACCCACAAATACGTAATGCACGGTTTTCTGTGGAGTCTACATAGAGACCACCATAACAAAGATCACGATTCCTGGTTTGAACGTAATGATGCATTCTTTATCTTCTACGCTATTGTAAGTATGACCTTATTTTATTTAGGCGCTGAAACAACATTTTGGTATGGTTGGCCTTTAGGTTTTGGAATTTTAGCTTACGGTATAGCTTATTTTGTGGTACACGATATATTTATACACCAACGTTTTAAGATGTTTAGAAATGCTAATAATTGGTATGCGAAAGGAGTAAGACGAGCACACAAAATCCATCACAAACATTTAGGCAAAGAAGAAAGTGAGAATTTTGGAATGTTGGTTGTTCCTTTTAAATACTTTAAAAAATAAGGATTATTCGCTCATCAAACGGTCTAAGAGAGACCTCACTTCTGTAGTATTCCAATCTGAAATACCTTCCTCATTTACTACAATTGCACCACTTTTACTTATAACATAACTATGCGGTGGTGTAGGTATAGGGAATGGTGACTTTTCTCCTATTATTTGGTAAGTAACCGGAAAATTAAATTCGTGTTTTGCCATAAATTCTTCTACGGGAGCTTGCAACTCGTCCGTAATTATATAGAAATCTACTTTTCCCTCGTAATCATCGTATAACTCCTGAATACTAGCCAATTCTGCCTCTGAAGGCAAGCGCCAACTAGACCAAAAATTGATAATTACAACTCTGTTCTTAGATACCTCAAAATTAAAAAAGTTCCAATCCTCGTCTTTAAGTTTCCAATCGTAGTCGGTTATTTTTTGCTGCTCACCAACAGTAATTTCCGTAGGTGATGTAGCGAATATTCTATTTAAAAACAATTTACCATAATGCCCTAGAGGTGTTACAAAAAAGGCAGCAATAAAAAGGATAATAAGTAAATTGAAAAAGGTCTTCTTTTTATTCTTCATGAATGGTTTTCAGATTTGCACAAAACTAAAAAACTCCTGAGAATTCAGGAGTTTTTTATTCATCATTTATGCTTCGTTAAATTTAGGCAGCATTTTCTTTCTTAATTACATTCAAAGCAGAACCTTCTTTAAACCATCCAATTTGTGCATCATTATAGGTATGATTCACTTTAATTGTATCCTTACTGCCATCAGCATGCGCTACTTCTATTGTTAGCGGAGTATCTGGGGCAAAACTTTCGATATCTAAAAAATTGAAAGTATCATCTTCCTGAATTAAATCATAATCCGATTCGTTAGCAAAGGTCAAGGCCAACATACCTTGCTTTTTAAGGTTGGTTTCATGTATCCTAGCAAAAGATTTTACTAGAACTGCCGCTACCCCTAGATGTCTGGGTTGCATTGCTGCATGCTCTCGAGAAGAACCTTCACCATAATTGTGATCACCAACTACGATAGATTTAATACCTTTTGCTTTGTATTCCCGTTGAGTGTCTGGTACTGGACCGTACTCCCCTGTCAATTGATTCTTTACAAAATTGGTTTTCTCATTGTAAGCATTAACTGCTCCTATTAAAGTGTTATTGGCAATGTTGTCTAGATGCCCTCTAAAACGCAACCACGGACCTGCCATAGAAATATGGTCTGTAGTACACTTGCCATATGCTTTTATCAAAAGCTTCATTCCTTGTAAATCGTCTTTAGTAATAGGCATAAATGGGTCTAGCAACTGTAAACGTTCAGAACCCTCTTTTACCACTACCTCTACACCAGAACCATCTGCTTTCGGTGCTTGGTAACCTGGGTCTTCCACATCAAAACCTTTTGGAGGTAACTCGAACCCGGTTGGTTCTTTTAACTTTACTTCTTGTCCTTCATCATTTACCAAGGTATCTGTTTCCGGATTAAAATCTAGCTTTCCAGAGATAGCCAATGCCGCCACCAATTCTGGAGATGCCACAAATGCGTGTGTATTTGGGTTACCATCTGCGCGCTTGGCAAAGTTTCTATTAAAAGAATGTACTATAGTGTTTTTTGGCGCATTTTTTGGATCCTCATAACGGCCCCACTGCCCAATACAAGGGCCACAGGCGTTCGTAAATATTTTGGCCCCTAATTGCTCAAAAATATCCAAAAGACCATCACGCTCCGCAGTATAGCGCACTTGTTCAGAGCCTGGGTTTATTCCAAAGTCGGCCTTAGGCTTTAATCCCAACTCTACCGCTTGCTTTGCCACACTTGCCGCCCTAGATAAATCCTCGTAAGATGAATTGGTACAAGAACCGATAAGGCCCCATTCAACCTTCATGGGCCAATCATTCTTCTTCGCCTTTTCTGTCATTTCAGAGCCAGCGACCGTAGCTAAATCTGGTGTGAACGGGCCGTTCAAATGGGGTTTTAGGGTATCTAGATTAATTTCAATAACTTGATCAAAGTAATCTTCTGGATTGGCATACACCTCATCATCACCCGTTAGATAATCCTTAATAGCATCTGCAGCTTCTGCCACATCTGCCCTACCCGTAGACTTTAGGTAACGAGCCATGGACTCATCATATCCAAAGGTAGAAGTAGTTGCACCTACCTCTGCTCCCATGTTACAAATAGTACCTTTACCGGTACAGGACATAGACGTAGCACCTTCGCCAAAATATTCAATGATAGCACCCGTACCACCTTTAACGGTAAGTATTTCTGCCACTTTAAGTATTACATCTTTTGGTGCTGACCAACCGGATAGTTTTCCGGTCAATTTAACCCCAATCAGTTTAGGAAACTTAAGTTCCCATGCCATTCCGGCCATTACATCTACAGCATCTGCTCCACCAACACCAATAGCTACCATGCCTAAACCGCCGGCATTTACCGTGTGAGAATCTGTACCTATCATCATTCCGCCAGGAAAAGCATAATTTTCTAAAACTACTTGGTGAATAATACCTGCACCTGGCTTCCAGAATCCAATACCGTACTTGTTAGATACTGACTCTAAGAAGTTAAACACCTCGGAAGATTGATTAATTGCATTTTGTAAATCCTTATCGGCACCAATTTTAGCTTGTATTAGGTGATCACAGTGTACTGTTGTTGGTACGGCTACTTTTGGTTTACCTGCTTGCATAAATTGCAATAAGGCCATCTGTGCCGTAGCATCTTGACACGCTACCCTATCTGGAGCAAAGTCTACATAATCTTTTCCTCTTTTAAACGCTGTTGTCGGTGCTCCATCCCATAGGTGAGAGTATAATATTTTTTCGGCCAATGTCATTGGTTTTCCAATAACATCACGTGCTTTATCAACTCGTTCGGCCATTTGGGAGTAAACTCCTTTAATCATATCAATGTCGAATGCCATATACTGTTTATTTATTTTCTTTTTTTTGATTCTACAAATTAGTTATAATTCTTAAAATTTCCACTACAAATAAACTAGATAAGCATTATACCGCTATCTAAACTTATTATAGCAAGGCCCTCAATATAAATAACGGAATACAGTAGTATGTTCGCCATAAGACAAAACCTTATCTCAAAAACTAAAAAAGCCCAAGAAAATCTTGGGCTTTACACTTTATAAACTAAGCATTAGCGTTACATTACCAATTGCTTCTGAGACGGTTTAAATTTAGTTAATACGATACCATCTACAGCTGCCTCGTATTCTTCCATTGTCGGTGTTCTTCCTAAAATACAAGACAATACCACCACTGGTGTAGAAGATAGTAAGGACTCTCCTTTTTTCTCAGAAGAATCTTTAACAACCCTACCTTGGAATAATCTTGTAGAAGTCGCCATAACGGTGTCTCCAGGTTCTGCCTTCTCTTGGTTACCCATACATAGGTTACAACCTGGACGCTCTAAATACAACATGTTTTCGTACTTGGTTCTAGCCAAACCTTTTGGTGCATTATCATCAAACTCAAAACCTGAGTAACGTTGTAATACTTCCCAATCGCCTTCTGCTTTTAATTCGTCAACAATATTGTAGGTAGGTGGCGCTACCACTAATGGCGCATTAAATTCTACCTTACCTTGCTGTGCTTCTATGTTTTTTAGCATTTGTGCTAAAATCTTCATATCGCCCTTATGCACCATGCAGGAACCCACGAATCCTAGGTCTACCTTCTTGGTGCCCCCGTAGAAAGATAGCGGTCTAATGGTATCGTGCGTATATCTTTTAGATACATCCTCGTTATTTACATCTGGATCAGCAATCATTGGCTCGGCAATCTCATCCAAATCTATGACCACTTCTGCATAATACTTAGCATTTGCATCTGGCTTAAGAGCTGGTTTAATACCCGTTTTAACCTCTGTAATTCTAGCCTCTGCTTTTTCTACCAGACCTTTAAGTACTTGCTTTTCATTATCCATACCCTTATCAATCATGATTTGGATACGGTTTTTAGCAATTTCTAAAGATTCAATCAATGTCTCGTCTTCAGAAATACAAATAGAAGCCTTTGCTTTCATCTCTGCTGTCCAATCTGTGAACGTAAACGCTTGGTCAGAGGTCAATGTACCAATGTGTACTTCTATAACTCTACCTTGAAATACGTTTTCTCCATCAAACTGCTTCAACATTTGTTGTTGCGTAGCATGTACTACATCACGGAAGTCCATGTAACTGCGCATGTTTCCTTTGAAGGTAACTTTAACGGAGTCCGGAATTGGCATCGTAGCTTCTCCTGTAGCCAAAGCCAAAGCCACTGTACCAGAGTCTGCACCAAAAGCAACTCCTTTAGACATACGCGTATGCGAATCACCACCTATAATAATATCCCAATCACTCACCGTAATGTCATTCAATACCTTGTGGATAACATCTGTCATGGCATGGTATTTTCCTTTAGGGTCACGACCAGTTATTAAACCAAAGTCGTTCATGAACTTCATTAACCTAGGAATATTCGCTTTGGATTTATCGTCCCACACAGAAGCTGTATGACAACCCGATTGGTACCCCGCATCAACGATTGGACTAATTACTTTAGCCGCCATCATTTCTAACTCTTGTGAGGTCATTAACCCTGTAGTATCCTGAGAACCTACAATGTTAACCTCTACTCTTACGTTAGAACCTGTATGCAATGTTTTACCTGGCGTGTTCCCTACCGCATTCTTATTAAAAATCTTCTCTACTGCGGTTAAACCTTGACCTTCAATAGAAATTTCTTTGGAAGGCGCATATACTTGTGGAATATCAATACCTAAAATAGAGCAAGCTATGGTTTGAAGTTTTTTACCAAATACTACGGCATACGAACCACCAGCTTTGATAAACTCCATTTTCTGCGGTGTTAAGGCCGTAGAAATATCTTTTAATTCTGTATCACCATTATACAGTTTTTTAGTCTTTGTATTGATGGTAAGTACCGTTCCGGTTTTTACTGAGTACTCTTCTTTTAAAATTGGTTCCCCGTCTTCATCTACAATGGTATTACCATTTTCATCTTTCTGCTTTACCCAATTCTTAAGGTCAATACCTATACCACCAGTTACACCAACAGTTGTTAAAAATATAGGTGCGATACCATTGGTACCTGCGATAACAGGTGCAATATTTATAAATGGTACGTATGGACTAGAAGGTATACCTGTCCACAATGCCACATTATTTACCCCAGACATTCTAGAAGAACCTACTCCCATAGTTCCTTTCTCTGCAATCAACATCACACGTTTGTCTGGATGCTGTTCTTTTAGCGCTAAAACCTCTTTTTGCATGTCTTTATTATGCTCAAAAATACATTGACCATGCAATTCTCTATCTGATCTAGAGTGGGCATCAGCACCTGGAGATAGTAAATCTGTGGAAATATCGCCTACCCCAGCAATATACGTTACCACTTGTATTTCTTCTTCTACTTCTGGTAATTTGGTGAAAAACTCTGCCTGAGCATAGCTTTCTAATAATTCTTTAGCAATGGTATTTCCTGCTTTATACGCCTCTTCTAAACGTTCTGTATCCGCCTCGTATAAAAATACCTGTGTTTTTAAAACTTTTGCGGCAGCATTGGCTATTGCCATGTCATTACCCAATGCCAAGTCTAGTAGCGCTTGAATAGAAGGACCACCCTTCATATGACTTAGCTGCTCAAAGGCAAATTCCGGAGTTATTTCAGCAACCTTCGTTTCTCCTAAAATAATCTCCTTTAAAAAAGCCGCTTTAACACCTGCTGCACTTGTGGTACCCGGCAAGGTGTTATAAATAAAAAACTTGAGCGAATCTTCTCTGTGTTCATTGTTCAAATCTTTGATTTGATCAATAATTGCACTCAGTAATTCACCATCGTCTATTGGTTTTGGGTGAAGTCCCTGAGCTTTTCTCTCTTCAATCTCTTTAAGATAATCCTGATAAATACTCATAGATGTTTAAATAAAGCTTAGGTTTTGCTAGTTTAGTTTTAGTTTTGGTCGATACTATTCAGTAAACACAAAAGTACTAAAACAGGGTGCATACCTTATTGAAGTATTTTGTGATAAATCTAATTTATAACAAATCTAAGCCAATAGTTTACAAATAATGATATCTTCTGATATCCCTTCTGCTTCTGCTTTGTAATTTTTAAGTATTCTGTGTCTAAGGATGCCATGCGCTATGGCTTTAACATCCTCAATGTCCGGAGAGAACTTGCCATTAATTGCAGCGTGTGCTTTGGCTGCCAATACTAAGTTTTGAGAAGCTCTAGGACCTGCACCCCAATCCACATAGTTTTTAACTATGTCAGGGGCTCCGTCTAGATTGGCTCTAGTATTGTTCACCAAATTAACTGCGTATTCAATTACATTATCCGCAATCGGAATTTTACGAATAAGTTGTTGAACATCAATTATTGATGCTGCATTAAAAATGGCTTTAGGTATGTAGTTTGTTGTACTTGTTGTTGCTTTCACTACCTGCACTTCTTCTGCAACAGAAGGATATTTTAGTTCTATAGCGAACATAAAACGGTCTAACTGTGCTTCTGGTAACGGGTAGGTACCCTCTTGTTCTATTGGGTTTTGTGTTGCCAATACAAAGTAAGGCAAATCTAACGGATAACGTTGACCAGCCACTGTAACCGCCCTTTCTTGCATGGCCTCTAATAAAGCTGCCTGTGTTTTTGGGGGCGTACGGTTAATCTCATCCGCTAATATAATATTACCAAAAACCGGTCCTTTTATAAATTTAAAATTACGGTCCTTGTCTAAGACTTCACTACCAAGAATATCACTTGGCATTAAGTCTGGTGTAAACTGAATTCGTTTAAAATTGAGTCCTAAGGTCTGTGCAATGGTGTTTACCATTAACGTTTTAGCCAGTCCTGGCACTCCTATTAAAAGGGAATGCCCACCCGTATAGATAGAAATTAATATTTGTTCTACCACATTGGTTTGCCCAATAATGACTTTACCAATTTCTTCTTTAAGTTCCTTATGTTTCTGTACGAGTTGTTTAACTGCTTCTACGTCGGACATTCAATTACTTTTTAAGCCAATTGTTGGCAAAATCACACCCTCTGTTATCTTCATCTACATGAATATAGGTGTCTTCTATTTTTTCTGCCATCCATTTTTTAATAGCCTTGAACTGCTTTTCCCTTAACGCTAATTCTTGGATTTTAATATAATCTTTTGCAAAATCTGCTTTATGTTCATCGAACCTGTTTGTGATTTGCATGATTTTGAATTTTGGAGGCCCTCCCCTTGGGTCATCCTCTTTAATTGGATAACTAATTTCCCCATCCTTTAAATTACGTACTTGGTTGTACAAGGCAGGATCCATTTTAGTCAACTCAAATTTAGAATCAAAATTGATTGGATTACGAAGGACGCCCCCATCATACTTAGTTTCTTTTTCATCAGAAAAATTAGTAGCAGCCTCTGCAAAGGTATATTTACCGTCTATAATATGTTGCCTAATAGAATCTAACTCTTTTGATGCTTCTTTTAAACGTTGGTCAGACACCTCTGGAACCAATAAAATATGCCGTAAATCTCTTTCTTGCCCTCTTATTTTTTCCATGTAAATAATATGATACCCAAAAATGGTTTTAAAAGGCTCAGAAATTTCACCTTCTTGCAAACTAAAGGCCACATCTTTAAATTCTTTTACAAAAGGAGTTTCCCTTGTCATACTATAAAAACCTCCTTTAGTTTTTGATCCAGGATCTTGTGAATATAAAATAGCTTTCACATTAAAGCTAGAGCCATTTTCTTCTACATCTTGCTTAATCTCCTTTAACCTGTTTATTACTTTTTGTTGTTCTTCTTCGCTAGGTTCTGGAGCCTTTACAATTTGAGAAATCTCTAATTCTGCACCAAATACAGGTCGTTCTTCTTCTGGTATAGCATAAAAGAATTGCCTTACCTCTTCTGGCGTTACTTCTATATCTTCTACAATTTTTGCTTGCATTTTTTCAGACAACATGCGTAGCTTGTTAATCTCGAACAACTCGTCTTTAAAAGATTTTAAATCCGGTTTGTTGTAGTATTTCAACATCTTTTCTACACTACCTATTTGCTGAGATAGTTGTTGTATTTGTCTATCACTAGTAGCATTTACCTGATCATCAGAAACCAATAAACTATCTTGTACTGCTTGGTGTGCATACAGACGATCTTCCATAAGTTTGCCCATTAACTGGCAATGGGTAATGTCTTCTGTAGAAGCTCCCTGACTTTTTAAATCAATCAAGGTTTTTTGTACATCAGAATCCAAGATCACATAATCCCCTATTACAGCGGCAATACCATCTAATTTTTTATAATCTCTAGTTACTGTAGAATCTGCTGTTGCGCTTTCTTCTTGCGCATAAACACAAGTAATAAGGATAGAAAAGATTCCGGCTAGGATGTTCTTACTTAGCATAAATTTCAAAGTCTTTTGTTTTTACGGCTTCATCAATTAACTCCGTCTCCAATTTCCGCATTAATTCAAGACGTCTTCTATTTAAAATGATTTGCTTAATATTTGGCTCCACGTAGGGTAAAGGCGCTATATCATTTACCTTCAATACATTATTCACCTTTCCCAAATATACCCCTAGAGAGTCTTGCAATTCAAAAAATTGTGATTTTTTTAGGTAATCATCTGGCTTTACAGCAGTCAACGCAGGAATCTCAGTAGTGAGTCTCGAGGTACTTATCCAAATAGAATCATTCAAATGAATCTTTTTAAATTGTACAGCAATGGAATCTAAAAACTGTTTATCTTCTGGTTTAAAGCTTTTTAACTTTGTTTTTACCTCTTCCATATTTAAAAACTGCGGTGGCAATACTACAAATCGTAATTGTACTACACGCTCATTGAGCTTAAAGTTTTCTTTTTGTTCTTGGTAAAAAGCGGTCAACTGTTCTTCTGTTATCGTAGTATCAAGAGCTTTCTGAACCAATGCCTCCAAATAAGCTCTGGTATACAAATCTGTTTTGTAATCACTCACCAATCTATCAAATTCAGCTAATTTGTTTTCTGGTAAATTTATTTTGGACTTGTTCATTAACAATTGCTTAGAAGCCCAAGTATTTATATAATTACTCACAAATGCAGCACTATCTTCCTTAGACATGTTTGCTGTGACTAAACTAGCAATATCTTCTTGGTATAAATAAGCGTCCCCCACTCTGGCTAATGCAGGTTTATCTTCTTGCTTTTTAAATAGTTTACCACAGCTAGTCAGACCAAAGACCAAACACGTGATGCCTAACAATTTTAAGTTCATTTTTCCAAACGGCATTTGGCAAAAATAACAATTCCTTAAAGGGTTGCAATAGCGGCACTACCGATTAACAGATTTTTGAGGTCTATTTTTATTCAATACCTTAGTAGATAACCAAACCACCTTGTATGAAGTATACAACTACCATCGTAATAAATCTTCCCATAAAAGCATTTCTAAAAATACTTTTAGATGAGCAAAACATGAAACATTGGATGCGTGGTCTATTAAGTCATGAACATTTAAGTGGTGAACGCGGCGAAGAGGGTTCCCGTATGAGTATGCGCTTTTTAATGAATAAAAGAGAAATGGAAATGGTAGAGACTATTTTAAAAAAAGAGCTACCAGACAAATTGTACGTGGCATACGATAGTAAAGGCGTTCATAACATACAGAAAAATCATTTTACAGCACAAGGCGATAAAACCTTGTGGAGTTCTGAAAGTGAGTTTATTTTTGAGTCTTTTTGGATGAAAACCATGGGTTTTTTACTTCCCGGAATGTTTAAAAAGCAATCCAAACAGTACGCAGAAGATTTTAAAAAATTTGCAGAAGAAGGTATTTCTGTTTTAGATATGTAAGAGCGATGGAGAAAAATTTATTAGACCGTAAACTAAAATTAATTTGGGATTTTAAAGGTCCGGCAGCAGCAAAAACCGCAGAACACTATGAAATTCACTTAAAAGAATATGTTTCTAGTGAAGAATTAAAGTATGATATTACTGGAATTACGCATATAAGTGACAGTCATAGTCTTGTTTTTTTAGTGGTAGCAGAGTTTGAAATGCCGCAGGTTAGAGACGACCTTAAACCGCACCGGGGACAAGTATATACCGAACCTAATCCCTAATTTGCATGAAGTATTTGGTATCGTGCTTATTGCTTTTTTTTAGTATTTCTTGCAAGAAAGAACAAACTACCGAAAACTTTTTGGCGGTTGCATTAACATCCAAAGACCCTAGAATTAAAAATGTTGTTGATAGTATTGCTAAATTTAAAGTACAACTACAATACGTAAAAATCAACCGAATTGGAGATAGTATTAAGTTTAAAACTTTTAATTTTCAGGTAGATAGTTCGGTCTATTTTTATCCTGCCAGTACCGTCAAGCTCCCAACAGCAGTTGCCGCTCTTGAAAAATTAAATGCCATAGACACCCTAACGTTAGACACTAAATTTTATGTGGAAGGAGATACCACGGTCACTACTTTTAGCTCATGTATCCGTGACATCTTTGCAGTAAGTGATAATGCGGCCAATAACAGACTTGTAGAATTTTTAGGCTTTGACGATTTAAACCATAGACTCAAACGTACGGGTATTGGCCCTGTACGGATTAGTCATCGGCTTTCTACAGACCAGGCAGACCAGTTACATTCGCAACCTTTACTCATTTACCAGAACGATTCTACCGTAAGCCCAACCCCTAAATTATTGAGCACTGCTCCCACACCCTTATCCTTAAAAGAAATAGAAAAAGGAATTGGCTATGTAGAGGATAATGAAATTATAATGGAACCGTTTGATTTTAGTTTAAAAAATCATTTCCCCATTCAAAGTCAAACAGCCCTCTTAAAACGAATATTTTTCCCAGAAGTCTTCCCTAAAAAAGAGCGATTTAACCTCACTACAAACCAGCTATTTTTTTTGAGAGAGGCTATGGCAGTGTTACCGCACCAGCAAGGGTATGACCGTTCTATGTACTATGATAGTTATGTAAAATTCTTTATGTACGGTGACCAAAAAGAAGCAATACCAAAGCATATTAAAATTTACAATAAAGTAGGGTATGCCTACGGCACTTTAACTGACACAGCCTATATAATAGATAGTAAAAACGATATAGAATTTATATTATCCGGAACTATTTTGGTAAACCAAGATGGTATTTTTAATAACGATAATTATGAATATGACTCCATTGGCATTCCGTTTCTAGCACAATTAGGCAGAGAAATTTACGCTCAATATTTACCTGAGTAATAATTTATATGTGACTTATTTCTTACAAGTGTTTCTAAAGATTTAAACATCAATAATTTAGAAACAATGAAAAAATATGTTGCAGAATTCATCGGTACATTTTGGTTAGTATTCGGTGGTTGTGGTAGTGCAATTTTTGCAGCTGCATTTCCTGAACTGGGTATTGGTTTTGCAGGGGTTGCTCTTGCATTTGGTTTAACAGTATTAACTATGGCGTATGCCATTGGCGCTGTATCTGGTTGCCATCTTAACCCTGCCGTAACCATTGGTTTAAGGATAGCGGGTAGAATGCCATCTAAAGATGTAATCCCTTATATAATAGCTCAAATTATAGGAGGTATTGCAGGTGCAGCTATTATTTACCTTATCGCCACAGGCAAGCCTGGCTTTGAGGTTGGTAGCTTTGCAGCAAACGGCTATGATGAGCACTCCCCAGGAGGTTATAATATTATATCTGCGTTTGTAGCGGAGCTAGTACTTACGTTTATATTTTTACTGGTAATTTTAGGTAGTACCGACGAGAAATCTAACGGTAAATTTGCCGGCCTTGCTATCGGCCTTGCGTTAACATTAATTCACCTAATAAGCATCCCAATTACCAACACATCTGTTAACCCAGCAAGGAGTTTGAGCCAAGCGGTATTTGCAGAAGGAGTATGGGCCTTAGAACAACTATGGTTATTTTGGGTAGCACCAATTCTTGGCGCTGTTTTAGCAGCCTTAGTATACAGTTTTATATATAGCAAAAAAGAAACAACTATTGTTTCTTAGGCATACCGTATAGGTCAAAGTCCGAAGCCTCTGTAATAGTAATATTGGTAAAATCGCCGATTTTTACATAATGCTCACGAGCATCTATTAAAACCTCATTGTCCACGTCTGGGGAATCAAACTCGGTTCTCCCAACAAAATAGTTCCCCTCTTTACGGTCAATGATGCATCGGTAGGTTTTACCAATTTTCTCTTGATTCAACTCCCAAGAAATTTGCGATTGAATCTCCATGATTTCATTTGCACGCTCCTGCTTCACTTCTTCTGGCACGTTATCTTCTAACTTATAAGCATGCGTATTTTCTTCATGGCTATAGGTAAAACATCCTAGACGCTCAAAACGCATTTCTCTTACCCATTCTCTTAAAGTCTCAAAATCTTCTTGTGTTTCGCCAGGATAACCCACTATTAATGTAGTACGTATGGCCATTTCTGGAACGGCAGCCCTAAAATCCTCTAATAATTTAGTGGTCTTTGCCTTGGTTGTACCTCTACGCATACTTTTTAGAATAGGGTCTGCAATATGCTGCAATGGTATATCTATATAATTACAGACTTTCGGTTCTCGTTTCATCACCTCTAGTACATCCATAGGAAAACCAGTAGGGAAAGCATAATGTAAACGAATCCATTCTATTCCCTCTACTTTTACTAAAGCTTCTAACAATTCTGCCAGATTTCTTTTTTTGTATAAATCTAGACCATAGTACGTTAAATCTTGCGCTATTAATATAAGCTCTTTAACTCCTTTTACGGCAAGTTTTTCTGCTTCTGCCACTAAATCTTCTATCGGTGTGCTTTTATGCTTACCCCGCATTAATGGAATAGCGCAAAAAGAGCAAGGTCTATCACAACCTTCTGCAATTTTTAAATAGGCATAGTTTTTAGGCGTAGTAGTTAATCTTTCTCCTATAAGTTCATGTTTATAGTCTGCCCCAAGTGCTTTTAGTAACACTGGCAAATCATTCGTGCCAAAATATTGGTCTACATCAGGTATTTCTTGCTCCAAGTCTGGTTTATACCGTTCACTTAAACAGCCCGTAACAAAAACTTTATCTACGGTACCTTCTTCTTTTTTCTGTACGTACTCCAATATAGTATTTACACTTTCTTCTTTAGCTTTACCAATAAACCCGCATGTATTAATTACAACAACGTTGCCCTCTTCTTCATGGGCTACCTCTTTGTTATTGGCTTTTAATTGCCCCATCAAAACCTCTGAATCGTAGACATTCTTACTACAACCTAAGGTTACTACATTTATCTTGTTCTTTTTTAGGGATTTCGTACGCATAGTTTCTATAAATGGAGGGCAAAAATACAACAGAAGGTGGCAACTGGTCTATTTTACAACAGATTTCTTTGTTTTACTCGTTAAACTAATATGAAACATCTTCCTTTTACGACTAAATTGAATGTTCTCTGCATTTCTCTAGTTGCTTTACAGCTTACATCTTGTGACAAAGACACCTCTGATACCACACAACAGGAAATAGTTGATGAAACCGAAATAATGGAGAACATCTATTTTCCACCTGTTCATAGTTCTGAATGGGAAACCTTGAGTTCTTCTGCATTAGACTGGGATATAAGTAAAGAAACTGAACTAAAAAACCATTTAGAAAATCAAAATACAAAAGCCTTTATCATCTTAAAAAAAGGAAGAATCGTAAAGGAATGGTATTTTAACGGCTTTGACGCTTATAAGACTTGGTATTGGGCTTCTGCTGGCAAAACTTTAACTGCTTTTACTATGGGGCAGGCGTTAGCGCAAGAATTAGTTAACTTAAACGATGCCACCAGTAACTATTTGGGTAATGGGTGGACCTCCTTGACCCCAGAACAAGAATTAAAAATTACCATAAAACATCAATTAAGCATGACTACAGGTTTGAATGAAACTGAGTTTACATGCGTAACACCTACCTGCTTAACTTTTACTGCTGAGGCTGGCAATCGTTGGGCTTACCATAATGGTCCTTACACCCTTTTACAAGAAGTACTAACAAAAGCCACAGAAACTGACTATAATGAATTCTTTACATCTCAATTAAAAGATAAAATTGGGATGGACGGCTTTTGGCTATCGACAGACGAGGCAAACCACGTGTATTTTAGTACCGCTAGAAGCATGGCTCGATTTGGGTTGTTAATGATGAATAAAGGTATTTGGAGTGATGAAAATCTATTAAAAAATGAATCCTATTATAATGCAATGACCACAACCTCACAGCCATGGAATGCCGCCTATGGATATTTATGGTGGCTTAATGGCAAAGAAAACTACATGCTACCCGGTAGCAATACTCTTTATGAAGGTCCCTTAATACCCACCGCACCTAAAGATTTAATAGCTGCGCTAGGCAAAAATGACCAAAAAATATATGTTATACCCAGTCAAAATCTAGTAATAGTACGCTTAGGAGAAGCGGCAAATGCCGAAAACTTTGCGCTTTCGACATTTGATGTTGACCTCTGGAATTTACTTTCTGAGTATATGCAAATAAATTAATTACTGTATAGCTCAGGTAACTTGCGAACCTGCATTACCTGTTCAAAACTCTTGGCTATGGATAGTAAGGAAACCTCTGTCAATGGCTTACCTATTAAGGTTAAACCAATGGGCTCACCTGTAGTTTTATACCCCATAGGAATAGTGATGGCAGGATATTTAGCCACTGCTGCATAGCCCGCATGATAATTGTTGATAGACAAAATAGCGTCTAAATCTTGGTTATCTAAAGCTTCATCAAAAAAGCGCCTACCTTCTTTTTCCAAATTCAACTTTATAGTTTGCAACTCTTCTATAGTTGTACTATCTGTTAAAATACTCTCCAATCTGGCTTGTCCATAAGGCATACGCAAGGTAGAATCTTGCATGTTGTAAGTTACTACGTCAGCAATTGAGGTCACAGAAACCACATCCTTTTGCTTTGCATAAGTTTCTAAATATTGTGGCAAATCATGCTTCATATCTATGTTCAGTATACTCAAAAAACCATCTAGTTTTACTTCTGGAGGCGTAATTGGCACTATAGTTGCGCCAGCTGATTTTAAGGCTTCTACCCTTGTCTTATAAATACTATCTTGTTGCATTAAAGTGATTATAGCGCCTACTCTAATTTGTGCTATGGAACTGTTGGGAGTTTCCAATAATTGCGCAGCAGAAAATAGGTCTTTTTTAGTATGTTGGTCCGCTTCATCAAATCCAAGCATAGCCGACAAAAGAATCGCATTATCTGTAACATTCCTGGTCATAGGTCCTGGGGTATCTAAGGTACTAGAAATAGGAACGATTCCTGTTCTACTTAGCACTCCAATGGTTGGTTTTAAACCTACCACAGAATTTTGACTAGAGGGAGACAAAATAGATCCAGAGGTTTCTGTACCTACAGCTGCAACGGCATAGCCTGCGGCGATTGCAGTACCACTACCGGAGCTAGAACCTCCAGTTTCAAACAACCTTCTACCATACGGATTTAAAGTCTGTCCGCCGACAGCACTATACCCAACAGGGCAACCATCGCAAAAGAAATACGCCCATTCACTTAAGTTTACCTTACCTAAAATAAGAGCACCTTTTTCTTTTAATCGTTCTACAATAAAAGCATCCGCTGTAGTATTATCTTTTAAAGCTAATGCCCCAGCAGTAGTCGTTAACCCTTTAAATCCAATATTATCTTTTAACAGAATAGGCATGCCGTAAATAGGGTGTTCGCCATCTGAATTTGATTTTAATTCTCTAGCTTGCTCCAGTACAGATGCATTCAAAGCTATTATGGTATTAAGGGTAGTACCGTTATCTAGCTCATATTTGTAAATACGATGCAAGTAAAAAAGCACCAATTCTTCATAAGTAAACTTTTTCTGCTTTATAGAGGATTGAATACTTGGAATATCTTGTTCCAAAATATATGGTTTTAAAGCCAAATAACGCTCATTAGAAAACGCTTTTGCTTCTTGATAAAGCGGTCGAAAAACATCATTTTTATCTAAAACTTTAGATTGAATTAATTTATAGCGCATCCTTGGATTATCATGATTTGCATTAGCTGCAACTTCTAAAGAGTCGTTATAAGGTTCCCAAAGAATTGTGTTTTCCGCATTTTCTTTGTTGCTATCTTGTTTACAGGAAAGTAAAAAACAGCTAAAAATAACAGTCATTAATAAACTGCCGTAGGTAGAATATTTCATTTTCTTGTTGGATAAATTAGTCCTTTACAAGATACAGTATTCGCACTAAAAAGAGATGAACCATCAGCTACAAAAATGCAAGTGCTAGTTCTGGATAGTCTACAGCGTCAGATATGGTAGAAATATTACCTACATAACCTTTTCCTCGTAATTTAGCTACCGAATGATAAACAAATTCATCTTCTGGAATAGGGTCTAACAATGCGGCTATTTTACTTTCCATTAAGTGCTCATCTTCATCTTTTAACCACGCTTCTGCTTTTTTTTCTGATAGAATCAATGGCATTCTTGGTCCACTAACTTTAGGGTTGTTATGTATCCGTTGTAACAATGAGTTACCCTTAGTAGTAACTATCGCAAAACTGGTGCTCTCTTCAAAAGTATCTGGATTTCGCCAAACATCATACACCCCAGCAAAACACATTGCTTGTTTATTTTTAAGACTGATATAAAAAGGATAAGCGTGTTTGTTTAGATGATGATGTTCATAAAAACCATCAACATAAATCAAACATCTTTGCCGTAATGCAGGCACTCTGAAAGAAGCTTTTTCTAGCAGTGTTTCACCACGAGCGTTTATGGTTTTGTTCCATAACTGATTTTTTTGTTCTATAGAAGTAACCCAATGAGGTATTAAGCCCCATGTAGCAATTACAGGAAGATATGGTGTTTCTTTAGGGTATATAAATAGTTTTGGATGTTGAAAACCTGATGCATGGTACAACGGCAAATCTGTTAATGGAGTAAGCTTTTCTTCAATTTCTTGAATCGCTGTTGAATCTCCATGACGTTTAGCGCGCTTTAATTGCGTTTTTAATTGCGCTTTAACGTCATAACACATAATTACATTTTAAAAAAAGAATCTACAAACTCAAACTTATTAAAAACCTGTAAATCTTCTATACCCTCACCTACACCAATATACTTTACCGGAATTTGGAATTGGTCAGAAATACCAATTACCACACCACCTTTAGCTGTACCATCTAACTTAGTTACAGCCAAACTGCTTACTTCTGTAGCTTTAGTAAACTGCTTTGCTTGTTCGAACGCATTCTGACCCGTTGAGCCATCTAATACTAAAAGTACCTCGTGCGGCGCATCTGGTACTACTTTTTGCATTACACGTTTGACCTTAGACAACTCGTTCATTAAATTCACCTTATTATGTAAGCGCCCTGCAGTATCTACAAGCACAACATCTGCCCCTTCTGATACGGCAGAATTTAAAGTATCAAATGCTACAGAAGCAGGGTCACTACCCATCTTCTGTTTTATAATTGGCACATCTACACGTTCTGCCCAAACTTGTAATTGGTCTATAGCAGCAGCTCTAAATGTATCTGCGGCACCGAGTACCACCTTTTTACCTTGTTTTTTAAATTGATAAGCCAATTTACCAATAGTCGTAGTTTTACCTACTCCATTGACACCCACTACCATTATTACGTAGGGCTTTTTGTCTGTAGGGATAGCAAATTCTTTATCTTCTCCGCTATGGGTTTCAGAAAGTAAACCTGCAATCTCCTCTCTAAGTATGCTATTTAATTCTTCCGTTCCTAAATATTTGTCCTTAGAAACCCGTTCTTCTATACGTTCAATGATTTTTAAAGTAGTATTTACACCTACATCAGAAGTTACCAAAACCTCTTCTAGGTTATCCAATACTTCATCATCTACCTTGGATTTACCCGCAACGGCTTTAGTTAGTTTTCCAAAAAAACTGGTCTTACTCTTTTCTAAACCCTTATCTAGGGTCTCTTTTTTGTCTTTGGAAAATATATTTTTAAATAAACTCATGAGCTTTTACAAAAGATAATCAAATATAGGAAAGTACACTCATTTAACTGGGTAGAACTGCATCTAAATATTTAGAGCAAACCGTTTTGGCAACAAGTTCATTATAATGCAATAAAAAACCGTCCCCGAAAATAATCGAGGACGGTCTATAAAATCTTTTTTTGGTATAGCCTACTTGCTATTTAACCAATCATTCACCAATTCTGGTGCCATAACAGACTCAACAAAAGTGTAAGCTCCACTCTTTGGAGACTTAACCATTTTGATAGCTTTAGTTAATCTTTTTGAACTACTTTGTAGTGTTGCTACTGTCTTCTTAGCCATGGCCTAACTTATTTAATTTCTTTATGTACAGTCATACGCTTAAGAATTGGATTAAATTTTTTAATCTCCATTCTGTCTGGCGTATTCTTTTTATTTTTAGTAGTAATGTACCTAGAAGTTCCTGGCATACCAGACTCCTTGTGCTCAGTACACTCTAAAATCACCTGAATTCTATTCCCTTTCTTTGCCATCTTTTACTGTTTTTTACTTAACAAAACCGTTGGCTCTCAAGTCCTTCAAGACAGCAGAGATCCCTTTTTTGTTAATTATCTTGATTCCTTTAGAAGAAACGTTCATTGTAACCCATCGGTCTTCCTCAGGGATGTAGAACTTCTTTTTGAAAATATTAGCGTCAAATCTTCTTTTCGTTTTATTGATAGAGAAGGACACGTTGTTTCCAAACATCACCTTTTTTCCTGTAACTTCACAAATTCTGGACATCTCCTTAAATTTTGCTTGATTTTATTGAGGGTGCAAATTTAGATATTTCTTTTAGACGTACAAAATTCTAACTCAGAAATTTAAAATTTCTTTTTGCAAAAGTTCTAATGCCTTGCCTACCGCCCTATTTACAACACGTTCCCGGTGGTCTCCAAAATTAAAATTATGCACAGTAACACCGCTTGGACTGCCAATTGCTATAAAAACAGTACCTACTTCTGCATCTGAGTCCCCTTTTGTAGGCCCCGCATTGCCCGTGGTTGCAATGGCAAAATCTGCCTCCATAATAATCATAATACGCTCCACCATGGCCTTGGCTACTTCTGCACTTACCACGGAATAGTTCTCAATAACGTTCTCAGGAACTCCCAAAACGTTAATTTTGGTATCTGTTGCATAGGTGACCATACTACCTCTAAAATAACCTGATGCCCCAGGAATAGCTAACAATTGATTGGCAATTTTACCTCCGGTAAAGCTTTCTGCTGTTGCCAGTTTTTTTCCTAACCTATTCAAAGCTCTACCTATTGTTGCTTCTATTTCTTCATCACTTTCTTCGCCAAAAACGATATCCTTAATCTGTGGCAGTAATAGTTGCACTTGTTCTTCTACTTGAGCAGCTAGAACATCTTGTTGCTTCCCTGTTGCACTTAAACGCAATCTTACTTTACCTAAACTAGGCAAATAGGCCAGTTTAACAGGAGACGGTAAATTATTCTCCCACGTTTCTATTCTTTCTGCTATAGCACTCTCTCCTAAGCCATATGTATTTATGGTTCTATGGATGATATAAGGTCTATCAAAACGCTTTACGATACGGGGTATTACCTGATGCTCCATTAAATTCTTCATCTCATAAGGTACCCCCGGCATGGAAACAAAAACAACTCCATCTTTTTGTAACCACATTCCAGGGGCTGTACCCCATTGATTATGGAGCACCTCCGCTTTGCTCGGAACCTGCGCTTGCTGCCGATTCATATCCGAAATAGGTGTAGAAACGTATTTTTCAAAAAGCATCTCTATATGCTCAAGGACCGCATCATTCTTTACCAATACATCATCAAAGTACTCACATAAAGCAATTTTGGTAACATCATCCTTTGTGGGCCCCAGACCTCCTGTAATCAATACCAAATCTACCCTAGATTTAGCCGCTTCAAAAGCTTCTAAAATATGAGCTTTGGTATCTTGTATAGAAGTAATTTGATAGACGGACACCCCAATCTTATTCAAGGCTTTGGACATGTACGTAGCGTTGGTATCTACAATTTGCCCAATTAAAATCTCATCACCAATGGTAATGATTTCTGCTTGCATAATACTTACGTTAATTGCCAGATAAACCAGCTTTTAGGCATGCAAAATTAAGAAAAAAACGACGGGGTTATTTTACTTTAACTAGAGTTTAAAATCTGTTTTTAGCTCACCAATTACCTGCTCAACATCTAATTTAAGCATTGGGAACTTTTTTTCGATTTCGTCCATGTCCCCCTGATTCTTTCCTAAGGTTTCTAAATCTAAAGCATTAGCACGAGTTTGTTCCATGCCAAGCAGGTCTACATTGGGCTTGATTTTATGTGCCATTTTACGAATCTGTTCGTAATCTTTTGCTGCAATAGCGTTTTCTAGAGCAGCTACATCAGACGGCACTTCTTCTAGAAAAACCGAAATTACGGACACTACGAAGTCTTGATCGCCATCCGCCATCTCGTTAATCTTATCTAGACTATAAATCATTATTTTATGTTGATTGAAAAAATTTGGTCATTTTCTATATAACCGTCAAGGTAATCATTAGGCAAGACTTTTCCAACACCTGCTGGCGTTCCCGTAAAGATTACATCTCCTTTTTTAAGCATAAAATAGGTAGATACATGCGCAATGAGCTCATCTATTTTCCAAAGCATCAAGGCAGTATCTCCGTCTTGGACCAACGTATCGTTTTTATGTAAAGAAAATTTAAGATTGTTTAAATTTTTAAATTTTTCTTTAGGCAACCATTTCCCTATTACCGCGGCACCATCAAAACCCTTAGCTTTTTCCCAAGGCAATCCTTTTTCTTTAAGCTTTGATTGTAGGTCTCTTGCTGTAAAATCTATACCCAAACTTACTTCATCATAATACTTATGCGCAAATTTTTGGTCTATGTGCTTTCCCACCTTTTTAATTTTCACCAAAACCTCCACTTCATAGTGTATATCTGATGAAAACTCTGGAATATAAAAATCTTGTTCCTTAGGCAAAACAGCAGAATCTGGTTTTATAAACACCACTGGTTCCGTAGGACGTTCGTTATTGAGCTCATCTATATGCGCAGCATAATTTCTGCCTATGCAAATTAATTTCATAGCTAAAAAGCATTAAAGTTTTTGACCAATTTTTAAACTCACCGCTGGGATAAAATGCTTACTATTGCCTCTTGCTTTTACATCAAAAGGCCTCCATGCTCCCATACCATAAACATACACTTTATAATTGCTATTGGTAGTGTACACACCGCCAAAAGTTGGAGCAAACCTATCTTCTATTCTTGGTTTATTGGTAATATTATCTTTTTCATCCTTTTTATACCAATTGTAAGGGATAAAGAGCCACTCTAACCCCACATAAACCCCTTCTTTTGGCATTTTTAACTTCATAGCAGTCACATCTATCGCTGTAAATTCTTTTCCTTTTACCGCTTCTAAAACCAAACTTTTACGGGTTAAGTCTACGGTTGGCTCTTTAGTAATTGGGTCTACCCCAAAAAACCTTAACCTAAATTTTGCTCGGTCTCGGGTGAACTCGTTTTTATCTCTGAAAAAAATAGTTACTTTTTCTAGATATTTTTTTGCCGCACCAATGTTTGGAAAGTAAAGTGCTAGAATCCAAGGAGTAGAGGAAGCATCAAAACCGCTTGTGATGCTATAACTGCTTATGGGATTTAATACCTTGCTATCTCCAAAATCTTCTGCCAAGACCACCTCTTCTAAAGCCATCGCTTCTGCCTTTATGTAAAAGCCTTTCTTTAGAAAAATAGTATTAGCTGCCACTATAGTATCCTTATAACCTAAAGAAGATATATGCACTTGCTTTTGCAAAACAGGCTCAGGGATGGTCAATAAAAAATGACCTGCTTCATCAGTTGAAGTACCGACTAAGGTGTTTAAAAAACTTATATTAACAAAAGGTATTGGCTCTTTTGTATCTACATCTTTAATATAACCCTCAAAATCTACTTCTTGCCCTGTAATTGCTACACTACAAAGCAAAAAAAACCAAAACAAACGCATTAAGACAACTTATTGTTGAGTTTGCTCAATTTTAACTGCGTTAAAACTTTTTTGGTATACAATGGAAAGTCTGCATTCATAATCCAACCATAATAGCCAGGTTCTTTTTCTAAAACCTCATCTACTTTTTTGTTTTTATGCTTACCAAAGGTAAAGATTGGTTCACCTTTTTTGTCTTTTGCTATAAAACCTGCAAAATCAAGCGCTTTTCTTCTAGTTGTAAATTCTGAAAGTTTTTTGATATTATTTTCTAGTTCTGGATAACGGTCTAATTGCGCTAAAAGCACCTCATAGGTTGCATTGGTATCTGCTGCAGCACTATGAGCATCTTCTAAAGATTTGTTGCAGTAAAATTTATATGCCGCAGACAATGTTCTTTGCTCCATTTTATGAAAAATGGTTTGCACATCTACAGAAACCATATGCTTCATATCAAAATCTACTTCTGCGCGTAGCATTTCTTCTGCTAATAAAGGAATATCAAATCTATCCGAATTAAATCCGGCTAAATCACTATCCTTAATCATATTATAGATTTCTTTTGATAATTGTTTAAATGTTGGCTCATGAGCCACTTTATCATTAGAAATACCATGTACTGCAACTACTTCTGCTGGTATTTCCATTTCTGGATTTACCAGCCAAGTTTTACTTTCTTTATTACCGTTAGGAAAAACCTTTAAAATTGAAATTTCTACAATACGGTCCTTTGCCACATTTGTTCCTGTTGTTTCTAAATCGAAAAAACAAATGGGTTTAGCTAATTTTAGTTCCATAAACTCTGCTTACGTTGGGGCGCAAAGATACTGGCTTTTCTAAAAAAGCCTAGATTTCCCTATTAATATCCCAAGCTTCTAGGTAATCTGCTACCGCTTTAACAAACATACCCCCTAAAGCACCGTTTACCACCCTATGGTCATAACTGTGTGATAGATACATTTTACTACGTATACCTATTAAGTCCCCTTCTGGTGTTTCTATTACCGATGGAATTTTCCTAATTGCTCCTAAAGCTAAAATCCCCACCTGTGGCTGATTGATGATTGGCGTTCCAAAAACACTACCAAAACTACCAATGTTTGTAACGGTGTAGGTGCCATCTTTAACCTCATCTGGCTTTAATTTGTTAGCTCTGGCTCTGTTAGCCAAATCATTCACCATCTTTGCCATGCCTACCAAATTCAACTGGTCTGCATTTTTAATTACAGGAACAATTAAATTACCATCTGGCAGAGCGGCAGCCATACCTAAATTAATATTACGCTTTTTAACAACGGTATCCCCATCTAAACTTATATTCATCAATGGATATTTCTTAAGTGCCATTGCTATAGCCTCCATAAAGATGGGTGTAAAAGTTAACTTTTCTCCTTCTCTTTTTTGGAATTCATTTTTAACCTTATTTCTCCAATTGACCACATTGGTAACATCTACCTCTATAAAACTTTGCACATGAGCAGAGGTAGACACGCTTTCTGCCATATGGTGTGCAATTAGCTTACCCATTCTACTTAAAGGTATAAGCTCATCTCCATCCTTAGCAACTACAGGAGTAGCTTTGGCCGCAGGTGCGGAAGTTGTTTTTGGCTCTTTTAAAACTTGAGCTTCTTGTTTCGGAGGTACTATCGGCTCCGCTATGGCACCACCAGAAGTACGTTGCGCCACGTAATCTAAAATATCATTTTTAGTTACACGACCCTCTAAACCCGTTCCTTTTATAGCATCTAATTCTGCCAAAGAAACACCTTCTTCTTTAGCTATATTTTTTACTAACGGACTATAAAATCTATCTGAAGATGATACTTCTTCACCAGAAGGAGATACATCATTTTTAACATGGTTTATCTGCTCTTCTAAAATCGCTGCTTCTTTTTCCTGTGCAGGTTCTTCTTCTACTGCTACCGCAGTAATCGATACAGCACCTTCACCCTCAATTTCTATAATTGCAACAACATCCCCTACCTTTACAACATCGTCTACATCAAATTTCTTTTCTACCAAAATGCCTTCTACCTCAGAAGGCACCTCTGAGTCTACCTTGTCCGTTGCTACTTCAAAAACAGCCTCGTCCATTTCTATAGTATCCCCTACTTCTTTTAACCAAGAGGTCAATGTTGCTTCTGCAACACTCTCCCCCATTTGCGGCAATTTCAATTCAAATTTTGACATATTCTTAATAAGAGTGTGTTTGAGTCCTTTTATTTTGCAAAAATAACAATTAAATCCCTATTTTATTATGTAATGCATATTAATTTGTCTTTAAGGAATTTTCGTAAGGTATTCTATTTAAGATGCTTCTTCCTAGAGTAACTTCATCTGCATATTCTAATTCGTCCCCAACAGCAATCCCTCTAGCAATGGTAGATGTTTTAACCGTTAAACCCTCTAACTGCTTATAAATGTAAAAATTGGTGGTATCTCCTTCCATTGATGCACTTAATGCAAAAATGAGCTCGGCTACCTTACCTTCTTTAACTTTGTTAATTAAAGGAATAATGGATAAGTCTTGCGGCCCAATCCCTTCCATAGGAGAAATTTTACCGCCCAATACATGGTAATGCCCTAAAAATTGAGACGTATTCTCTATTGCCATAACATCTCTAATATCCTCTACTACGCATATAATTGAAGCTTCCCTTTTTGGGTTTGCGCAAATTTCACATAGTACTGTATCCGATATATTATTACAATTATTACAAAAATTAATTTCGTCTTTTAACTTAACTAAAGCATTTGCTAAATGGTACGTTTGCTGCTCTGGCTGCCTTAATAAATGCAACACCAATCTTAAGGCAGTTCGCTTACCAATACCGGGTAATTGAGACATCTCGTACACCGCATTCTCCAACAATTTAGACGAAAATTCCATATTGCAAAATTACGATTTTATCTTCTGCTCAAAGTTGTTGTTCTTTGTATTTTAATCCAATTTTATGAGTGCAATCCAAATCCTCATCCTAATAGCTGGGTACTTTCTTGTTCTTATGAGCATATCTTATTTTACAGGTAAGAATGATAGTAATGCTGATTTTTTTAAAGCTGGTAGGCAATCTCCTTGGTATTTGGTTGCTTTTGGCATGGTTGGCGCCTCTTTATCTGGAGTCACCTTTATATCTGTACCTGGCTGGGTAGATAGCTCACAATTTAGTTACATGCAGGTAGTTTTTGGCTATTTAGTAGGTTACTTTGTTGTCGCTTTTGTGCTTTTACCTATTTATTACAGACTTAATCTAACCTCCATTTATGAGTATCTTTTAGAACGATTTGGACCCACCAGCCATAAAACAGGTGCATTTTTCTTCTTTATTTCTCGTGTACTGGGCGCAGCCTTTAGACTGTTCTTAGTAGCTATAGTACTACAGCAATTTGTTTTTGACGCCTTTCACATACCTTTTGAAATTACAGTAATTCTTTCTGTTTTACTCATTTGGATTTACACCAATAAAGGGGGAATAAAAACAATAGTTTGGACAGACACACTACAAACCTCTTTTATGATTATTGCAGTGTTGTTATCAATACTTCTTATTCTAGACAAATTAAACTGGACGTTCAGTGATTTTCTATCTTCAGAAGAATTTAAAAATTACAGTAGAATTGTATTTACAGACAATTTTAAAGCGAAGAATCATTTTTTAAAATCGTTCCTTGGCGGTATGTTCATCACCATTTGCATGACAGGTTTAGATCAAGATATGATGCAAAAAAACCTTACTTGCAAAAACTTAAAAGATGCACAGAAAAACATGGTTTCTTTTAGCATTGTCCTAGTAGGCGTTACTTTTATGTTTATGTTGTTAGGCGCTCTTTTATTTATATATGCAGGCCACAACAACATAAGCTTACCGCTATTAGATGGCAATCCAAAGACAGATTTGCTATTCCCAGAGATAGCACTCAATTCTGGCTTAGGGTTAGTACTCAGCATTACTTTTATGCTAGGATTAATTGCCGCTGCTTATTCTAGCGCAGATAGCGCTCTAACTTCTTTAACCACTTCGTTTTGTGTAGATTTTTTAAAAATTGACAAAAAAACAGAAGCAAAGCAGAAGAAGGTAAGAAAACAAACCCACATTTATATGAGCTTAGCCCTAGTCATTGTTATCATTGCATTTAAATACATCTTAAACAGCAATGTTATAGACAGCTTACTTACCGTAGCTGGATATACGTATGGGCCATTACTTGGTTTGTTTGCCTTTGGAATATTTACCAACTACCAAATACACGATAAGTGGGTTTGGGTAGTAGCCATAGTTTCTGTAATAATTATTAGCTCTATTGCCGCCATAGACCCTAAGCATTTAGGTGGTTATGTTCTGGGTTACGAATTGCTACCACTTAATGGCCTTTTAACGTTTATTGGTCTTTATGCCATTAAAAAACCTGCTTAATATTGATTTGTAGCTAACAAAACCAAGGTGCAAGCAACCTGCACCTCTATCCCATGAACTTTAAGAAGCTCATAGAATTCTGGATTTTCCGTACCAGGATTGAATATTACTTTTCTAGGTTCTAGGTTGATGATATCTTGGTAAAATTCTTTCTGACGGCTCGGATTTATGTACAAAGTAACCACATCAATTTTTGGAATTTCCGCCAAATTGGTCGTAATTTGTATAGAATGAACCAAACCAGCCTTCAGACCATAAGCTACTGTCGGCACATTTTTTTCTTGAAGCCTTTTAATAGCCATATTGCTATATCTATTAGGTTTTAATGAGGCTCCAAAGACTAAAGTAGTCTCCATAATATTAAAATACTGTTAATTGTAATTTTTAGTCGTAACGAATCCTTTATTCTTACGTCTTATAAAATATACAAGTTACAAACTCATTGGTAAGACTGTATTTTTTATAGTTAATGGTTAGTGTTTAGTATAGCTTATCAATGTAAAAAGCCCCGGTTAATCCCGGGGCTACTTCTTTACAGATATTTCTTTTTTTTGTTTTACTGTAACATCTAACCCCTTTTTACAGTCTATTATATAAGTTAATAATGTTAGCAGAAAAACGGAACGGCCTTTGGAATGTTTTTTGGTTGGTTAGTTTTTCCAAAGGCCTGTCTTGCCCTAGCAATTTGTAGCTAGGGCATTTTTCTGTTACCATCGCAAGATTACACTACCCCAGGTAAATCCACTACCAAAAGCAGCTAACACTACTAAATCTCCTTCTTTAATTTTTCCTTGCTCCCAGGCTTCTGTTAATGCAATAGGAATAGAAGCAGCTGTTGTATTACCATAACTCATAATATTATTATACACCTGATCATCTGCTAACCCAAATTTGTTTTGCACAAATTGTGCAATCCTTAAATTTGCCTGATGTGGAATTAGCATATCTATATCTTGGGGTTGCAAATCATTTGCTTTTAACCCTTCTTTAATTACCTCGCTAAACCTAACTACTGCATTTTTAAATACAAATTGTCCGTTCATGTACGGAAAGTAAGAAGTGTCTTCTGTATCATTATCAGCAATGATATCTGTCACCCATCTTTTGCCCATACCTGGCGCAATCACAGATAATTCTTCTGCATGTTGCCCTTCTGAGTGCAAGTGACTAGATAAAATTCCACTTTTACTACCTTCTTCTGCCCTACTAACCACGGCAGCACCAGCACCGTCTCCAAAAATCACAGAAACACCTCTACCACGGGTAGTCATATCTAACCCCTTGCTATGTACTTCTGAGCCGATAACCAGTATGTTTTTATACATACCACTTTTTATATATTGGTCCGCTACAGAAAGTGCGTAAACAAACCCAGAACATTGGTTACGCACATCTAATGCCCCAACCGTTTTAATACCCAAGTCTCTTTGCACAAGCACCCCTGGACCAGGAAAATAATAATCTGGACTAAGTGTGGCAAAAATGATAAAATCAATATCATCTTTATCCAAACCAGCACGTTCAATAGCAACTTTTGCAGCTTTTACTCCCATAGAAGTAGTGGTATCACCACCCTCTACAACATGTCTACGCTCTTGTATTCCTGTACGTTCCTGAATCCACTCATCACTAGTGTCCATTACCTTGGACAAATCATCATTAGTTACTACATTTTCTGGGACGTAGAACCCAAGCCCTTTTATCTTAGCATTGTACATAGCCACAATTTTAGTTTTTAGAGGCGAACATCACCTTTATTTTTTGGATTTTAAAAAATTTAGCGGTGCAAATTAAGAAATGCTAAATTAAAAGCAACTATCTAAAGAAATAATATAGTTTAAAGGTATTTCCTAAAATTATTTACTTCTACTTTAGCTTTAAGGTCATGCAGTAAATTGTACAACCCAAAGAAAGTTCTGTTCATGTATAAAAAATGCTTGGAACCCCTGTTCCCATTCATTTTACGGATTTGCGGATCTTTGGAATAACGCTCACTTAAATTTGCAATTTGCCCCCAGAATTTTTCATCTCCGAAATCAAAGGTATCCTCATGGAAAGGCGAAGTGAAGAGCGTAAGCATTTCTTTGAATAGTTCTGTAAAAAATTGTAATTCCTGGTCCGTATCTGTCGGCATTAATATCTCTAGTTCATACAACTTATCTGAAAAAATTGTTGGATTAGATATGTTATCCTTTTCTGCCAGTTCAAAATAAGGCACATAAAAACTATCTGGTATTAACTTAATACAACCAAAATCTATGGCAATTAATTCGTGCGCATCATTAACCAAAAAATTACCTGGATGAGGGTCTGCATGCACTTTTTTTAAGCCATGAATTTGAAACATATAAAAATCCCAAAGTGCCTGACCTAGCTTATCACCAACTTCTTGAGAGAAATTTGTCTTGGTAAACTCACTCAGATGTTTCCCCTGCATCCAATCCATAGTTAAAATACGTTCACTAGACAACTCTGGATAATACGATGGAAAACGCATATTAGGTATGCTCTTGCAAGCTGTTGTAATTTCTTGGCTTTGTTGCAACTCCAAAACATAATCTGTTTCTTCTAACAACTTACCTTCTACCTCTTTAAAAAACTTATCAGAATCTTTGCCCTGCAGATTAAACATCCGTATTGCCACAGGTTTCACTAAAGCCAAATCACTGCTAATACTATTTGCAACTCCTGGATATTGAATCTTAACTGCCAATTTTTTTCCATTTTTTTCAGCCCTATGTACTTGACCTATACTCGCGGCGTTGACACTATCTTTTTCAAACGAATCAAAAACTTCTTCAGGATATTTATTTAAGTACTTTTTAAAAGTTTTACGTACTAACGGGGCAGATAATGGCGGTACCGAAAATTGAGACAAAGAAAATTTTTCTACATAAGCATTGGGTAGCAAATTTTTTTCCATGCTAAGCATTTGAGCCACTTTTAATGCACTACCCTTTAAATCCTTTAATCCGTCATAAATATCTTCTGCATTATTCTCATCTAGTTGCTCTTTAGCTCTTTCTGCATCTATTAATTTAGCACCATAGTATTTAACGTAGTTGCCACCAATTTTAACACCGGTCTTTACCAATTTCCCTGCACGTTCCAACTTACCTGTTGGTATTTTATCCAATGTTTTCATTTTACTCCATTATTTAGTTACGGTTTCCTTGTACAAGAATTTTCCAAAATCTAACAGACTATCTAGAGGTGTATTATCAAAAACATCAAAAACTGTAGTTACAGACTTTTCTATAGCCATATCTGTTTTTTCAAATCCAGCAGAACTATCCTTTACCCAAAATCTAAGCAGAAACAAAAATTGAAACCATGCTCCTTCTGCAAAAACTTGGGGGTTCTTTTTTGTAATCTTCAAGGTTTTGCCTTCATTCCCCGCCTCTACCAAATCTTTTGCAAATGCCTTAACCTTGGGTCTTAACGACTTCAATTCCTTTACCCTATCTGGCATAGTTACGTGCTCCCCTAAAACATAAAGAACATAACTCCTATTAAGGGTTAATACCTCAAAAAATGTGTAATAAAAGCTTAACAATTTTTCTTTATTTGTAAAAGAGGTGTATTCGTCATTCTTGTGCAATACATTAATAGTATTCTCATAAAATTTATGCCAAACACGCTCCTTTAAGGCCTCAAACGAACCAAAGAATGCGTAAAACTCTTCTTCTTTAATCTTATGATTCTTACAGAACTTATAAACTGATTTTGGATAGGCTTCTTGTTCCAGAACCTCATCCATATAAAAACCCAAAATTTTATCTTCTGTCATTTTGGAAGCAGTACTTTTTGTAGCCATATCTAAAATATTGTTTAATTAATTTTTTATTTATTTCAACCTAAAGTTACAACAAGAAAAAAGAAAGTGCACCTTCTAGCAAAAGTGCACTTTCAACAACCTAACCAATAAATAAACAACTCTTGTTGTAGAGTATCTTTTTCATAGCATTTTTTTCACCACAACAGTACAAATATAATTATGTTTAATTTATTTTGCATTATGTTAAACATATTAATTTGTGTTAAACTTTCTTAATATTCTAATTTTTAACCCCAAATGCCAGTTTGTCAGTTTTTATAGAATGGTATTTTTTTTGACTAAAAGCCAACAGTAAAAAGTTTATAACAGTCTAACAAAAGACAACTAAATACAGATAAGAATGGCAACAGGTAAAATCAATGTTTCTGTAGAAAACATCTTTCCATTAATTAAAAAATTCTTGTATAGTGACCATGAAATCTTTTTGAGAGAATTGGTTTCTAATGCAACAGATGCAACCCTAAAGCTAAAACACCTTACTGCAATTGGTGAGGCAAAGGTAGATTACGGCAATCCAATGATAGAGGTAAAAGTGGATAAGGAAGCTAAAAAAATCCACATTATTGACCAGGGTATTGGTATGACAGAGGATGAGGTTAAAAAATACATAAACGAAGTAGCATTCTCTGGTGCAGAAGAATTTTTAGATAAATACAAAGATTCTGGCAAAGACACGGGCATAATAGGCCATTTTGGTCTTGGTTTTTACTCCGCTTTTATGGTAGCAGAGAAAGTAGAAATAATTACCAAAAGTTTTAAAGATGAACCTGCGGTACGTTGGGTCTGTGATGGTTCTCCAACATTTGAACTTTCTGAAGCTAATAAAACAGAGCGCGGAACAGAAATAGTGTTGCATGTAGCCGAGGACTCTACTGAGTTTTTAGAAGAAGCTAAAATTAGGGAGTTGTTGACTAAGTACAACAAGTTTATGCCAATACCTATTAAATTTGGTACACGTACAGAAACTCTACCTAAACCAGAAGATGCTAAAGAAGATGACCCAGCGCCTACACAAGAAGTAGACAACATTATTAATAACCCTAACCCTGCTTGGACTAAAAAACCAACGGACCTTGAAAGTGAAGATTACAAAAACTTCTACCGGGAACTTTATCCTATGCAGTTTGAAGAGCCGCTATTTAACATTCACTTAAATGTAGATTACCCATTTAATCTTACGGGTATTCTTTATTTTCCAAAGCTTACAAACGACTTAAACATACAGAAAGACAAAATACAGCTTTACCAAAACCAGGTTTTTGTTACCGATAATGTAGAAGGTATAGTACCAGAGTTCTTGACCATGTTACGCGGGGTAATAGATTCACCAGACATTCCCTTAAACGTATCCCGTTCTTATTTACAAGCAGATGGTGCGGTAAAGAAAATATCTTCTTATATCACTAAAAAGGTTGCAGACAAGCTAAACTCCTTGTTCAAAGACAACAGAGAAGATTTTGAACAAAAATGGAATGATATTAAAGTGGTCATAGAATACGGAATGCTTTCTGAAGACAAATTCTATGATCGCGCAGAAAAATTTGCTTTGTACCCTACGGTAGATGGAAAATTTTACACATTTGAAGAACTACAAGAAAAGACTAAGGAAAGCCAAACCGATAAAGATGGTAAACTAGTTTTACTTTATGCTTCTAACCAAGAAAACCAACATAGTTATATTGAAGCTGCCAAAGCAAAAGGTTATGAGGTTTTATTATTAGACTCTCCTATTGTACCACACTTGATTCAGAAATTAGAAACCTCTAAGGAAAATGTAAGTTTTGCTCGTGTAGATGCTGACCATGTAGACAATCTTATTAAAAAAGAGGATAATACTATTTCTAAGTTATCTGATGAAGAAAAAGATAAATTAAAGGCTGATTTAGAAGGTGTTTTAGGAGAAAATAGTACCTACACTGTACAATTAGAAGCTATGGATAGCACCGCCCAGCCTTTTATTATCACAGAACCAGAATTTATGCGTAGAATGAAAGATATGCAACAGACTGGTGGCGGTGGTATGTTTGGAATGGGGAATATGCCAGATATGTATAATCTTATTGTGAATACAAACCACGAATTAGTTGGTGAAATTCTAAACACTAAAACGGCAAAGAAAAAAGAACGATTAATAAATCAATCTTTAGATTTAGCACGTTTATCAAAGGGCCTATTAAAGGGTGAAGAATTGACCAAATTTATCTCTAGAAGTTACGAGATGATTAAGTAGTGTTACACTACTTCCTGCAAAGTCAGGAATCTATATATAAAACCGTCTAAAGTCTTTAAATAGACTTCAGACGGTTTTTTTTATTCTTTCCACAAGTGTTCCCATCCTAAATTTTTAAAACATGGTCCTTGAGTAAATTCTGCAAAACCAATACCCGTATGGAATCCGTTCCATTCCATAACTTGTATTTTGTCATCTTTATCTAAAACTACATCCCAACCAATACATCGAACAAAAGACATTTTCTTCTGCATTGTTAATACGGTTTCTACCATTTCTTTAAATCTTGGTATCTGCTCCCCTTTAAACTTAAAATTAGTATCTGGATGTTCTTTCATAGTAAACCACATTTTGGAGTGCCCCAGTTCGTTCAAATTTCCGGAATCTAAGGCTATAGGAACTACAATTTGAGAACTAGATTTTACATGAGAATCCTTATTTCTGCCAACTCGCAAATAAGCAGCTCTTAAAGATGATTCTCCAAAATCATCCAGAACCGTTAATAAGCGAATGGTCGCAACAGAGTTAGGCATAATTTGATTAAAAAAGGAATGCTGTTCTATGTAATTCTGAAACACCCCAGCACCAAATTTAACCACCTGTTTTGTATTAAATGTAGCTTGCTCTAGCACAAAAACTCCCCTACCTTGGAAAGAATTATTCAACTTAAAAACAATCTTACCAGATTTTGAGAATAATTTCTCTTTTATTTCTGAAGCGGAACATATTTTATAATTCTTATCATAAAATGAACCATTAACTAAGTAACCTATATCAGAGAAAGCGTCACTTTCAAACAGTCTTTTAGAAAGTGGTTTTAAGAATGATGTTTTACCAACCTCTCCTTGAAGTTTTGGAACAACTACGTTTCCAAAATAATTTTCTGGCAACCACCCTTCTTTAAATTCTCCAGCCATAGCAGTATATGCTTTTAACCAAGGGGCATACCCTTTCCAACCCAATATATCTTTAGCATAAGCTTCTGCCAATTTTAGTTCTTTAGGGTTTGCTTTCCCTTTTTCCTTTTCAATAGTTTTTAGCGCCTTATTTGCCATTTTATTATGGCTAAAATTGTAATAAGAGGTCTTTACATAATTATAAAGTTCCTTTGGTGCTATTTTTGGTTTGCTTGGCATTCGGTCTACTTTATTGAATAGGTTAAATATATACTTGATTGACCATACAGCCAATTCTAAGCTACAGTATTATCAATTACTTAATTTTTCTTGAGTTTAAAGAATATTGAATATTGTTTCAATAGGTAAAATCAACTTTTAGTACACAAAATAAAGATTTAAGTCTTCAATACAGTTTTTAGATAGTATTTTAATTATTTAAGTATCTTGGGCTTTAAACCAACTCACAAATTGTATAAAGATTACCGTACTCCAAGTTTTAAACGTTTTTTAGATGCTCTACAACAGCAAAGTTGGGAACTAGAATTATTACTTTCAGGTTTTGTCCTTTATGAGCTTTTTAATGCAATAGAACCTTTGAGAGAACAAGGCGCTATAGCCAACTATATGGGCTATGAACTTAGTGTGTTTAACCAATAATAATTCTGATAGTTCGATGGTCAACAGCAAAAAACTTTCTAGTATACGCAAAAAGTAATTAAAAGTTTTTAATAAAATGCATTACTTTACCATTGATGGTGTAAAGAGAGATGCAGAATTTATTGCCACCACAGACGAAAGAGATTTACTGGGCTTTATAACCTATTTAAATATAAAAGACTTAAAAGAAGGTAATCATGTTATCAATTTAGTGCGAAAGAAAAAAGAAAAAGATTCTTTGGTAGTCACTGTTGAAGAAACCATTCCCTTTTGGTATTTTAAATCTTAAAACTAACTTTTATGCCCTGGCACCTTTATTTAATGGCTTTTTTGTATGGATTTGCAGGAGTGATGCACTTGATAAAACCAAAAGTTTTTATGCGTGTAATGCCGTGTTATTTACCCGCACACAAAACGCTGGTACTCTGGAGTGGTGTAGCAGAAATAGCCGTAGCAGTAGGGCTGTGTTTTCCAAGCACCAAAGACTGGGCTATTTACGCTTTAATTTTAATGTTAATTCTATTCTTTAGCATTCATTTTTACATGTTGAGTAGTGAAAAAGCCGCGGCTGGTATTCCAAAATGGATTTTACTATTACGGATTCCCTTGCAATTTGTTCTAATCTACTGGGCATATAGCTATCTTTAAAACTATGAAAATAGTAAGTACTAACATTGGAGAAAGGACCACAGTAATATGGCGCAAAAAAGAAGTCCAAACGGGCATCTTTAAAAAGCCAATAAATCAACCTATTTTCCTAGGTAAAACAGATGTAAAATCAGACAACGTGATTGACAGAAAACATCATGGAGGAGTTTACAAAGCATGCTATTTATTTTCCGCACATCATTATCCCTACTGGAAAGAAAAATATCCAAATCTAGATTGGGACTATGGTATGTTTGGAGAAAACCTTACCGTAGCTAGTTTTGATGAAACGCAACTTTATATTGGTAATATTTATAAAGTTGGTAGTGCTCTGGTCCAAATATCTGAACCTAGACAACCTTGTTTTAAATTAGGGATTAGGTTTAATAATGCCGCTGTGATTAAAGAATTTTTAGAATATCCCAGTCCAGGCACCTACATTAAGGTATTGCAAGAAGGAACTGTAAAGGTAGGGGACGAATTTGTTTTACAACAAGAACACCCAGCCAAATTTACTGTTCAGGAATATTATGAGCTAGCTACCAACCAAACCACCGAACCGTCTGTAATTAAAAAAGCACTTGTTTGTGATGCTGTTAAACCAGAGAAACAAGAAAAATATAGCCAGTTGCTCAACTAAAAAACCCCGGCTAAAAGCCGGGGTTCCCACAAACTGAATAAATTAACTAAAAACTAAACTGCTTCGTGTTAGAACTGTAGCTTATTTTACTACTACAGTTTCTTTAAAAGATTTTTGGTTGTCTACAACTACTACAGTGTAATCGTTCTCAAAAGCATTTTCAAAGTTGAATGCCTTTTCTATTACCAATTCGCCTTCTAATATTTCTTTAAATACCACTCTACCTTCAGAATCGTATACCTTTATAGTAACGTCTTGCTGGTCTAAATTCAACAAGTTCATAAACAACTTGTTTCCTTTCTTTTTAAATATTGGGTCTAGCTTTACAGCCATTAAGTTCTTTTCTACCTCATTAACTTTACCACCGAAAGTTGTTTCTGGTCCTTTTGCAAAGCTTGCAACTGTTGCAAACATGATTGCTACTACTGTTAAGTTTCTTAAGATTGCTTTCATAACTCAATCGTTTAATATGTTAGTAAAAACTTACACTGCAAACATACGCCCGTTGTACTATGCCATTCTACACCAATTTTTGCCAATATCTATGCTATATTACCCTATACCCAATGTTAATTTATTGTAAACGGTAATTTTACACAGTTTTTTGGTAAATTTGCACAGAAACATGGGTATTCCCCCAAATATGAGTCCTATGGAAGTATTAAAACACAAACCCGCATTTGAAGCCATTGAGCCCAACTTTGGTTATTCTTTTACATACCATAAATATGATGAGTATAATCTAAATAATTTTACGGCTTGGCACTACCATCCAGAATTAGAGTTAGTATACATTAATGGTGGTTCTGGTAAGCGCCAAATAGGCAGCCACGTTTCTTACTTTAGAGACGGCGACCTTATATTAATAGGTAGCAACTTACCCCATTGTGGCTTTACCGATAAACTTACAGGCAACAAAAGTGAATCTGTAATACAGATGAAAAAAGATTTTCTTGGTAATGATTTCTTTGAGATTCCAGAAATGAAGAAAATTAAAAATTTGTTTGAAATCTGTAAAAGTGGTATTGCTTTCTATGGCAAAACGAAAACTAAGATTGGCGAAAAAATAGAAATATTAGAATACCAAACTGATTTTCAACGTTTGCTATCCATTCTTAATATTTTAAATGAACTTGGTTCTACAGATGAATATAAAGTTCTAAATGCAGATGGTTTTACCATGCAGAGTGAAGTTAAGGACAATGACCGTATAAATATTGTATTTAACCATGTAAAGACCAATTTTAAAGAAGAAATTAAACTAGAACAGATTGCTGACATGGTAAGTATGACAGTCCCTTCTTTTTGCAGATACTTTAAAAAAATCACCAATAAAACCTTTACACAATTTGTAAATGAATATAGGTTGGTACACGCGTCTAAATTATTAGCAGAGCAACCTATGAGTATCACAGAGGTGTGTTATGAAAGTGGGTTTAATAATTTTTCTCATTTTAATAAATCTTTTAAAGCATTCACAGGTCAAAACCCGTCTGAATATCGCAATCAATTAAAATCGGTTTTACATTAGTGTAATGTTTGGACTGCAACGTATAGATTTAGATTTACCACAGGCAGAGATTCTTTATTTTCCTAATTTTTTAGATAAAGAAACGGCAGACCACTACTATAAAGTATTATTAGAACAAACGCCATGGCAACAAGACCAGATTAAAGTATTTGGTAAAACCTATGACCAACCTAGACTAACTGCGCTATATGGAAATAACGGTAAAAGTTATAGCTACTCCTCTATTATAATGGAACCTCATCCTTATACGGATAGTTTAATGGAGCTATTACAAAAGCTTACCCATATTACCGACCATCAGTTTACCACTTGTCTTTTAAATCTATATCGTGATGGCAGCGATAGCAACGGCTGGCATGCAGATAACGAGAAAGAATTAGGGATTAATCCTGTTATAGCCTCTGTAAGTTTGGGTCAAGAACGTATGTTTCATTTAAAACATCGTACAGAGAAATCACTCAAAAGAAGTCTACTTTTAGAACACGGTAGTTTATTATTGATGCAAGGCGAAACGCAACACCACTGGTTGCACCAGATACCCAAAACTAAAAAGCCTATTGCACCACGGATTAACCTCACCTTTAGACGCATCGTATAGTAAAATAGTATTTTTAAGGGTGATACTTTATCTTTGTAATGCTATGAAAAAAGAATTTACGGAGCGGGAATTAGACCGCATTATAGAAATGGCATGGGAAGACAGAACCCCGTTTGAGGCCATTACCTTTCAATTTAATATTTCTGAACAAGAAACTATAGAACTTATGCGCAAGCACATGAAGCCTAGTAGCTTTAGAATGTGGCGTAAGCGTGTACAAGGCAGAAAAACAAAACACCTAAAACTAAGAGACAATCAAACTGGTCGTTTTAAATGTTCTAGACAACGCCATATTAGTGGTAATAAGGTAAGCAAGCGTTAACTTACTTAAACAAATCATTTAAAATTTTAGCCAAGCGTATACCGCCTTTCTTAAGGCGGTCAAACATTACTGGGTTGTATTGGTAGCTATAGCTATACTTTAGTTTTTCTCCGGAATTAACAGAACCATATATTTCTGCAGCTAGGGAATGGCTTTCTTCCATCCAATCCAATACAGCACCGGACTCTATGGCTTTCTTTTGAGCTTTACTCGTTGTACGTATGAGTTCGTCTCCCAATTCATGAAAACTCATCCCGTAAGATTCAATTAAATTAGTGTCCCAGACTTTGTGTAGGTTACTGCCCTCGTTAAACCATCGTACTTGTATATCATTACCACCTTTATCTGCAGCCCTACCCGCATGCATTGGTTGGTGCATATCTCCTACTAGGTGCACCAAAAATTTCAAATGAAATACTTTATCTGCTTCGGTGGTATTATTATCTAAGAGTACACGTTTGCATTTTTCTATAGCCGTATACACATCGCCTAAATCACTTTTTTCAGCATCATGATAATGTACATCCAAAGGATAATTCACATAGTGCCAAGGTCCGTACTTAGAGTAACTTCTATCACTTTTAATCTCATCTGCATAGGTAGACACAAAAGCCAGACTATGCCCTGCTAACAATTTATCAATTTGCTTTTTAGCTTTTTTACTTAAATAATGTTCGGCCACATGCCCTGTAACACGATGCCCTTTTTTACCCCAAAGGGTGTTTGCATTGGTTGTGGTAATGGTAAAAGCTAAAAGAAATAGGAATAAAGCGCGCATTCAAAAAAATTTCTGGCGAATATACCATTGCCTTTTTAACCTAGTGTTAAATCTAAGGGGCTTTTAACCTTTTATTATCATCTTGTACCTTTTCAAAATAGACCTATGAAAACATCTGCCAAAAAGAAAAAACTATTAAAAATAGCAGCAATCGTCTTAGCCACAGCGCTTTTATTACCACTGCTTTTTGTTTTTGCTGTATATATAGGCGTATTTGGCAAACTACCCACTAAACAAGAGTTGGCGACCATAGAACACCAGCAAGCTTCTGAAGTTTATTCGGCGGATGGTTTTCTTATAGGTAAGTTTTATTTAAATGACAGACAACCGATTCCTTTAAAACGAATGCCACAAAATCTACTCCAAGCATTGATATCCATTGAAGACGAACGATTTTATGACCATAATGGTATTGACTTAAAAAGTATGTTTCGTGTAGCGTTTAAAAGCATTCTTTTAGGTGATAAAAGTGCGGGTGGCGGTAGTACGTTAACGCAACAACTGGCAAAAAATCTATATCCACGTAGTGAGCGTACCTCTAAAAATATAGCTGTAAATAAGGTAAAAGAAATGCTCATAGCCAAGAGATTAGAAACAAATTATGATAAGAATAAAGTCTTAGAACTCTATCTAAACACTGTTTCTTTTGGAGATAACACTTATGGTATTGAAGCCGCTGCACGCAAATTTTTTGATAAGCCTACAGATTCTCTTTTGATAGAGGAATCGGCGGTTCTAGTTGGGATGCTTAAGGCTACTTATGGTTATAATCCTAGATTATTCCCAGAACGAAGTTTAGAGCGCAGAAATTTGGTGCTCTACAATATGCAACGTAATAGTTTTATAGCTGAAGAAGAAAAAGATAGTTTGCAACAACTCCCATTAGTACTAAACTACCGAGACTATGACCACAATAATGGTATAGCCCCTTATTTTAGAGAAGCGGTACGTAAAGAGTTGTTAGCTTGGGCAAATGATAAAGATGTAAACATTTATACTTCTGGATTAAAAATACAAACTACGCTCCATTATGGCATGCAGCAATTAGCAGAAGAAGCCATGACGGAACATATGAAAAAGCTACAAAAGCAGTTTGAAGATGGCTATGGTAAAAGAGCTCCTTGGTTATCTAAAAAATCAATCATGAAAGCTGCTAAAAAGCTTTCTAAATACAAACACTGGCAACAAGTGGGTTTATCAGAAAAACAAATTCAGGATAGCTTATCAATTAAGCGAAAAATGACCTTCCCTACGTACAATGGCGAAGAAGAGGTGATGGCTAATAGCTTGGACAGTTTACAACATTTTATGAAGTTTTTAAATGTTGGTAGTATTGGCATACATCCAAAAAGTGGAGCTGTCAATACATGGATTGGCGGAGTTAATTTTAGCTATTTTAAGTATGACCATGTTAATCAAAGTAAACGCCAAGTGGGGTCTACCTTTAAACCGATTGTTTATTTAACTGCCTTAGAAAATGGAGTAGCACCTTGCGATTATTTTTCGGCTAGAGAAGTGGAATATCAAAATTTAAAAGGTTGGTCTCCTAGTAATTCGGGTAATAAGGACGAAGCATATTTAAATTATTCATTAGAAGAAGCACTATCCCAGTCTGTAAATACAGTAACAGTAAAGGTTTTAGAAAAAACAGGCTTAGAAAGAGTGCTCGCTCAAGCTACTGAGATGGGTATACAAACAGATTTACCTAAAGAACCTTCTATTGCTCTAGGCACAGGTGAGATACCAATGACAGAAATGGCTAGCGTTTATAGCTCCTTTATTAATCATGGTAGACCAATACGTCCTTATATAATTCAACAAATTAGGTCTTACCAAGATTCGGTTCTTTACAAGCATCAACAAGAAAAACCAGTAACAAGTGCCTATAGTGAGGATAACCGGAAAATAATGCTACACATGATGCAATCCGTTGTCAATAATGGTACGGCATCTCGCCTAAGAAGTTCTTATGGACTAAAAAATGCTATTGCTGGCAAAACGGGTACCACACAAAATAATAAAGATGCGTGGTTCGCAGCAATTACCCCCAAATATGTAAACATTACTTGGGTGGGCTTAGACAATCATGAGATTGGTTTCAGCAATACCGCCATTGGTCAAGGAGCAAACGCAGCACTGCCCGTTTTTGCCAAGCTCTACCAAAAAATGAATGCCGAAGCTCAGTTTGACAGTATTACAAAAGCCATTTTTAGTCCATTGACGCCAGAACAGCAAGCAAAACTTGCCTGTGACCCTATAAAAAAAGACGGATTCTTAAAACGATTGTTCACCAATCCAAAGAAGAAAAAGAAGAAGAAATTTCGTGGCTAAGATAATTTCAATATATTTATGATATCATTTTAATATCATTTTTATAAAATAACCACTATGACAAACGAAATTACTTTAAAGCCAATCAATGGCTACCTCATGCTTTTTCTTGCCTTACTATTATTATTTGGTGGCGTATTTATGTTATTTAATAACGGTAGCCTACTTTTTATACTAGCTGTTTTTACAGGACTCTTACTTGCCATGGGTTTGGTTTTAGTGAATCCTAACAGTTCTAGAGTGCTTCTTCTATTTGGAAAATATGTTGGGACTATAAAACAAAATGGCCTGTACTGGGTAAACCCATTATTTTCTAAGAAAAAGATATCCTTAAGGGCAAGTAATTTTGATAGTGAAAGGTTAAAAGTGAACGATAAACTTGGGAACCCAGTAATGATTAGTACGATACTTGTATGGCGGGTTACAGATACTTATAAAGCCGCTTTTGATGTTGATGATTATAAAAATTTTGTACGCGTACAAACTGATGCAGCTGTACGCAAACTAGCTAGTATGTATCCCTACGATAATTTTGCAGACGAAGGTATAGAAGAAGATATTACGTTGCGCTCTAGCGTTAACGAGGTGAGTGAGGCTTTGGAAAAAGAAATTCAAGACCGCCTACAAATGGCAGGGATTCAAGTATTAGAAGCAAGGATTGGTTATCTTGCCTACGCACAAGAAATTGCCAATGCAATGCTTAAAAGACAGCAGGCCACTGCCATTGTAGCCGCAAGACACAAAATTGTAGAGGGCGCAGTTAGCATGGTAGAAATGGCTTTAGAAGAACTTAATAAAAAAGATATTGTAGCCTTAGATGAAGAACGTAAAGCTGCCATGGTAAGTAATCTTATGGTGGTACTTTGCTCAGATAAAGATGCGTCTCCAGTAGTGAATACAGGAACTTTAAATCATTAATATGAAAGCATACAAAGTAGTCCAATTTGTTGGTGGATTGGCCAAAAACGTACAGCGTTTGGAAAGTGTTTTAAACGCGCATGCAAAAAATGGCTGGGAGTACAAGCAATACTTGGAAAATACAGGGAGAATTATAATGGAAAGAACTAAAAATAGATGAGACTAGTCGTACAAATTGTAATCGCTTTTATTGTTGTTACATGCTCTGCGCAGCATAAACAGGCCAAAATAATGTTTAATTATGATGGTGTTAGTTTTAAAGGGATATTATCTTATCCTGAAAGCAAAAAACCAATGCCTTTAGCCATTTTTATTCCTGGTTCCGGACCTGTAGACATGGACGGGAATCAAAAACCCATGCTGCAAGCAGACTACATTTTGCAACTTGCAGATAGTTTAAACAATAGAGGTATTGCCTTTTGGCGCTTTGACAAGGCTGCAGTTCTAAACGATATTATTGCAAAAAAACCCGAGTTAGTCTTTGAAGACTTAGTGCAAAATGTTGGCCAAATGCTTACTCATTTTGAGGATAACGGTAATTTTTCAGGATACCATATTTTAGGTCACAGCCAAGGTTCCTTGGTAGGTATGCTACAAAAGCACCCAAAAATTAAAAGTTTTACTTCTATTGCTGGGCCTGCTAACAGTATAGACACTATCTTAATCCATCAAATAAAAAAGCAAAGCCCAGAACTAGCTGCTATTGCTTCCAAGCATTTTAAAGAACTAATGGCAACGGATACCATACAGGAACTGAATCCTATGCTATTCTCCATATTTGCACCTCAAAATCAAAAATTTATACGCTCGTGGGCCAATTACAATCCTGCAGAAGAATTAAAAAAATTAGAACTCCCGGTTCTTATTCTTAATGGCGATTTAGACATACAAGTTTCTATTACAGAAGCGGAAGCTTTATATAAAGCTAGTCCTAAAGCAACCTATCAAATTTTAGATAATACTACCCATGTTTTAAAAGAAGTCGCTTTAAAAGAAAAAGGCCTTGAAACGTATACCAATCCAAACTTCCCAATTTCTCCCCAACTAATTAATGCGATAGAAAAATTTATTAAGCTACATGAGTAAGAAGAAAGCCTTTGCTCTACGTTTAAATGAAGACATGCTTAAAGCCATAGAAAAATGGGCTTCAGACGAGTTTCGTAGTACTAATGGCCAGATTGAATGGATGCTTATGAAAACGCTGAAAGAGGCAAAAAGAGCACCCAAAAAAGAAGAATAAAACCCTAGTGGAAATATTTGTGATTTATTTAACAGCACAAACTGTTAAATTCGGGGCAGCTAATTCAAAAAATTATCATGGCCAAGTACTTTGCCACACTCCTTGCTATTGTCTTTTTTCAAATAATCAATGCACAGGTTTCTAGCAAATCTTTTGTTGTAAAACACACGGACAAACCCATAGTTTTAGACGGTGTTTTGGATGAGACCGATTGGGAAAAAGCCCAGAGCGTCACTAATTTTCATCAATATTTTCCTGTAGATACTGTAATGGCTGTGCAACCTACAGAAATTAAAATGTTGTATGATGAAACCACCTTGTATGTAGCTGTAAAAGGGTATAGTGAAGGTAGAGACTATATCACTCAATCTTTACAACGGGACTTTAGAGGTGGAGGAATAGACCAAATAAGCCTACTTTTTGATACGTTTAATGACGGTACCAATGCCTTTTTATTTGGTATAAATCCCTTTGGAGTACGCAGAGAAGCCCTTATTTCTAATGGTGGTTTAGATCGTGGAGACTTTACTACTTCTTGGGATGTAAAGTGGAAGGGAGAATCTAAAATTTATGATAATTACTTTATCTCAGAAATTGCTATTCCACTCACCTCTTTTAAATTCAGAGAAGGAGAAACCAAATGGCGGTTTAATAGCTACCGATTAGACATGCAAGCCAATGAACGCAGTTCGTGGATTAGGATACCGCAAAACCAACTTATTTTTAGTCTTGCTTTTATGGGCGATATGGTTTTTGAAAAACCCTTAGGTAAAAGCAGAACACCCCTAGCTATAATCCCTTATGTAAATGGTATTGTGGCTAAGAATCACGAAGAAAACCAACAACTTAATAATTTTAAAGTAGGGGCCGATGCTAAAGTTGCTATTGGCAATAGCCTAAATTTGGATTTAACCGTAAATCCAGATTTCTCTACCGTAGAGGTAGATAATTTTATTACTAACCTTACCCGGTTTGAGGTTGCCTTGCCAGAGAGACGCCAATTTTTTGTGGATAACAACGATTTATTTGGCAGTTTTGGGGGCACTAGAGATGCAAATCCTTTTTTTTCTAGACGTATTGGTATTGCCAAAGATACCGCAGATAATACTATAGAAAACAGAATTTTAGGAGGCTTACGGTTAAGTGGTAAACTCAATAAAAACTTGCGTATAGGTTTTCTTAATATACAAACAGAAGAAGATAAGGAGAACGAAATTGCCTCTAACAATAATATGATGATAGCGCTGCAACAAAAGGTATTTTCCCGCTCTAACATCAGCGCTTTTTTTATCAATAGGCAAGCTATTGGCGCAGAAGATTTTTTACCAGAAGACGAAATTTACAATCGCGTTATCGGTATAGATTACAACCTCGCTTCTGCCGATAATAGTTGGAATGGTAAAGCTTATGCGCACAAATCTTTTCAACCTAATAATAGCGATGGTAATTTATCCCTCGGTGTATTTGCCATAAAAAATACCAAATACCTTTCTGCCTTTGTTGATGTAGTTTCTATTGATGATGATTTTTCTTCAGATTTAGGATTCATCCGCAGAACAGATATTTTTAAAGTAGCTAACGGATTAACGGGTCGCTTTTGGCCAAAAAAAGGAAAGATAAACCGTTTTGAGAGCGAGCTTTTCCAGACCATTACATGGCGACCTGGATTAGATTTTTTATATTCTGATTATAATATCAATTTTGGAACTACCGCATTTTTTAAAACACTAGAACGTTTAGAATTTGGCTTAAATAAACGCTATGTGTATTTAACAGATAGTTTTGACCCTTCTCGTAAAGACGATGCTTTAGAATTACCTGCAAATAGTGCTTACCACTTTAATAGTTTTTCTCTAGGCTTTTCTTCTGATGAAAGACGCGTTTTCTCTTATCGCATACAGCCTAGTTATGGCGAATTTTTTAATGGTAATCGTTTATCCGTAGAATCACGATTCAATTTTAGATTTCAACCAAAAGTAGAAGTAGGCCTTAATTTGCAATACGATAACATAAGTTTACCACAACCCTATTCTAGTGCAGACATTTGGCTGATTAGTCCTAGAGTCAACATAACTTTTTCTAAAAGTGTTTTCTGGTCTACCTTGGTACAGTATAGTAACCAACGCGACAATTTAGGAATCAATTCAAGATTACAATGGCGTTTTGCTCCATTATCAGATTTATTCCTGGTATACAATGATAATTACTTTGTGGAAAGCTTTATGCCTAGAAGCCGTAGCATCAACTTAAAGTTTACCTATTGGCTTAATATCTAGCAGTCCTCTTTTTTCTATATTTGATAAATTCCAAACCAATATGAATCAACTGCCACTAACGGAGGACACCGTTATTATTGGCCTATTAGCATTGTGTTTAGGCTTTGTTTTTTACACCTCTTCTAAATCTACAGGCTTTTGGAGCAAATTCTATAAAATAGTACCTGGTGTACTTATGTGCTATTTATTGCCAGCCGTTTTAACCAGTTCTGGTTTGGTTTCAGAAGCAGATTCTAATTTGTATTACATCGCAAGTAGATACTTGTTACCAGCTGCCCTTATTTTAATGACGCTTAGTATTGACCTAAAAGCCATAGCCAATTTAGGTTCTAAGGCGCTCATCATGTTTTTTACGGGTACCGTAGGTATAATTATTGGTGGCCCTTTAGCCATCCTAATTGTGTCTATCTTTTCTCCAGAAACTGTGGGTGGAGCAGGCTTTGATGCTGTTTGGAGAGGATTGACCACTATTGCTGGCAGTTGGATTGGCGGTAGCGCTAACCAAGCAGCCATGTTAGAGATTTTTCAATACAACCAAGACAAATACGGTGGTATGGTGTTGATAGACATTGTAGTTGCAAACGTTTGGATGGCCGTCGTCTTATTTGGTATTGGTAAATCCAAAAAAATAGATACTTGGTTACAGGCAGACACCTCTTCTATAGAAGTCTTAAAAGAAAAAGTGAAAGCACACACTGAAAAAATCACTAGAGTCCCTACCCTACACGATTTTATAATGCTCTTTTTCTTTGCCTTCTTTGGGGTAGGTCTATCCCATTTTTTTGGCAATTCTATTGCTCAATTTTTAGAAGATAATTTTGAAATTATTCGCAATAAGGAAAAGATTCTTTCTTCCCTCAGTTCAACCTTTCTTTGGATGGTAGTAGTAGCAACAGCTTTTGGCATTCTGCTTTCTTTTACCAAAGCAAAAAACTATGAAGGAGCAGGAGCTAGTAAAATAGGCAGGTTATTCGTGTACATTTTGGTAGCTACTATTGGGATGAAAATGGATTTAGGTAAAGTCTTAGAAAATCCAGGACTAATTGCCATAGGTTTTGCGTGGATAATTATACATGCCTTACTCTTAATTGTAGTAGCTAAGTTGATAAAAGCACCTTACTTTTTCTTAGCGGTAGGGAGCCAAGCCAATGTTGGCGGTGCAGCGTCTGCCCCTATTGTAGCTGCAGAATTTCATCCTTCGTTAACTTCCGTAGGTATTTTGTTGGCTGTATTCGGCTATGTAGTGGGTACAGTAGGCGCCTATTTATGTGCCATTTTAATGGAAGTTGCCGCAACTATGTAAATAACTTGTGCATATTACCTCTTTTAAAAATCGATTTAATTAAGATATTTGCCACTTTAAATTTGATGATGAAGAAACTAATCTTAACCTTAGGAATTATTTCCATTTTGGCTTCTTGCGGGAGCGACCCAAGTAAGACTATGCAACTAACTGGGACCATTAAGGGACTTAAAAAAGGAACCTTATATCTACAAAAAATACAGGACACCACTATGGTTACTGTAGATTCTATAGCTTTTCATGGCGATGGTTCTTTTGAGTTTGAGCAACCTTTAGAACATCCAGAATTATTTTTCTTGCATTTAGACCGAGCAGATAATAACACTTTTAATGACCGTTTGCAGTTTTTTGGTGAAGCAGGCCAAGTTACTATTACCACTAATTGGGATGAGTTTGATCAAGCTAAAATAATCGGTTCTGCCAGCCAAACTGATTATGAGGAATACCAAAATATCATTTCTAATTTTCATAAAAAAGACTTAGAGTTAGCCCAATTAGCCTACAATGTGCAGGATACTACAAAATTAGACTCTTTACAAACTGCGGCGGAGCGCAATTACTTAAGAAGATATGGCTACATCTTAAACTTTGGTTTAACACACCCTAAAAGCTATGTTACCCCTTTTGTTACAGTTAGAGATGGCGCAGAGGCTAACCCAAAATATCTAGATTCTGTTTACAACAACCTAGATACAAAAGTGGCCAACTCTACCTATGGTAAGGAGCTGGCCAAGCTTTTAAAAAAATAATATTTTGGTGGAATTTAACTTGTAGCTAAATCGTTCAAAGATGAGATTAAATCCGTAGCCTCTCTTTCTAATTGGTTACGGATTTCTTTATAATGTACCTTTTTGTTTTCAACATCTTTTTGGTGCACCTTCTCTAAAAGATTATCAAAAGTAGCAATAGCTTTATCTATCAATTCTGAACCCTCTTTAGAATTAATATTTCCGGTTTCTGCTTCCCACTGGTATACTGCATCAATAATATCCCCTAGAACGTAGTTGATATCTTTCTTTAAATTCTTTACACTTGCCATTCTTCTAAATTTTGAGCAAAGGTAGTTACTAAATAGTTACCTCTAACAATTTAACACCACTAGTTGCAATTGCTATTTTGGTAGATGATGCTGGCACTAAAATAGTTTCTCCTTTAGTTAATTCTGCACTACCATAGTCATTAGTCACAGTAGCACTGCCCTCAACACACATGTATATGGTGAAAGAATCTCTTGTAGTTACATCTTGCGATAAATCCTTCTCTAAATCCAAAAAATTGGTTTTAAAATAAGGACAATCTACCATGCCATTAACTTGGTCTTTAGTAGTATTATACGCTACTTTAAAATCGTCTTTTTTAGTATAATCAATAGCATCTAAGGCTAAATCTGTATGTAATTCTCTTAAATTTCCTTCTTTGTCTTTTCTATTGAAATCAAAAACACGGTATGTAATATCTGATGTTTGCTGTATTTCTGCTAATAAAACACCAGCACCTATAGCATGTATTTTACCTGTATTAATAAAAAAGGTATCGCCAGAGGTTACTTCTTCATAATTCAATAAATCCAACAGGGTATCATCTTCCAAGCTTTTCTTGTAAGCTTCTTTCTCAACGTCTTTATTAAAACCAACAATAAGTTTAGCTCCAGGATCTGCATCCATGATGTACCACATTTCGGTTTTACCAAAAGAGTCGTGTCGCTCTTTGGCTAGAGCATCATTAGGATGTAATTGAATTGATAAATCTTGTTTAGCATCTATGAACTTAATTAATATAGGAAACTCTCTACCAAAACGATTTACCACACTTTTACCTAGTAAAGCTTCGCCTTGTTCATCTATAAGTTCTTGTAAGGAAGTACCTTTTATTGCGCCATTAGAAACTATAGAAACATCGCCTTTAACAGCAGACAGCTCCCAACTTTCTCCTGTTGTATCAGTTTCACTTGGCTTGTTAAAAAGCGACTTTAATTTTTCTCCACCCCATAGACGGTCTTTCATAATAGGGTTAAACTTTAATGGATATAGTCCCATAATAATTTCGTATTATTTTTCTTACAAATTATAACGTCGTGTTTGCAGTTTAAGTATTAATTTGCTTAGCCCGTATAGGTTACAAAATTACGAGGAGTCTCGTACAATTGTATTTCCAATTCGTTTTCAGCTATAATATGTGGTCTCAATTTATTAAATATTACTACTGCAATATTCTCTGCTGTAGGGTTTAGATTGGCAAACTCTGGCACGTCTAGATTTAAATTTCTGTGGTCCAAGGGTTCTATAACATGTTCTTTAATTAGGTCTTTTAACACCTTCATATCCATCACATAGCCAGTCTCTTTATCAATCTCGCCAGTAACACTTACGATTAAATCGTAATTATGCCCATGAAATTTGGGATTGTTGCATTTACCAAAAATCTCCTGATTCTTGTCAAACGTCCAATCCTCTCTGTATAATCTATGTGCAGCGTTAAACTGTGCTTTTCTGCTTACTTTAACCCTCATGTACTTGTTGCATTAAATGATTATAAAATTTATCAAAAATAATCTTGAACCAAGCTGTGTAGTTTTCCGGATGCGTAGCAATGTCTTCTTTCACTGCCTTGGGCGTCATCCATTTCCAAGCTTGCACTTCTTCTGGATTAATCTTAGGTTCTCCTTCAAAATAGCCCACCATTACATGGTCAAATTCATGCTCTGTAAGGCCATTGTCAAAAGGTGCTTTATAAATGAATGAGAAAATTTCTTTAAGGTCTACCACAAAGCCCATTTCTTCCATCAATCTGCGTTTACCAGCCTCTAGATTGGATTCACCATCTCTTTGATGGCTGCAACAAGTATTAGTCCAAAGATTTGGGGTATGGTATTTATGTGCGGCACGCTGCTGCAACATAATCTCTCCCTTTTTATTCAACACAAATACTGAGAATGCTCTATGTAGTAACGCCTTCTCATGCGCTTCCATTTTTGGCATTAATCCAATTTGTTGGTCATTGGAGTCTACCAAAATCACTTTTTCTTCCATGGCATAAAAATAAAGTCTTTATACGACTCTAGCTGCCAACAGATAGATAAATTGTAAAGGAAAATGTTAGAAGAAACGAGGGGACTTTAAATTTCCTTCTGAGCGTAGAAACTCAAATCTAAAAATAACCTCAAAAGAACCATCATTAAAACTAGTGGAACCTAATTCTGTTATTTCTCTATCATAAGCTAAACCTAAAAACATTTGCTCAGAAATATTAAAACCAAACATACCGCTAAATGCAGCATCCCAACGGTAGGCAACGCCACCAATAAATTTTTCATTAAACATAAAGTTGGCAGATAAATCTACTTGTAAAGGCGCTCCATTGACCATCTTTCCTAGGACAGCTGGTTTAAATTTAAGGTTGTCATTTAAATCCCAAACGTAGCCGGTAATCAGATAAAAATTCATCCGTTCTTTTGCTACAGATTGCGAAGATTCTGCAAAATGTTCCGTTTCTAAAAAGCGAGGCACAGATAAGCCTGCATAAAATTTTTCTGTATGATAGTATACTCCTGCACCAATATTTGGCGAAAAACGATTGTCTATATTCGCTTGTAGTGTGGCATCTGAACCCTGTACATCATCTTGATTCAATTGATCAAAATCTACGTTTAACAAATGAGCACTTGCTTTAAGGCCAAAACTCAATCTACCCTCTGCACTAGTGTAAATGGTATATGAAAAATCGGCATCAAAATAGGTTTCAGAAGTAGGTCCTATTTTATCATTAACAATAGACACTCCCAACCCTACACCACGGTAGCCTATAGGAGAATGCACATTTAATGTCTGAGTTTCTGGAGCACCATCTAAACCAATCCACTGATTACGGTACAAGGCTGCCAAACTTAAGTGACCACGAGAACCCGCATAAGCCGGATTTACACTCATGGTATTGTACATGTATTGTGTATACTGGGCATCTTGTTGCGCATTGATGGTACCTAAAGTCATTACCAACGCTACAAAAGCTAAAGTTGTTTTTTTATGTTTGAATATGTACTTAAACATACTAGTTTGTTTTATCTATTGATATAAATGTATCCTGACAATTGCTTCATATTCCCGATGGAATCTTCGTAATTGATGATGTAGAAATACGTACCAACAGGTAATTTTCTATCCTGATCTACGGTTACTCTACCTTCGGATGTGCCATCAAAAACATTACCATTAGAGTTGTAAGCTTTTGTTTGGTATACTAAAACACCCCAACGATTGTATATTTTAACCGTGTTGTTGGGGAAATTCTCAATGTTTGCAATTCGTAATACATCATGTACACCATCGCCATTAGGAGTTACCACATTAAAGACTTCTATTTCTGTTTCTTGCTGAATTAAATCTGGATCTAAGTAATTTGGAATACCATCCTCATCGGTATCATCATTTGCAAAATTTCCATCTAAATCCACATCTTCGTCAGTAGTCTCTATACCATCACCATCGTCATCTGTATCTCTAAAATCAGGGATACCATCTTGGTCTGTATCTGGTAAGTCTACTACTGGGTCGTTAATTTCATCATTTACATCCGTATCTACAGTTGCATCGCCTTCGTAACCATCATTAAGACCATCGTTATCTTTGTCAGAATCTACCCATACCACATCTGGTAAGCCATTCTGGTCAAAGTCGTTACCTTCTATATTGTCTGGAACACCATCTCCATCGGCATCTTCATCTACGTAATCTGGTAATCCGTCCAAATCTGTATCTACAGGTATAATCCCTAGATTACCATCTTGCTCGTAAGCATCGTCTAGACCATTGTTATTAGCATCAACACCAGTTGGAGCAATATAACCATCAGTAGTTTGTGCCTCAATATTATCTGGGATACCATCATCATCACTATCTATATCTAAATAATCTGGGAAACCATCATTATCAGTATCTGTAGGATTGGTAGCTGGGTCATTATCGCCATCGGCATTTAAATCTTCAAAACTATCTAGAATTCCATCCCCATCCGTATCTAAAATAACCTGGTCTGTTACCACTACTGTAATGGTAGATGTACTACAGTTACCTAGCGCATCACAAACCGTGTAATCAAACATATCGGTACCATCAAAATCTGTATCTGGTGTATAGGTAATAACATCATCACTAGGGTCATTAGGTGTACCATTATCATCTACTACCACAGTACCATTTGTTGGTTCTGTAAAGGTTAATGTTCCTGTTGATGGCAAATCATTATCGTTGACTGCCCAATCTATTGTAATTGGTGTATCTTCTTCTGTAGTTACCACATCTGGTATCGCGTCTACAATTGGGTTTACATCTACTGTTACTGTTGTGGTAGAGCAATCGCCAAAACTATTACATAAGGTATACTCAAAAACATCTTGTCCATTAAAATCTGGATTTGGTGTATACATGACAATGTCGTCCGTAGGGTCGTTTGGTGTGCCATTCTCATCTACAGATACTACACCATTTGCCGGTTCTGTAAAAGTTAAAACCCCAGTATCTGGCAATTCCGAATCGTTATCAAATATTGGAATTTGAACGGAATCATCTTCATCCACTACTGCAAAATCTTCTACCAAAATAGCAGCTTGGTCCATACAAACAACCGTGAATCTTGGTAACGCAAAGCTATTATTGGCTTTGGTAATTGTGGCCACATAACGTTCAACATCTTGAGTTGCTGTTACCGTGGGTTGCGTACCACTCATACTCGGATTGTTCCAGTCTATGGTTGCGCTGCCACTAATATTCTGGGATACGTCTAAAGTAACCTCATTATAGGGCGAATTGCAATTAGTTACTATAAAATATCCTGTAGCATTAGAACCGCACAGCGTACCATCATAGGTTGCAAAATAAACTCCAGGTTCGGTTACTTCATAAAAGGAATTTGTTCCTAAAACGGTTGCTGTGTCCGAAGCCTCAAACCACCTAAAGTTATTTTGATCACTATCTGTTGGCGCTTGTAGTAAAAACTGAGCAGAAACACTGCCCATACCCATTATAAAAAGGAATATGGACAGGAGTTTTATTTTATGTGTAATGGATGTATCCAAAATTTGATGAGCTTTAGATGATTACTTTACTACAAATACTACGTTGATCAACGAATTGTAATCTGCAGGTTGCCCAATAATCTCATAACTTAGAACACCATTAGCATCAATGCTCATCGTGGCCGTATTAAATACTGTAGGATCTGCATAGGTTACGTAGTAATAAAGCTCCGTAGCCGTGTAAGTTGGCAAGGCAGCTGGTGCGCCAGCACTACCTACTGTTGGGCTACCGTACTGTGCCATATACTGCGCATGCAAGTCTATAGAGAACGTTCCATTTATAGAGGCATCTACAGCAATTGATGGCGGATAAAAAATTCTTGCCGCTTTAGATGTAATTGGAGCAATTGCTTGTATAACCTCTTGTACATTAGTCTCTGCCGTAGGTGAAGCTTCACCACCCTCATCTACGTCTATTGGAGTTCTTAAGTTAACTTCATCATCAAACTGGTCATCAGAACCAATATCTGTCAATGGAACATCTAGGTTACCCCCACCATCAGTAATCCTTAGGTTACCTCCAGATACGGTAAAACCAGTATTGTATTCATTTCCAATATTACTATCGGCATCATTTACATTTATGGTTACGTTGTTCCCTCCAGTAATAGCAATATAACCTGGGCTACCGTTTGTAGAAAGGGTTTGGTCATCCGTTGCTGGATCTCCTGCCGGACCCTGTGGGCCTTGTGGACCCTGAGGGCCAGTTGGACCTGTTGGGCCTGCAGGTCCTTGTGGACCTGTAGCTCCATCTTGTCCATCTTGACCAGGTTGGCCTTGAGGACCCTGTGGGCCTTGTGGACCTTGAGGACCTTGTGCACCCGTTGGGCCTGCAGGTCCTTGAGGACCTGTTGCTCCGTCTTGTCCATCTTGACCAGGTTGGCCTTGAGGACCCTGTGGACCTTGAGGTCCTTGTGGTCCTTGTGGTCCTTGTGGACCGGCTGGGCCTTGTAGGCCTACTGCACCGTCATTACCTGCTGGTCCTTGTGGACCCGCTGGACCTTGAGCGCCT
>NZ_JAATON010000009.1:0-51554 GCF_011882165.1 Croceivirga sp. JEA036
TCTAATTGTTCCATACCTTGAATGCCTGCAACTAGGGCACAAAGGTTTTCACGACCACTTTCTAGATAATCTACTAATCCACCATAATAAAATGAACTAAGCTCATCCAATATAGCCGCAAAAGGGGCTTTATTTGGTTTGTTGGCTTCCTTTCCTACGGTCTCTACAATCATAGATAGATACGGAGCCATTACTTCCGCTTTATCCTTGTCACAGCCTACGGTAACTACTTTTTTTTGGTCGGGTTGGTTTAGGTCCAACGAAAAGTCACCACTACCTGAAAATATATAAAAGGCGTCGAGTTGATACAACCTTGATAGTTTTTCTTGTAAGGAAGCTGTGATACCTACAAGTTGCTCCATTGCAGCCCCTCCTTCAAAAGCATCCCTAAGGGATGATACCTTCATAATAATGTCTTTTTTGGCTAATAGTAAAGGCAATAGGTATTTAGCTTTAACGGAGGCTAATATGCTCACATGAGGAAGGGAACAGACCTCTAATCCGTGTTTTTCTTCCATTTCTTTGGAAAGGGCGACCAATCCAACAAATAGCCCCATAGCAGTTCCTTTAAAAAAAGCACTTTCACTTTCATCTGGTCTTTTAAGATTGGTCATCACATTATCGCATATTTTTTCAATTTCCGTGATACTAGGAATATATCTGGGTGCAATAGGATTACAGCGATGACTATAACGCATATCGGTTGTGCAAATCTGATAAAAATCAAGCTCTTTAGGTGCTGCTGTTTGATAGTACCCATAGACCTTAGAGGATAAGGACGGAAATTTAAGGTCGTATACCATCATGGAGAAATCCTTTTGTATCAACTCATAGATGATTGGACTGATAAATGAGAAGGTTTTACCAGATCCCATAATACCCCAAACAAAAACCGAACGAAATATATTTACAAAGTTGAGTTGACCTGTTCTTTTTTTACCATTTAGATAGAAATCGTATTCCAAAGCAAAATTATACTTCCCTTCATACTTACGTGTGGTTTGTGGAAAGCTCTGGTTTTTTTGATTGAATTGATCCTGTTCTAATCGTTTACTAAAAAACCAAATTGAGAGGCGCATCAATGACCTTATATATAAGAGAAACCCAACTATGATAAGGGGCATACCAACAAGGACAGGTAGATGTACTAAATTTTTGAAGGGATAGAGTATAATTAATAATCCAATTATAGTAAAGGCCAGTGTTTTTTTTACGTTTATCTTTCTATCGGAATAGAAACGATAAAGATAGGCGGCCAATACAGGGGCTACAATAATGACCAGTTTTAGATTTTTTTCACCCATGCCCTTTGAAATGAGATAGGTCACTATTGTTTTAAGAAGTGGGGGTTCTTGAATCCATTGTGTTATCCCGCTATCGAAAGCGACTCTAAAATACAAGGACATTGCTAAGGTTGCCGCAGCCAGTAAGGTAATGACGAACTGAATCCTATCGTTTTTCATGCCAAATGTTTTAGTATATTTGTGTAAATATAGAATAATATAATTTTTTAAAAAGATAAAGTATTCTTTAGTTTATGATTGTTAAAGATATAATGGCTCTTTTGGGCTTTAAGGAGGGGGAGACCTTACAATCTCGTTTTTTTATGCATTTCCATAAAAATGGGGATAATCATTTATTCCTATACCAGCCTATGGGAAGCAACGCTTTGCGGTTTTGTTCCCCATCGGCAGAATGGGACGGTAATCTGATTGATGTGATTACCTTTTACTATAATGCTGAAAATTCTAGCGAGTTCAACGAAGGAGACAGAATAGCCCTATTTTTAAGGGAAAATAATATTGATTTATCCCAGCTTCATTTTGATGTAGAACTTTCTCCAGTACAACATTTTAATCTTTATCGCATTCTATTGCAGGAGTATGGTTCTTGTAAAGACCTTACCCTAAATAATGCTCTTGAATCCGATTCCCATTTGTATTTTTTCTTTATGGATGAAGATGTGACTCCTGGTAGGCAACATAACATATTAGGGGTAGTAAGTTATGACAAGGCCAAGCAAACTGAACAAACTATTAGTTTTTCTGACCTTGGTCGAAGCATCTATTTTTCCAATCCTTCGATTTCAACCACAGAAGCTGTTGTTTTTGATTCTTTTAGGGAGATGATAGCCTTTAAATCGCGAATGAAGACGGACTATTTTTACCTTGTTTTTAAAGGAGAATTTAATACCAATAAGGCTAAAACGATTTCCTTAATTTGTGGTGCCAAGTCAATTGTACAAACCTTTCTGGCTTTCCCGGACCATTTGGACGGATATCAGCGCGATATAGAATATCTAAGCGTTCATGCCAATGTAGATTTAAAGAAGAAAACAGGCTATTTAAAATTAAGCGTTCCACAGAGCAAGGATAGTGAGCTATTTATAAGCCGATTGAAAGACCTAAAGACAAGCATCGAAAAGGACCTTGACCAAAACAGTATAAAAAACCTAATCCTTATCAAGGCAGGTAAGGATTTAACGGGAGTACCCGTCTTTATCATTGAGGTAGCCCTAATTGCTAATGTACTAAAGGGGCTTTTGGTTCTAGCCTCTAAACACCTATTATCCGAACGTAATTTCCGCATTATAAAGCCAAAAGGGGTTCATTGGTCTGAGGATAGAGCAAATATTAAAAACGCAGGAAAAGAATTCAAACTCAACATCTACGATACCATAGGAAAAGTTTATCAATACAATTAACCTTCTATTTATGTCTGTTTATACTAGAATCAACGAATTATTTGATATAAAGACCCTATTGCAAACTAGAAATCCTATACGGGAAGCATTAGGTATAACCAAGGTAGAACTAGACAAAGGAAAAGGTTCCAACTCCATACAGCTGCATATTGAAGAACAAACAAGGGGGAGACAGCGCATATTGCTTTATGATACTGATAAGGAAGGAAAGAGTTATGGATATTTCAGGTACGATAACCGTACCTATACCAACGACTCGGGAGATGTTATCCAATTCATCGCTAACCGTTTGAAGAGCAAAAAAACGCATGATGCCATATCTTTTTTAAACCGCTATCACTATAGAAGTCAAGTGGAAGAATGGAAAAAGCATGAAGATTTTGCCATTACAACTAAAAACAGAAATGGTTCGAAAAGTATGCCTCTTCAATTGGATGAGCTCCATAACTTAAGAGATATAAGCCAGACGATACTAGCCGAAGCAGAACATTATTTGGAAACCCATCGAAAGATTGAAAATGACGTTATCATGTCCCCTTTGTTTGTTGAGACTATAATGCTCTATGAGCATACCGTAGAAACAGAAACAGGGCCTATTGTTTTTACCAATACCTTGTTTCCTAAGTTCGATATTCAAACCAATGAAATAAAAGGAGCAGAAGTCAAGACTGCAGCCCGTACCAATAACAACCTTTGCCTTGGCAGAGACGAAATGCTTTGGCATTCCAATAAACCTGAGACAGTAAATAAAATTGTGGTTTGTGAATCCGCTATAGATGCGCTTTCCCATTTTCAGCTCAACCCAAAGGACAATCAAAATACTTGGTACTTTTCTACTAACGGCAATTTCTATCCTTCCCGTCAAGGTTGGTTATACCAATGTATTTCAGCTGAAGGGCTCCATCCTGAGGAATATTCCCTTGTTCTGGCTTTTGACAGAGACCATCAAGGCTTTCAATACGACCTGTCCATGATAAATAAAGTTTTAGAGGATAGGCATCCCTCTACATCGGTCGGCGTACAGGAGTTCTTTACCTTAGATAATATTGATGGAAAACCCTGTCTTCGTTTTCATTGTACTAACCAAACCACAAATCAAGCCGTTCAGCAGTGGTTTTTTAATATCCAAGACCACTTTAATGAAAACGCATTGGCCAAGAGGGAGAATGGTATGATTCACATTCATAACTCCAATAACCGTTTAAATTTAGTCTTCCCATCTGTAGGTAAAATGAAGGATGTTACCATGCGACTTTCTAGCTCTCTAGTGCGCAATATTCCAATTCTATCCAATTCTAATATTAAAATAGAAAAGGCAAATTTTAAAGGAAAGGGTTTTAAGGATTGGAATGAAGTAGTGCAAAAAAACACCCTAAAACAAAAGTCGGAAGGCAAAAAACAAGCTAGAAGCAAAAAAGTATAATATATAAAGAATACTTTATTTTATATAAAATTTATAGTATTCTAGTTTTTTATTGATTTTAATTTTTATATTTGGCCTGTAACCATTTATAAAAATTATAATGCAAGAACTTCAGAATTTTTTCAGCGAAATGGAATCGGGTCTCGGCTCTATCGCACAAAGCTTTGTTAGTATTATCGAATACTTACTTTTCTTTTCCGCTCTAATCCTAGCTGTAACCATGTTAATCACAGAACGTCGAGGTGATAATATTGGTTTTAATGCAGGAAGATGGGCGCTTATCGTATTTATAGCAGGGGTTTCTATAGCATTAGCTAAAGAGGTTTTTGGAATAGCATAACCTATGAAGACTTATAAAATTTATAAGACTTTACAACGCAATGCGAAGCTTTTTGGAATGGAGCGTACCATTGCGATGCAATACATGGCCAGTCAAGGAGGATTTATCGCTCTTTCCTTCTTTTTATTTGGAGCAAATACCCTAACGGTCTTATTGATTTTTATGTCCTTTCCTTTATTCCTGTTCATTTTCAAATTGCGCGATAGAAGGAATCGGGTACGTAATTTTAAAAAAACCAGCATCAATAAAAAAAAGCCATCAACGGTTAAATACCATTCATTAAAAATCATCCCAAATGAACAAAGCATTATTGATAAAGGATGAAACTTTGCCTATCCATGGCATTGAATCGGATGTTCTAATATCTAAGGAAAAAGGATGTTTATCTTATGGGTTTAAGGTTTCTTATCCTGCTATATACCAGAAAGATATTGGAGTTATTGAACAAATGTCTGAGGTATTGGAAAGTATTTTTTCTGTTTTGGAAAAAGACTATTTGATACACAAGCAAGATTGGTTTTTTAATCAAGATAATTACAATCCTGAACCTTTAGTTAATGAAAGCGCTATGCAGCGTTATAATCGCATTCATTTTACAGGTAGAAAGGTACGAAAGCAATTTTCATATCTATTTATTACCAAGGTTCCATCCAATTATATAGCCTATTCCGCATCCAATACCAATGCTTTCCTATACCGGAAAAAAACAGGAAAAGCTATTGAAAAAGACTATATAACTAAAAAGGAATTGGATGTTTTTATGAGTAAGCGTGATACCATTACTCGTATGCTGCAAAACAAACATTTTAATGCAAAAGAACTTAAAGCAGAGGATTATATTGGAAAAGAACAAGACGTAAACGGCCTTTTAGGTATGTTTAAAGATTTCGACCCAACAACCAAGGGGAGAGATAAAATATTTAAAGACAATAGTATTCTTATAGGGGGACGTGAGCTTCGTTTTTATACCTTACAGAATAATGAACAACTGACAGATGTACTGCAGTCTAGCTCTAATTCTCCAGAGAAAGAAGTAAACGGAAAGCCAATTGCTAAAAGTCTTATAAGCCCCCTTGGTCTTGAATATGATAAGGACCATGTACTTAACCAATACTTTTTCGTTCCCGACCAAGAAAGGGCCTTGGAAGAAATGCAGAAAAAGTTAAATCGCATATTTAACTACACCCACCGATTTAATCCCATTAAAGCCATAGCAGGGGATGAGGAGGTTAAAAAACCTAAGAATTTAGAAACCACAGGTAATGATATCTTTATGAATGATACCTCGGAATTTGTTTCCGAGGTTATTGAAAAAGGTCAGAAATTTATTTTTTCTCATGTCAATATAGGGTTGCTTGATGGGACCTATACCCGTCCTGATAATTTTAAGCTTGATTTACGGGAAAATACAGTTGACCTGCACGATTTATACTTTGCAAGCTGCCCAGGTAACGCTATAGGGTTGCCTAATGATTTATACATGCCATTAACTAGTGGGGCTGCCGTTTCCCTTGCTTATTTTGAAGATTACTCCAAGGGAAACGCACCCTTTGGTCAAAGGGTTATCGATGTGGCTAGTGGTAATCCCATATATTGGGATTTTTTTACCACCCCTTACAAGAACAAAACCATTACCAATTTAAATGCTTGGGGGGTCGGAAAGTCAGGTTCGGGTAAATCTTATAGTTGGAATAGTATACTGAATCATCAATACGAAATGGGACATCATATTTTCAATATAGATGGTTCCAGTTCTTTTGAACGTGCGACCAAATACCATAATGGGGTTTTCTTTAAAGTCTCCATGTATGAGAAAATAGGTTTTAATCCTTTCCTTTTATCAAGTGGAAATGAAGAAGAAATCAATTCGAAACGGGTTTTTCTAGCCTATTTCTTATGTAATCTTTTGGAAAGTGCCGGAGAGGAATATTCGGGGGAAATACTCTTCGGCATCTTTTCCGCAACGGTAGCAGCTTACTATAAAAACGTAAATCATGACCTTTGTTTTAATAGCTTTTTTGACTTCTTTAAAGCATATGCTCCGAGCTACGTTAAAGACAATGGTATTGAGAGAAGTATAAAACTCAATGAAATCATATTTCTTTTAAGAGAGTACTATAAAGGTGGTGTTTACGATTACCTTTTGAATAACAGAGATGAGCGCCTAGCGGAGCTCATGCACCAACGTTACATTACCTTTCAGATAAAGGAATTGAAGGATGACCCAAAACTCTTCACCAATACTACGTTTTTATTAACCAATCTGTATAAAGAAAAGTTATACAATCCAGAACTTTTGAAATGGATTAAGTTCCTTCACTATGATGAATCTTGGACCGCTATGGATAAGCCTGTACTGGCTAATTTTATTCTAGACACCATTAAAACGGTACGCTCCCAAAATGGTTCAACGATATTCACCTCGCAGGACATAGAGGATTTCTTTAAATCACCGATTATAAAAAATACCGTTATCAACAACTCCGAAATTGGATTGATATCGGATTTAAGCACCTATAAGGGAAAGGCTGAGTACGTAAGGGATATCCTTGGTATAACCGATTCCCAAGCCAATCGGATATTCGGATTACATCGAAACATGCCACAAGGTATTAAAGCTAAGGAAATAGCTGTGATATACGCAAAAGAACACTTGCACACCTTTGGCATAGAAACCTCTAGGGAAGAAGCTGCTATTTATGAAAGTAGTCCTACAGAAAAAGAACGCTTAGCTCAGATTGATGCTAACTATCACAGTATGAAACAAACTGCTAAAGCCTTCGCCGGTAATTAATTCATTCTAATACTATCATATGAAACAAATACGACTCATATCCCTTGTAAGCTTATTGGTTCTTCCAGTACTAGCACATGCACAGTTTGCTGTAGTAGATGCAACAGCTAATGCGCAATTAGTCAAAGCCAATATTCAACTGGTTAAAGTGAATTCTCAACTCATGGCTCATAATAAGTTACTAACCCAAATGGTGAAAAATCAACAGGTATTGCTTGATTTGATTCGCCAGCAGAACAAAATATTAGCACATACAGACCAACTCAAAACAGAGGAAATTGAAACGTATAAAAAAGCTCCTGCAAGTGTTATAGTAGATTATCAATTGCGTGATTTAGAACAGGTAAAGGAAAACATGATACAAGCCGCTAGGGATTTTGTAGATTTTCTTGGTGCTGTAGAGCATTTAAAACCTAGTGATTATGAGGTATACAATGACAGGGTGGTGGGAATAGTTGAGAACACCGTTAGCGCTTGGAAACAAACCAAGCAATTATTAGCCTCTAATGATAAGATAATCCCAGCTGGAGAGCGTCAAGAACTCCTTAAATTGACTATAGAGAATATATCTTCCAACATTTCCAAAATAAGAAGCTACCAAGAACAACTGAAAATGTTGAACGATAACAGAAAAACAGCGAATCGTTTCTTCGGGGAAAACTAAGGATTGGTATGGAGAGTTTCATTTTAACTATAAAGGATTATTTCAACAGTTTTATTTGGGAACAAATAAAACTTGCTATTGAAGTTGCAGGGCCTGTAATGGAAACTTTTAAATATGTGGCCTTTATACTAGTTCTGGCTAAAATAGCTAGAAATTTATATCAAAACCCTTCGGATTGGTGGGGTTATGTGTCTTGGCTGCCTTTAACCCTTCTTTTGTTTGAATACGAAATGATTGTAAAGTTCTTTGTGGAGCTTTCCGCTAGTGCCGACCAATCAGTTTCCTATGCTTCCAATCATAAAATGTATCTGAAAATATTTAAAACCCCAGATATTCCAGATGAATCAGACATCGGTTTTTTTAATATCACTGTAGCTTATATGAATCAAATAATGCGTAATCAATTGGAAGTATTAATTACAAGTCAGTTGATGAATATTGTATCGATGGTTTCCATGCTTATCTATATTTTTTTAAAGATTAAAGCGATGTTGCGTTTTGTAGTACTGGTGTTTTTTGGTCCGTTGAGTATTAGTATAAGCTTTCTTCCAGGCAATGAATTTCAATGGCTCGATTGGGTTTTAAAACTGTTGGAAACAGCCATGTTTATTCCCATGTTAATGCTCATTGATTATTTAGGATTACAAGTATTAGATAAAGCATTTAAACCTATTGTACCCGGTGAAATACTTACCATTGGCGACCAAAATTTTCAGATGTGGCTAGGGATATTCTTTTTTGCCTTGTTAGGGGTTTCTTATCTGTTTGTTCCCTCTATGGTTAAATGGGGAATAGCTAAGGCTAATAGCGGTGTTGGTGGTTCTAAAAAAGCAGCTGCAGCTGCAGCTATGGCGGCCAGAAAAATAATGACTAAAGGACTAGGTTAATAATCATACTAAAAAAATATTATCATGTTGATATTAAACAATATAGCAACCAAAGAAAAATTATTTACCATAGGAGCTATGGTGTCCGCCACGGTGTGCATTATCGTATCGGTAGCTGCCATGTTTATTTACCGCTCGGCACTAAAGGAGTCTAATGATAAGAAACGACAAGAAATATATGTAGCCGTAAATGGTTCGATTATAAAGGCGCAGCTTGAAGATGATTTTCAAAGACCTCTGGAGGTTGCTCACAAGGGTTTTCTAGAGCTTTTTCATAACTATTTATGGAGTATGGAACCTAATATTCGCTTTATAGAGCGTAATAAAAAGATGGCAAGAGAAATGGGGGATGCCTCAGTAGATGTTTTGTTTCGACTTTTAGAATCTAAAGGCTACTATTCCAATTTAATAGCTGGAGATTATTCTGTTATTTTTGAGGTAGAAGAAGAACATATCACCATAGACTATACTAAGGAGGTTCCAACATTCAAACTATCGGGAACTTTAAAAACCCTTAGAACAAATGATATCATCGTAAAAAAGGTGGTTACTGTCGGAAAAATTATGCAGAAAAGTTATGAATTTAGCAACTTTACTGGGTTTTACGTCAGGGATTTAGAGGTGTTGGAATTCAGCGAAGTGGAGACGATAAAATACAAGGAACTATGAAAAATCTTACCGAACACCAAAAGAAACTATATCTAGTTATAGCTATGACCGTATTAGGAGGGGGACTCTTATTATGGTTGCAATCTTTTAAGGGTAATGATATCCAAGAAAACACCAAAGAGGAAGCTATCCAGGATAAAGCAAGAGATTTTACCATTACCCTAGATACTTTAAATAAAACGGATAGAAAAGCCTTTTACGAAAAAGAACGCAAGCGCGATACCCTGATTGTTTCTGACCCTTTTAATACCGATAAGGAAGAAAGCAAAGCCCAGCGTATCCTTGATATGACTAAGCTTTTGGAAGAAGAAGAAAAAAAGCAACCCGTCAAAAAAAATACAGTTCGCATTTCTACTGATGAAAGTTTATGGGATATGGGGAAGGAACAAAACAGTAATAATCTTAAACTCTCTACCTCTGGAGAAACTGCCCTTACGGAGGCCGAACGGCGAGCTCAGATATTAGAGGCTAATAAAAAACAAAGAGAACTTTACCTTGGAGGAGGTGATAATCAAATGTCACAGCCCATGGCGTTATCCGTAAAAGCAGCGGTCTACCGTGACCAATTTATTCTTCCCGGTGACCAAGTGGAACTTATCATTACTGAAGATTTCAATTATAAAGGGAAGCTAGTACCTAAAAACACTATTGTTTACGCTATAGCTTCCATAAATCAAAACAGAGTACTGTTGCAAATTAATAATATCAACCATGTCTCTATCGCTTTAAAAGCTAAAGACATCACCGATGGTTTGGAGGGCATACGAAGCAAACGGGCAGGTGAATTATGGGCAGAGGCCTCTAATGATGTTCAAGAAGATGTAATGCGGGATGTTTCCATTGAAGCAACAAGGGAAACAGGACGTATAGGTAGAAGTATCGGCCGTAGTATCTCCCAATTATTTCGAAGAAAGAACTACAAACAAAAGGATAAGATATTATTAGTAAATGACCATCAAGTTGTCTTGACCAATATTAAATAACTGCTATGAAAACGCACTACATACAAATCACTTTGTTGGCGCTATTATTACCCGTTTTAGTTATTGCTCAATCCACTAAAATAGGACTGGCTAAAAATGGTACTAAATTATTAGTATTCCCTAGTGAGATTGATTTTACCGTTCTAGGAGACCCTTATAATTTTGTGGAAGTTCCTTTTGATAAAAAAGGAAGTAAATATGGCAACTTAATTATTGGACTTCAATTTAGTTTGAGTTCTAATGAGCAATCAGCATCTACCAATTATTCGGTGATTACCGAGGAAGGAACCATTTATGACTTTCAACTTTTCCTGGATCCAAGTGCGGATAATTCCACCATTCGCATACGTCCAGAAATGGGGACTATGAGTATAAATGGAAACCCTGGTAAACGAACCAATTTGCAACAAGCCATTGAGATGGCAGAGCAAAACGACTCGATTCTACCCCCAAAGCATTACTACAAGGAACACTCCCCAAAAAAAGAGGATAGCGATGTGCAAACCTACCAAGGTGACCAGCAACCTTTGACACAAGAACTCTATGAGTCCGATAAAGAAGAATACATCAGAAGAAAATGCTATTACAATCAGTTTAACAAAGGTTCGATAGTTCGTTACTTTTCAAGGAAGGATAACATCTTTTTATGGCTAAAGGAGGTGTACTATGACCATGATGAACTATACCTTCTTTTTCGATTGGATAATGAGGAAACCATAGATTACGACGTAAAACTTATACGTACTAGTATTGGAACGAATTACCGAAAGAGTAGCAGCAATCAAAAAACACCGTTTCCCGCAGACCATCGGTATAAAATACCTAAACGTGTTAAGGGGAATACTTCCAATCATTTTTTTCTAGTCTATGATAAGTTTACCCTAGATAAAAACAAGAATCTAGTGGTACAGCTAGATGAAATCAATGGTAACCGAAACATCACTTTGGAAATTGATAGAAATCAAATCAACAGACCTAAGAAATTTTAAATCCACTACAAGACACTATATCACATCATGAGAACACTATTTATATTAACCACTATTCTATTGTTGGGCCTTAGTGTCCAAGGACAGAATTATGCTTCATCCGTAGGACTATCCGGGGGGTATGTGGAGGATGGTTTTGGAGGAAATGCAACCTTTAACTTCCATATGAACCGCTACTCTTATATCCAAATAGGGATATTTGCTAGTTTTTCAAACGAGGAATATGCAGGTAGCGAAATACCCTATAATGTGTTTGCATTTCAACCAGGATATTACCGTAGGATAGCAGTACTTAATACCCGGAATCCGATTAGCTTTTATCTTGGGGGAGGTGCTATTGGCGGCTACGAAATCATAAATAACGGGAAGAGCGAGCTTCCTTCTGGAGCCTTAATAACCGCAAGAAGTCAATTCATTTATGGAGGTTTTGCAGGTGGGGAAATAGAATTTCAACTTAAAGAAAACCTATCCTTGGCTATAAAGGGACAGCAGCACTATCATGTGAATTCTGACATCGGAAAGATGTACCCCTTTATTGGGGGAAGTATTCGCTATTATCTTTATTAATCCACCTCTATAGAACACTAATACCATAGCAAAATGAAAAAAATCTACTATACCATAGGAATCCTACTGTTATTACTTGCTTGTACCAAGGATTTTGATGATGTTATCCTTGATAGTTTCGAGTTTAACTTCACTGTTATAAGTGAAGATAATGGCTTTATATACGAAGGAAGTAAAACTGATTTTAGGGTTGTTCCTGAGCGAACCATAACCACCACAAAGTTCATGTTTAATTATGTCATAGAGGAAGGTGACGGCTTTTTTCAAGACCCTAATGGCAAAGTCCTAGAACAACACGAGGACTTAGAATTAGATGAACTTTTATGGGATTTGAATTATATTCCAACCACCACAGGCACCCATCGGATAACGGTTAAAGCAAAGGACCAAAAAGACAACGAAAAAACGGAAGTTATTGTCTATCAAGTAGATTATGCACCTTTTACTACCTTATTTAATAAAGGCGCAAATAGTTTTATTGTAAATCAAGAAAATGATTTGAATCTTACGGTGGTCTCTGAAACTAATACCGAGTTATATGAAACCTTAAGCATTGAAGATGTAGACACTTCCTATACGTTAAGTTTTACAGTAGAAGGAGGAACAGGGACATTTATTATAAATGGTGAAAGTTATGACCCTGGGCAGAACGTAAGCATAGGGGAAGGAACATTAGAGTTTGATTATATTCCAAGCACGGTGGGGGAACACGTAATTACCCTTATTGCTACAGCACCAGATGGTGCTATTAGAGAACAACAAATTGTTGTACTCGTTGAGAATGTTCAGTTTTTTATATTGGCAAATACACCTTCTAATACCTTGCCAATAGGTGAAACTATTGATGTTAGTATATCTCTACAGTCCTCTGATAGTAGCGATGAAATCGATTATGACCTTGCATTTTTCTATGCCACAGATTCTGAAGGTGTGGGCACACTAATGGATGAAAACGGAAATCCACAAACCGCAGGACAACCTAGAGAAATAGAACCAGGAAATTATACCTATTCTTTTACCTCTAACGTATTGGGTCAAAAGAAGCTTTATTTTGATGTCTCCGATAGTAATAATCAAGTAAAAAGGGATAGTATTCTTGTCAACGTGACAAGTATTCCATTTTCCTTTAGTGGCCAACCCTCGGCACCTTCTAGTGGGATTAACCAACCCTTAGAGATAAATCTTTCCCTCTCTACCAATGCACCAGAGGGCAGCTCTATAGATTATAACATCAGCTTTGAACAAAACGAAGGTAACGGCCAATTAAAAGACCTTGATGACCAGATAATACCACCTAATACAGCTTATGATGTAACCCCTGGAGTATTTAAGTTGGTATATACTCCTTATACCCTAGGGGAGCATATCCTGACCTTTGTTGCCACCGATAGCTATGGACAGAGTATTACCAGTGAGATAGATATTATGGCAACTAATGCCCAACTTAGTTTTACCGCAGCGGCCACCAATGGCGAAATCATAATGGGCAATAGCAATACCATAAGCGTAAACCTTGGAGAACAGGGAAATACCGGGGGATTGAGCTATGAAATGAATTATTTTGTTACAGGGGGAACAGGCACGTTATATGAAAATGGAGATTCCATATCGCCGTCCACCTATTTTGAAACAACACCAGGAAGTAGAACCTTTAGTTTTACTCCTGACCTGCCTGGTAACTATACAGTTACCTTTATGCTAAGGGACAGTAATGGTCAAATACTAGAAGCTCCAGTGAGCTTCGTGGTCAGCAATACCAATTTCCAGTTTACCGCCAATGAGGCCAATGCAGAAGTAGGCTTGGGACAGAACAACAATATCAACTTTAATATCGTTCCGGGAACTACCAATAACGGAACATCCTATACCATGACCTATGACAGTAGTGGAAATGGAACATTGAGTATCAACGGGGTTCCCTATGGACCGGGGCAGACCATAACCGTGTCCGAGGGTTCTTTCCAAGGAATATATAACCCGACAAGGACAGGGGATTATACTTTGGACTTTACCGTTCAGGATTCTAATGGCGTAGTACGTACCGATAGTTCTAATTTTAGTGTTAGCAATTCTGATTTTGTAGTGAATGCAGCGGCAAGTCCTAGCCAGATAAATGCAGATGCTTCTAGCACTATCAATATCGATGTGAGCCAAGTGGTACCCAACCCATCAGCCAGTTATGAAATGAGTTACTCGGTACAAGGAGGGTCAGGTCTTCTAAGCGGTCCGAACGGACAATTGCAACCAGGTGTGTTTACACCTATCGGGACAGGTTCATCGAGTTGGGTATATACACCATCCACAGAGGGTTCACATGCTATAACCATCGTGGTACGCGATAATGGGGGAACGGTAAAAGATGAAACCGTTATTGTTACCGTAGCTGGTAGGGACTTTAATTTCTCTGCAGTTGCTACCGGAAATAATTCAAACATTGGACAGGGTGTTCCTGTGAACTTGAACATTGATGAAATCGGTGGAAATGGGGGTACTTATGATATTATAGTAGCTACAACTGGGAATGGTCGTATAAGTTATAATGGAAATTCCTATACTGCAGGAGAACCTTTTACAGTAAACGGAGGGTCTTCAAGCTTTACCTATATTGGTGAAAGCGAGGGAGCGCATAACCTTACCGTTACCGCTACGGCAAGCTATGGACCAACGAAAACGGCGAACACATCGATTAACTTTAATTCCTTGGAGTATACCTTTACGGCAGCTGCCCAGAACCCTTCGATAACCGTTGGAGAAACTACCCTGGTCAATTTCAATATAAGTGAATCCGTAGGTAATTCAACCTATCAAATAAGGTACGCCTTATCCGGACAAAATGCCTCCATGGCACAGAACGGGGCACAGCGAAGTCCAGGGAACCTTTACCCTGCAAGCGTGGGCAACTTTAGTTGGACCTTGACCGGGCAAGAGGTCGGAACGGTCAACATAACTTTTACCGTTATAAATGCCAATGGACTAGAAAGAACACAGACCGTTCAGGTAAATGTGGTTTCTAGGGATTATAACTTTACGGCTACAGAGGCACAGGGCACCGCTAATGTTGGTCAGGATGTAGGTATAACCTTTAATATTCAAGAGACCGTTTCCGGTATCGATACATATACCGCTGTCTATAGTACTTCTGGAACGGGTACTTTGTCCTATAACGGAAACACTATAACGCCGGGTTCTACCTTTACCATTCCTGCAGGAACTTCATCCGCAATTTATAATGGGACCTCAGGAGGGGCACATAACATAGAGGTTACCGTATTATCCTCTAGTGGTACACAGAAGACCGATACCGCTAGAATAAACTTCAATAGTAACGATTTTACCTTTACAGCCGCTAGTACAAGTACAAATGCTTTATTAGGAGATCCAATTGATATTAATTTTAATATCAACGAATCCGTTCCTGGAATTGATACATACACAATGATTTACAATACAAGCGAAACAGGAACACTGGTTTATAATGGTCAAACAATACAGCCTGGTAATAGCTTTGTTATTTCTGCAGGAAATACAACGGCTGAGTATACTGCAGCAACTAGTGGTAATCATAGAATAGAATTTGTAGTTACTAGTTCGAACTCTGATAGCGCTAGTGATAACGTTCAGATAGACTTTGATAATAGTGATTTCACCTTTAGCGCTGATGGTCCAAATAATTTTTCCTATGGCTCAGATATGACTGTAAATTTTGACATCAATCAACTTGGTGGTGGAGCCTATGTCTATGAAATGTCTTTTTCCACTACTGGAAATGGAGTTTTAACCTATAATGGAAACACTTATAATCAAGGCGAGACTTTTATAGTTCCTACAGGCGGTTTTGTGGCAACTTACAATGAACCACCTACAACAGGTACCGGTGACCAAACGTTGACTTTTACTGTTGTTTCCACTAGTGGAAATACAAAATCAGATAATTTCACTACTCTTTTTACTGTAAGGGATGCATATATTGAATTTGCTAGCCTTGATTATGTTACTACTGAAAGGACAATTAGTAATACCGCGACATCCCCAGAATGGACGAATGGCGATGAAGTTGAACGTGTTAAACATCATGATGTTCTGCTCACTTTAGATGGAGGTCCTTTTAGAATGAGAGATAGAGAGGATGAGGCGTTAGTAAGGTTTATTATTATAAATGGTATAAGATATCAATGGCAAACAGGTACTTATACTTTAAAAGACGGTCCAGAATTAGGTTATATTTACGATAGGTTTAATTCATATTATAATAGTACAGAAGCTTATTACGATAGACAAAGGCATACTGTAAATGATGATAATGTTACCTTATATAAAAAAGGCTCTGGTCAAACCCTAAGTTTTCAAGTTGAATTAAGTGACGGAAGGTTAAGTAACACTATACAAATTGGTCTACCAAATAGTTATGGTTTGTCTTATCCATCTTCTGGTTCAGGTGTAGATGTTGTTGGAAATGTGGTAACTGTAGAAACCTATTTAAATGGAAATAAATGTAATACTTCATACGGGTTTGGTTGTACCTTTTAATATAGTAACCCCAACTTAATAGCAAATAAAAAGAGACTATATAGTCTCTTTTTATTTTCAATATGTTTTTTAAATTAAAACCATATCTATTTATAAAAGGATGGTTAATATTACCATCCTTTTTTTGTTATAATACTAATTATTCAACACTTATATATTGTGTAAGGGTTAAAGTAGTACCCAAACTATTAGTGAAAGTAATGTTTAAATTTAGGTCTCCCGATGTTTTAGGTTCATATATTAGATTAAAAAATGAACCATCAGTAAACCATTCTTCAATTAAAAATTCTTCACCCTCTTCAATCGATATTCCATTATAACTGAACTCTACATCTGAATCTGCTGCAACCCTTGCGGTAACAGTAACAGAACTTGTATATTCCGGCATTACGTATCCCTGTATGTTTAAAATATTATTTTGTTCTATATTACCAACTACAATGCCACTATTTGATTCATTGGCAACTACCTGAGTTACTGATGAAACAATAAATCTTTCCACTCCTTTACCTTCATCTTCCAGAATATCTCCACCTGTATCTGTGTTATCAGAACAAGAAAATGCCACCAATCCAATAAATGCTACTATCAGATACTTTTTAATTTTCATAATTTTAGTTGTTTTGAGTTAATGTTTTAATTTCAGTAGTATAATTCTTTTGCCAATATACGGAATACCGCGTATATTTTTAATATATGCAATATACGCATATTTCATACAAATTCCAATTTAATCAAGCTGTTTCCAAACACTTATCTTTCCTATGCTAATCGGTTCAATACTATGCTTGTTTTAGCTCAATTACCTACCCTAATATTCAATACTATTCATACCTGTATCCATTTGCCTTACGCTCATAAGGTTTTAACTAGGCAAATTTGGTCCTGAATCAATACGCAATATCGCAAGCTCATTGCTTTATTGCTCCCTTTCGGACCATTTGATGCGCCATGTTAAAACCGTACATTATGAGCACACAAAACAAATTCACTAGAATTAGAACCTTTAAAGATTACGTAGGTGAACTAACTGTAACCTATAGAAGAACCAAAGAACTAACCACCAATATCACCTGCAGTAAAGATGCAGCAGATTACATGAGGTATCATTTCGATACCTGTATGGATGACCATGAAGAATTTAAAATATTGCACCTAAACAATGCGAATAAAGTCGTTCACGTTGACCACATTTCAGTCGGTACAGAAGTTGGAACACTTGTAAGTATTCGAAGGATAATACGTAATGCATTAATGACCAGTAGTAAGGCTTTTTTGTGTTTTCACAACCATCCAAGTTCTAAACTAAAACCTTCTTTGGCTGATAAACAAGTAACTAAAAAAATAGCCGATGCTGCAGCTTTAATGGATATGAAAGTTCTAGACCATATCATACTTACACGAGAAGGGTACTACAGTTTTGCCGATGAAGGAATCATGCCCTGATTCCTTATTTTTATTCTATTTGTTTAAATGTACGCTTAAGCGTACATTTGTGTTATGAGCTATAAAAATCATCACCTTAGAACATGGTTTGTAGAACATCCATGTATCTCCCTGCAGTGCGTAGAAAAACTCGCTAATGTGCCTAAAGACACCATACGCCTTTTCGTAAAAGAACATCGCGAATCCCTACCCCAAAAACACTTTAAGTCCATAATTGAAGTTGTATCCCATTACGGCTATATACCCATGGATGATGAGTGATAAACAACCTAATACTATTCAACTTTATCTAAGTTTTGATGAAGACCAGATGCAAGACCTTTTTACCTGTCTTAAAGACGTGTTTTGCTACTATACCAAAAACGATGACCTTGATGGCCTTTTGCGAACCAAATCCGTCTTAGAACGCTTTACTATGAATAACAGCTCATTGTTTCCTAATGATGGTCTGTTTTAAACCATATACTAAATAGCATAATCACAAAATTTAGTTACGGTCATAGCTTATAGTGAACAAATTTCATTGCAAATCTAGGTCAAGCTTTTAATTGGTTCAGTCCCACACCCTACGGGCACGCGCGCAAGCTTATGTGGAACTACCATATAAAAGTCTATTTGACCTTTTCATTAGCATGAAATTTAAGTTCAACTAAAACATTTACTATGAACCGTTACCTAATGATTTTTTCCTTTGTCCTTCTAGCTATTTTAATCTTGGCTTTTTCCTTCGACCAGAAACCAAAACAATATGAATACAATGAACAATACCAAACTATTTTCATCGCTGATTCTAATGATTACTACACCGCAACATTTACAACTAAAGGCGTTACCTATCAAGTTGATGTCAATCAAAACGGCATCGTAGATATTCACTTTCTACCAAAAGGTAAATACATTATGCGAATCTATGGTGCCAATGAAAAATTTATACGAGCACGTATCAATAAAACTATTGCCCCAGAGTGGGCTTTTTGATGTTTGGTTGAATTTGTTTTTTACCGCTCCACCTAAAGGTCGAGCGGTTTTTTTGTGCTATATTGCCCACCCGAAAACACTAACATACAACACCTTGGACAACCAAGAATCCTACGTGCTGCTCTCCGAATTCAATACCTATTTCGTTGAATACCTACTAGGGGAACTCGTAATTACAGACCATATCTCTGAAGCTGCTGTCTTTAAAGACCAAAACCAAGCTAAAAAATTTAAAGAATACCTCTTTGAACACTGTCATATGACCTTTAGCGTGAATACTTTTATTCAATAATTACATATCCTTTTACGGATACAACCTCACTAATTAATTAAACTTATATGTATACAAATTTGTCACTTTAAACATATATGTATCTAAATATGTTAAATTCTCACTTATTACGGATACACCCTCACTAATGATTTCTATTGTTTTTTTTGCCCTTTTATGGTTATGTATTGACTCCCTATTTATATGTTATACATTGTTTACGTTATATAAAATATTTACATTGTAAAAAAGGTGTTTTAGGTTTGTAATGATTGCCTAGTCCATGCTCTTTATTTCTATGGGTTTACTCCAAATATTTTAAGTAACAGTAAGCTTTATTTTTTTACCCTTTGCTTTAGCAGTATAGCTTTTTCTTTAATTCTCTGTCGGATAGCTATCTTATGGTTAATGCTTTTTATTTTTTGGTCTTGGGCATCCGAGACGGCGGACTTAGCTCCAATATCCCGATGGCAAACTAACCTTATCTATTCGAACCAGGGGGCTACCGCCTCCTTTTCGAAATGCGCTAAGCTTGCCAACGGGAGGATTTCCGCTTGCCCCCTGATGCAAAAAAAACCAATTCATAGGCATACGGATAGGGATTTGTCAGTTTCCATGGATGCCGATTAAAAATTCATTCCGTCCTAGGGTTGAGAACGAATTTTTAACCTTAAAAGCATCCTTATGGAAACTACATTGACAGAATCCCAAATCCGCGAACAACTTAGAATGAACACCGGCACGACAGGGTACTACCACCATCCCTTATTTAAAGCCATCAACTACACCGACGGCATTAGAGACCTTTACCAAAAATGTGAGAGCCTGTGGCTGGTAATCGATATACTTGCCATAATCAAATTATGTTATCTCGACCATGAGTTCATTACCATACACCTACACAAGAACAAAGGTGAGGACAGTTGTTACGTCACCTACCATGGGCACGATGGCAACGAACTCCATAAACAAGAGTATACCTACACCGATTTTCCGCTCAACGACTACACCCAGAACGGAAACCACTATCCGGCACTGAAGCTCTACTATGCATCACGGGTATTGTACCTACCAAGTGAGCATTAAAACTTTTTACGCTTTTCGGTTGGGAAGTCAAGAACCGAAACAACTAAGCAAGATACGAGTCAAATACAGTAAAACGAAGCCACCCTTCCAAGGGAGGTAAATAGCAGTCGGGCAGTCGCATTTTGTAGTTTTTAACCATAGGCATTATCGTTTTTATGCAAAGATGGTAGTCCCCTTTTATCGAATCAAGGTTGGACCATTTCGCAAAGGAGGCAAGCCGATGGATACGCCCAATAAAATCACAGTTTCCACCCCGTTGGTGTGGACCCTCTGAGATTTTATCTGCTTAATCCATCCCACAACTTGCCGTCCCCGCTTCATGTTCAACCTTAATTTATACGATATGGAGAATACTCATTCAACTTCCACTTTAAAACCACAGCGCTACATGAACGTACTGTTGAGTTGCGACCAATGGAAATCCCACAACGGTGCTACACCATTATTAACCTTTGAATCTGAAAACGAAATACAAGTTTTCGACCACATCAAAGCCAACCTGAAACTATTCTTCGATGGCTCTAAAAAGACCAGGGAACATAAGTTCCACAACTTTTTTATGGATACCATCGAAAAGAATACCCTAGCGGAAGCTATCAACGGCAATCCCGATATCCTAGCAATGGTCCAACAAATCCCTAATCTATAAGCTATGTTTGGAGAACAATTCTACCCAACACCAGAGCACGTTATCAAAATCATGCTCGAACCCTATTCCGGAAAACACTGGAAAGGCGGAATCAACGGACGTTATGCCGATTGCCCCTGTGGCGACCTACACGATAAGACCATTCTGGACCCATCTGCAGGGAAAGGCGATATCATCAACTACATCAAAAAGAATCTGTACGACCATGCTAGACAACAGAATGAAGATATCTATGCCATAGAACTCGACCCCAGTCTAGCCAGCATCCTAAAGGACAACGATATCAGCGTTATAGGTAGCGACTTTTTGACCTACCAAAACGATATCTATTTCGATGTGATTGTAATGAATCCACCTTTTAAAAATGGTGATGCGCATCTACTTAAAGCCATCGAAATTGCACACGACACCGATATCGTATGCTTACTAAACGCCGAGACGCTGTTGAATCCACATACCGATAGGCGTAAGCTACTACTGCAGAAAATTGAGCAATATGGCAGCTATGAAATCCTTGGTCCCGTGTTCAGTACCGCCGAACGCAAAACCGATGTGAACGTTGCCCTGGTCCGTCTACATGTCAAGGATGAATCCAAAAGCTTTGATTTTGACTTTACAGGCTATGAACCCCATACGATAGCATTCGATGAGAGCTTCATCAAGGATGAAATCGCACGAAAAGACCTAATCGGGAACATGATGCTGCAGCTAGAACGCTCCAAAGCTGCATACAAGGAATACATCGAGGCGGAAGCCAAGTGGCACCATGTTTCCAAACCCTTATTATCTCAACACCAAAAGCCTGATGACGTGGACAAAAAATCCCTGTCACCCATCAAACGCTACAATAATTTCAACAACCGCATCAAGGCGAACCTTTGGAGAGATGTTATTACCGAACTACAGCTAGAACGCTATATGACCTCTAGTATCCGACAGAACTTCCAAAAGTTCGTACAACAGCAGAGCCACATGGCCTTTGACCGAGAGAACGTCAAGGCACTGTTCGATATGCTAATGCTTAACAGTAATACCATCTTGGAACAATGTATCACCGAGGTATTCGATATGCTAACGGCCAATTACTACAGCGAGAACCGTATGTACGTGGAAGGCTGGAAGACCAACGACCGCTATAAGGTCAACCGAAAGGTCATAGCCCCCTGTTACGTGACCTATGGCGAATATACCAGTGCCCACTACCTCAAGGAAACCGGTTCCCGTTTTAGCATGTCCTACAGTGGTCGTGACCAATACACCGATATCGATAAGATGCTGTGCTACATCAGCGGTAAACCATACGAACAAATCATCACCATCCAGCGCGCACTGGAAAACAAGTTCGATATCCTTGGATATGTACGTACCGGGGAAAAATTCGACAACACCTGCAAGAGCACCTTTTTCGATATCAAGTTTCATAAGAAAGGCACCGTACACCTGACTTTTCGCGACAAACGCCTATGGCAGGAATTCAATATGCGCGCCTGTAACGATAAGAACTGGTTACCCGATAACGAACGCACCCAATGGGAAGCCAAACAAAAGGCAGCTCGAGAAAACGATACCAATACCAAATCCCATACTACCACAGCACAACTTGTTGAAAACACTAGCGTTGCAAAACCCAAAAAGAAAGCCGTAAAGGCCAAGCAAACCAAGAAGCAACCCTCTGAATTTCAAAACCAACTATTGGAACTCTTCCTTCCGGATTGCTGATGCCCTTTCAAGGGAATACCCCCACGGCGAAAATTGGGGCGGTACCGTGAAATGCCAAATGCAAGATTTGGCGTATTCACCCCAATAATCCCGCCCCTTAGATACCGCCTGTGGGGCCAATCCCACCCTTAAAACAATAACATCATGGAAACAATCTCAGCGAACAAGATTACCAAATCCGATTTTTATCAAAAAATCTTTTCTGCTTCCGGCATGGAAGAAAAACGTGACATTCTAAAGGAACTTAGCGCCACAGCCAAAGCATTGATGGAGTTTAGCCCACATGTGGACGAAGTACGGGTAAACGACGTGATTCTTGAACACATGTACAAAGGTGATGAGCATACCGAGTTCCATACCTTCAAAGGATGGAAGGAACTAGGCTTTAAGGTAAAGAAAGGTTCCAAAGCCTTCTTTATCTGGTCACAGCCAAGGAAAGTGACTAAAAAACAAGAAGATGCCAAAGAAGACGAGTCGCAAGAAAAGCAATACAAAATGTACGGTATCGCACATCTGTTCTCCAATGCCCAGGTGGAACCCATCGATGAAAGCACCGAATAAAGCATACGACACGAATTATCACAGGGGTTCCCTCTCGGGAATCCCTTTTTTTATACAATACTTAGGGTCACGGGAGTACTTATTTCAATAGGTAAAGCCCCTTAAAGGCACCTTGGAATTACCAAATCGTGTTGGTGGGGTATACCGACCCCACTTTTTTGATAGCGTAAAAACGGGAATATTTAACATCAACCTTTAATTCGAATAGGTGTTCAAACTTGGTGATAGGCCATCGCCTTTTTGGTCTACTTTCCATGTGAACTACTCGGTTGCTGTGCCCTGTGGTGTATTCAAATCATTCCATACTTATTTAAACACAAATTTTAAATGCTGTCAAAAGCATCTTTATCAGGAAGACAAAAAAAATTTAGATGCCCTTGGCCCATAATTTTTTTTGCGTGGTCGTAAACTTCTCTTCCTGGATCCTTTTGCCTTTCTGCATTCCAATTACAGCGTGTAAATAAGTTTAATTTAAATACAAACATCATGGCTTTTACAGCAACAAAAAGAGTAGTTCAAACCGTAGGAAAGTACACAAACTCAAAAGGCGAGGAAAAAACACAATACCAAGACCTTGGAACGGTATTCGAAAACGAGAAAGGTTACGAGAGCATTAAACTTACCGCTCTACCCTTACCCAACGAAAAAGGTGAAGTCTGGATAAACCTTTACCCAATCGACAAAAAATAATAATCCCGGTAAGGCCCCTTTAAGGGGCTTTACCTTTTTAAATCTCAAAACATGGAAACAAGATACTACATATTGACCCCTGAAGGATTTCCGATAGATGAAGAAATCGACCACGAGACCCCTAACCAAGCATGGAACGAGTTCGAAGAGTGGAAAAAAAAATTCGAGCGTCAAGGATATTATTCCACCGTTTCCAGGGGTGAGCGCATCAAAATTCTATTGAATAAATTAAAAGATTGCTGCGAATTGCGCACACGTTCTTGATTATCTGATTAAAAACCCACCCAATCCCGAACGATAAGCCGTTCGGGATTTTTTTTACTTTTTTTTAGCATCAATACTTGGCAAAGGTCAACTCGGTAAATGTTTGTCGGAAAAGGGACGGCATAAAACCGCAAGCTATTTATTCCGTTTCCTTTACACTCCAAAATTTTCACTTCCGTTGGTAAGTCCGCCAGTATTAATCTTAAAATCCAAAGAATCATGGAAGTACAACAAATCCCATTATCCGAAATTCAGTTAGACCCAACCCAACCAAGAAAGAGCTTTTGCGAAAAACGCCTGCAGCTGCTCAGTGAGAACATTGCCGAAATGGGTGTGCTGCAGCCCATAACCGTCATGCCCAGCGAGAAGGGGCACGTTATCGTGATGGGCGAAAGACGTTTCAGAGCATCCAAAATGGCCAAGCTGCAGACGATTCCTTGTATCGTTCGCGAGTTCGACAAGGATACCAAAAGCGAGGTGCAAATCGTAGAGAATTTACAACGTGAAGATGTTGAACCCTTGGAAGAGGCTGAGGCGATATTGTTTTTAGCTGGCAAATATTCTCCCGTAGAAATCGGCAAACGTATTGGTAGAACCCCAAAGTTTGTACACAGCCGATTGAAACTAGCCCAATTGTCAGAACACTTCAAACCCTTCGTGAAGAACGGCGATATGCCACTTATCACGGCCGTACAACTGGCAACGATGCCTTTGGACGAACAGGAACAACTCCACGAACTCTTGGGGGGACGCTTCGACAAGTGGCATGTGGAATCCTTTTTGAAGAACCAGTCACAAGACTTGGCAAACGCCCCATTCGACCCGTCCGATAAAGAACTCTATCCCAGCGCTGGAGCTTGTACTACTTGTCCCTTCAACAGTGCCAATACCGGGAACCTATTCGGGGATGACAAACATATCTGTACCAAGAATCCCTGTTTTAGAGCGAAATCGGAACTGTTCTTAAAACGCATCCTTGAGGATTGCAAGAAGGAAAACATCTTAGTAGTGGCTGAACACTCCGATTACGCAAAGGATTGGGAGGATAACGTACATTTTCGCTCCTTACTGCAGTCCCAAGGCCTAAACGAATACTACCACATGGACTCGGTACGGATAATCCGTAAACCAGAGCAACCCACCATGGAAAAACTTTTAGCGGAATATCCTAACTACGAATGGGAAGAGGGCGAGGCGGAAAGCGACCTAAACAAGCTTCTGGAACAATATAGTGAAGACCTTGCAAGATACGAGGCCGCCATCGAGGAAGGCTGCAGGACCGCAATTTTAATGGATACCAATACCTTTAAATACAAATCCGTGCTGGTCGCCCTGCGTGAAAAGAAAACCGGTACGACCGATAATACAGAGGATGTTTCCAAGAAGAAAATGGACGAGTGCACAGACGCTGAGAAAATCCTAAAAATAGAGCAGCGTGCCGAGCGTAAAGAACAAATTGAGCGCAACAAAGAGTTCGTTGAACTTTACGATGCTGTCAAGGACGGGGATTACGCCACTCAGACCAAAGCCCTTTCCAAAGAAGAAATGACCGCCTTTTGCATCACCCTATACGAGAACTTTATATCATGGCACAAGAAAAAACTTCTAAAAAACTTTTATCCGAAGATGAAAAATACAAGCCCAGAGCAACTCACCGCCAAATTTCAAGAAGGCTTCGATAAGAAGAAATTCCACCAGATGGCAAGAATACTTATCCAATCCAATCTGCATTTTGGTGAGAACAACCACGACAATAACATGACCAACCATAGTTTCTACAAGGCCGTTATGCCCTTCCATAAAGAAACGTTCCAAACCATAGAAAGCGAATACGCCGATAGGAAAAAACTTCGCCTGGAACGTACTAAGGAACGAATCGACCAGCTGAAAGATTGATTCACTTTTGGTTTTAAGATGGTCCGTAGGCTCAAAAGGCTTACGGACTTTTTTTATATGCTTAAGTTGACGGTACTAGATTCGCCACCGGCGAATCTTCAAGGGATTAATCCATTATTTGTGCAAGTTAAGTTCGCAAAATATTCCCATCAAAAGACTACGGATGAACCAGGCTCACGCTCTTATTAATTCCGTTTCCTTTTGAGCTGAAAATTTTACTTCACTTGATATTATGCCAAATAATTTTTAATCCAAATAACAATTTTATGGAATCAAAAAGAATGGCTAATGTTATTAGCAAATTGCAAGAAAAAGAAAATTTTCCTACCTTAGAAGTAGCCGAATTAATAGACTTAAAGGTGGATTCTGATATGGAAAAGGTACTTAATGCAATTGAAATTATGCAGACTAAAATGGATTCAAAATTTGCCGAGTTAGCGGTGAAGATTGATGAAAATAAAAAAACAACAGACCAAAAATATAACGTACTGTTGTATATGATATCTTTCCTACTAGCCGCTATTACAATAGTAAATATCTATACTCAATTAAAATAGCCGTTGGGCTATTTTTTTTGATTACCCTTTTAATCTTTAATCAGTCAATATTTTTGTCATGGTTTTTGAATAACCAAAAACACACGCCAAAGGTTAACTATATCAATATGGGTATTTACGAATTTCAACTCCTAAATAAACATGACCAGTACCAAACACTCTTTAGTCAAGGTACTTTCGTTGATGTGCGCATAGAAAACCATTACCGATATGCTATCTATTCTTTACATCAATTTTGGGTACAAGTCTCCTACAACCAAAACACCAATACCATTGAGCATATCACAGCTTTTATAGCAGGACCGCTATTGGATGCTTTTGCAACAGACCTTACCAATTTATAAGATGTACGTTTATCCGTCTTTTTTTATATCTTGCCAGCTGATTCATAAGACCCTATCAACTTTTTTTCTTGGCAAATGTACTACGACACTGCAAAGCGTATTGCAGTTTTTCGTAGCTTGTATTCGCCCGAAAAAAACTACTCATGATACCGCAAATGAACATACCACAAGGACATATTCAGCCCAAAAGAGAAGTTCCAAGCTACCTCTCAAAAGGTCTCGACTTTAAGGGGAATAAAGAACTCCTGCAGCACCCTAAAAAAATTGCCATTATTGGGTCAAGAAAACCTACTGCTAAGGGTGAAAAGGCAGCCAAAGAAATTGCCCTTACCATGATTCAAAATAACTGTGTTATCGTTAGTGGTCTCGCTGAAGGAATTGATACCATAGCCCATACGATTACTCTTGATAATCAAGGCAATACCATAGCGGTTATAGGTACACCAATAGATAAGGTTTACCCAAAACAAAATGCAGCACTATCTCAAACTATAGCCGATAAAGGACTTATCCTTTCACAGTTTCCTTTAGGGACACCCGTTAGACCATCCAACTTCCCCCAACGCAATAAAACTTTGGCTTATCTTTGCCTTGCTACCTTTATTTGCGATGCTACTGCGAAAAGCGGCACAAGGCACCAAGCCTTAGAAGCTCTAAAACATCATAAATCCGTTTACATCATGGAACATATTATCGATGCGGAAGTACCTTGGGCTTTGAAACTATTAGAGAAGGGTGCAAAAAAACTAACCTTTGATATGATATCTAAATTGAAACCATGACTATAACCCAAAAACCTCCAAAAAACAGTTTTAAGGTCATACTATTTTATTGGGCTGAAGAAGGCGAGCTCTGTATTGACTGCCCACAACTAGGGGTTTTATCCGTCAATCGACTAGAAGAGGGTCAAGAGCAAGAACTTGCTGTTTTGGCTGAAAATCAATTCCATAAAAAACTACGGGAAGACATCAAAAAATCAGGGGGTTCGAAAAATTATTTACGCTCCCAAGTCAAATTCGGAAACGGCAGTCTAACCAAGGATGCGGGTTACCTCCCCAATCCCTTTGAAAGTTTTCAGGAAAAGTATTCCTATATCCAAAGGGTCATTGAACAAGAAGGTTGCCGAAAAACAGAGCTTACCATTACCATTTAAAGCATAGCTTTCATAATGGCTATCCAACGCATAAAACTGGCCCATATTGATTATAAAAGTTCCCTGCAGGGAAGTTATGACAAAACCTTCGGCAAAACAAAGGACCGTCTACGCCTAAAAAGGTTTCCTGAACCCGACACCACCGATTTCATCAAGGAAAGGATGGTACCCAAACTATTGGAACGCGTGCAAAGGACGCTCACAAAGGATACGATATTGGTCTGCATGCCCAGAAAGGAGGGCAAGCTAGCCCCCAATGTACTTCCAATAAAATATACCAAACTGCTTTCCGATATCCACAACATACCGCATATCGACCTTAGCGATTACCTTCGGGTAATACAGGAAAGGTCCGCCAGAGGTTCTTACTCTGCCGGCGAACGAGCCGATAACCCGTTCAGGATATCCTTCAACGATACCGATACGAAGCAGGAACTCTTGGACAAGCTTTCCAATAAGAAAATCTTATTGGTAGACGATGTAATCACAACGGGGGAAACCTCTGTTGTGATGGCAACGTTCCTAAAAGAGACCGTACCCAATATAGAAATACAAGGGGCTCATGCCCTTGCCGTTGTCAACAACTCGGGACCCACCCCTAGGGACATCATGCGCATCACCGAGAAACTTAATGCCCATTTGCCAAAAATTGACCCCAATAGGATACGGGAGGACGTGCATTTGGCACTAGGTAGCTTTACCCGGAAGAAAGCCATGCGTTTCGAAATAGGCATCAAGGACCTGGCGACTGCCATAATGAAGTACTACGATATCAAAAAAGATATATCCAAGATACAGAACGGGCTTGGCACATCCATATCGGAACCTGTCGCCAATAAACGGGCAAATGGCATAAATCAATTAAAAGAAACCAGTACCACTTATAAACACCGCCGCCATTGATACCCCTACCTTACAATAGGGCAGCCATATCGTTTTGAAGCGAAATAAGCGGGCAAATCTAAAATCCGCACTTAGCGGCACGACACCACACCTTTGGCACGCTCGCAAAGCTCATGAGGTGTCGCCTTAAAGTGCCTTGGATTTTATCCTAAGCCCGTAATTTCAAAACGATAAAACATGGCTATCAAGAACCCAATCGAAAAACAACGGGCACAAAAACAGAACCGTAAACTACAACTTATCGAATCTAAATGCACCGTTAGGGAACACGTCCGTGACGGTATAGCGGCAATCGCCTATACCTACGAAATGGATAACCGGTTCCTGGCAATCGCATACAAAGGCAAGGCAATCAAACCGAAATGGCATTGTTTCTACAAGTCCCCAGAGGACCGAAAAATAGCCATTGAACGCTTTTTCGACAACTTGGCCAACGAACAACAACTAAAGGAGGAACAACGCGAGGGCAAACAAAAGAAACGCTCCGAACTTGCCAAAAGGATGGCTCCCGGAACCCTTCTAAAAGGCTCTTGGGGCTATGACCAAACCAATGTGGACTTCTACCAAATAACGAAGAAGTTCTCACAGTTCAAGGTCGGTATCGCCCGTATCGCCGAGGAAGAAGTCCCCGATAGCAGACAATTCGATTCCTGCAGGGTAAGACCCGTAAAGGATAAATTCATATCCCAAGAGGAAATACACATTATTACCGGTTTTGGAATAAAAACTTCCCTATCGACCCTACGTATCATAGAACCCGATAGTGAACATTATAAATCCTGGGGCCGCTAACAACGCTCTATACAACATATACCCTATATAAAAGGTGTACCATGTTTACCATGTGTACACTTTTTTGTTTCATAGCCCCTTATCCTATCTATCCCGCTGCGGTAATTGGAAACTGTCTCACGGACATGCGTAGCCGGTCCGCTCACCACTTGCCAAACACCTCGCTCGCTCCGTAACCGCTTGAACGCTTCCAAGGCCCATTCCGATGTATAGCCCAAAATTTTCCTTTCCTCATCCCCCTTTGATTTTGAATCATGCCCGAAAGCTGCCTTGAAAGAACCAAGCCGTTACCCTTGCCCTTGCCCTCTTCTAGGCGCGATTCCCTGTTGGTGAATTCCCTACATAGTGCATAAGATTAAAAATCACACCATCCAGCGGTGAGTGCAATTTTTAATCTTAAAAACAATTACTATTATGGGATGGACATCATTTCACTACAACGAAACCACACACACCAATTGGTCTGAAAGCCAAGCTAAATCCTTTCTACAAAATGAATTCGAGAATAACGGATATAAAATCCCCGTGTTCCATCTGCAGAAAGCAAACACCCAACACGACCATAACGTACTTTACGTAGTATTCCAACATCCAGACGGCTATAATTTCCTAATGGTGATACTGGTCGATATCAAAGACCAAGAAATCTTTTTCAAGGAGGTTCCAAGTGATTTTGGCCCTATAGAGGACAAATGCCCTGTTTCCTTTTTAAAGCTACTTCCAGAACCTAAGAGCAATTTCTGCAGGGAATGGCGAAAAAGGGTAATCAAGAACAACGTAACCCTTGACAAGGTAAGTTGAAACTAACCTTTAGAAATAAGAAAGGGCGTTCCAATTCGGATACGCCCTTTTTTACACAAAACCTATAAAAAATAGGTTAAAATTCGATGAAATGCTACCCTAATTATATATAATTAAGGTACATTTGTTTAAAATTTTAAACTTAAGTCTAAGTTTAAAATGTGGTAAGCCACTACCTTGTAGCCACTTACCTACCTCCTTACTACTCCTTAAGGAGTAGTATCAAAAGAATTAATGTTATATTAAATGTTTCCATCTTATAGGATATTTAATTTAACTAAAACACCAGAGCTGAACCCTCTGGTTTTTTTTTTTTGGGGACCAATCCAAGTTTTAAAACTTCCAGCATACCAGGTCAATTACGATAGCTTTATAAATCAATAATTTATATTCATTAGGACAAGTTTCATTATTAACCCCATCCCAATTTATCTACAATCCATCTTTCTTTTATACTATAACACAGAACATACAATAGTGTACTAGTTTTCTCGTATACAAAGTTATTATAAAAACTATTTATTGTTTATAGATTAATCATTTGTACTACTTATTACTTATTAACAACATAGTTAATACAAACAACCTTATTTCCAATTGCTTAAAGCCTAAGTTAAACAAAAGATTTTCGTTTTTTTATAGGCTTAATATTTGTGGTCATACTTTTATTTTGCATGTTAACTAGATTATACCATATCCAATATAACTCCTGAGCCTGCAGCTCAATCTATACCTACAAATTTAGTTCGATACTACAGTAATTAATTTGTTTTTTACCGTTACGTTTCCAATAGTTTTCAACTACAAAAAGGATACATTCTAGATAATACCATGTTCCCCCTGGTTTTTAACTAAACACCTTTGTCTAAGATAAAATGCGATAAACCATTTTTCGGTTTTACAGCTATTTTCATATAGCAAAAAAACGGTGCTGCAGGAACACAGCATGGCGCTCACTTATGGTTTTGTTCCTGATATAGCACCGTGCCCCGGCATTATGAAAATGTCTAAACCTTAAAAATGGAATTAAATTTTGATTTTAACAGTAGACCTTCCCTGCCTAAAAGGGGGCTTAAAGTCTACTATGGATGGTCCAAGCTTACACCCAAAGTGATGCGCAAACCTGAGCTAGCCGTATTTTTTGAGAACGCCAACCATAACCCCATGCAGAACCAACGCTTTATCGAACGCCGCATGCACCTGGTACACACGCGTAAACAAACCTATGCCGAATCCACCGATTCCTTATATACCAACCGTATGTTCACTAAATATTCCTATCTGATTGAAGAGAAACCTTATCATGGTGACGTGGAACTTGCCCTTGAATACAACTATATTTCCGACGAGAACCATGTTCCCCTTATGCTTAGGGAAATCATTCGCAACAAGCTCCGAAAAACTTTCCCTGAGGCCTATCCCGATTTTAAACACACACCACAAACTTCATTAATCTTTAATTAAATACTATGAAAGCATTTAAAGTAACATTCAGACACACGGATAAAAGCGTTCGACAGGTTCAAGTAGAAGCCTTCAATAAGGAAAGGGCAATTTTGAGATTCAAGGTCAACTGGGGCGAAGAAATGGTCATTCTTAACGTAGTCGATACTAATCAAAGGGTATTCGATATACCCAACGCAATGGAAAGTATTAAGTCCGATTTTGATAATAAGAAAATATCCCTAGAGGAAGCAGCCCTACAAATCCATATTCAAGGTTTCACAAACTATGTAGATATGGATTATGCAAAAGAAAAACTTCTATAATACTACTAACGCTTTTCAGTTGGGAAGTCAAGAACTGTAATTCTAAATAACAGAAAATATATGCCAATCCTTTTTGTCATGGTTTTTGAATAACCAAAAACACACGCCAAAGAAAAATCATCCTTACCTTAATCATTCCTACCAATCAAAACTTTAAGAGATTCTATTAGTTTTATCATCTCCCCATTAGACCTTTTTAAACCATCTTTCCAAGGGAAAAAAATATAGAGTATAAGTACTAAAAAAAGTACTACCGTAACTATCACTTTTTCCGTTATTTTAATCAACAATACCATTTCACTAAATTTATTACCTCTAAGTAATAAAACGTAATAATCATTTAAAAGGACAATTCCATAAGCCTAGTGTTTACAGGGGTTTCGATGAAGTTGAGCTATTATTTATAGCGTAATTTTGCTTGACATACCTCTTTAGTGAGTATTTAAAATCCGACGATGATAAGCTTTGAAGAATTTATTGTAAAGTATATTAATGGTGAGTATCCATTTTATTGGTATATTCCACCTCTATTTCTATTATGGGTCTAAGAATTATTTATAAACTCACATCTGAATCGAAAAAGAAACAAATGAAAAAGAACATGAATATGTTCGATTTCATGTTGATGGATAATTTCCGACAGGATGTTATTATGTACAAGTTTTCTAAGAGCCTGGTTAAAATAGAAAAGAATGGAGTTGTTTTCGAGTTAAGAGCACTTCATAACTTCTTTATCGAAGAAGCAACCCGAAGTGATAATCATTTGTACATAGGCCGTAAAGTATTTAGCAATGGTTTTGAACTCGATAAATACCAAAACAATAACCAGGAGTTTCTAGAACTTCTTTCTAGCCACTAACCCTTCATAAATATCTCTTTGCATAAAGAGTTTACTATTGAAATCATGATGCAGCTTTCTTTGGTCATGATAATTGAACGTAAAATAAACAGCAAAGTCATAAGCACTCATGTCACTCTTTTCGTGCTCACTGATAATTTCCTTCCAATTTAAGGTGTATTCTCTAGTATAGTTAATTCGGTCCGTTAATCGAATTATCCAGAGTAAAGCTATATCTATAGCTATCCTTACTTTAGTAATCACATTGAAAAATTGCTTTTTCATATGCTTGGTAGTGGTCTTAAGTTATTCCTTTCTGTCTTTTGTCTCTACCGTAAAAAAAGTAATTCACGCCTAATAATAGAGACAAGACCAAAACTACTAAAAATTTGCTTGTCAGAGAATTATATTCGGTGAAACGAGCATTGGTCAAAATCATAATGAGCTGATAAAACGACACCCCTACTGGAACAAGTAACGCTGCTCTATAAGATTTACCATGTGCATCCAAAAACCACCCTAGAAAACTTAAATGTATCGATAGATGTAATAATAGGTTGTACAAGAATATCCGATAAGAAGAATACCCGACAATATATCCTTCCTCATCGGTTAAAAATTTTTCAATACCTAAATCTGGTACCCAGCTGTTCGTGCCTTCTCCAGAACTGGTTATCAAATCATGTAAAAAAGGAAGGGTAGCCATCATAATAATGCCCACCCATTTTAGGAAATCCTTCTTTTTAGGTATCTCTCTCTTTCCATTCATCCTTTCGGATGGATTGCTGTTCTGTTTGGTTGTCATACTCAGTTAGGTCTTCTTTTTCGCATGCCACACTTACAACTGCAAGGAACATGAGAACTGTTAAAATACGAATTTTCATTTTACTTGGATTTTAATGTTTCCCTTAAAATTATACATCGTACCAGCCTGTTGTAGGCCTTATCCTATATAGTTGTAAAGTTTTAATTAACAAAGAAACCTTAAAATGAAGCAGAAATGACAATCCCGTTACAATACTAAAGCAGTTAGGTAACGGGATTAAATCGGGGGACACTACGAATATGCTCTACAATATATACAAAAACGTTAATCCATCATAACAAATGCTATTTTTATAACTATATAGGATAAACAGTTTCCCATTTTATTAATAAGATAAAAACTAGAGTACACATAAACCACCCTTTTTTGGAACTTTGATAGCAGAACCAGATTCTTAATCACATTTAGTATACTATTTCCATACATTTTGGTAGTTTACCTTATAGATGTTTTTATAACCTTTTTTTTGGCACAACATTTTAAAATTATTGGCAAGTAGATGTTTTTTAATAGCCTTGGTTTACACTATTAGTAATAGTGTCAGCAGATTTTGCTCCCAATCTTCCAAAAAATAAGCTATAAAGCGTTAAATTGACCTAAAATCTGACAATATTCCAACATAATGTAAGATTATGGATAAAATGCGCATATTCGACCAAGAGGGAAATAGGTTATACCTTAATCAAAAAGAAATCCAACAGTTCCTTAAAACGGCAAAACAAAAAAACGCCAAAATCCGAACTTTGGCAGAAACCCTGACCTATACCGGTTGTAGACTATCAGAGGCCCTTGCCATAACCCCTGAGAACATACTTTTTAATGACAACCAAGTTGTAATCAACAGTTTAAAAAAACGAAAAACCGACCATTATCGTATCCTTCCCGTTCCAAGGGAATACATGGAGATTATGGTCGTAGCACATGATATACAACAAAGACAAAAACAAAAGAACAAAAAAAACCTACCTTTATGGGACTGGTCACGCCAACATGCCTATGAGCTTATCAAGGGATTAATGGTAGAATCAGGAATTCCCCCAGGTAAAAACAGAAGCCCCAAAGGATTGAGGCATGCTTTTGGTGTAAACGCAGTTACCAAAGATATATCCCTGTCGATGCTCAAAAAATGGATGGGCCATGCCCATATTTCAACAACAGAAATATATGCCAATGCCATCGGAAAAGAAGAAGCATTGATGGCGCAAAAAATGTGGACCAAATGAAAGAAAATGAAATACTTAAAAGAATGCTTGTAGACATACAAAATAACGACACCTTTACTGACAAAGATTTAACTTAATAAAACTATCAATATTGAAAAAAGCTCATCATATTCTAGATGAAATTCTATTCAATAATTTAACTAAAACATACTAAATAACAAACAATCTTACTCCGCCATGGCAAAAAAACTCTTAATCATATTTATTTTTTCACTTTATTCTTGTACTTCAGAAGAAGATAAGATTTCATCAATTATCAATAAATCAAACATATACCAGACCCATGATATTTTCCATATGAAAATACCTGGATTCCTTATTGCAGAGTATTCAACTTACAATAATGAAGACAACTATCATTTAGTAAGGCACATTTACGAGGAAAACTTCAAAAGAAAACGAATGTTTTATGTCGTTAACCTAACTAAAAAAAATATTACTCTATCAGATTCAGATTACCAAACTTTCTTCAAACCTGTAGCCTCAAAAATGCTTGGAAAAGCAATGACAGATTTAAGTGGGGATATTTACATGAATTCTTACTGATTAATAAAATCTATTATAAATATTAAGATAATCTTAAAGACTTCTAACGACACAATATTACACTTATATAGAAATTATTAGTTTTATACACAAGAGATATTCATTGTTACGGATATCCACAAATAATAGTATATATCCATCACATGACGGATATTCAATTGTTGTGTACCATTTGAAAAAAACCGAGAAACCAAACAAAAAGAAGAATAACCAAGAAAATAAATGGCAAATAAAAACACCGATTTACATAAAGCCAAAAAAAGAAAAAAGGATGAGTTTTATACTCAATTATCCGACATTGAGCGTGAATTAAAGCATTACAAAAATCATTTTAAAGGTAAAATAGTATACTGTAATTGTGATGACCCAAGAATTAGTAATTTCTTCCACTATTTCTCATACAATTTCGAAAAACTTGGGCTGAAAAAATTAATAACTACTTGCTACAAGAATCAAGATATGGACTTGTTTAGTCAAAACGAATCAGAACAAGCTATCTACTTGGAATATAATGGTGATAAAAATGGGAATTTTGTTCCAGACCCTGAAGAAATTGGAATTATAGAATTAAATGGAGATGGAGACTTTAGAAGTCTTGAAAGTATTGAATTATTAAATCAGGCTGACATTGTAGTCACCAATCCACCATTTTCTTTGTTTCGAGAATATGTTGGACAGTTAATCGATAATGATAAAAAATTTATAATTATAGGACATCAAAATGCCATAACCTATAAAGAAATATTTAAATACATCAAAGAAAATAAAATGTGGTTAGGTTACGGGTTCAAACGAAATATGGCTCATTTTATAAATCCACATTACGAGGATTACGCAACAGATACCGACCACAAAGAAGGAATGATTAGAGTTTCAGGTGTCGTTTGGTACACTAATTTGGAAATACGCAAAAGACACGAAGATGTTATATTGTATAAAAAATATTATGGTAACGAAGATTACTATCCGAAGTATGATAATTACGATGCAATTAATGTAGATAAGGCAAAAGAGATTCCAATGGACTATGAAGAGACAATGGGTGTGCCAATTACATTTTTGAGTAAATATAACCCAGACCAATTCGAACTTATAGGTCAGATGGTAACAACAAAAATTGATGAATTAAATCACGGTTATCCTTACATTAACGGAAAAAAAATATATGCACGTATTTTAATTCGCAATAAAAAAGTACAATCATAAGCAATGGACATAAAACTAAAAGAAATAACAGTACGTGAATTAACCAATGGCTATGAAGACAATGAAGAAGATGGAGTAATCGGTTATGATGCAAAATTAGACATTCGACCACCATACCAACGTGAATTTATTTATAAAGACAAACAAAGAGACGCAGTTATAAATACAGTTACAAAAGGTTTTCCTTTGAATGTTATGTATTGGGCTGTTAGAGACGATGGAAATTTTGAAGTAATTGATGGCCAGCAAAGAACTATTTCACTTTGCCAATACGTTGATGGAGATTTTTCTGTGGTAGTTGGAGACATACCAAACCATAGAGCTTTCCACAATCTTCAAGCGGACGAACAGGAAAATATTCTCAATTATAAACTAATGATTTACGTATGTAGTGGTACAGATAGTGAAAAATTAGAATGGTTTAAAACCATAAACATTGCAGGAGAAAAACTAACTGAACAGGAATTGAGAAATGCAGTTTATTCAGGCAGTTGGGTTACAGATGCTAAAAGATATTTCAGTAAAAGCGGTTGTCCAGCTTATGGAATTGGTAGTGATTACTTGAATGGCTCACCTATAAGGCAAGATTATTTAGAAACTGCAATTAAATGGATTTCAAAGGGCAACATAGAGGTTTATATGTTAAATCATCAACACGACCCAAACGCGAGTGCTTTATGGAGATACTTTCAAGATGTTATATCTTGGGTTAGTACGACTTTCACAAAAAAGCGCACAAAGTTTATGAAAGGTGTAGATTGGGGAACTCTTTACAATCAATATAAAGATGAAGTATTTGACACAAAAAAATTAGAATCTGAAATAGCAAAATTAATTGCAGATGATGATGTTCAAAAAAAGAAAGGAATTTATCCTTACGTATTGACTCGTGACGAAAGACATTTAGGTATTAGAGCATTTTCTGACTCTATGAAACAAAAAGTTTACGAAAAACAGGACGGTATTTGCGTTGAATGTAAAGAAGAATTTGATATTGTATTTATGGAAGGCGACCATATTACACCTTGGCACGAAGGAGGAAAAACTATCGAAGAAAATTGCCAAATGCTTTGTAAAGATTGTAACAGAAGAAAAAGTGGAAAATAAAGACTGTACACAACATAGAACTGAGGTAATCAAAAGTTCAAAAAAAGGATTTTCCGCCAATTCTCACTTATTACGGACACAACCTCACTAATGAAAATCCCATTTTAATGCATTAGCTATCAATTTCATGAACCCGATTTCTATAGCGTTGATCCAAGATGTTTTGTCTTAGGATACCTATGAAATCATTTTTTCTTACGCCTTTAAGTGTGGTGTATCTGGAGAACTTTTGAGAAGTAATCAATTCGACATTCATTACTCCAATAAGACGTAAAAAGAAGGGTCTAGATTCTCTAATATCTTTTATTCTGAATAATTCGATTGTTTTCCTTTCTCTGGAAAATACGCCTTTAGTAATGGTGATATAATCTTCGTTAAAATCAAACCTTACCATATAAACTTTAAGAATAAAATATAGATTAAAAAGGCAAACAAATGCAAAGGGAAATAGTATCGGTATTTTGGCTACAGATGCTATCCTAAATAAAAAGCCCATTAAAAAGAAGGACCCTATATAGATGGGTATACATTTTACAAAAGCATAAAGAAAGCTTGGTCGTGCTGAAAAAGACATTGGTGATATTCTTACGATTGTTGGTAGACAATTTAATAATTTATTTCATCCTAAATAATAGTTTTAATGAGATACTATGAAGTAAGTAAAAAAGGTGTTTCTGTCTAAGAATTATTATTTTTATTCGAAACGGAGAGTTTTCTTATGGCCAATATTCACACTAACGATAAAGGTTTTTTAATTATCAAAATGACCCGGGAAGAGTTTTTGTCCATAGGGGGACTTTCACGCTGCGATGGGTGTAATACACCAATGAATGAAGGATACTATATAGCCGTACTCAACTATGCTTATTGTGAAAAGGATTTCCATTCATGGTATCAAAGGGCAGAGAGGTTTCCAGAGGATGCTTCTTTTGAAAGAAGAAATTTCAACGGTATGTGCCAAATAATGAACATACACTCCTTAAATTGATTCCCACCTTATGAAAAAAGTTAACGTTATTATAGAATCCAATGTACATACGGAATATTCCGGTATAAGCTATGAATTTGAATTCTATGAAATTCCATGTATAGGGGATGATGTGCTTTTTGAGATGAGGGAACCTAATAAGGATTCTACCAAGGAGTACAAGGAATTTTATGATGATATATCAAACTTCAAGACTGATTTATTCAAGGTAACGGCAAGAACCTTCCACCCAAGGGACCATTCCGATGAGCCTAGGGTAGATATATTTCTTGTTTCCCATTATGAATAATACGCCCCACTGTTAGCTATTGCCCGCCCATACGATAATTTGACTATAAGCATATTGAAATCTGCCAGTAAAATACCTTTTTAATATTTTTTACATTTTTAGTATTTTTTACATTGTTTACCTTGTTTTATTGTCTTTTTATTATTATATTGTATTAGTAATCAATTAATTATATTTATTATGTCAAGTATCAAAAACAAGGTACAATTAATAGGTAACCTAGGTGGTGACCCTGAAATTGTTAACATGGAGGGCGGTTCTAAACTGGCCAAGTTTACCATTGCTACCAATGAGAAATGGAAAGACGCCAACGGTGAAAAGCAAGAGGAAACACAGTGGCACAATATTGTGGCCTGGGGAAAGACTGCAGAGATAGTAGAGAATTATCTAGTCAAAGGAAAGGAAGTTGCTATCGAAGGTAAACTTACACACCGAAGTTATGAGAATGATAAAGGTGAAAAAAGGTATGTAACCGAGGTGCGAGCCAATGAAATACTAATGTTAGGCAAAGCCTAAAAAGTATTAAAGAAGCTCTTCTTTTAAGTAAATACCTTTCTAATGGCTTCTAGACGGGTAGGGACGCCCCCGGTCCAACCCAATTAATCATACTTTTATTAGTACCCGTTTTTTTGTTTTGAAACAATTAAAATGTATATTCGTTACACATTTTATACCTTGTAAAAAAGGTGTGTAATGTTTAAAATATTTATAAGGTAGACAACTTATTAGTTAATAGGATTATTTAATTATATATCATGCCAATTATATCCCTGATGAACCAAAAAGGTGGGGTGGGAAAAACCACAACTACCATTAACTTGGCAGCCCAATCGGCAATTAAAAACAGAACCTTGATGGTAGATGTCGATAACCAAGCCAATCTTACCAAACAGTTTTTGTCCGAAGAACCGGAAAAGACTGTTGAAGAATTGTTCCATGGTAGATATCTTGAACCTATAGAAATTAAAAAGAACCTTTTTTTATTACCCTCCAGTTTGGAACTCACAGGAATAGAGAATAAAATTGCCGATAAGATATCAAGGGAATTTTTTCTTAAAAAAGCACTCAAAAAGTATCAAGAAGAATTTGACAATATCTTCATAGACTGTCCGCCAAACGTCAATTTGGTGACCATAAACGCATTAACGGCAAGTGACCACATTATATGTCCTATTATAGCTGATGCCTTTAGTGTGGAAGGTATAGAGGGAATGATAAGCGTTTGTAGTTTATTAAAAGAACAGGTCAATCCAGACCTGAACATATTAGGTATCGTTGTCACCCAATACGATGAACGTCTTAGTATATCTAAACATATTTTAAAGGACTTGGAAGACAGGGGATGGGCCGATGATATCTTCAAGACCAAGGTCCGTGTCAACACGGCCATAAGACAAGGACAATATTATCGTAAGGATATATTCCAATATGACCGTAAATCTCACGGGGCGATGGACTATGCCAAACTTGGCCAAGAAGTAATGAAAAGAATTAATAACTATCAAAAATTATAATATCATGGGATTGAACGATATGCTTACAGATAGCAAACGACCATCTAGCAAACCTAATAAGACCAAGAAACAAAAAATTGAAAAGTCTTATAAGAGCTACCTTGTTTCTGATGAAACCTCTGGCCTTATCAAAAAAGTGACCTACACCTTGAAGATACAAGGGAAGAAAAAAACCACTAGCGACGATATCCTGAACGAGGCCATTACATTGATGGCAAAAAAGTATAAAATAGATGTTGATTGATAAAATGGAAATATTCCTATATTTAGGATTTATTCCATTTTATGAAAGATAGAGAAATCGTGTTCGAGAACAGAGATTGGAAAAAAATAAAGGAACTCTTATTGGAGATAGGCAACTACAGGTATGAAACGGCACTTGAGAACATGAAGCTTTCACATCACAGGCCATTGACCATGAAGTATTTTTTTCTACAAGCAACCGAGCACTGCACCTTTTTATGTATACTTTATCCCTCTGGTTATTCTGCACGACTTATGAAAGTTGATGAATATCGTAACTTACCGAAAGATGGTTGGACCAGAAGGGAAATTAAATATGGGGCCTAGAACAATTATAGCTTATGTCAACACGGTAAAACCAAAGACATTTGATTTAAAATGCCTAAGCATCATTTTAAAATATAATATTACTTAAATGAATTTACCGACGATTCCATATCATTCCGATGATTTTTCCCTAAGGATTGATAAAAATGTTGCCTTCAATATTCTTTCTTTTAGGGCATTAGGGGATGATGCCAAAATTATCAAAGCTCTTCTTATTTATACCGCCCTGAACCATCAAGAAGAAGACCTTTTTGGTTTTTATAGACTGGACCCAAAGAAATTTGCAAAATCAATGTTCCTGCAAGAATCTCATTTATATAGACTACATCCAAACCCATATTTCTTAACCCATGACCCTAGAGCCCAGGAGAAGTTGGAAAGGGAAAGAAACGCCCCAAAGGGAAGAATGTCGGAGTGGAGAACTTGGAGCACATATTTGGAAAACGCCCTTTATATATTGACAAACCAAAGTATTGTCGATGATTACAGGTTTAAGGATGAAACAAAAACCATTATTACCACCTCACGATTCAACTTCTTCGATGAAATTACCTTTAAATTAGAAAAGACAGGAAAAACCTATAGGGTAATTTATTACTATAAGCCAAATAAAAAATACGAGGAAAACCTCAAGCAGTATTTTCTTTTAGGAGAAATTAAAAAATACAATCAACTAAAAAAACCTAATTTGGAAGATGCTTATTTGGATTTACTCAATAGGATTGGTAATGCCAACGCTAAAAACATTAATTCAATCCTTTTTTCGTTAGACACGATTTCCTCTATTTTGGGATTAAAGAAATATAGTAAGTTTTCGGACCAAAAACGAGCCGTTTCCAGAAAGTTCGATAAGCTATGTACCGTTATAGGTGAAGACGTAAAAGGTTTACAACTGACATGGGTAAATCCAAACGATAATATCGGAGATTATATTGGAATGGTACAGCACGGAGTAAAGGTAAAGGTCGATAATGTGGCCATGATTACATGGGATAGGCTTTCCGAAGAACAAAAAAGGAAAAAAGATTCAAAAAATTTTAAGAACATATTCAATACCGAATTGACCCGAGCTTTTATACAGGCCTATTTCAACAAGTACAGTGGTAAATTGGCAGGGTTGTCCGAAGACCGGAAAAAACAACTTTTCTATGAATGGTTTATTTCCGATGTGGATAACGATATCAAGGAAGTAAAATATGAGAATACATATCTTGATATTTATAAAAATTCAAAGGGGATGCATGCTCATTCAAGAGAATTTTTCAAAGTGGTAGAATATGCTATAAAAATCCAAACCAAATATAATTGCATCTCATTCGAGAACGACCGACTTATATTGTATTTAAAGGACAAAAGGGTCACTTTTAAACACCTATACCAATTGTTGGAGCATATAGAAGAAATTAGGAAATAGGAACGCCCTGCCCAAGTGTCGCTTTTGATGATTAACGCCCTGCCCAAGTGTCGCAAAAGGTCTCGGTCCTAAGTATAAAATGAAATATCCTATTTAAATATGTTTATATATTGATTGAATATCAATATGTTAATCAGCTATTTCAAATTCAAAAATTACTTAAAGCACAAATCAAAATAACGCCCTGCCCAAGTGTCGCAAAAGGTCTCAGTCCTAAGTATAAAATGAAATATCCTATTTAAATATGTTTATATATTGATTGAATATCAATATGTTAATCAGCTATTTCAAATTTAAAAATTACTTAAAGCACAAATCAAAATAACGCCCTGCCCAAGTGTCGTAATTATACAGTTAACGCCCTGCCCAAGTGTCGCAACGCCCTGCCCAAGTGTCGCTTTTGATGGTTAACGCCCTGCCCAAGTGTCGCAATTCGTGTTAACGCCCTGCTCAAGTGTCGCAATTCGTGTTAACGCCCTGCCCAAGTGTCGCAATTCGCGTTAACGCCCTGCTCAAGTGTCGCACAGGATAAAATAAACACATTTTAACATGTTGAAAAACAAATACTTAGATGCAACGCCCTGCCGAAGTGTCGACCTTATACTTATATAACTTAAAATTACTACGTAATTTCTCGCATCTTATATGGTCTTTTAAAAGTCATGATTTTCACAAAAAAATCACGCCTTACAAAGGGAAATAAAATATTTGTTTTCGAAATATGGGGCTTACTATAGAAAACATCTATTATCAGCTTTTTTTATTTAAAATCGTAGCCATCGATAATTTCGTTTAAATCGATACCGGCTTTACTTAAAAACTTTAAATAGGCAAGAAAGGTTGTGCCCAGAACCCTGCCCGATTCGACCTTACTTATAGTGCCTTGATCAACGCCTAGTTTTTTCGCAACATCGGATTGTTGTAATCCAAGTTTTTTTCTTGCATCCGAAAAAACATTATCCTTCTTTGCCATTTATGCTGATTGCTGGGGATAAATATACTATTATAAACTATAATAGATTGTGCCTGAAGGCACCTGCTCTCCGATAATGTGAGGATTAAGAAATGCAAATACTTCTTTTTTTACTCCCTCTTGAAGTATGGATTTACGGACTGTTTGTGTTGTTTTATGAATGCTCATTTTTTGCGGGCTTAACTTGAGCTTCATTGGTTGAATACCGTGGTATTCATAAAAATTAAAAATGTATTGAACCGCTAAAAAAGAAGGAACATAGGTTTTGGTTTCTTTAGGAAGAAATTCCTGCAGCTGCCAAAATGTTTTTTTACCTGTTTTCTTTATTAATTTTAAAAGCCTACCCTCTCCATAATTATAAGCGGTAAGTACCAGTTCCCAATCTTTGAATTTTTTATATAAATATAAGAGATACCTACAAGCGGCATCGGTAGAAGCGATAGGGTCATAAAAAAGTGAAACATTATCAGCATGGTATAATCCATATTGTACGCCAGTATTCGGCATGAATTGCCAAAGTCCCATAGCTCCAACCTTACTTTTAGCCCTAGGATTCATGGCCGATTCAATTACAGCCAAATATTTAAGCTCTTCTGGAAGTCCGTATTTACGTAGTTTTTTCTCAAAAAAATAAAAGTAAAAATCCGCTTTACCCATAGTATAGGGCAGGGAAGAAAAGCCCAGGTATCTTTTGACTTGCTTAGCTACAGAAAGGTTTTTTCGGATTTTAATGGTGTTTATGGAATTTATAGTTTCCAAACGTTGGAAATATAATTCTTTTTCCGATTGAGAAACTTTTTGCCCAGGATCAAAACCCTTAAAATCATTTTTATCTTGTTGGCCATTTAAACAAAAGCAGCACAACAAAAAAAAAGTGCTAATCCTCCAACAGCTTTCGAATCTTGTCATCGATGATATCATCATTGTTATTTTCTCCAAAATCAAGAAAATCATTTTCTGTTTTTTCTTCATAAGGCGATGCTATCTCGAAAGATGATATTTCATTATCTATTTTGTCGGCAGCGGCCATTTCAAAAATATTAGTTTCCATTTCTAATTCTTCTAAAACGGATTTACTTTCGTTACCATCGAAATTGCTTTCACTTTTTTGTGTTGGCTTTTTTTTTATCCAATACTTGGTGACCACTAGGTATACCCCTATGCACATAATTACATAGGCTAACATGATGATGATTATCCTTTCCTGGCTCATGATGCACGATTATTTCAATCCCATTTTTTTAAGACCTTTAGCTATAAACTCATCCACAAGCGAACTATTGCTTATTTTGGTATCTCCTTTCAATTTTTGTTCCAGAACGTATCTTTTGAGCACATCCATAGATTCTTTACTGACATAGAAATGTTCCCTTACTTTCTCTACAGCAGCTGCATTAGTTTTAGGTTTATTTGCTATTTTTTTATTCCCTTTGCTTTTTTGTTCAGGTTTCTCCTTTTTGGTTTGTTTTTCATCGTTAAACATTACACTATCCAAAGCGTTTTGAGTCAGGTCGGCTGATGTGTCGAAGTCAAATTCTTTTTTAGCCATATCTTATGCCAATTGTTTTAAAAATTCGTTAGCGAAGCTTATATAGCCTCTATCGTGTTCTTTTTCTTCTGTTTTATAGTCCAATGGAGTTATAAAACTTCTTTGTTCTGGATATCTAACTCTTTTTAATATTACACTTTGGTAATGTTCGATATCGTGTTTTTCTTTTAGATGCTCTCGTATATCTTCCATTTTATGAAGTATCTGTTTCTCTACTCGGAAGGTTATGGTTTTAATGTTTTTTTCGGGATAACGTTTTTTTATGGTTTTAATAAGTTCCACCGCTTTTCTTATTTCTTCTTCATCTCTGGAGTAGGGCACCACCATGTGGTCCAAGTGTTTTATAATGGGACCAACTTCATCTAAGGCACGTTGGCCAATGTCAATGAAAAGAATATCAAATTTTCCCGAGGCTTTGAATTTTTCTATTAGTGTAGGAACGTCTTTAGAAAATGCTTTGAAGACCTTAATATCGGATTTAGGTTTTTCTTTTTGGGAAAGTTCTTGCTGGTTATTTATTGCATTTTTTTCTTGCTCTTTTACATAAATAGAATAGGTACTCCATTGATGGTTATCGCAATCAATAAGCGCTATTTTTTTTTCATAATACGCATTTAAAAATGATGAAAGCAAAATGGTATTTGTGGTTTTTCCCACCCCCCCTTTGTTGTTGAATATCATTGCCGTTTTCATTCCCTGCTTTTTTGTTGTGACTTTGTGCTTTTGTTATAGTGTGTCTTTGTGACAGTGTTCTATGGTGCTATTGTGACGTTGTGTTATTGTGTTACTAAGGTATCAATTAATTCTTTAAGGGTATAGTAGTGAAGTTCTATTTTATCTCTTAGGGTTCTTATGTGTAACTATTTTCTTATATTCGTAAATGGTGACTACGCCTTGGCGTAGTTTGCAAGGTGGATAAAAGTAATACTTTTATTAATTTATCACAGATAATCGATTTTGAAACACAAGACCATAAAAAACGTTGGCCGTCCAAAAATGGACGACAACAAGAAATGCAAACGCATATCCTTTACCTGTTCACCTGAACTTTTTGAACAGATAAAAGAGCGTTCTGAAACTTATTTTGGAGGTAAAACCACAAAGTATATTGTCCATAAATTAAGTCAAGACCACAACTCTCAAGCTTTAAATAGTCCTTCTAGAATACGGAATAACCCGGTTGAATTTGACCGTATAGAACTCTATAAGTTAATTAAAGAAGTAAATAAAATTGGAACCAATATCAACCAGATTGCACATAAAACCAATCTGGGTTTTAGGCGTGACCAAGCCTTAAAAGAAGCCCTGGATATTACCCAAGAAAAACTGGACCATACTGTTTCAACCATTAACCAATTGTTGCAGCTTAACAATCCCAATTTCAAATGATAGCTCAAATTTCACATACATCAAATACGAATGGCATTGTGACCTATCATACTAAAAAAATAGAAGAAGGAGTTGCTGAAATAATCTCAGAACGGTATGTAAATACCAGTACCAAATCCAATATTACCGCCTCTATTAATAGCTACAATGTTTTTTCAAAAACCGAACGTCCTACCGTTCATATTAGTATTAATTTTCCTGTAGGGGATAGAGGTGTGTTAAGCCAAGAAATGTATGTGGAAATAGGGGAGCGTTATCTTAAGGAGTTAGGTTATGGTGAGCAACCCTATGTAATGGTCAAGCATATGGACCAAGCCCACCCGCACATTCATATCGTAACTACAAAAGTTACTGATAACGGTAAGACTATAGCTACCTGGGGAGAGCGGTACCGTTCTCAGAACATATCAAGAAAGATTGAACTTGATTACAATCTTACACAGGTTTCTAGTATAAAAAATAGTCCGGCTCAGCGTCAAGAGGTCTATGAGCAAAAGGACTATAAAAACCTGCTAAGGAACAGTGTCAAAGAGGCGCTTTCCCTCAGGCCGAAACGTTATGAGGATTTAGAGCTTTTACTACGTGAACGCTATGGTATAGCGATTTACCGTACAAAGCAGAATGGAATAGGATTTGCTGCTTTAGGTAATGAGCATGAGCGTTATATAAACGGGTTCGGAACCAAGGGGGTTGCAGGTTCCAATTTGGATAAGGCCTATTCTGGAAAGGCCATAAGGGATACCCTTTCCAAAAACTTTAAAGAAGCGCCTAAGCGTTACCGCAACCTTAAGGCGACCGAGGACATACTGGTGGAAAAACTAGCCTATTTCGATTCCATCAGCAGCCTTGACTTTAAGCATATATTCGAACCGTTGGGAAAAGAGCTGCAGGGAGAGGAAAAGTTTATCGTAGTGGACACCAAGGGGAAAAACGTATTTTCTGAGCGTGATTTAAAGCAAGTTGATTTTAAAAAAATTCAACGTACTACTCAACTAAAGCATCCTGTTGAAAGCGGTCTGTTTAAAGTTATAGCGGATGAAACTTTTCGGGTATATAAAAGCAGTACCTCTAGAGCACTTAAAACTTCAAAATTTATATCAGAAATAGCCACAAAGGAGGGACTTTTAAAACACCTGCAGGAATCTAGTACGCTAAAGATTTTTGAACCTTTACTTAGTGAATCACAACTGAAAGGACTCCGTAGTTTTGTTGAGGAGTATTTAGGGGTGTTGAAATCAGAACTGCCAGATATTATTTCCAAGGAAGATTTCTACCAGAATAAGGAAGTAGCCTTATTACATGATTTTGCTAAATCCAATGGATTAAACCCTCAAGATTTATTATCCTTATTTCGACTAAATACCTTTCATAAGCAATATGTTCACACCAAGGCAGAACAGAGCGTATTATCCCTAATTGAAAGAACGCTGAATCATATCTCAGGAGAGGACAATCCAAAGAAGAACGACAGGGTAGGGGCTACCACCTTATTTGATGTGCAACGGTTTATATCCTTGTCCAATCTTGTTCCCGAACAACGGGAGTATATGGAGAAGGAGCTTGTTGGTAAATATCTATCCCGAGTATCCAATGAGTTAAAGCGAGAGGTAATAGACCCAAAATCATTAGTAGCGGCTTACAATAAAAAAGGTTTTATGTTATCCCTTGAAACCTCTGGTAATAAGAACATTATTAAAGCAAGAATGATGGATATGGGTAGCGAGCATGTTGTAAAGGGATTGGGGAGTTTTCTAGACAAGCAGCATTTGAAGCAGCAGCAGTTACCAGAGCGTATGGACGATATTCGTTTTAACCATGCGATGGATACCGGTTCCTATGGATGGGCTTATAGCATGATTAGGGATAATATGGTAAGCCCTGGGATACTATCCGAATTCAAGGGCCATAAAGCATTCGAACCGTTTAAACAAGAAGAGGCTAATAAGGAGCTCATTGGCAAGCTATTGTACGAATATAAGTTGGAGGGCGGTTATCGATATACTTCTGACCTAAAGGAATATCTTATCGGGGATAAGGAAGATTTCAAAGCCTACCTTAAGGAAAAGGAACAGGTATTGCCGGAAGCCTTCGTGGATGATTTTTTAAAAGGGTATACCTCACAGGAATCACTCAATGAGTCGATACGCTCGGAACGGGAGCGTTTTGCCAATACCCTTAAACTAGCCGAGGGATTTGCAAATCCGAATATGGCAGCACTTTTAGGGATACGTTTCGATTTGAGCGGAAGGGCAATGGACCTTCATGGAAAGTATACGGCGGATACCACCCTTACGGGCAGACAACAGGTACTTTTGGTGAACCTGCAGAAACAACTCTATTTCGAATACTATTCCAATAGCTTCCAACAGGTTACCCATTCTTTATATGGAGACAAACGGGAACTTATGGATATCGGTTACGACAAGCTTATGGCGTTCGAATTATTCAAGGACCATATTCCCGAAAAGCACAGGGAACGATACCAAGTCAGTTTCGAAAGACCTTATATCGAGCATTTCGTGGAGAAACTGGCTACATTACCAGGGAATCCCTTACAGAAAATTGATTATCTTAACAGTAAAGGAATCCGGGCTGTTGACACCAAGGAGGGAGTACAATTTAAGCTAGGGGGAACTGATAAATTATATTTGCTTAGTTCGAATCACGGAATTGATAATCCTAGCTTAGGAAGTCAGGTATTAACTATGAGGGAGCATGGTTTTACTCAACAAGGTAGTGCTCGTAGCGAACAATACCGTTTTGTCATTGCTATGGAAAAAGGAAATTATAATGAGGCGGCATGGTTATTGTTGACCAATAAAGCGAAAGCCTCTGTTTCTGAATTAGAGCCTATGGCGAATAAAAAACTACAGGAAGAATTAAGTAAATTAAGTGATAAGGGCTTTAAGATGGATGATGTGTTCCAGAGCACCGCTAGATTATTAAAGGATGATATTGGTGGTGATGGACATTATTCTGGTAAGAAAAGCAAAGGAAAGCGAAAAGGCCCAAAACATGGCCCAAGAATCGGATAATGGTTGTTTGTCCCTTTCTTTTGTGAGAACAAACAACAATTAAATTCTAGTATTATGAGAAATGTAGAAATAGTGCCAAAGGACAAAAGAAACGAGTTAAGAACCGTTAAGGTTCCAACTACCCAGAAAAAGAAAAAGAAAGGTTTTCTTTCTCACTTCTTAGGATACTTCTTGTTTTTTAGTCTTTTTGATTAGACCAGAACCTTACGAGGTTATCTGTTTTTTGAAGCGTTCAATAGCCGTATTCGTTTCTTCTTGGATGGCTTTAATATCCTGATTGAGTTGATTAAATGCGTTATCTACATTGGAACGATTTAATATAAACTCAGATTGGTGATTCTTTTTTGGTATAAGTAGATTGTCCTTGCTAATTATCCATAAGGGATTATATCCCATTAGGGTAAAAAAATGAATGATTTTAAATACTACCCTAAAGGAGGTTCCAGCTCTATTATTTTCTAAAGAATTAAAAGCAGCGGCGGACATGCCTAAAGCTTCCGCAAACATTTTTTGGTCGTAAAGGTCTTCTTTTGTTTCCTTTTGTAATTCTCTTCTTATCATTTTGAGCCTTTCCGGAATATATCCGAAATCTTCGTTTTCCATTTGCTTTAGGAATATTGCCCCTTTACCTTCATTTGTCTGGTCGTACATGCTCGCAAAGATATTAAAAAGGCACTTCTGTTAAATCATCAACTTGGAAGTCATTAAGATTGAATAAATCCCCATCGATGGATTCTCCAGTTACTTCTTTGTATTCTTTTTTTATCCAAGTTTCTACCTCATTGTACATGCGTTCTAAATGAGCAGAAAGAAACTGATGTTTCTCATTTTCAATAATGACAGTTTCTAAGCGGTCTGAAAAATACTCCGCCAAGAACTTTTGTTGCGCAAATTTGGAATTATCTTTTATACCTTTTTTACTTTGTTTACCTTTTATACCTTTTTCATGTTGTTCCTTATCTTGTATCTTAGTATTCTGTTGTTGAATAGCGTTATTCTTTTTAATCAAATAATTTAAGTCTTCTTTAGAGAGTCTTAGAAAGCGAATGTAAAAGTTAACACTCTTAGAGATAAAGACCATATCGCCCTTATCTAGTGCATCGATAAAATCTACGAAGAATCCAGTACGCATCATTTCTTTCCAGTGCTCTTTAAAGAGCTCCTGTGCTTCATTGTTCCAAAAATCATGAATCAATGGCATGTTTTTTTGTTTTTTGGTATTGTGGCAATGGTGTTTTTTAAATTTACCCCAGAAGCGTTTTTGTTCAATAGGGTCTTCTAAGGTATCTGCTACCACTCCACAGAACTCTCCTTGTGAGAAATTACTAATGCGGTCTATTGGAATTAATTCGTTCATGAAAAAACTATGGCTTAGAGTTTGTCCTCCTTCAAGGTTTTGATTTAAGCCTGTCTTTTTCTGATTGGTTCGACCAATTCGTTTACTTACTTCGGTTGCTGTTTTAACCCCACTCATCCCGCAGATAATAGTACCTTGAATACCAATAATACTATTGGCTTCAGCTCTAGGGTATTTTTTTTCTAATTGTTCCATACCTTGAATGCCTGCAACTAGGGCACAAAGGTTTTCACGACCACTTTCTAGATAATCTACTAATCCACCATAATAAAATGAACTAAGCTCATCCAATATAGCCGCAAAA